>PALV01000010.1 GCA_002706685.1 Gammaproteobacteria bacterium | reverse complement strand
TCTCAACCGCCGCTTTATCGCTAAAAGGCGGTCATTGTGCCTCAGGTGGGTCAATTTTAAATTGTCGTTAGTGGGTCAGTTTTACATTGCCGGTGACAAGAATTGGTGCCGTTCCTTTTGTGGCCGGATAAATTTGCTGTTCAGCAGCACGCCATGTCGTGCGCAGCAGTTGACGCCGGGAGCTTGCCATACGCGTTCCCAGAAATATTCACCATATTGCCGACCCTGTTCTTTAAGGCATGCAGGGCAATAGCGAATGTGGCTGGGGGTTTTGATGATGGAGGCCGCTATGCCCATCGCAAGATGGATAGAACCCTGTGACTTCCCCTCCATCCATTGCAAGCACCGGACTCGCCGTTGTTCAGGAATGAATGGGGCGTATAGCGGAAATAATGTGTGCTGGTAGGCGAGTTGTTCTATACCGAAACGGCTGGGCAGCTGTTTAATGAGTGGGTTGAGGTGATTCGGGAGGTCGACCGTTGCAATGACTTTGCGGTTGCCATCAAAAACCTCTTCCAGCAACTGTTTGGGGCTGATAAGGCCATGTCGAATTCCGGCCCTGGCAATGGTGCTATACAGCAGCTCATCGGGATAGGGGATCGGAAAATTAAGCATGATCAGCCCTGGATGCTTTGGGCAAGCCAGCTGGCGCTATCAAAAATCACACCAGCATTTTTAAGCGCCGTGTAGAACTCATCCTCATTGGCTGCCTGAGAGTGCAGGAAGCGCAGGTCGTCAGAGTCCAAGGTATGCCAGTCCTCTTTTCGGACGCGTTTTTCTTGAGGTTTTTTCGTGGTGTGTTCTCGCGTTATGGTGCCTTCTTGGTACCAAGTCAGGATGATTGGCATCAGATCAGGAATCTTCAGGTTGGGATGTTCTTCAAATGCACGAAGGATCAAAGGCTCTAACAGGTTCGATTCATAGCCCATATCAGCCAGCATGCCGAATAGCCGTACTGCCTGTTCGTTTCCACCAAAGCGCTGCGAGATAGAAATCCGATCCTGAGCAGAATCCAGCAGCAGACTGAGTTCCAGTATTTTTTTATCCACTGCTGGTACTGTCAGGTCGGAGTAGCGGGCAATTTTGTTCGGATCTTTGGAACGTAGAGCTTCGATCATTGGATGAATGGGTTTCAGCTCATCCTGATAGACGGATTTCATGATTGCCGGTGTAATTCGTTCTGTCCCCTTAATCACCGCACGTATTTGCGACAGTACGAATAATTTGATTACAACATCCATTATCCCTTGAGACAGATCGAACCAAAGGTCTCTGAGTTCTTCTGAAATGGCATCCGGAGCTTTGGTCAGCCATTGGTATTTCCAGAGTTTGTTGGTAAAAGCTCCCCATTCAGAGTGATTAACATCCGTGTCGGCATAGGGCTGAGTGAGTGGCTCCCAAAGAATGGAGCCAAATCCGGCACCGCGTCGTGCAGAACGCAGGTCCATTTCAAAGATCGGACGCGCCTTGGGAGTTCCAACCATGACCACCGGGACAGACATTTCGTTTACCAGTGTCACGAAAAAATTGAGCATTTTTTCTGCCCCGCCTGACGCCTTAAGGCTCAGATGCTGAATTTCGTCGATTACCAGCAAACCGATGGCGTGAGTATTTGCTACCTGGGCCATCAGGGCTATCAGTGTTTCTACGCCGTGGCGTTTTTCAACATAGCGCCTGACGTAGTTGGTGCCTAACCGATTGTCAATTTCACGGAAGAAGTTGTGACACAGGTTCTTCAGTGATCCATCGTGAGGGCAGTCGATTTTGAGGAATACGATCTGGGTAAAGTTGTACTTTGGGTGATATATCAGCTGCGGGTAGGTACCCAAAATGCGGTTCAGAGAGCTGGTTTTTCCTGATCCGGAACAGCCAATAAAAGCCAGACTCTTGGCGGTCGATTCAACATGTTCAAACCGGAAAACAGACAGGTCATTTTGCATAAGGCGTTCATAACCATTCTGGATATGTACAGCATGGTTACCATTGGCCAGGTTTCTTCCGACATATCCTTGTCTCAACATCATGGAAATCTTTGTTTCAAGATCAATATGGCGTGCCAGGGGTTGGAAAAACCTATCCAGTAACTGCGATATGACGTGTATTCGTGAGTGCTGATCCAGATATACATCAGAGGGGCGTATTTGGATGGTACCTCCTAGTGCTGTCCGCAGGTGCTTACGCTCCAGAAAGGGGGGGAGAGCCTCAATAAATGGATTGCCGGCGTATTCAGCGAGGCCTGTGTCTCTGTATCTTGCCTCGACCATGCCTGAAGGTAATGTCATTCATCGTCTCCAAATAGGTCTTCCAGAAAATCAGGAAAGCTCCCGTCTTCTGGTTTGTCGTGCAGATAGGTGACATCCGCCTTGGTCTTCGGAGAGGGTACAGGCATGGGTTTCTGTGCCTGTCGCTCTTTCTCGCGCTCTTCTGTGCGGTTTTGTCTGATGCCACGTATCAATTCAGCTTTGCTTGATGCTGAGGCGAGCGGACGAGCCCGGAGTGCCTTTTTGATGGTGTCGTCGATCATGTTTTCCAGCTGTCTTTTGCTGGTCTCATCAACAATTTTGGCTTTGGCAGTGGCTTTTTTCTGTCTTTCTTTGCTGGCCCATAGTTCCCACATGGTTTGGCCCCGGAACTGACGGGATCGGTCAGACAATGAACAAACCCAGTATGTATTGATGCCTTTTTCTGGAAACAGATAGATTTGTTCTGCATCAGCTGGGTCGTAGGCCGCTTCCAGCTCAATACGCCCTAAACTTGAGTCCCTGTGCAACCAGCCAGACTTGAGCAACTCTGAAGAGGTGTAGTATTCGCCAAAGCAATTAATGCCAAGGTTGGAAACTGTGACCTTTTGACGGGGTAGCAATGCCAACCGGACAAGATCAGGATGCACGCTTCTTAAGCGACCACTACGGTTCTTAACACCCCACTCCCATAGATTGATTGGTGTTGGTACCAGCTCATCAGGCATATCGGCAGAACGATCATATTTGGTCAGGACAGAGCTTTGGTTTCTGTGATGGATTGAAGCAACAATGATTTTGCTGAAATCTTCCAGTGTTAACGTCGCGTCCAGGCGATAATCTCTTCCACCACGCTTTTTTACCGTTGTTGCAGTCACAACGCCGGGTGCAAATGGTTTGAAGTTTGCCTGAAGGGTACGGAAGTAACGCTCAACGATGCCTTTGGCATCGCCACCATAAGGGCGGGTATTTTCTATGCGGACACCAAACGCATTCTCAAGAGACTCAATTTGGTAGCCCAGCAGTTCTCCTCTGTCAGCCAGAATTGCATCAGGGATTCCAACAGTCGGCCATTCTTCGGGTTTGATATCCAGGCCATAGCGATGACAGATTTCAACTTTGCTTGTCATTGCCATGCGGAGAGCCTGCATAGCCGTAACATACGAGGGGGATTCCAGGCCGATATAAGACCCTGCGACCATTCTGCTGAATACATCCACCACGACGTATAGGGTTGGCCGTCCTATGATACGTTGACGATCCGAAGACAGCAGATATATGTCGGCAATCGTCGCATCAATCTCGTAACGGCTACCCGGCCCCAGTGCGCTTGCCGTTGCCGTACTAATCAAGGGCCTTACGTCTTTTGCATAGGTGATTCTGTTCGTTTTAAGTCGAACTCTTTCAGGTCTGGAGTATTCGCGCTCCCAGAAGTAACTAAGTTGCCGCAGCGTTGGATAATCAGATTCTGCAACCTCGGGGTTCGCCAGCTGATACATGTCGCAGAAACGGCGGTGCGCATAAGGCAAAGAGGAGCCTTTATCGTTTGCGTAGTGGCGATCAAGCACGATTCTGAACATCCGCTCAACCGAAGCGTCAACAATTGAGCCCTGGCCCTGGGTAATTGTGCGTGGCCGGCCTGATTTTTTAGTTGATACTTTCTTCTTACCCTTGCCGCCAGCGTTTCGATAATCAGGGAGCAGAGCATTTGGGACACAGCCACGCTGCCAATATTGTCTCAGCAGTTTGTAGATGGTTTTTTTTGGGGTGCCTGTTTCTGCGCAGCGCTTCTTAACCAGCTTGCCTCTGGTGGCGCGAAAGTAGATATCCTCTTGGTTAATCAATGGAGCAATCAGATTCATTCGCTCGTCACGAATGGTCTGATGCTTTGATCCTTGTTCAACCGTCTCATTCACCAGTTCGCCGTAAGGATCGCTTTGGAGTTTCAGCTTCTCGTCATTGAATTGTTGATCGATGACATCAAAGTGTATTTGTTCTGGAAAGGCGCTATCTGAATCAATATCAATCCATATAAACCCTTGGCTTAGTATTTCAAGTACGCGGTAGCGGCAGTCCGCATAGAGAACGACTGTGTTAATGCTAAGCATGGCTGTATCTCAGCCGCTTTATTATTACTGACGCCATGTCAGAAATGATCAGGTCTGAACCAGTGAGCGATTCCCAGGTTTGGTGAAGGTCGAACTGAAAGATCCGTAGAGCACAAAGTGCCCGGATTCGTGAGAGCGTGGTTCCGGGAGATAGCTCGTAAGCTTGGTCGATCATCATCCCGATATCCGGCAATCTTGTTGACTGATAGCGAGATAGGTGGGCATGAATCTCAGGAATCATCGCTATCAGTACTTCCATCGGCTCGGTCAGGCGTGCTGAAGGGTGTAAAAAAATAAGGTTTTTGATGTAGATCGGTGGAAGATCCCTCTCAGTGACAATCTTCCAGGTGACGTCCTGTTTTTCCCAGTACCGTTGTTCAATTCTCAATTTCTCAAGTGTTCTACTATCCATGAGCGCTTCAAGTGGCTTCACCTGGATCGCTACTTTCTTGATTGGCCCCATGACCGATTCCTGCATATCCACAAGGAAGTCTGAGGACATGACGTGGGTGTGTCCCGATATTTCAGGGTGGCGAATCCCAAGCTCCTTTGCAATTGCAGTGGTCTCTTCGACATCCAGAGGAAATTGTTCTCTGATATCAACAACCAATGGATTCCATTCGAGCAAAAGAAAGGTTGAAAACTCAAGATCGGATAGTAGGTGGTGTGTGCGTTGCGTCAGGTGACCTTGCACTCTGTGAACGCGCCCTTGTGAAGGTACATCGCTGACCGTCAGCCAGGGAGAGTAGTCGGCACCATTTCCAGAGCCTCTTTTGGCCTTAATCCATTGGATGGTGCGCTTGTCCAGTTTCAAATTGGTCATTTTATGAGCGCCTGTGGCAATGATAGAACTCTGCCACAGGCGGAATAAAGTTACCAACTATTTTGTATAGTTACCAACTATTTTGTATGGTTACCAACTTTATTGTCTGACTACAATATGGCTAGGAAGGCAAAGATGTATTACTCAACTGTCACCGATTTTGCGAGATTTCGGGGGTGATCCACATCTGTGCCTTTAAGGATGGCCACATGATAGGAGAGCAGCTGCAGCGGTATTGTATAGACAATAGGTGCTAAGGCGTCCGGAACGGCCGGTAATCTTATGAGTTTGTATTCAGGCTCGTCGTCGAATCCAGCAGACTCATCCGCAATTACGAAAAGCTTGCCACCGCGCGCGCTAACCTCCGCAAGGTTACCCTTCAGCTTGCCGAGCAACTCATCATTCGGCGCGACGGCAACTACTGGCATCTTGTCGTCAACCAGCGCCAGGGGCCCGTGTTTGAGCTCGCCAGCCGGGTAGGCCTCGGCATGGATATAGGAGATTTCCTTCAGCTTGAGTGCACCCTCTTTCGCAACCGGGTATTGCGCGCCGCGTCCAAGGAACAGAGCGTGATGTTTGTCTGCAAAATTGATGGAAAGCTGCTGAATGGCTTTGTCCTGTTTCAACACATTTTTAATGAGTTCTGGCAGGTCTTTCAGATCTTTGACATAGCCAGCTTCTTCAGCCTCACTCAGTCCATTACGACGACCCAGCACCAATGAAAGCAGGAACAACGCCACGAGCTGTGTCGTAAAGGCTTTTGTTGATGCCACACCAATCTCGCGGCCTGCCATGGTCAGTAGTGAGAAATCGGACTCGCGCACCAGCGAACTGGTCGCAACATTGCAAATGGCCAGTCTGGCGACGTAGGGAAGCTCCTTGGCATAACGCAGCGCTGCCAAAGTATCCGCTGTTTCGCCCGACTGAGAGATGGTGACAAACAGTGTTCCCGGTCTAACCACTATAGGCCGATAGCGATAATCACTGGCGATATCCACCTGACAGGGCAGTTTGGCAATCTCTTCCAGCCAGTACTTTGTAATAAGGCCGGCATGAGAGCTGGTGCCACAGGCAACTATCTGCACGTTATCTACCTGGTCGAATATTTCCCGCGCCTTGACGCCGAAGGCTTCCTCCAGCACATGCCGGTCACTGATACGGCCACTCAGTGTATTTTTGATGACTGCCGGTTGCTCGTAAATTTCTTTGAGCATGAAATGTCCAAACTCACCTTTTTCTATTTCATCGATTTCACTTCTGATACGGGTGATCTTCCGATCAATCGGTTTATCTTCACTGAATATTCGAATGCTGTCGCGTTTGATTTCAGCGACGTCGTGTTCTTCCAGATAGATGAATCTGTCAGTCACCTGGCCTAGAGCCAGTGGATCCGATGCCACGAAATTCTCACCGATACCGCAACCAATCACCAAGGGACTGCCGCTGCGCGCGACGACCAGGGTCTCGGGTTCATTCGCGCTTACTACACATAGCCCATAGGCACCGTGGAGGCGAGGGACGATTTTTTGTACGGCAGTCAGCAGGCTCATTTCAGACTGGGACATTGTCTGATGTAACAGATGCACGACTACTTCTGTGTCTGTGTCAGATGCAAAGTCATATCCGGCTGCCTTCAGTTCGTTACGAAGTTCATTGTGGTTCTCGATAATGCCGTTGTGAACCAGCGCCAGACCACTTCCTGAAATGTGCGGGTGTGCATTCTTTTCACTCGGTACGCCATGAGTGGCCCAGCGTGTGTGCGCGATGCCGGTTCGGCCTTTTACCCCGCTGTTCCCGACTTTGTCGACCAGCTCTTTTACCTTGCCTACCGCTTTGACAGTGGTAATGTCAGATGCGCCTTTTTCTATAATGGCGACACCTGCGGAATCATATCCACGGTATTCAAGGCGTTTCAGGCCCTCCAGTAAAATGCCGATAACATCACGCTGTGCCACCGCACCAACAATACCGCACATAATTTGCTCCTGATTTCCGATTTATTTTTTAACTGGCCGCTTCCAGCCGCTGATATTCTTTTGTCGACCTCTGGCAACGGCCAGATCGTTATCGGGCACATCGCTGGTTATGACCGATCCGGCTGCAACAGTAGCCAGTTTGCCAACGGCGACTGGCGCGACCAGTGCGGTATTGGATCCAATGAATGCGCCATCCTTGATAACGGTTTTTGCTTTGTTGACACCATCATAGTTACAGGTAATGGTCCCTGCGCCTACATTAACGTGATCTCCAATCTCGGAGTCCCCAATATAGCTCAGGTGGTTTACTTTGCTGCCAGTGCCAAGTATCGCTTTTTTGGTCTCAACAAAGTTACCTATCTTGCTACCGACTCCCAGCTCGGTGCCAGGGCGCAGCCGCGCAAAGGGTCCGACGTGGCAATCGTTGTGAATTATTGCTGACTCGACATGGCTGTTTGCCAGAATATGAACATTGTCGCCGATGTCGCTATTGATGATGGTTACATTCGGACCTATAACAACATTATTGCCGATACGTACCTGACCCTGCAGAATGACATTGATATCAATTGTTGAGTCGCGGCCTACAGAGATGTCACCACGAATATCGAGACGATTCAGATCCATGATGGTGACGCCACTCATGGCCAGCTCTCGCGCTTTTCGGATCTGATAGGTACGTTCCAGTTCTGCCAGTTGCAGCCGATTGTTGACTCCCTGTACCTGCGGTGCATCGCTCGTTTGCAGGGCTGCGATGGTAACGCCCGCGGCATTGGCAATGGCGACAGTGTCGGTCAGATAGTATTCACCCTGAGCGTTATCAGTCGTCAATTGTTTCAGACTTGATTTCAAGAGCCCGGCGCGAAATGCCATGATACCTGTATTGATTTCCTTAATTTGACGCTGCTGCGGGGTCGCGTCCTTTTCTTCGACGATACCAATGACATGGCCGTTGTCATCACGCAGGATCCGTCCCAGTCCGAAGGGATCATCAGTTTGCAGTGTCAGTACTGCAATGCCGTGCTCGATCGCCAGCTCGGTTAATCCCTGTAAGCTCTCAGGTCTTACCAGTGGGACGTCTCCATACAAAACCAGCACGATAGAGTCATCGTCATCCAGTTCCGGTACGGCCTGCATGACGGCGTGCCCCGTGCCCAATTGTTCAGATTGAGTGACCCAGACGAGATTGCCAACATCATTGGCTGAGGCATAGTGGTTTCTTATCAAGTCTGATTGAAAGCCTGTGACGACACAGGTTTTACGTGCCTGAAGTTGTTTGGCGGCATGCAGTACATGTGTCAGCATGGGTCGCCCGGCAAGCTCGTGCAGTACTTTTGGTTTGTCGGAGTACATGCGGGTGCCTTTACCCGCAGCCAGCACAATGACATCTGTATTCATTTATTTGATCCAAAAAAAAGGGCAGCACTCTGGCTACCCTTTTTACCGTGATTGGACCCTGTTAGACAAGGTCGATCATGTATTCAATGTTATTTCTTAAGCTGTTTCAAAGCACGCAACTGAGCGACAGCCTCAGCCAGCTGTGTCGCCGCACGTGAGTACTCGAACTCTGAGTCTTTGTTTGCAATGGCTTTCTGTACGTCTTCAATTGCCTGCTGAGCAGCAGCTTCGTCAACGTCTCCGGCGCGGATTGCTGTATCAGCCAGAACCGTGACCGTTCCTGCCTGTACTTCCAGATAGCCGCCAGAAACATAATAGATTTCCTCACCGCCATCGCGCAGCACGCAACGTACCGGGCCGGGAATCAGTTCGGTCAGCAGCGGCGCATGGCCTGGGGCCACACCCAGATCACCCAGGGTACCGGTAGCTACTACCATTTCTACCAAGCCGGAGAAAATCTGTTTTTCTGCACTTACGATGTCACAATGCATAGTCATCGCCATAATCTTTATCTCTTTGCAACGCTGTCAGGGCTTACCGCCAGGCAGCGGTTTCCTGCTGCCTGGGCCCGGTTTGGCATCAGCCTTTGAGCTTGGCTGCTTTTTCCACGGCTTCTTCGATGGTGCCGACCATGTTGAAGGCCTGCTCCGGAATGTGATCGTAATCACCGTTCAGAATACCTTTAAAGCCAGCAATCGTGTCTTTCAGAGATACGTATTTACCGGGTGTGTTGGTAAATACTTCTGCCACGAAGAATGGCTGAGACAGGAAGCGCTGAATCTTACGAGCACGGGCAACGATCTGCTTGTCTTCTTCAGACAGTTCGTCCATACCCAGAATCGCGATGATGTCTTTCAGTTCCTTGTAACGCTGCAGAACTGACTGCACGCCACGCGCTACTTCATAGTGCTCCTGGCCGATAACCAGCGGATCCAGCTGACGGGAGGTGGAGTCCAGAGGGTCGATCGCTGGGTAGATACCCAGCTCGGCGATGGAGCGTGACAGTACAACGGTCGCGTCCAAGTGAGCGAAGGTGGTCGCTGGTGACGGGTCGGTCAAGTCGTCCGCAGGTACGTAAACGGCCTGGATAGACGTGATCGAACCGGTCTTGGTGGAAGTAATACGCTCCTGCAGTACACCCATCTCTTCCGCCAGTGTTGGCTGGTAACCTACCGCTGAAGGCATACGGCCCAACAGTGCAGATACTTCAGTACCGGCCAGTGTGTAACGATAGATGTTGTCGACGAAGAACAGTACGTCACGACCTTCGTCACGGAATTTTTCGGCCATGGTCAGACCGGTCAGTGCCACACGCAGACGGTTACCGGGCGGCTCATTCATCTGGCCGTAAACCATCGCCACTTTGGAGTTGGTCAGGTCATCCATGTCGATAACCTTGGATTCCTGCATTTCGTGATAGAAGTCGTTACCTTCACGAGTACGCTCACCCACACCAGCAAATACTGACAGACCAGAGTGAGCCTTGGCGATGTTGTTGATCAGCTCCATCATGTTAACGGTCTTACCAACACCGGCACCACCGAACAGACCAACCTTACCACCTTTGGCAAACGGACAGATCAGGTCGATAACCTTGATGCCTGTTTCCAGAAGTTCATTGGATGCTGACAGCTCATCGTAAGCAGGCGCTTTACGGTGAATAGGCATACGCTCCTGTTCACCGATGTCGCCGCGCTCATCGATCGGGCGACCCAGTACGTCCATGATACGGCCCAGTGTTTCTTTACCAACCGGTACTGAAACAGGCGCCTTTGTATTGGTCACATCCAGTCCACGACGCAGACCTTCGGTACTGCCCATCGCGATGGTACGTACGATGCCGTCGCCCAACTGCTGCTGCACCTCAAGTGTGATTTCGCCGCCTTCGACGGACAGTGCATCATAGATACGAGGTACTTCTTCCCGAGGGAATTGTACGTCGATAACTGCACCGATAATTTGTACGATACGACCGCTACTCATGTCCGGTTCCTCTTAAATTTTCCTGATCTTCAATTCTGTTAATGACTGATTATGCTGTGAGCCTTAAACCGCTGCCGCGCCACCGACGATTTCCGACAGCTCCTGCGTGATCGATGCCTGACGTGCCTTGTTGTAGATCAGGCCCAGTTTCTCGATCAGCTCACCGGCATTTTCAGTTGCGTTCTTCATCGCGATCATTCGCGCTGCCTGTTCACTGGCAATATTTTCCACGACTGCCTGATACACCTGAGTTTCCAGGTAGCGCGTCAACAGGCCATTCAGCAGCGCTTCGGCCTGAGGTTCGTAGATGTAGTCCCAATGATGCTTCAGTTCAGAGTCGTCGGATGCTTCCAGTGGAAGCAGCTGAGCAACAACAGGCTTCTGAGTCATTGTGTTGACGAACTGGTTGCTGACCAGGTACAGCCGGTCAATTTCACCATTCTCAAACTTGTCCAGCATCACCTTCACGGCACCAATTACCTGGTTGAGCTCGGGTGCATCACCCAGGCCACGAACCGAAGCAACCACTTTGCCACCGTAGCTGTTGAAGAAGGCCGCTGCCTTGGCGCCAACTGCACAGAATTCCACTTCGACATTCTGTTTACGCCATTCAGCCACATCCTTGACGGTTGCCTTGAATGCGTTGATGTTCAGACCGCCGCACAAGCCGCGGTCTGTAGACACAACGATGTAGGCAACACGCTTTACTTCACGGTTGGTGAAATAGACGTGACGATACTCCGGATTCGCGTTGGCAACATGTCCGATTACATTCCGGATATGTGTGGCGTAGGGTTTGCCTACGGCCATACGGTCCTGCGCCTTACGCATTTTGGATGCAGCCACCATTTCCATGGCGCTGGTAATCTTTTGCGTATTGTTAATGCTGGAGATCTTGCCTCGAATCTCTTTACCACCAGCCATAATTCACCGCCTACCTTATCTATCCAGGTCCTGGTCTTACCAAGTCTGAGTTGATTTGAACTGCTCGATCAAAGCCTTGAACTTGGCAGCAATCTCGTCGTTGTAGTCTGGTTTCTGGTTGATGCTGGCAAGCAGTTCTGCGTGCTGGCTGTTAGCGTAAGACAGCAGTGCTTTTTCGAAGGCTACAACTTTCTGAAGCTCTACATCTTTCAGGAAGCCTTCGTTGGCAGCAAACAGTACCAGACCCATTTCCGCAACTGACAGCGGTGTGTACTGGCTCTGCTTCATCAGCTCGGTTACGCGCTGACCGTGTTCCAGCTGGGCGCGAGTTGCTTCGTCCAGATCTGATGCAAACTGGGCAAACGCCGCCAGTTCACGATACTGAGCCAGGGCGATACGGATACCACCACCGAGCTTCTTGATGATCTTGGTCTGAGCTGCACCACCTACCCGGGATACCGACAGACCCGCGTTGATCGCAGGACGAATACCCGCGTTGAACAGGTCGGTCTCCAGGAAGATCTGACCGTCGGTGATGGAAATCACGTTGGTTGGAACGAAGGCAGATACGTCACCAGCTTGCGTTTCAATAATAGGCAGTGCAGTCAGTGAGCCAGTCTGGCCTTTGACTTCGCCATTGGTGAACTGTTCTACGTACTCGGCGTTTACGCGTGATGCACGCTCCAGCAGACGTGAGTGCAAGTAGAAAACGTCACCAGGATAGGCTTCACGGCCCGGCGGACGACGCAGCAGCAGAGAGATTTGACGATAGGCCCAGGCCTGTTTGGTCAAGTCATCATAAATGATCAGAGCGTCCTGACCACGGTCGCGATAGTACTCGCCCATGGAACAACCAGAGTAAGGTGCCAGGTATTGCATAGAGGCTGGATCAGATGCTGATGCCGCAACAACAATGGTGTACTCCATCGCGCCGTGCTCTTCCAGCTTGCTCACCACGTTGGCAATAGATGACTGCTTCTGGCCAATGGCGACATAGATACACTTAACGCCTTTGCCCTTCTGGTTGATGATGGCGTCAACAGCTACCGCAGTCTTACCTACCTGACGGTCACCGATGATCAGCTCACGCTGTCCGCGGCCGATTGGTACCATTGAGTCGATTGCCTTGAGACCAGTCTGTACTGGCTGGTCAACTGACTTACGAGCAATTACACCAGGTGCCACTTTTTCTACCGGTGCGGTCAGTTTGGCGTCAATTGCACCCTTACCGTCGATGGGGTTACCCAGCGCATCAACGACTCGACCTTCCATTTCCGGTCCGACCGGTACTTCCAGAATACGACCGGTACAACGGCAGGACTGGCCTTCTGCCAGACCCTGATAGTCGCCAAGTACGACTGCACCCACGGAGTCACGCTCCAGGTTGAGTGCCATACCGAACAGGCCACCATCGAATTCGATCATCTCACCGTACATGACGTCTTCGAGACCATGAATACGTACGATACCGTCAGAAACGCTGACAATAGTACCTTCGTTTTTGGCCTGCACAGAAACGTCGAGACTGTTGATTCTCTGCTTGATAATTTCACTGATTTCTGACGGATTCAGTTGTTGCATGCTTTTTCCCTCATTCCCAGGTGGTCTAGGAACTCAATGATTCGGCTAATTTGTTCAGTTTTCCTCGAACAGAATTGTCGATGACAGTATCACCTGCTCGAATAACGGCGCCTCCGATCAGTCGCTGATCGACATGGGCGTGCAATTTGACCTGACGATCCAGGCGTTTCTGCAATGCCTGTGTCAATTGCTCCACCAGCGCGTCACTCAGCTCGAACGCAGTGGCAACATCTACATCGATGCTCTTTTCCTGGGCCGCTTTGAATACCTCAAAGATCTGTCTGATCTGGGCCACCAGGCCCAACCGGCGGTTTTCAGCCAGCAGTTTGATCATGTTCTGACCTTTGTCAGAGATTGCGTCACCGCAGATCTCCAGCAGGGCATCGGATTGCTGCTTTGCAGTCAGTGCCGGGTTTTTCAACAGGCTGCTGACTTTGGCGTCGGCGCTGACTGCGGCCAATGTGGTCAACATTTCTGACCACTGCGCCAGTGCCTTGTCTGCCAAGGCAACTTCAAATGCTGCTTTGGCATAGGGCCGGGCTAATGTAATTGACTCTGCCATCGTTTATTCGCCTATAACTCAGAAGCGAGTTTCTTAACCAGCTCTTCGTTGGCAGCCTTGTCCACT
This sequence comes from Gammaproteobacteria bacterium, assembly GCA_002706685.1. Lineage (GTDB taxonomy): Bacteria > Pseudomonadota > Gammaproteobacteria > Pseudomonadales > Pseudohongiellaceae > Pseudohongiella. The sequence goes on along the minus strand of PALV01000010.1, from coordinate 239,154 downwards.
GAGCTTTCGAGAATCTTCTCGGCACCCGCAATGGCAATGGCTGCGACTTGTGCACGCAACTCTTCTTTGGCGCGCTGAACTTCCATTTCTATTTCAGCTTTGGCGCCAGCTATCAGGCGCTGCCCTTCGTCACGTGCTTTTTCTTTGGCTTCATCAACGATCTGGTTGGCGCGTTTGTTAGCCATATCGATGATTTCAGCGCTCTTGATCTTGGCTTCGCGCAGATCATCGGCCGCCTTGTTCTGAGCCAGGCTCAGATCACGCTGGGCACGATCCGCCGCTTCCAGACCCTCGGCGATTTTCTTCTGCCGCTCTGCCAGAGCCTGTGTGATCGGAGGCCACACATACTTCAGGCAGAACCATACGAACACGGCAAAGGCAATCGTTTGGCCGATTATGGTTGCGTTAAGATTCATGTTTTTACCTCTGCGTCAGTAGTCGCGTGGCTTGAAACTCTTTTCAAGCGTTCGATTAACCCAGGAACGGGTTGGCGAACAGGAACACGAAGGAGATACCGACACCGATGATGGAGATTACGTCGACGAAACCAGCAACCAGGAAGAACTGAACCTGCAGTTTTGGCGCCAGTTCTGGCTGACGTGCTGAGCTCTCAATCAACTTGCCACCCAGGTTACCGAAAGCAACCGCGGTGCCAGCACCACACAGACCGAAGATGAGGGCAATTGCGATTACTGAAAATGCCTGAATAGTTTCCATTTTTTTCTCCAAGTTTCACTAAAGGTTTATCTAAAGGTATTGCTGATCTTAAAGGTCTAACTAAAAGCGTTTAATGAGCCTCTGGCTTGGTATGAGCCTGGTTCAGATAAACAATGGTCAACATCATGAACAGATACGCCTGCAGCGTGATGATCAGGATGTGGAACACGGCCCAGGCGAAGTGCAGCGGCAGCTGGAACCAGCCAACCAGTGCAATTACCAGGAAGATCATTTCACCGGCAAACAGGTTGCCGTAGAGTCGCAGCGCCAGTGAGACCGGTTTTGCCAGGAAGCTGGGAATTTCCATTACCAGGTTCAACGGCAGCGCCCACTTGCCAAAGGGGTGGAATGCGAATTCACCCAGGAATCCGCCCATGCCCTTGATTTTGATGCTGTAGAAGATAACCAGAATAAAGACGCTGATCGCAAAACCGGCAGTGATATTGATGTCTGTGGTCGGCACTGCCTTGAAGTAAAGGTGGCTGTCCTGTGCGATGACCTGAGCCAGCAGTGGAATCCAGTCCACTGGTACCAGATCCATCAGGTTCATCATGAAGATCCAGCAGAAAATGGTCAGAGACAGCGGGCCGATCAGATTGTTTTTGCCGAAGAAGGTGTTCTTGATGGTGCCCTGCACCATCTCCACCAGGAACTCCACGCCGTTTTGCAGGCCAGTGGGAACACCCGAAGTGGCTTTGCGACTGACAAAATAGAACAGTCCCATAAAGATGACGCCCAACAGGATGGACATCAGCATCGAGTCGACATGGATTGACCAGAATCCCATTGCGTTGGCTTCTTCAACGCTGTGCGCGAAGCCCCAGCTGCCGTCAGGCAACTGACCGTACTTCAGGAATCCCAGGTGGTGGCCGATGTATTCGGCGCCGTTTTCGTATTCGGGCAGGGTGAAGCCTGCTGAGTTTGATTCTGCCATGAGTCGTTATGTACTTGTCAGTTCGCCGATTTTACGAGTTGTCCGGCGACCTGATCAGGCGTGCAAACAATACGACGCCGGCCAGATAAACCAGAACAAATCCTGAAAATAAAGCCACTACATTCAAGGGTTCTACGTATATAAAGCTAAGTGCAAAACCCGCCGCAGAAAGTACCAGTTTTATGGCCTCACCGCGGTAAACCTCTCGCGCGATCATTTGGGCCGCTCTCGCGCCCCGGTACTTGAAAACCCGACTCGCAAACAGCGTGCCCGGTATCAAAGAAATCAAACCACCGATCAGTAAAGAATACGCACTGACCCAGCCAGCCAGAATCGCTGCTAAAGCACTGATTAGCAACAAAAACAACAGCTGGAAGGCTGCAACTTTATATATGGGAGGAGCTTTTATCGTTGACATGTCTGTCACTGGTCGTCAAAAGCTCTCTTGTTCTTGGCGTCCGTTCCCCTTTAGAGGTGCGCATTATAGGTATTTTGGTGCACAGTATCAACACGCCAATCGCAGCTAATTACTTAATATGTGCCAGAATTCCGTCCAGTTCATCCAGGCTGTTGTAACGCAGCGTCACTTTGCCTGCACCTTTGGGGCCATGCTGTATCTGCACACGTGCGCCAACGCGCTCTGACAGGCTTTCTTCCAGTCGCTTGATGTCCGGATCTTCGCGCTGGGGCTCAGGCTTGGGCTTGTTTGATTCTGTGCTCAATCGGCGCACCAGTTCTTCAGTCTGGCGGACAGATAAACCTTTGCCGTTGACCGTTTTGGCGGCATCACTCTGCGCGTCGTCGGTCAGCGCCAGCAATGCGCGGGCATGTCCCATTTCCAGGTCGCCACGCTCAAGCATAAGGCGGACATCCGGGGTCAGTGCCATCAGTCGCAACAGATTGGTTACGGTTGTACGGGATTTGCCGACTGCGTCTGCCACTTCCTGCTGCGTCAGATTAAACTCTTCCTGCAGGCGCTTCAGCGCGGTGGCTTCTTCAATCGGGTTAAGGTTTTCACGCTGGATGTTTTCTATCAGCGCCATGGCTATGGCTGATTCGTCGCCCACCAGTCTGATCACGGCGGGGATGGTATCCAGGCCCGCCAGTTGCGTGGCACGCCAGCGGCGCTCGCCAGCAATGATCTCGAATTTGTCATCTGAAATCGGGCGAACCACAATTGGCTGCATGACGCCCTGGGCCTTGATAGATTCCGCCAGCTCCTGCAGGGCTTCCTGATGCATATCGGTGCGCGGTTGATACTTGCCGCGCTGGATCAGATCAACAGGCAGGTGACGGAGAGTCTGGTCGGTGAGAGTCTCACCCGGGGTAAGGGTCTTCGCGTCGCTGACATCTGGTGTCGCATCACGTCTGACGGTTGTCGCTCCCCCCAGCAGTTTGTCCAGTCCACGGCCCAGTTTTTTCTTTCCTGACATGCTTGTTCCTTGAATGCGGTTACTGGCTGCCTCAGCTCAGTCTAATTCTTGATTGTTCAATCAGGCGATCGCCTGCTGCTCATTTCGTCGCAGCATCTCTCCGGCAAGCGCCAGATAGGCGATAGCCCCGCGTGACTGCCTGTCGTACTGCAGCACCGGCATGCCATAGCTCGGCGCTTCTGCCAGCCTGACATTGCGTGGCACTACGGTGCGATAGACACGATCACCAAAATGGTCGAATAATTGACCTGACACTTCAGTAGTCAATTTATTGCGCGGATCGTACATGGTTCGCAGAATTCCTTCGACCTTGAGCTGCGGGTTGTGTGTCTCACTGACCGCCGCGATGGTGTCCATCAATGCAGAAAGCCCCTCCAGCGCATAGTATTCACACTGCATAGGGATGATGACGCCCTGCGCTGCCACCAGCGCGTTGAGGGTCAACATGTTGAGCGACGGCGGGCAGTCAATAACGATGAAGTGATAACGGTCCTGTATCTTTGCCAGCAGATTCTTGAGGCGACTTTCTCGCTCGTTCATCTCCAGCAATTCTATTTCGGCAGCCACCAGGTCGCCGTTTGCCGGCAACATGTCAAAGCCTGCCTCTGGCGCAGTCACTCTGGCCTGATCAAAATCAGCCTCGCCGATCAGCACATCGTAAACGGAGTATTCCAGCTCAGCTTTATCTACACCACTTCCCATGGTGGCATTGCCCTGAGGGTCCATGTCGACCAGCAGTACTTTGCGTTTGGTAGCCTGCAGGGATGCAGCCAGATTGACCGAAGTGGTTGTTTTTCCTACGCCACCTTTCTGGTTGGCGATTGCCAGTATTTTTGTCACCTGCGTCACCTGCGTGAGTGTCAGATCGTCGGGTTCTGCATCAATTCAATTAGTTGTCGTTCACCCTCGCAGCCAGGCACCGACAGCGGCTGGCTTGCCACTACCTGCCAGTCGGCAGACAGTTCCGCCAGTTCACTTTCGGGATAAACTCCCTTCATGGCCAGTAGCCGGGTATGAGGCTGACACAAATGCTGGCAGCCAGCGGCAAAATCAGACAGCGAAGAAAACGCTCGACTGACGACAATATCAATTTGCTTGGCACATTGGTAGCTTTCGATGCGACAGTTCTCGACCGTGACGTTGCCAAGTGACAGGGCTGTTACCGTCTGGAACAGAAAACGGGTCTTTTTTCCATTGCTGTCCAACAGATAAAAAGCCATTTCCGGCAGGGCGATGGAAAGCGGGATTCCCGGCAATCCGCCACCGGTGCCGACATCCAGCAGGACCAGCGGTTCGCTGCTCTGCTGTTGGAGGTACCGCAGGCGTGGAAGCAGCGTCAGACTGTCCAGCAGATGACGAGACACCATCTGTTGTGGGTCGCGGATCGCTGAAAGGTTAAACGCCTTGTTCCATTTGTCGAGCAACTCAACATATGCAATCAGTTGCTGGCACTGTGACTCAGACAAGCCCAGATGCATTTCTTCCTGGCCCCGCTGCAGCAGAGCCAGCAGTTGTTTGTCAGGCACGTTGCTTGTCTCTCACCGCCTGATACTTCTTCAGGTGAATCAACAGCAGCGACACAGCTGCTGGCGTCATACCAGGAATACGCGCTGCACGGGCTATCGATTCCGGCCGGGCAGCCAACAGCTTCTGTTTCAGCTCATTGGAAAGACCATCCATACGCTGGTAGTCCAGATCAGCCGGCAGCGGAGTATTCTCCTGGCGCTTGAGTTTTTCAATCTCGCCCTGCTGACGGTTTATATAGCCCTGGTACTTGAGCTGAATTTCAACCTGCTCAGCAACATGAGGATCAAGATCCGGCATGGCCGCACTGGTTTCAGCAAGCACATTGGCCAGCCCCCGGTAAGTGACATCGGGACGCGCCAGCAGGTCAGACAGACTGAATTCACGTGCGATCGGTTTCTCCAGCAACGGGTCAACTGCCTGCGCCTTGTCAGTACCCGGTTGAATCCAGGTAGATTTCAGTCGCGCCAGCTCATCCCGGATCCCCTCCTGTTTGCGGCAGAAGGCTTCCCAGCGCTGATCGTCGATCAGCCCCATCTCGCGTCCGGCTTCCGTCAGGCGAAGGTCAGCGTTGTCCTCACGCAGCATCAGCCGATACTCAGCGCGGCTGGTAAACATGCGATATGGCTCATTGGTTCCCAGGCTGATCAGGTCGTCTACCAGCACACCAATGTAGGCCTGGTCGCGCCGTGGACACCAGCTTTCCAGCCCTCGCGCGGCTCTGGCGGCATTGATGCCGGCCAGCAGACCCTGCGCGCCAGCTTCTTCGTAACCTGTTGTGCCATTGATCTGACCGGCGAAGTACAGGCCTTTGATAAATTTTGTTTCCAGCGAATAGTTAAGATCACGCGGGTCAAAGAAGTCGTATTCGATAGCGTAACCGGGTCGCGTTATGTGTGCGTTCTCAAAACCCTTTATCTGACGCACCATTCGCAGCTGCACATCGAATGGCAGGCTGGTGGAAATACCGTTGGGATACAGTTCGTTGGTGGTCAGTCCTTCCGGTTCGACAAAAATCTGGTGTGAGGTTTTGTCAGCAAAACGCATGACTTTGTCTTCAATGGACGGGCAGTAGCGCGGGCCCAGTCCTTCAATGACGCCGGTATACATGGGGGAACGATCAAGGCCACTGCGGATAATGTCATGGCATTGCTCATTGGTAGCCGTGATGTAGCAGTTAATCTGTTGCGGGTGATCTTCTACGGAGCCCATGAAGGACATCACCGGTAAGGGCGTATCACCGGGCTGGGCCTGCATGACGGAGAAATCAACTGAACGGGCATCGATTCGTGGTGGCGTCCCGGTTTTTAAACGCCCGACATTGAATGGTAACTCCCGTAAACGGTCAGCCAGTCTGATCGAAGGCGGATCCCCCGCACGACCACCAGCAGAGTTTTCAAGGCCAATATGTATTTTACCGCCCAGAAATGTGCCGGTTGTCAGTACCACCGTTGGTGCATGAAAACGCACGCCCATCTGCGTAACCACGCCCTCAACCTGCTCGCCGTTGATTATCAGATCGTCGGCAGCCTGCTGAAAAATATCCAGATTTTCCTGCTGCTCTAGCATGCTTCGGATAGCGGCCTTGTACAAAACGCGATCAGCCTGCGCGCGAGTGGCACGCACAGCGGGTCCTTTGCTGCTGTTGAGTACCCGAAACTGGATGCCTGCCCGGTCTGTGGCGCGCGCCATCGCGCCCCCCAGCGCGTCGATTTCACGCACAAGGTGGCTTTTGCCAATACCGCCGATGGCGGGATTACAGGACATCTGGCCCAGCGTTTCGATGTTGTGTGTCAGTAACAGGGTTTGCGCGCCGGAACGGGCTGCCGCCAGGGCTGCCTCGGTCCCAGCATGTCCGCCACCTACCACGATCACATCATAGCGTTTGGAAAAGTCCATAAGGTCTTCAGTTACCGGAAAAGGGTCGCTAAGTATAAGCGCTCAAATACAAATTTAAAGGGCTAGCGGCGAAAATAATCCACAAGCAAATATTATTCACAATACTGATTACTAAAATAATCTATTTAGTTAATAGATAAATAAAGAATTGATACTGATGTTATTAATGGTTGGCGACTTTTCTGTTGAGAACCAAATATTATCTATATAAAACAAAGACCTGATAGCTGTATAAGTCTCTTCACAAGCTATGCTCAAGCTGGTTGCACCAGGTGGTAAAGCTGTTGGCTAAAGCGATGTTTGTCCACAGGCTCAAAAAAGGGAGATTTTTATCAAAAAGTTATTCACAGAAATATTAAGGTTATACACAGTTTTCGGCCACCTTACTGACAGTAATTATTTTCCTATGCAAAAGCTGGAAAAAATCTTGCCGAGCAGGTCGTCTGTGGTAAATGCACCCGTGATTTCACCCAGATGCTGGTGAGCGTGTCGCAAATCTTCGGCGACCAACTCAGCAGCTCCTTGATGTTCCAGTTGCCAAATTGCCTGTTGCAGGCATTGCTGTGCTTTATTAAGGGCGTCCAGATGTCGACGTCTGGCGATAAAACCACCCTCTCCTGCTGCCTGGAAGCCCATACAGTCTTTAAGGTGTTGTTGAAGCAGTTCGATGCCCTGTCGTTGCTTGGCGGCCAGGCGGATGATAGTGGCCTGTCGTGCATCGTCTGGATTGAATCGTTCAGCTGCCTTCCCGGTCAGGTCTGCTTTATTCTGAATGATTGTCAGTCGTGCACTGTCGACTGCAGGCAACAGGGGCGAAAGGATCGTATTGTTCAGGTAATCAAACAGGTTGCTGTTATCCACGTTTTCTCTGCTGCTGTCGACCATCAATAAGACGCGGTCAGCCTGCTCCAGAGCCTTCATGGCCCGCCTGATGCCCTCCTGCTCTACCGGATCACTGCTGTCGCGAAGTCCGGCCGTGTCGGTAATATGCAGCGGCATGCCATCAATATGGATCTGTTCGCTCAACACATCGCGGGTTGTGCCTTCGATATCGGTGACAATAGCGCTGTCTTTACCAGCCAGAGCGTTCAACAGACTCGATTTGCCTGCGTTGGGTTTGCCAACGATGACGACTGCCATGCCCTCCCTTATCAGAGCGCCCTGGCGTGCCTGTGCCATGATCTGATCAAGTTGCAGGTTGACCTCTGACAACTTTTCTCCGATGCGTCCTTCGGACAGGAAATCGATTTCCTCATCGGTAAAGTCGATAGCGGCTTCAAGGTAGACACGAAGGTTAACAATCTTGTCGGCCAGCGAATCGATCAGCCTGGAAAACTCTCCCTGCAAGGTTCGCATGGCGCTCCGAGCGGCTTCGGCAGAGCTGGAGTCGATCAGGTCGGCGATAGCTTCAGCCTGGGCAAGATCGAGCTTGTCGTTCAGAAACGCCCTTTCGGTAAACTCACCCGGTCGTGCCAGGCGGGCGCCCGACTGCAGCAAAGTCTGCAGTAAGGCATCGAGGACATAAAAACCGCCATGGCCCTGCAGTTCCAGGACGTCTTCTCCTGTGAAGGAATTGGGACCAGGGAAAAACAGCGCTATGCCCTGATCCAGGACAGAATCATCGACGTTGTAAAAAGGACAGTAATGCGCGTGACGCGGAGTTGGAGAGAATTTGAGGACCCTGGCTGCAATCGCCAGACAGGCAGGGCCTGATACCCGGACAATACCCACCCCGCTGCGTCCTGGCGGGGTGGCGATTGCGCATATGGTATCTGTGTCCGATGCGCTCAGCATACTGATCAGCTGCGCGCAGCTTCCTTGGCGGCGTATTCAGCATCAATCTTGCGTGTGATATACCACTGCTGGGCAATACCGAGCACGCTGTTGGCAAGCCAGTACAGTACCAGTCCAGCCGGGAACCACAGGAAGAACACGGTCATGACAACCGGCATGAACTTCATGATTTTGGCCTGAGTAGGATCCTGGGGCGTCGGGTTCAACATAAATTGAACATACATGGACGCACCCATCAGCAACGGCAACACAAAGTAGGGATCCATCACGGACAGGTCATTAATCCACAGGATCCAGGGAGCATGTCGCAGCTCTACACCTTCCAGCAATACCCAGTACAGTGCAATAAACACAGGCATCTGGACCAGCATCGGCAGGCAGCCGCCGAACGGGTTGATCTTCTCTTTCTTGTATAGCTCCATGGTGGCTTTCTGGAGCTTCATCTTGTCATCACCGTAACGCTCTTTTAACTGGTTCATTTTCGGCATGACACGACGCATGTTCGCCATTGAGCGATAACTGGTCGCCGACAGTTTGAAGAACACGGCTTTAACGATCAGGGTGAGGATAAGGATTGACCAGCCGTAGTTGCCTATCACGTCATTGATCTGTGTCAGCAGCCAATAGATAGGTGATGCAACAAACCATAACCAGCCGTAGTCGATGGTGCGATCCAGCCACGGTGCGATTTCACCAAGTCGGTACTGATCTTTGGGACCCGCATAGAAAGAAACCTGCTGCATACCGTTGCTGTTGGCAGGAACTTCAAACTGGGGGCTGGTGAAACCGCCGATAAACTCGCCCTGGGCGTTGCGTCGGAATGAATAGGTGTTGCTCATGTCCTGTGGCGGGACGAACACTGAAATAAAGTAATGTTGACTCAGGGCGACCCAGCCACCCTGTATGTCGTATGCAGGGCGGTTGCCTGTGATCTCGTCGAATGGAATCTTCAGGTAGTTATCTTCGCTGGTTGTAGTGGCAAAACCGAGATAGCTTGCCATACCAAAGCCGCTGCCCTGAGTTGGATCTTCATAATTGCCGCGCTTGATCTGACCAAACATGTTCGCACGCCAGGGAGCCTGTGTTGGGTTGTCTATCAGGTAAGCGATATCAATCAGGTAGTCGCCACGTCTAAAAGTAAAGCGCTTTGTTACTTCGACACCGTTCTCATCGGTCAGCGTCAAATCCACCTGCAAAGTGTCCTGGTTCGGGCTGAGAGAAAAGTCAGAGCTGGAAACAGAATAGAGGGGACGCTGGGTTCCACCGTCGATACCGTTGGCACCGATCAGGCCACTTTGAGCGACGTAATTGCGATTGCCGCTTGATTCCAGCAGCACAAAGGGGTCTTCCGGACGGTCGATTTCAGTCGCGTGTTCCGGCAGGGAAACAAAAACAATATCTCCCCCGCGACGATTGATAGTGACGTTCAGCACATCGGTTGTCACGGTGACAAGACTGTCCTGATCGTTGCTTTGGCTGCTCACAGTGTCTGTTGTGGCAACGGCTGAGCTGACTTCCGGGATATCGTCACTGTTGGTACTTGGCACATCCGGTACATCTTCCAGTGCTACAGCATTACCTGCTTCCGAATTTGCTGGTGTTGATTCCACTGCAGTAGGTTCGAGGCGTGAATCAATCGGTGGGTAATCACGTTGCCATTCCAGCAACAACAAGTAGGAAACAGCGGCCAGACCGGCAAGTAATGCGTATTTAATGTAATCCATGTGCGAAAGCTACTTATTTGGTTGAGGTGTTGGAATTATCTGCTGGATGATGACAACCAGGGACTGGGTCATAGCCTCCCGGATGCCAGGGATGGCAACGCAGAATTCGTTTGGCGCCCATCATACACCCTTTAGCCAGACCATGAGTGACAATGGCATCTTGAGTGTAGTGTGAGCAGGAGGGGTAGAATCGGCATTGGTTGCCTATCAGCAGACTCAGAGTGCACTGATAAACGGAGATCAATTTGATAGCGATCTTTGCCAGCATTAAGAATTACCCGTTAGCGTGCGGCCTTGCGGTTGCGTCGTCGGATAAGATCTTGCCACAGTTTCTCCAGCAGCTCTGAAAGCTCTGGATTCTCTGTTGAATCCAGACCGCGTCTGGCCAGAATAACGATATCCAGACCGGTGAGCAATTGCTGACGGTGGCGAAAGGATTCGCGCACCAACCGTTTGATTCGATTACGTTGAACAGCCAGTCGAATGTTCTTTCTGGCAATCACCTGGCCCAGTCGGGGTTCTGAAAGCCCATTATCTATGGCCAGTATCAGAAATTGAGAGCAGGAGATTTTGTACTGCGCCTGATCAAATACCTGTTTGAAGTCAGACGCAGTCAGAAGCCGCAGTTGTTTGCCAAAACCTTTGCTGGTCACATGCGGCCCGGGTCAGAACCATCAGGCAGACAGTTTAGCGCGGCCTCGTGCACGACGACGCTTGATAACCAGACGACCACCGCGGGTGGCCATGCGAGCACGAAAACCGTGACTGCGAGCACGCTTCAAAACGCTGGGTTGAAAAGTTCTTTTCATAGTGGTCTTCCAGGTAATTCTGTAAATTGGTTCGGTAAATCGAAGAGCGCGAATTTTATAGGGATTGCTGTGGCGTTGCAAGTAACTTGTTGCGAAAACAGTGCTTTTTTGGCTGGCTATAGTTCAGGTTTGTTATACCCTGTTTAGTCACAACTTATCCACAGCTTATCCTGTGTATAACTGTACACCAGTATTATTTTTTATTCTCTGTGTTGTGGCCTTTATTCTACGATAGTACCTACTAAGTATATGAAAAACAAAGAATAAAAACTTTATGGTAATATATTGATTTAAAGCGTTCAGGTGTGGATAACTGTTTATTGGCAGGGTAGAATTCCTTTCCTATTCAGATAGCAGTTCTACAATAACAGACTACAGGGCAGTGAAAGTCGTGCAACAAGCAACCTGGCAACAATGCGTTGACAATCTCCGGGATGAGTTACCGTCGCAGCAGTTCAACACCTGGATCCGACCTCTACAAGCAGAAAGTTCTCCTAATGGCTTAACGCTTTTTGCTCCTAATCGATTTGTGCAGGATTGGGTGAAAGACAAGTTCTATTCCCGCATTTGTGAGTTGGTAAGACGCCATGGCGGAAATGAAGCGTTGGACGTGAGCGTCGAAGTAGGCGCCGGCAGACAGCAAGCTCAGTCTCATGCACATTCTGCATCATCTACAGTCGGTGGTTCAGGTGGCGTGGTGACAAGTACAGCATTGTCACGTTCGTCGCCCACGGCCAGAAAGCTGGTACTTCCTGAGGTAGAGTCTCCAAAAGCGCTGTTGGACGGTGATGCCCTGAAGGGCAATCCTACAGGCTTAGATAACCAGAATACTGGTAGTGGTCGGATTCAGGTTCCTTCACGTGACCGCAGGCCCGGTAAGAGCGCTGGCGGCTCACACAGGATGGAGCAGATCATTGAAGGTAAGCTGCGTCATAAAGGATCCCTGAATCGTGATAACACCTTCGAGAATTTTATTGAGGGTAAGTCTAACCAGCTAGCCCGGGCGGCTGCCTTACAGGTAGCAGAGAATCCTGGTGGTGCTTACAACCCCCTCTTTATATACGGTGGTGTGGGTCTGGGTAAAACCCACCTTATGCACGCGATCGGAAATTATCTTTTAGCGCGTAAACCGGATGCCAAGGTGGTGTATCTGCATTCAGAGACTTTTGTTGCGACGATGGTTACAGCACTGCAGTTGAATGCGATCAATGAGTTCAAGCGTTACTATCGAACAGTTGATGCATTGCTGATTGATGACATTCAGTTTTTTGCGGGTAAAGAGCGTTCACAGGAGGAGTTCTTCCACACTTTCAATGCGCTATTGGAGGGTGGACAACAGATTATTCTGACCAGTGATAGATATCATAAAGAAATCAATGGCTTAGAGGAAAGGTTGAAGTCTCGTTTTGGTTGGGGTTTAAGTGTGGCGGTCGAGCCGCCCGAACTTGAGACCCGGGCCGCCATTCTGATAAATAAAGCCGCCCAGAGTAACGTTGAGCTCCCTGGGGATGCTGCGATGTTTATCGCGCAGAGACTGCGCTCTCATGTACGTGAGTTGGAAGGCGCTCTCAAGAAAGTGATCATCCACGCGAATTTCGTGAATCGTAGAATTGATCTTGATCTGGTCCGGGAAGCGCTAAGGGATCTGTTTGCTCTGCATGATAAATTGGTCTCTATTGATAACATTCAGCGTTCAGTTGCGGAATACTATAAGATCAAGATGTCGGACATGCTGTCTAAGCGTCGCAGCCGTTCAGTTGCCAGACCCAGACAGATTGCCATGAGTCTGGCCAAAGAGCTGACTAATCATAGTTTGCCTGAGATTGGTGAGGCCTTTGGTGGTCGAGACCACACCACTGTTTTGCACGCCTGCAAACAAGTAAAGAATCTGCGTGGTAGTTCGCAGGATCTGGCAGAAGATTATAATAACCTGTTGAGAGCACTGACCACGTAATTGTGGTTTGATGTTCGAAACCCCCACAGTAGAAGCAGAGATAGGACTATGCAATTTACGATTACCAGGGAAGCAATTCTGAAGCCACTGCAGCTTGCAGCAGGCGTGGTCGAACGTCGTCATACTCTTCCGGTGTTAGCGAATGTACTTCTTACTTTGAAGAACGGCGTACTTGAAATTACCGGTACAGATCTTGAGGTGGAGTTGATAGGCAGGGTTCGTGTTAACGACGGTTCTCGTGACGGAGAGGTTACTGTTCCGGGTCGTAAGCTGCTCGATATCTGTAAGTCGCTTCCGGATAATTCCGAGTTAGGTTTCTCTGTGGACGACAACAAATTTGTGGTTAAAGCTGGCCGCAGTCGCTTTACGCTCGCTACCCTGCCTGCTACAGATTTTCCTGTCACCAGCGATGAGCCTGGTACCTTTGAAGTCCGTCTTCAGGGCGGTGAGTTAAAGTCACTGATAGATTCCTGTGCTTTCGCGATGGCGCAACAGGATGTCCGTTACTATCTTAACGGTATGCTGTTTGAGGTTGGCCCCTCCTGGTTCAGAGTGGTTGCGACCGATGGACACAGACTTGCCATGCACACGAGTGGTGTGGAGACAGGTGTCGAAGAACTGCAGCAGATTATTGTGCCCCGCAAAGGTGTACTGGAATTATCCCGATTGCTGTCTGAGCCGGAAGAGGATCAATTGGTTCTGATGTTTGGTCTAAGTCATGTAAGAGTAAAGCTTACCGACTTTACTTTTACATCCAAGCTTGTCGACGGAAAGTTCCCTGATTATCAGCGCGTTCTACCCAAGGGTGGCGACAAAGTAGTTCTTGGGGATCGCTCAGAGTTGAGACAGGCCTTTAATCGCGCGTCCATTCTGTCTAACGAGAAGTATCGTGGTGTGCATCTTCAGTTCAACAACGATGAGCTGAAGGTAGTGGCAAATAACCCGGAGCAGGAAGAAGCTGAGGATACGGTCGGTATCGAGTATCAGGGTGAAACGCTTGAGATAGGTTTTAACGTGAGTTACCTGCTGGATGTCCTTAATGTTCTTGATAGCGACAAGGTCAAATTTACATTGGCGGATTCAAACAGCAGTGCGCTGGTTGAAGCTGTCTCGGCGTCTGATGCCCTGTATGTTGTTATGCCAATGCGTCTTTAATCCGCTATCCCTGGTCCGACATGACCGTGATAGTTCGCCATAAGGTCGACCGATTCAGAAATTTGAAGTCGGTCGATCTGTCCCCCTCCCCTGGTTTTAATCTCATTTTCGGTAAAAACGGCAGCGGTAAAACCAGTTTGCTTGAGAGTATTCATGTGCTGAGCGTGGGCCGGTCTTTTCGTACTCATAAGATCGCACCACTGGTAAATACTGATGAATCTGAGCTGTTGGTGTTTTCAAATATCGCGGGTTTTGAGCATGGTGGGATCGGCTTGACCAAGTCTCGACAAGGTAGGACTGAGCTCCGAGCCTTTGGTGAAAATCAGAAAAACTGGCAATACGTAGCAGAGCTACTGCCTCTGCAGGTAATTAATACAGATAGTCTTTCACTTTTAGAAGGTCCTGCCAAAGGGCGAAGGCGTTTTCTTGATTGGGCTATGTTCCACGTGGAACATTCCTTTCTGAGTTCCTGGCGGGCGTACCGGCGGGCAGTTACGCAACGGAACGCGCTACTTCGTCAACTAAAGGAAGTGGGCGACAGATCCTACGGTAAGGAATTTTTATCGCAAATTGAAATCTGGGAGAAGGAAGCTGCAAGCCATGGTGAAGCAATACATCGTGGCCGAAACGAATTCTTTGAAACGTTGCGTCCGGTGTTGACCGAAACACTTGAAAAGCTGATGCCTGGCTTCCAGTTGGATTTCGACTACAAGCAAGGCTGGGATGATGAATTAGAGCTACTAGAAGCGATGTTGGCATCACGTGCAAGAGATATTCGTTACGGCATGACCATGTCGGGTCCGCATAGAGGAGACTTTACCTTGACTATGCCCGGTCGCGGGAAAGTCTCAGAAGTTTTTAGTCGCGGCCAATTGAAGTTACTGGTTTGCAGTCTGAAGCTGGCCGTTGGTAGACTGCTCTACCGAAGTCACTCGAGTGATGAAAAGGTTCAGAGCGACAACTGCATATACCTTGTTGACGATCTCGCTGCGGAACTTGACCGTGGAAATCAGGAGAAAATTTTAAGTCTACTTGCTGCTACTGGCGCGCAGTGTTTTCTAACATCTATCGATCCTGGTGATCTGCCGGACTTTAGACAAATATGCTCTAGTGAGCCGGGGAAGTTCCACGTGGAACATGGTAAAATACACCCGGCTTGAACCCCAACGCGGAGAACAGAATGACTAAGGAATCAACCTACGATTCGTCCAGCATCAAAGTCCTGAAGGGACTGGACGCCGTAAGAAAACGACCAGGGATGTACATCGGTGATACAGAGGATGGAACAGGCCTGCACCACATGGTATTCGAGCTTGTCGACAACTCCATCGATGAGGCACTGGCAGGACACTGTGATGCAATCAATGTCACCGTGCACGTCGGTGAGGCTATCAGTGTCTCGGACAACGGGCGTGGTATTCCTACTGAAATGCATTCTGAAGGGGTTTCTGCAGCAGAGGTGATCATGACCGTCCTGCACGCCGGCGGAAAGTTTGACGACAATAGCTACAAAGTGTCGGGCGGACTCCATGGCGTTGGTGTTTCGGTTGTGAATGCTCTTTCTGAAGAGTTGAAGCTGACGATTCGCCGTGGCGGCAAAGTCCATGAACAATACTACGTCCACGGCGTACCTCAGGCCCCGCTTAAGGTCGTAGGCGACACCAACATCACAGGCACTGAGACTTTCTTCAAGCCCTCCGCGGCGACATTCAAGAACATCGAATTTCACTACGATATCCTTGCCAAGAAACTTCGCGAGCTGGCATTTTTGAATGCTGGCGTAACCATCAACCTCTTTGATGAGCGGAGTGGGAAAAAAGACACCTACAAGTATGATGGCGGTCTGAGAGCATTTGTTGAATACCTGAATACCAACAAGACGCCCATCAACAAGATATTTCACTTCCAGAAAGAACGGCCGGAAGACGGCATAAGCGTAGAGATAGCGCTGCAGTGGAATGACACATACCAGGAAAATATTTTTCCCTACACCAACAATATTCCACAGCGCGATGGCGGCACGCATATGGCGGGTTTCCGTGGCGCGCTGACACGTGTATTAAAAACCTATATCGACAAAGAAGTTGCTGCGAAGAAGGGAAAAGAGGTTACGACCACGGGAGATGATGCTCGGGAAGGTCTTACAGCGGTTATCTCAGTCAAAGTACCAGATCCAAAGTTTTCTTCCCAAACTAAAGACAAACTGGTTTCATCCGAAGTTAAAACCGCCGTTGAGCAGGAGATGGTCTCCCACTTCACTGACTTCCTGCTCGAAAACCCCAACGAGGCTAAACAGATTGTAGGGAAAATGATCGATGCTGCCAGGGCCCGTGAGGCAGCAAGAAAGGCACGAGAAATGACGCGTCGCAAGGGCGCTCTGGACATGGCTGGATTGCCAGGCAAGCTGGCTGACTGTCAGGAAAAAGACCCAGCTCTTTCAGAAATATACATCGTGGAGGGTGACTCAGCGGGCGGATCAGCGAAACAGGGCCGAAACCGTAAAAACCAGGCCATTCTTCCGCTCAAGGGTAAGATTCTGAACGTAGAAAAAGCACGTTTCGACAAAATGTTGAGCTCTGCTGAGATCGGCACATTGATCAAGGCGCTGGGCTGTGGAATAGGTAAGGATGAGTTTTCTCCAGACAGTTTGCGCTACCACCGCATCATCATCATGACGGACGCCGACGTCGACGGCTCCCACATCAGAACACTGCTACTGACCTTCTTCTTCCGTCAAATGCGAGAGCTGGTAGAGCGTGGATACGTTTATATTGCACAGCCGCCCTTGTATAAAGTTCGTAAGGGTAAACAGGAACAGTACCTGAAGGATGACGACGAACTGGCGCGCTATCAGACGCAAATAGCCTTGGATGGAGCGGCTCTCCATGTAAATAAGGACGCACCCGCTATCTCCGGGGATGCCCTGGAAGCGATGGTCAAGCAGTACAACTCGACCTACGCAATGATCAAACGCCTGGAGCGCCTCTACCCTTCTGAAATACTTGAGGCGATGGTCTTCACGCCAGTGTTGACCAGCGACGATTACACAGAAGAAGGCGTAACCAATTGGCTTAAGCAGTTGTGGCAATCGATGGAATCACTTCACCCCAAAACGGCCCAGAACTACTATGTTCAGGCCTATGAAGATCCAGAGCGACATGTCTTCCTGCCACAAGTTCGCCACAGCCTGCATGGTCTGATTCGTGACTATCGCTTCAGCAAAGACTTTTTTGGATCAGGTGAGTACCGTGCCTTGAATCGACTGGGCGAAATGCTCAATGGACTGATAGAAGCTGGCGCATACGTTAAGCGCGGAGAAAAAACTCAGGAAATTCAAACGTTTAGGGAAGCTCTCAAGTGGCTGACCGATGACGCTATGAAGGGCCACTACCTGCAGCGCTATAAGGGTCTGGGTGAAATGAATCCGGATCAGCTGTGGGAAACCACGATGGATCCCGAGAGCCGCCGTATGCTGCAAGTCACTATTGAGGATGCGATTGGTGCAGACCAGCTGTTCACGACCTTGATGGGTGACCAGGTGGATCCGCGACGGGACTTTATCGAAACCAATGCGCTAGCTGTCCAGAATCTGGATATCTAATCTCAACTAACCGCAAGTAAATCAGGTGATGCGAAGTGTGTAAGAGCTCACACGCTTACAAAATCCGCATCATTTGCCCCCAGAAAACCGATTGACAATCGGTTTTTAGGGGCCTACCCTGCTTCTATACCATTCACAGCTGCATGGAGCGGACCAGATGTCTTCGCCGCTAAACAACTTAAACTCCCTGAATCTCGGTGACCTGGAAGTTGCCATTCTCGATCAGCTTTGGCGTGAGAAATCGGCGACTGTCAAGACAGTATACTCATGCATGCGGGCTGACTACGGTCACAGCACTGCCAACACCATCCAATCGGCGATGGAGAGACTATTTCGCAAGGGGCTGCTGGCGAGGACAAAACAGGGACACGCATACAGTTACACACCTAAAGTCAGTCGCGAAGCACTTGTGGCTAGCTTCATGACGGGAATGATTCAACGATTTGGCAGCGACCCGGCGACATCCCTTAGCGCGTTCGTAGATAGCAACGGCCTTGACGAGGAAGCGCTTCTTACAATAAACCAGCTCATCGAAGAACGACGTAGTCAAGGTGAGTCGAAATGAGTGCGTCCTGGGCAGATTTCTTGTGGCTTTTACTGACAATATTCGTACTTGTCTGGGCGCTTGCCTCGGCATTGGTGGGACTGGTTGTGCCACTGATGAAAAACAATAAAGACAGCGACAAGCAAGTAGCAGCCTGGGCGTGTTGGATAATGGCTGTAACGCCGTTGATTGCACCTGCACTGGCTACGTTGGCAATCATAGTGCTTTCTCTAGCAAAATGGCTGGGCGTGGTTGCAGACCACTGTCTCGCGCACACGGGTGAGAAGCATCTGCACCTTTGTCTTGAACATATGCCACTTTATGAGCTCTCATTACCGCTGAAAGCAATTTTTGCCAGTGCCGCCATTTTTATTACCTGGCGAATGATGAGTGTCATTATAAGCGAATGGGGCTTGGCAAAAACATTACGGGCACTGCATCGTATTGACGGCGGGCGCGGTCGGATCATAAAAACGCAAAGCTCAGACAAGCTCGCATTCGCCGCCGGGATCGGTAGGCCAATCATCCTTTTGTCCAAATCTTTGTTCGCCGCACTTACACCCAGGCAACGCAGGATTGTGATTGCCCACGAGATATCTCACCTTCGTAGCAGGGATTGTCTAAAATCCTTCCTGATGACATTGCTGTTGAGCATTCACTTGCCCTCCGCCAGAAGAGAGATAAAGCAACATTGGGTTCTGTCCCGGGAAATGCAGGCCGACATGGCCGCGGCAAAGCGGTTTGGCGTACTTGATGTCGCCGAGACGCTCGTCAAGGCTTCTACCCTTCCCGCCTTAAAGATTCAGCCTTCAATGTGTCCGATGCAGGGCTCTGACGTCGTGCTGCGAATTCGAAACCTCACTGCGCTGAATTTGCGGCAAGACAAACTTGCAATACTTTTTTCTGCACTTCTGGTGCTATCAAGCTTGGCGCTAATGGTGACTATCATGAAATTCCACCACACTGTGGAAACAGTGATCAGCCTGCTGAGTGGAGTCTAATGTCATGCGAAATTGCCTGAACGCGCTTGTTCTTCTTACAACCTTGGCTCCTCTATCGTCGATTTACGCCCAATCTCTTGTAGAGGAAGAGGTGATTGAGCATGCGCTGTCTGAAAGTTCACTTCGCGACCTGACAAACCTATCACGCCAGGCAGCACTGCTGGCTGCCGAGGCTGCTGTGCCGCCGGCGAATCCTGAGCTGGAATACAGCCGGGAAACCCTGGATGGCCCGGTTACCGACACGGAGGAGTCGTTTGTATGGATAAGACAACGCCTGGATCTGGCGGGAGTTAACAGCAGGCTTCGCGACGCCGCAGCGTTAGATGCGGCCGCCAGAATGGCCGAACTAGACCTGATTCAAGGTGATCGAATCGCAACAATCCGCAGACACCTCTACCGACATCTAAGCGCCAAAGAGCGACTTGACCACTTAACCGACTCGATGGAAAACATGTCACAGCTAATCGACTCCGCCTCGATGCGGGTAGCCGCCGGGGACCTGTCGGAATACGATCTTATCTGGCTGCAGCGTGAGTATGATGACATTCAGCTGAAAATAACTGAGGCCGCGGCCACCCTAAATTCCGAAGCGGCGACGTTAATCAGTCTGGCTCAGTTAGAACCTGAAGCTAGCTTCGACGGAGACGTGTTACCTCCGGACCCTGCGGCAATGTCATCAAGCGAGCTTTTGAATAATCAGCCAGATCTACAGCTCGTTGAGCGGCAATTTGAAGCAGCCCAGAAAAGACAGGAAGCGGCGTCGCGTCAACGCTGGCCATCGCTTACCGTCGGGCTGGGTGAGAGACGAGCGAATGAAGGCGCCTTTCGAAGCGAAGGAAACCTATTTTCGCTCACAGTGGAAGTCCCGCTATTCGGTACGGGTAAGCGAAATCTGGCTGCCGCTCAAGCACACGCTTCTTCCCTAGCAGCAGAGCGAGCCATGGTCAACCGCGAGGTGAGCGCTGAAATAGCCAGGCTGCAGGCGGTAGTGGACAATCAACGAACCATTGCAGTGCGCCAGTATCAGCGATCACAAAAGCAGCAGCTCGCCGAGCTGGCCAGAGCAGCGTACCTCGCTGGTGAGGTATCGGTAAATCAACTGTTGGACGCGGAACGCAGCGATCTTGAACTCAGGCTGGGCGCAGCAGATGCCGCCTTAGAGGCAAGAGAAACATTTATTGAATGGCAAACACTCACAGGAGCACTACCCTAAAATGAATAGATCAACACTCATCATTTCAGCACTCACCCTGATTCTGGCGTCAACAACCGCTGTTCAGGCCTATGGTCAACAGGAGCACAGTCACGGAGGTGGCGACGCCCATTCACACGGTGACGACACACATTCGCACGATAACGTCCCGGAAACAGAGGAGTTCTTTGGCGACGCAGCCAATCAGGCAGCCAACCCGGATACATCTCACGTTCACGGAAGTCAGGGGTCACATGTTCATGCAGACGAGCACGCCCATGAACAGGGAGACCACAGTCACTCAAATGACAGCCACCCACACGGTGAACCACAGGCAGGCCAGCAACATGCGCATCCGCACAACTAGAAATACCATTCTTGGGGTGGTGGCCACCGCCTTGATAGCATGCAGTGAGCCCGCGAATATGCAAGTCGATGAAGACGGGCATGCTCACGGTGAGGATACTCACGAGCATGGGGGTGAGGCTGGACAGTCACTGGTCTACACACACTATACGGATCTGACCGAGTTGTTTGTGGAATTTCCTCCGCTCGTCGTGGGAGAGCCATCACAGTTTGCTGCACACCTGACGACACTGGATGATCATGAACCCCTGCTCAGTGGAGTCGTCGACGTTGCTCTGGAGCAGAATGGGAGTACTGTTGCACGATTCCGCGTCCGGGAACCTTCGCGCGATGGACTCTTTATTCCAACGGTGAGCCCAAGAGCACCTGGCGATTTTGATCTTGTTATTGAGGTGACGGGAGAATTTGGATCGTCCCGGCATGAGCTCGGCCAGATCACGGTATTCAGTTCCATCGATGAGGTAGTTATAAATCAAGAAGCTCCAGACGGCGATATTGTTTACCTCAAAGAACAGCAGTGGACAGCCCCATTTGCTACTGAGCAGGCAAACATACGAAACTTGAGCGAGTCCTGGCCGGCATTTGCCACAATTACAGCACCACCGGGGAGCACGGCAGTCGTTCACGCGCCCCTTAATGCTAGTATCGCCGCGCAATCCCTTGTGTCGTCAGGGCAATTCGTCGAAGCGGGTCAGGTAATGGCGCGGCTATTGCCACGAACGGCTACATCGGCAGACATTAACGCGCTCTCTACTCAGCTTGAACAACTCCGCGGTCGCGTCAACCTCGGCCAGGCAGATGTAACGCGTGTTAGAGACCTTGTGGCGTCTGGTGCCCTCCCCCAACGACGACTTGACATCGCAGAAACCGAACTTTCGGAGGTGCAGTCCGAGCTCCGCCTGGTTGAAACAAGATTGAATCAGGTAAGAACAACAAACACAGATCAGGGTGTTGAGCTACGCGCGCCCATATCAGGCGTCGTGGCGATGGCCAATGCGCTGCCAGGTGCCTACATCACGCAAGGAGCTGAGCTGTTTAAAATCATTGGCCATGGACAGCGCTGGCTCCAGGTCGACTTGTCCGAGCATTTTGCAGCCCTTGCCAATGGTGTACGGGGAGTCTGGTTTAGTCTGTCAGGCGGAGAAAGTATCAGGCTCACATCAGATACCAACACCAGTATCGTCCAGGGAATCACTCAAATTAATCCACAATCTCGGACCGCAACCGTGATCCTCAGCCTTCCGGAGTTGACCGGCCTTAATGTCGTGGGGCAAAGGCTGCCCGTAAACGTCATCAGCGCAAGTACCCGACAGGAAATAGCAGTTCCAGCGACATCACTGATCAATGAAGACGGTCGTCAGGTTGTTTTTGTCCAGACCGGTGGTGAGAGTTTCGCCCGGCGCAACGTGGAGACAGGGATTCGTGACGGAGATTATGTTGCGATAACCTCGGGCCTTACCGGCGGAGAACGCGTAGTAACACTGGGGGCATACAACATCCGGTTGGCTGCAGCAGGAACATCAGAAATTGGTCACGGACACACTCACTAACTCGGCAGAAAAGATATGATTCATCGGATAATTGAGTGGTCACTGGAAAACCGCTTGCTGGTTTGTGCTGCGGCAGCACTGCTCATCTTTGCCGGGGGCCGGCAAGCGATAGACACGCCAGTAGACGTTTTCCCGGATCTGACTGCACCATCGGTCACGATTGTGACTGATGCGCCGGGTATGACACCAGAGGACGTAGAGCGTCAAATCAGCTATCCCATTGAGTCTTCATTAAATGGCGCAAGTGGTGTGAGACGAGTCCGATCAGTAAACGGAATCGGTATCAGCGTCATAACTGTCGAGTTTGACTGGAGTGCAGACATATTTCAGGCACGACAAGTTGTTTCGGAAAAGCTTGCAGCCATGGGCAGTATATTGCCTGAGAATGCGTCGGCACCTACCATGGCACCGGTCACATCGATCATGGGTGAAATCATGTTCCTGGCACTTACCAGTAGTGAACATGATGCCATGACACTTCGTTCGACGGCTGACTGGACCGTACGCAGGAGGCTGCTAGCTGTCCCAGGCGTTGCTGAGGTGATCAACATAGGAGGCGAGATAAAACAGTTCCAAGTGATTGTTCAGCCCGAGCGTATGAGCGCGCTTGGAGTGACTATCGATGAGGTCTACACCGCCCTGAGAGAGTCCGGGCAGAATGCGTCAGCGGGGTTCATGACTCAGAACGGGCAGGAATATCTCATCCAGGGGCTGGGCAATATTCATCGTTTAGAGGAGATTGGACAAACTTTTGTAAAAATGGTTGAGGGCCGCCCCGTTCTTGTCGATGATCTAGGCGTTATTGATGTTGGTGCAGCTCCAGTGCGTGGTACAGGTGCATTCAATGCAGAAACGGCGGTGGTATTGGGTATTCAAAAACAGCCAGATGCGAACACACTGCGACTAACCCGTCAGCTCGACGAAACCCTGGCTGATATCCAGTCGACCCTGCCGGCGGGTATGGAGATTCGTACTGACGCATTTCGACAGGCCACATTTATAGAGACTGCAAACGACAACCTGACCAAAGCCTTGATTGAGGGTGCGGTCCTGGTTACGGCAATTATCTTCCTTTTTCTGTTTAGTGGGCGAGCTATCGCGATTGTATTGATCGCTATCCCGCTGTCCCTGATCGCCGCGGTTCTTGTTATCCAGGCTATGGGCGGAAGTGTCAACACCATGACGCTTGGTGGGCTGGTAATAGCGCTTGGTGCACTCGTCGACGACGCCATTATAGTCGTCGAAAACACGGTCAGGCATCTCAAAGAAAGAAATCTGCTACCCGTACAAGACCGCCCAAATATTGCACAAACAGTATTAACAGCGACATCAGAAGTTCAAAGTTCGATAGTGTTTGCAACCCTGATAATCGTTCTCGTCTTCGTCCCTTTGTTTTTTCTGAGTGGCGTTGAGGGACGTCTGCTCCAGCCTTTGGGCATCGCCTATGTGGCAGCACTGGCGACGTCACTATTGGTGGCCCTGACGATTACGCCTGTTCTTTGCCAGTCTCTACTGCCTGAAAGCCGCAGTATCAAACAATCGGAAGAGACAAAATTTCTACAGACACTTAAACGAGCTTACCGGCCCGTTCTGGACTTTAGCCTTCGATACTGGCGGGCGGTCATCGCGACTTCAGTTGCATTGTTAATAATTGCAGGGCTGACACTGGCTGGGAGCGGTCGTGGCTTTCTGCCGGAGTTCAATGAAGGCGCGTTGACTGTCAGTGTTACAACATTGCCGGGCACATCTCTCCAAACGTCGTCTGACATTGGCCTACGAGTAGAGCAGATTCTTCTTGCTCAGCCAGAAGTTGTTGCTACAACAAGACGCACGGGACGTGCCGAACTCGACCCCCACGCACAACAGGTCTTTGCCTCGGAAGTTGATGTGATACTGGATGTCACCAGTTCGGAACGCCCCGCGTTGATGGAGCGGCTACGCCAGGAATTTGCAGTGCTGCCCGGGACTAATGTGGTAATCGGCCAGCCGTTGTCCCACCGTATTGACCACATGTTATCGGGAACGCGAGCCAATATCGCCATCAAACTCTTTGGACCGGATCTGTTTGAGCTACGTCGAATTGGGCGAGAAATTGAAACACTGGCCGCTTCAGTGCCGGGCGCCGTCGATGTTGCCATGGATGCCCAATCGGAAATTCCACTGGTTTCGGTCACCTGGGATCGAGCTGCGCTGGCCAACTATGGATTGAGAGTCGCCTCGGTATCCCAGGCATTGGAGGCTGCATTTGGCGGACGGGCGGCTGGTGAGGTTAGAGAGGGCGAGGCAACGTATGACCTTGTGATTCGCATGCCTGAATATCAGCGCGAGAGCCTGGACCACATACGCAATACTATTATTACACTCGACAGTGGAGCCCAGGTACCCTTCTCTGCACTGGCGAAAATCGAATATCGCCAGGGCCCGAATACAATTACACGCGAAGGTGTAGCCCGCAATCTCGTCATAATGGCCAATGTGGCGGAGCGGGATCTCATCAGTGTCGTTGAGGAAATAGAGCAGCAGATAGAGCAGAATATTGATTTGCCTGCTGGCTACCATGTTGAGTTCGGTGGTCAGTTTGAAAGTCTGGACGCCGCTAGTTCGCGTTTGCTCATTCTTGGAACGCTGGTAATAGTTGGTATTTTCGCCCTGCTATTCGCTGCATTCGGAAGATTACGGGATACCTGGCTTGTGATGCTCAACCTGCCGCTTGCCCTGATAGGTGGTGTCGCCGGTGTCTGGTTCGCCGGCAACACGGTGACAATCGCCTCGATCATCGGTTTTATTACCCTGTTCGGTATCGCCACCCGCAATGGTGTGATTCTGGTCGATCATATCCGTCGACTGATGACGCACAGGCATCTCAGTGTCAGAGATGCTGTTATTCAGGGGGCAGAAGAACGGCTGGCACCGATACTGATGACTGCACTTGGTACCGCCTTGGCGCTAATTCCATTAGCGGCGGCTGCGGGAGAGCCAGGCAGTGAGATACAGGCGCCGATGGCTATGGTGATTCTATACGGTCTGGTCAGCTCAACAATATTGAACATGCTGGTTGTCCCTTGCATATTCTCCCGCTTTGCTGGAGAAACAGGCGAGAAGAGATAAGGCTTCAAGCAAGCCCAACGGCCGATTTGTTTGTGTTCATCCACAAATCAAATTCGGCTGCTACTTCTTTTGCCGTTTTGCCATCCACTGCAATAGGCGGTCCTATCAGCACCTCAATACAGCCAGGCTTCTTGAGTGTCGTGCCAGCTGGCCAGCAGTAACCCGCATTGTGCAGTACAGGAATGATGGGCGTGCCGGTCGCAACCGCCAACTGCGCTCCGCCTCTGGAGAATTTTCCAAGTGCGCCAGTGCGTGCTCGGGTCCCTTCAGGAAACACCAAAATCGACAATCCATCCTTTATCCGTGCAGCTCCCTGCAATAGTAAGGACTTGCCAGCCTCTCGTGGTTTGCTGCGGTCAATCGCAATAGGTTGCTGAAGCCGTAGCGCCCATCCCCAGAATGGTATATCCAGTAGCTCCTTCTTCAGGATGGGACAAACTGGCGTGAACAACTGATAAAGGAAGATCGTCTCCCAGGTACTCTGGTGATTACTTTGTACTACGACCGGGTGGTCGGGTATGTGTTCCAGGCCCCTGATGTTATAGCTAATACCACAGCTGAGTCTCAGCCAGACCAGGACCAGTCGACACCAGAGGGCGTAAAGATAGAAGCGACGCTTTGGCGGCAGAATCCAGAACAGCAAAATGACCAGAGACGAGATTATAAAAGTCAGTGTCGCATAGCCGAGGAAAAACAGTGAGGATCTGAACTTCATAAACATATCGGCAGGCCAACTTCCTGTGGCAGTTAATTTAATAGATCGTCAACAAACGCGGCCAGGTTGGCAAACTGGGGACTGTCAGCAAGTTCAGGCGGCAAACCCGTTGCCAATGTCTGTTCACCTTTTCCGCTGCGAACCAGAACAGGTGTGCAACCAGCTGTCTTTGCCGCCTGAAGATCTCTCAGGCTGTCGCCAACGACCGGAACGCCACAGATCTCGCTGCCGTATTTATCTCGAATCTGATACAACAGGCCAGGCCTTGGTTTTCGGCAGCTACAATTGGTATCAGGTCCATGCGGACAATAAAAAAAACCCGCGATATGTCCGCCTGCCTTTTCAACCAACCCTGATAAATAACCATGAATTTGTGACAGCGTGGTTTCCGACAGCAGGCCCCGGGCAATGCCAGACTGATTAGTGGCAACTGCAACGGTGTATCCAGCCTTGCTCAGTCTGGCAATCGCGTCAATGCTGCCTGCAACAGGCACACACTCTGCAACCGACTTGATAAAAGCATCTGAGTCCTCGTTGATGACACCATCTCTGTCGAGGATTATCAGTCTGGCTCCCCCGGGGGTCATGGACTGTCAGCTTCGATGCAGGCTGGAGATATCCGCCACCTTCAAAAACAGGGCGCGGAGTTCAGACAGTAAAGCAAGCCTGTTCTGGCGAACTGCATCATCGTCAGCCATCACAAGCACCTGATCAAAAAATGCGTCTACCACAGGTCGCATGGCTGCGAGCTTTTCAAGACCCTGCGTGTATTCTCGCTTCCCGAAGAGTGGATCGACTACGCTTCGCATCTCCGCAACTGCATTTGCCAGATCCTTTTCTGCGGCTTCTGACAGGAGAGCCTGGTCGACAACCGTGTGCTGCTGATTTTCTTTCTGCAGAATATTGGAGACACGCTTGTTGGCCGCTGCCAGTGCAGCGCTTTCAGGCAGTTGCGAAAACCGTTGAACCGCATTTACTCGCATCGCAAAGTCCAACGGTCTCTCGGGCTTCAACTCCATCACGGCCTGGAAGACTTCTGTCGATACGCCTTCGCCGAGATACCAGGCGCGGAACCGCTCCAGCATAAACTCAAATACCTGGCTGCCGGTTTCACCGTCAACGCTTACACCCTGCGCCTCGTAACTGGCAAGTGATTGCTTGATCGCTTGCGCCAGATTCAGGTCGAGGGATTTTTCCACCAGTATGCGCAGCGCTCCCAATGCGGCTCGACGGAGTGCAAAAGGATCCTTGGATCCAGTGGGTGGCTGTCCAATGACAAACAGACCACATATAGTGTCGAGCTTCTCTGCGACCGCCAATATGGCGCCCGTCTCGCTCGATGGAACAGCATCGCCCGAGAATCTGGGTTGATACTGTTCAGTGATCGCCAGGGCTACAGACTCAGGTTCCCCATCGTGCAGGGCGTAATAGTAGCCCATGGTTCCCTGCAACTCCGGAAACTCGCCGACCATGTTGGTCAGCAGGTCGCACTTGGCCAGCAGCGCGGCGCGCTCACATGAATCTGACTCGATCCCGAGCTCACGGGAGATGGCCACTGCCAGTTCAGCGACACGACGAGACTTCTGTTCAACTGTGCCAAGCTGCTGCTGAAACACGATATTGCCGAGCTGCGGCAGGCGCGATGCCAGCGGCTGTTTGCGATCGGTTTCGTAGAAAAACGCGGCGTCTGCCAGGCGGGGTCGGATAACACGCTCATTGCCGGCGATAACTTGCGCGGGGTCTTTGCTGTGCAGGTTGGCTACGGCTACAAAATAAGGCAGCATTCTGCCCTGCTTATCCAGCACGTAAAAGGTCTTCTGGTGATTCTTCATCGACGAGATCAATGCTTCAGGCGGAACTGACAGGAAGTGCTCGTCAAACTTGCCGGTCAGCGCAACGGGCCACTCCACCATGCTGGTTACTTCATCCAACAGATCTGCGTCGATGATGACCTGCGCGTCAAGCGCTTTACCCTGTTCAGAAATCAACGACTCCACAGTCTGACGTCGCTGCGCATAGTCAGCGATGACATGGCCGGGTTTCAGCAATTGCTGTTCATAGCTTTCGGCAGAAGTCAGCGTGATTGCCTGCGGACAATGGAAACGATGACCATAGGTGACACGATCGCTGCTGATGCCGAACAACTCGGTCTTGACCACATCATCACCAAACAGCATAACCAGCCAGTATACCGGCCGGACGAATTCGTCACGTGTACTGCCCCAGCGCATTTTCCGTGGTATTGGCAGCTTGGCCAGGGACTGCTGGACGATGCCCGGTAACAGTGTGGCAGTGTCGGCACCTTTCTGGGTGGCGCGATACACCAGCTTTTCCACGCCATCGCGGGTGTCCCGATCCAGATCTGCCACGCTGACACCGCAGCCTCTGGCAAAACCCTGCGCTGCTGGCGTGGGGTTCCCGTCCTTGTCAAAAGCTGCCTTGACCGCTGGTCCGAACTTTTCCAGCGCCACGTCGTTCTGTCGGGTGGCAAGATTTTCGACGCGAACGGCAAGTCGGCGCGGACTGACAAACGGCACAACTTTTGTGAAGCTCAAGCCGGCTGCGGAGAGGCCCGTTTCAACGCCGCTTGTGAAAGCATCGGAAAGTCCTTTGAGCGCCTTCGGCGGAAGCTCGGCACACCCTACTTCTACTAAAAAATGTTTTTCGGTCATGATAGCTGCAATCGGTTGGGTAAATTACTGGGTGTTTAACGCGGCCTGCCGCAGCGCTTCTGGCGCCAGCGGGAACCCAAGTTTGCGACGGCTTTCGTAATACGCCTCTGCAACCTGACGAGACAGGGTACGGACCCGCAGAATAAAGCGCTGACGCTCGGTTACCGAAATAGCCTGTCTGGCATCAAGCAGGTTGAAATAATGCGAGGCTTTCAACACCTGCTCATAAGCAGGCAGAGCCAGGCCTTTCTCAATCAGTGAGCTACACGCAGCTTCGCACTCATCAAAGTTGCGGAACAATGCATCAACATTCGCGTGTTCGAAGTTATACGCGGACATTTCAACTTCATTCTGATGGAACACGTCACCGTAAGTCACATCACCTTCCGGCCCACGCGTCCAGACCAGGTCATAGAGGCTGTCCACACCCTGCAGATACATAGCGATTCGCTCAAGCCCGTAGGTAATCTCGCCACTGACCGGGAAACACTCCAGGCCACCGACCTGCTGGAAATAGGTAAACTGTGTCACTTCCATGCCGTTCAGCCAGACTTCCCAGCCCAGACCCCAGGCACCCAGCGTTGGCGACTCCCAGTTGTCTTCTACAAAGCGTATATCGTGAACCTGTGGATCAATGCCGAGATGTTTCAAAGAGGCAATGTACAGATCCTGGATATCGGGCGGCGATGGCTTCAGAATCACCTGAAACTGGTAGTAGTGCTGCAAACGGTTCGGGTTCTCACCATAACGACCATCCGTCGGGCGGCGGCTGGGCTGAACGTAAGCCGTACGCCAGCTTTCCGGGCCGATCGCTCGCAAAAACGTAGCCGGATGGAAGGTGCCCGCACCCACTTCGAGGTCCAGCGGCTGTAACACCACACAGCCCTGCTTCGCCCAGAAGTCCTGAAGCGCCAGAATCAGGCCCTGGAAGGTTGTAACGTCAGACAAGTCTCACCCCAATGCAAAACGGTTGAAAAGGCGCAATTATGCGGGATTAGGCAGTTAATATCCACTGCGCTAAAATGATGGTTTTAACTCTGAACAAGCTCTGGAGAGCACTCCCATCGACACCCTGAAGACTGCGATTATCAAATTCGCCCTGAACATACTGGCGTGGCTCCCACTGCCAGCCTTGCACATGATTGGTAATGCCATTGGTACAATCGTGTATATGCTGCCGACAGAAACCCGTCGTGTCACGCTGATCAATCTGCAGCGGGTATTCCCCGAGCTGAGCGCTGAACAAACGAAAAAACTCGCCAGAGAGAGCATCAAGGAAACGATAAAGACAGGTCTTGAGCTCGGCCATATGTGGTGCCGGTCCATTGATCACGTCTTGCGCATGATTGTCAGCGTTGACGGGATGGAGCATGTCGAAAAAGCCCAGGCCAGCGGTAAGGGCATCATCTACGCGTCACCACATCTGGGCAGCTGGGAGGCATTGGGACTTTACGTTTCCACACTAGGTCCTCTTACGACACTGTACAAACCACCAAAAATAAAGGGACTTAACGCGCTTGTCGCTGGTTCAAGAGCCAAAGCCGGCGCCGAGCTGGTCGCAACCGACCGTCAGGGTGTCGTGCGTCTCAATAAAGCTTTGTTGCAGGGCGGTGCCACGGGTATTCTGCCCGACCAGCAACCCAAAAATGAGGGGGGTGTTTTTGCCCCGTTGTTCGGCATTCAGGCCTACACCATGACGCTGGTCCCTAAACTTGCCAGCCGAACCGGTTCACAGGTAATTTTTGCTTATGCGGAAAGGCTGTCCGGCGGTCGTGGCTATCACGTAGTATTTGAACCGGCCGATGATGGGATTTATGAGGCAGATTCGGCTTCTGCGACGGCAGCCATGAATCGCTCAGTAGAGCGTTGCATTCGTGCTTTGCCCAGCCAATACCAGTGGAGCTACAAACGTTATCGCAAGCGACCGGACGACGACAGCGAGCGATTTTATTAGGGTCGATGATGGCGCGCGGTTGGTCGTCCTGGTGTCAGCGTCGCC
Organism: Gammaproteobacteria bacterium; assembly: GCA_002706685.1. Taxonomy (GTDB): domain Bacteria; phylum Pseudomonadota; class Gammaproteobacteria; order Pseudomonadales; family Pseudohongiellaceae; genus Pseudohongiella. The sequence continues at coordinate 208,463 of PALV01000010.1, read as the reverse complement.
AGAACATTGGCAGGAACAGCACCAGCAGCGTGAAGATCTCTAGACGTCCCAGCAGCATGGCCAGACAAAGCACCCATTTGGCAGGATCGGATATGTTGGCGTAGTTGGCCGCAACGCCCTCCAGACCAGGGCCCAGATTGTTGAGACTGGCACCTACTGCGCTGAATGCGGTCAATACCTCCATGCCCATGGCAAGCAGCATGATGAGCAGCGCCATATAGACCATCACATAGACGGCGAAGAATCCCCAGACTGATTCAATTACCCGATCGGGAACCATTCGACGGCCAAGTTTGACGGAAATAATGGCGTTAGGGTGAATCAGCCGTTTCACCTCACGAATACCCTGCTTAAAGATCAGCAGTATCCGGATTACCTTCATACCGCCGCCGGTGGAACCTGCGCAGGCGCCGATGATGGAGGCGTAAATCAGCAAATACGGTAATGCATATGGCCAGGCGTTGAAGTCAGCTGTTGTATAACCCGTTGTGGTCGCGATTGAAACTGTCTGAAACAGCCCGTGGATAAACGAGTTCTGTATGTCGTATGTTTCTGTGGCGTACAAAACAATGATCGTGAACAAGGCAATCCCAGCCAGGACCGCCGCATAGAACTTCGTCTCCGGGTCGCGAACATATTGGATCAGGCTGCGCCGCTGCCAGGCGGTGAAGTGCAATGCGAAGTTTATACCCGCCAGGAACATGAATGCGACGGCGATAAGATTCACGATATTGCTGTCAAAATACCCGATACTGGCGTCATAGTTGGAGAAGCCACCAATCGCAACGGTTGTGAAGCTGTGACAGATAGCGTCGAACAGATTCATACCGGCCGCCCAGTAAGCAAGCGCGCAAGACACAGTCAATCCAAGATAGATGTACCAGAGTGCCTTGGCAGTTTCCGCCAGGCGGGGAACCAGGTTGTCGTTTTTCACGGGCCCCGGGCTTTCTGCCCGGTACAGCTGCATACCACCGATACCCAGCATGGGCAGCACGGCAACCGCGAGGGCAACGATACCCATACCGCCCAGCCACTGAAGCTGGGCCCGGTAAAACAGAATGGACTTGGGAAGCACATCAAGCCCGGTAATGACCGTTGCACCTGTGGTCGTCAGCCCTGAAAAAGATTCGAAAATCGCGTCTGTCACTGAAAGTCGGACATCCAGCGAGAAAAGGAAGGGTAATGCGCCGAATGTGCTCAATACTGTCCAGAAAAGCGTCACTACCAGGAATCCATCACGTGTGCGTAGCTCTTTCTTGGAGCGAAGCGTCACCAGCCAGAGAATGAAGCCGGTCGCAAAGGTGATCATGGCGGAGGTCCAGAACGAGCTCACTTCGCCGTCCCCATACAGGAAAGAAACCAGAATGGAAGGCAGATTGGCCAGCATGCTGAAAAGCATCAGCAAAACACCAAGTATGCGGGCGACAACGGCAAAATGCATAGTAAGTGCTTAACTCCAGATCAGAAAAAGGCGAATCCAACAGCAAACAGGCGCTCTACTTCAGGAATGCGTTTCTTGTCGGTGAGGAACAAAATGACGTGGTCTTCTGGCTCGATCACAATATCGTCATGGGCAATCAGTACCTCTTCGTCCCGAACGATAGCACCTATGGTCGTGCCCTGCGGCAGATCGATATCTTCAATAGCACGACCCACCACTTTAGACGACTGGCTGTCACCGTGCGCGATTGCCTCCAGCGCCTCTGCGGCGCCCCGTCGTAGTGAATGCACATTAACAATGTCACCTTTGCGAATATGAGTCAGCAGACTGCCAATCGATGCCTGCTGAGGTGAAATTGCAATGTCGATTTCACCGCCCTGCACCAGGTCCACATAAGCCGGGTTGCTGATAAGACACATGACCTTGCGCGCCCCGAGGCGTTTCGCCAGCAACGACGACATGATATTTGCCTCATCGTCATTGGTAAGGGCCAGGAAAACATCGGTATCCGCGATGCCCTCTTCCTGTAACAGCTTTTTGTCAGAGGAAATACCATTCAGGACGACAGCCCTATTAAGAAACTCGGACAGATAGGCGCAGCGATCCGGATTGTGCTCAATCACTTTAACCTGGTAACGCTCTTCCAGCGCTGAGGCCAGGCGCGCGCCAATGTTGCCGCCGCCAGCGATGATCAAGCGTTTGTAAGGTCGATCCATACGGCGCAGTTCGCTGATGACCGCTTTAATGTTTTTGGGAGCCGCGATAAAAAAGACTTCGTCGTCGGCTTCGATGACGGTAGAACCTTCAGGGGTAATGGCGCGGTTGCGGCGGAAAATAGCCGCCACGCGAGCATCCACATTGGGCATGTGCTCTCGCAGAAAGCGGATCTCCTGACCGACCAGCGGCCCGCCGTAGTAGGCACGAACAGCCACCAGCTGGGCATTGCCATCAGCAAAATCGAGAACCTGCAGCGAGCCGGGCAGCTCAATCAGGCGGCGGATATAGTTCGAAACCAGCAATTCCGGACTGATGACAACATCGAGGGGTATGGCATCAGGACGGAACAGGTCATCCTGGGCAATATATGACGCCGAGCGCAGGCGACAGATCTTTTTGGGGGTTTTAAAAACAGAAAACGCAATCTGGCAGGCGACCATATTGATCTCATCGTTTTCTGTCACGGCGATGATCATGTCGGCGTCGTCGGCGCCGGCGGCCCGCAACACATCAGGGTGCGATGGCCAGCCCTGTGCGATACCGATGTCGAGTCTGTCCTTGAGTTCCCGCAGGGCTTCTGCATCCGGGTCAACCAGGGTGATATCGGTATTTTCGCTTGCCAGGTTTTCAGCCAGTGAGGCACTGACCGCATTGCAGCCCAGAATAATTATTTTCATGTAAAAGCAGGCTCCTGCGCCTTGATCCTTCTTATGCGTCCGGATGGTGCCGCTGCCGTCAAATTATCCGGCGGGTACCAACCAGATACAAGCCATTAGGCATCTTTTCAATGCATTATTGTTGTTTTTTCAGCAATGCATAATAAAAACCGTCGGGCCCACCATCGCTCGGCAACAGCTGTCGACCAAACCGGCGTCCCGGGGTTTCACAATCAGCTGCCCAAGGCTCCCCGGAATGTTCTGTCAACAGGGGCAGACATTCGGCGTCAGGGGTGCGTTCCAAAAAGGACTCAAGCTGTTGAGCGTTTTCTGCCGGAAGAATTGAGCAGGTTGTGTAAAGCATCAAACCACCCGGCGCAAGACACAGCCACATGGCGTCAAGAAGCCGGGCCTGAAGATTCAGCAACGGACCTAAATGCTCTGATTTACGCAAAACCTTAATGTCGGGCTGACGGCGGATGACTCCTGTTGCTGAACATGGAGCATCGAGCAGAATCCGGTCAAATTGATCACCACTCCACCATGAGTCTGGCTGGCCTGCATCTGCGCAAACAACTGTGACCGGTGCCTCGTGCAGCTGAAGGCGCTGCAGATTCTGGTGGACACGCTGCAGCCGGCGACTGTCACTGTCCAGTGCCAGCAATGATGCCAACTCCGGCTGTGATTCCAGCAGGTGCGCTGTCTTGCCGCCGGGTGCAGCGCAGGCATCAAGCAGATGATCGCCCGGTTGTGGTGCCAGCAATGCAGGGATCAATTGCGATGCTTCATCCTGAACGCTGACCCACCCTTCTGCGAAACCAGGGAGCGCATGCACAGACAGCGCTTTTTCCAGATAGATCGCGCTGTCGGAAAGCTTGCCCGCTGAAGCATTTATGCTCTGCCCTGCCAGCTTATCAAGATATTCATCACGGGAAATTTTGGAGAGATTGACCCGGAGGGTCATCGGCGGATGCACATTGCCCTGCTTCAGCACATCATCAAGTCTGTCAGGCCAGGCCTGGGTGATGGCCGAGCGCAGCCAGACTGGATAGGAGTCAGCAATTGCTGCCGCATCATCAAGCAGCAAGCCGGTATCGTCAGTCTTTTGCTGCTGGCGCTGCCACTGTCTCAAAACCCCGTTGATCAAGCGTTTGGCCCAGACTTTCTTCAGGGTAACAGCGGCATTGACGGTCTCATTGATGGCAGCATAATCCGGCAGCCGCAGGTGCTGCAGTTGATACAGGCCGATCAGCAACAGGCAGTGAACGTCTGCGTCTTTGCGTCGTATAGGTTTGTCGAGCAGGCCAGACAATTGGCTCTCCAACTGGAAGAACCAGCGGCAGGTACCGAAACACAACTCCCTGAGCAATGCCTGACCATCTGCTGATTCTGTCCCCTCACCCGGTTTAGGCAACAGGCTGGCCAAAGAGCCCTGCTGTTTTACCAGGCTCGCCAGAATTGTGGCGGCCTGAGCCCGTATCTGGGCGGGCGTCACGAGGGGGTCTCGTTGCTGGAGAACTGATTGCCGGGTTCAACCATGGCGCGTCGAGCATTCAGAAGGTCGGTGACTGACATGACGTTCTTGCCGGGTAGCTGAACCTGCTGAAGCGCCAGCTCGCCATCACGACAGGCAATACGCAGCGATTTGAGGCTCTGGCCCTGAGTGGTGCCGGTCGGTGCATCCTCGCAAGTCAGATCGACCGTGCCGAGGATCGTGCCGGGTGGCTGATTCTGTTTGCCACTTAGCACCTGTGCACGGATGAACCTTATACGCTCGCCATTTATGAAAGTGTAGGCTGGATTTCTGCCTATACCGGCACGGATGCAGCGGTTAATTTCTTCAGCGGTATGGCTCCAGTCTATCAGGGCTTCTGACTTGTCCAGCTTGCGCGCATACGTCGTACCATCATCGGTTTGTGGCTCTGCGCTGGAAGCCAATGAATCGAAATCTGCCAGCGTATGTATCAGAGCCTGGCAACCCAGCACGGCAAGGCGGTTTTCAAGGGTCTGACGATCGTCTGCGTCAGAAATGGGTGTCTCGATTTTGTGGATCATGGCTCCGGTATCGAGGCCGGCGTCCATTTGCATGATGGTGACGCCAGACTGTCTGTCGCCAGCGAGAATGGCACGCTCTATAGGCGCCGCCCCACGCCAGCGCGGCAACAGTGAGGCATGCACATTGATGCAGCCGAGCCGTGGGATGTCTAGAACTGCCTGGGGCAACAGCAGGCCATAGGCCACAACAACCATAAGATCAGCATTCAGAGCTGACAGCTCCCGTTGCGCATCGGCATCTTTAAGTGAGGCTGGCTGAAACACAGACAGCTTGTGCTGTTGGGCGACCTGCTTTACGGGGCTGGGTTGCAGTTTCTTGCCCCGCCCTGCGGCGCGATCGGGCTGGGTATATACGGCCGCAATGTTATGACCAGCATCAATCAATGCCTGCAGGTGACTGGCGGCGAACGCCGGTGTGCCGGCGAACACCAGTTTGAGTTTTGACATGAGATGGGTTCAGCCGTTAGCCGCCAGTTTGTGGGCTTTTTCGAGTTTGCTGCGAATGCGTTGCCGTTTCAGATTACTCAGGTAATCAACGAACAGCTTGCCATTGAGATGGTCCATCTCGTGCTGGATACAGGTGGCGAGCAGGCCGTCAGATACTATTTCAAAAGCCTCGCCATGGCGGTCCAGGGCATTGATCTTTACCTGTCGTGGCCGGCTGACTGTTTCGTAAAAGCCAGGAACCGAGAGGCAGCCTTCATCGTATTCGGCAAGATCATCGTCCAGCACCTTGATGGCCGGGTTGATGAAAACCAGCGGTTCGCTTTTGTCTTCGGAAATATCAATCACAATCAGCTGTTTGTGCACATTGACCTGAGTTGCTGCCAGACCAATGCCGGGCGCCTCATACATGGTCTCGAACATGTCATCAATCAGCTGACTGAGTGCTTCGTCAAATGTATCAATTGGCTCCGCCACGGTACGCAGCCGCGGATCGGGAAACTCCAGAATTTCGAGTTTGGCCATAGTTCACTCCGAAAAGACATTATCGTTCCGGCAACAACACATGGGCTGTGCCATAAACGCTAAAGGACCCTGATGATTTGCAGATTATTGCGAATTGTAGCACAGGCGATGCGCCGGGATGCGCATCCTCAGACGTCACAAATGGAGGTAAACGATGGAGTCCTGCACAGACCTGGAAAGCTACCTGCTGCTTTACCACGCCCTGGAAAGTCACGCTAGCCGAATGCACCGATTGCTGGCAATCGCGGGCAGCGCCAGAGGCGCGCTGGAATTGCCAACAGACAGCCTGCAGCAACTCAAGCTGGAGAATGAGATTGTTAAGCGCATCCGTACCGCGAGAGATTCCGACTCGAGGGCAAGGCAGGCGCTTGAGCAGACCCTGGCGTGGATACAAAGGGATGAGCACAGCCTGGTGCTGTTCGACGACCATCGCTATCCGGCCCTGCTGCGCGAGTTGCCAGATCCGCCGCCGGTACTGTTTGTTCGCGGTGACCCAGGCGTTTTTTGCCAGCCCTGCATTGCGCTGGTCGGCAGCCGCAACTGTAGCCGGTATGGACGAGACCTGGCGGGTCGAATAAGCGCAGATCTTGGGCGCGCTGGCTTTACGGTGGTCAGTGGTCTGGCCAGCGGTATTGATACGGCCGCACACATGGCGAGCGTGACACAGGACAAACCGACCATTGCCGTATTGGGCAACGGCCTGAATACTATCTATCCAAAGGCAAATGCCGAACTTGCAACAGAAATCAGTCATGGCGCTGGCAAAGGAGCGGTCATCTCTGAGTTTCCGCTGCATTCACCACCGGATGCTTTTCATTTTCCCCAGCGCAATCGGATTATCAGCGGACTGAGTCTTGCCGTCTGTGTGATAGAGGCTACGCTGCGCAGTGGCTCGCTTATTACCGCGCGCCTTGCTCTTGAGCAGGGACGCCATGTGTTCGCAGTGCCTGGCTCGGTTAACACTCCGGGCAGCAGGGGATGTCATAGCCTGTTGCGCCAAGGCGCCACACTGGCGGAAAATGCCGCAGATATCATTGAGCAGCTTGCCCCGATGGTTCAGGGTCAGCTGGAGCTGCAGGCCAAAGAAATTCCAGGAAACGCAGTTTCTGATAAGGCTGCGCCGGTCCCCAATGGCTGTACAGACTTACTTCGGCTAATTGCAGACGATGGTGTTACCAGTGATGCGCTAATGTGTCATTCAAAGTTGCCACTGCCGTCGCTGAACCTGAAGCTGCTTCAGTTGGAGTTGTCCGGACACATCTGCAAACAGGGAGGTAAGTGGTATATAAACCGATGAACAATCAAGCCGAGAAAACGTTATGAAAAGACTGGCTGTAGACAAAGCCTGCAGGGTGCTGTCATCCGCGGGGGTCATTGCCTACCCGACCGAGGCGGTCTGGGGCCTGGGTTGCGATCCATTCTCACAGCAGGCCACGCTGCGTTTGTTGCAGATCAAACGCCGGCCTGTTGAAAAAGGTATGATTCTCGTCGCTGCAACAATTGAGCAGCTGGATTTCATTTTATCGGCCCTGCCCGCTGAGCAAAGGGATGTGCTGAAAAAAGGCTGGTCCGGGCAGGCGAAGACCGGCCCGGTTACCTACCTGGTGCAGGACTCGCAGGATGTGGTGCCCTGGTGGATTAAGGGAGATCACTCGTCTGTTGCATTGCGTGTCAGCAGCCACCCGTTAGTCCAGCAATTGTGCAGGGAATTCGGTGGCCCGGTGGTTTCGACCTCGGCCAATCTGGCCGGCAGGCCAGCGATTCGTTCAAGGGTATTGTTAGAGCAGCAACTCGGGGCGCAGGTGGATTATGTGCTGCCCGGCTCACTGGGGGGTGCCAGCAAGCCATCGCAGATTATTGATCTGGCGACAGGCCAGGTTATGCGCGCCGCCTGACATCTAAAGAGGAGATTTGGTCATGGTTGATCAATCAAAGGAACAAGCAGATCAGCAGGTAAATACCGAGGCGGTCAAAACTTTCCTGCTGACTTTGCAGGACAACATTTGTGAACGGCTGGAAGCACTGGATGGTCAGGCGCGCTTTCATGAGGATTCCTGGCAGCGTGACAGAGGTGGCAGTGGCATAACCCGCGTCATCAGTGCCGGCAAAGTCTTTGAAAAAGGCGGCGTAAACTTTTCACATGTCTACGGTGATGCGCTTCCTCCCTCGGCCACTGCAAGTCGGCCCGAACTGGCTGGAAGACGCTTCCAGGCCATGGGTGTGTCACTGGTCATACACCCGGACAACCCCTTTATTCCGACCTCTCATGCCAATTTTCGGTTCTTTATTGCTGAAGACGACAACAAGTCTCCGGTCTGGTGGTTCGGGGGCGGTTATGACCTGACGCCGTATTATGGCAATGAAGAGGATTGCCGACATTGGCACCGAACGGCAAAAGACGCCTGTGATGCGCATGGTGAAGACCTGTATCCAAGATTCAAGAAAGAGTGCGACGACTATTTTTATCTGCCGCACCGGAAAGAAACCCGCGGAGTTGGTGGCCTGTTCTTTGATGACTTTAATGAAAAGTCTTTTGTAGACACATTTGCGATGGTGCAGGATATTGCCAATAGTTATATAGAAGCCTACGCACCCATCGTGGAAGCTCGCATGTACGTGCCGTTTGCCGCCGAACACAAACAATTCCAGCGTTACCGGCGAGGTCGTTATGTTGAGTTCAATCTGGTGTTTGACCGCGGAACCCTGTTTGGTCTTCAGTCCGGATTGGGCCGCGTTGAATCCATCCTGATGTCATTGCCTCCTGAGGTGAGCTGGATTTATGACTGGCACCCTGCCCCTGGCACTGAAGAGGAGCGTCTCTACACAGAATTCCTGGGCGCTCGGGACTGGGTGTAGGAACTGATGGCAGATATTGATCGGTACGCGGTAACCGGCTACCCGGTTGCCCACAGCAAATCCCCCTTCATTCATGCACAGTTTGCCGAGCAGACTGGCGAACAGTTGTCTTACGACCGCCTCGAACTGACACCGGAGAATTTTGTGGCCGGGGTTCACAAGTTCTTTGCTGAGGGCGGCAAAGGGCTGAACGTCACTGTGCCGCATAAAGAAACCGCCTGGCGACTGGTTGACTGGCTTGCCCCGAATGCAGAGCTGGCTGGCGCGGTAAACACGCTCTACCAATTAGCCGACGGGCGGCTTGCTGGCGACAACACCGATGGTACCGGCATGGTTCGCGACATCGAAAAGAACCATGGCGGCAAACTGGCTGGTGCAAACATCATGATTATTGGTGCCGGCGGTGCCGTGCGCGGCGTGTTGCCGACATTGATCGCAGCCAGGCCCGCTTCGATCACCATCGTCAATCGTACACTGGCGCGTGCCGCGTCGATGGCTGAGGATTTCAGGTCGCAATATCCACTCAGGGTGCTGAGCCTGGAGCAGCTGCAGGCTCAGACGTCGCCAGATCAGACGCCTGCGCCAGACTGGCTGATCAATGGGAGTTCTGCGGGTCTGCAAGGAGAAATGCCGGCATTGCCAGGCTGGCTGGTATCAGCCACGACGGGTTGTTATGACATGGTCTACGCCCCGGGCGGGACGGTATTTCAGCAATGGGCACGCGAGAGAGGTGCACTGCTGGCGCTGGATGGCAGCGGTATGCTGGTTGAGCAGGCAGCCGAATCATTCCGCATCTGGCGCGGTGTCCAGCCGGAGACACAGCCCGTTATCGCGGCACTTCACGCCTTGCTGGCCAAATAGCGGTCCTTCAGCTCGCAATACTTCTTGGCCGTGTAGAGGAAAAAGGATTTTTCCTGCTCGGTCAGTTTGCGAGCCTGTTTCACCGGAGAGCCAACATACAGGTAGCCGCTCTCCAGGGTTTTGCCGGGAGGCACCAGGCTGCCGGCGCCAATGATCACATCGCTTTCGATAACGGCGCCATCCATGATGGTTGCACCCATGCCGACAAGGACGCGATCGTGTATCGTGCACCCATGTAACATCACTTTATGGCCCACGGTGACATCGTTCCCCACCGAGCATGGGAAACCGCCTGGGTTAAAGGGTCCATCGTGTGTCACATGCAAAACCGAGCCATCCTGGATGCTGCTGCGGGCGCCGATGCGAATGCTGTGAATGTCGCCGCGGATGGTTGTCATGGGCCAGACGGAAGAATCATCGCCTATTTCTACCTGACCGATTACAACAGCGGTCTCATCGACAAATACGCGGTTTCCAAGCTGTGGTTCGTGGGACTCGAAGCGTCTGATGCTCATAAAGCCTCCTTTTCGGCAATGGCTTGCGACAATGATATGATGAGATCCGTTTTTCTTACTACCCAGACAGGAGTTTTTCTGGATGCCTGCATCGAGTGCCAATCAGAATCCTTTGCTTGCTTTTGATCGACTGCCGGATTTTGCCACCATCCGCGCGGAACATATCGAGCCGGCTGTCAGGCAGGTTCTGGCAGATAATCGAGATACGCTGAAATCCCTCGAGACTGACAACTCGCTGTTATCAGATCCTGCCTGGGATTCATTAATGGGCGTGCTGGATGAGCTGGACGACAGGATTGGCAAAGTGTGGTCAACTGCCAGCCACCTTAACAGTGTAATGAATACGCCTGAAATCAGGCAGGCCTACACCGACTGTCAGCCATTGATCTCAGAGTACTACTCCGCGCTCGGTCAAAGCGAAGCACTTTACCAGCGCGTAAAGGCGCTCTACGAGGCGGCTGAGGCATTGGGCCTGAATGCATCGCAACGCAAGATATTAAAAGACAGCCTGCTGGACTTCGAACTGTCGGGTGTCAATCTTTCCGGCGACAGGAAAAAGCGTTTCGCTGATATACAAAACCGATTAAGCGAATTAAGCAATCAGTTTGGCAACAATGTGCTCGATGCCACCAGAGCATGGAGCAAGCTGGTGGAAGACAGCGAAATCCTGTCTGGTATGCCTGAGGCCGCCATTAGTGCCGCAGAAGAAGCAGCGACACAAAAAGGAAAAAAGGGTTTTCTGCTGACTCTGGATTTCCCGTCTTACTACGCAGTGATGTCCTACGCCGATAGTGCAGATCTACGCCAGGAGGTATATCAGGCTTACACCACCCGAGCGGCTGAATTTGGCGATAAAAGTCTCGATAATCAGCCAATCATGCTGGAAATTCTCAAGTTAAGACAGGAAAAAGCAGAGATCCTAGGATTCTCCAACTACGCAGAAGTATCCGTGGCCCGCAAGATGGCCAACTCGGTGGAGCGGGTAAATCAGTTTCTTGATGATCTGATCCATTACAGCCGTCCGGCAGCCGAGCGCGAGTATCAGGAACTGTGTGAGTTCGCCGAGGAACGCTTCGGTGTGACTTCGCTGAATGCCTGGGACATAACCTATTTCAGCGAGAAGCTGCGCAAAGAGTGTTATGACATTTCACAGGAAGAGTTGCGCTCCTGGTTTCCCGCGGAAAAGGTCAAGGCGGGCCTGTTCCAGATTGTTGAGACGCTTTATGGCGTTCAGATTACCAGAGACACAGATGCCAGCGTCTGGCATCAGGATGTTGAGTTCTACTCGATTCGACGCGACGGTGAGGTGCTTGCCCGCTTTTACCTGGATCTTTATACACGAGAAGGCAAGCGAGGCGGAGCGTGGATGGCGGATTGCCGCAACCATCGTGTCATTTTCAACGGAGATGCTGTCGTATCGCGACAACTTCCGGTTGCTTACCTGGTTTGTAACTTTGCGCCTGCGACTGCCAGTCAGCCAGCGCTGCTGACGCACAATGATGTGACCACGCTGTTTCATGAGTTTGGTCACGGATTGCACCACATGCTGACACGAGAGCCGTATCTTGGCAGTTCGGGTATCAGTGGTGTCGAATGGGATGCCGTCGAACTTCCCAGCCAGCTGATGGAAAACTGGTGCTGGGACAGTCGGGCAATCGCCATGATCTCCGGCCACTATCAGACAGGTGAAGCCCTGCCGGACGTCCAGCTGGAGAAAATGATTGCTGCCAAGAACTTCCAGTCCGGCATGAGATCTGTGCGTCAGCTGGAGTTTGCCCTGTTCGACTTCACACTGCACCAGACTCCCTGTTCAGACGAAAGCGACTTTATTGCTGAAGTGTTGAGCGCGACGCGAACGAAAACCTCAGTCTATCCGGTTCCAGACTATAACCGCTTCCAAAACAGCTTCTCGCATATATTCGCTGGTGGCTACTCGGCTGGATACTACAGTTACAAATGGGCTGAGGTGTTATCAGCGGACGTATTCTCACGCTTTAACGAGTCTGGCGTTCTCAATCCGGATGTGGGCGAAAGCTTTCTTGACAAAATATTGTCAAAAGGTGGTGGTGCGAGTGCACTGACCCTGTTTAAAGATTTTATGGGCAGAGAGCCGGATATGTCGGCTCTGCTCAGGCAGGAAGGGCTCGACAGGCCCGGAAATCAAAGGATTAGTTGATCTAACGCAGGAATTTGGGTGGCAAAGACGTCTATATTGCCCGGCACATGGAAGGCCAACAACGTGTCAAATGTTGGCCGGATTTCATGGCAATTGAAGAAAAAATTTTTTATAATGCCCGGCGCTTTAATTTGCACCTGAAAATCCTGCCCAAAATCTGCTCCGGTTACAGCCTTTGATACGTCAAGGGAACGTCACGTCCGGGTCCTGGGTCACGCAAGGGGTTACACAAGTCAGCGCAAGTGGAGCGTCTGAAATCAAAACAATAAATAAATCTAAAACGTAGAAACAGCCTTTTCTTACTATACGGAGACACGGCGAATGTTGTCCAAAGCAAAGCTGTGGTTAAGCCTTGCCTTCGGCACTCTGCTTATGTGGAGCGCTGGTGCGCATGCAGCCTGGGAACTTAATATGCCCAGGGGCGTAACCCAAATCAGTCGCGAGACCTATGACCTGCACATGACAATCTTCTGGTGGATGATCGCCATCGGGGTAGTCGTTTTCGGGGTTCTTTTCTGGTCCATCATCAACCATCGCAAATCCAAAGGTGCCAAACCGGCAACTTTCCACGAAAGCACCAAAGTGGAAATCGTCTGGACACTGGTCCCCTTCCTGATTCTGATCGCGATGGCCATCCCGGCAACACGGGTACTGACCGCAGCTTACGACGCGTCCGAATCCGAACTTGACGTTCAGATCATCGGTTACCAGTGGCGCTGGGAATATCGCTACATGGACGATGATCCGAATGCCGAAGAAGTCTCCTTCTTCAGCTCGCTGGCAACATCACGTGAGGAAATCAGCAATTCAATCGACAAGGGTGAAAACTATCTGCTCGAAGTCGACAACCCGCTGGTTATCCCATCCGATACCAAAGTGCGCTTCCTGATGACTGCCGCCGACGTGCTGCACGCGTGGTGGGTGCCTGAATTTGCTATCAAGAAAGACACTATCCCTGGCTTCATCAATGAGTCCTGGGTAATCGTTGAAGAGCCTGGCATCTATCGTGGTCAGTGCGCCGAACTTTGCGGTATGGAGCATGGTTTCATGCCTATCGAAGTTCATGTGCTTGAACCGGCCGACTTTGAAGCATGGTATGCCGAGCAACAGCAGCAGGCGCTGCAGGTTGCCGAGTTGACCAACGCTGCACTGAGCATGGACGAAGCCATGGCTGAAGGCGCAGAGATCTACAGCCGCAACTGCGTCGCCTGTCACCAGGCCAATGGCCAGGGCATGCCACCTGCATTCCCTGCACTGGCAGGTAGCGCCAAGGCAACCGGTGACATCGGCGTGACCATGGACACACTGGTCAATGGTGTTCCCGGCACGGCCATGGCTGCTTACGGTCGTCAATTAAATCCGATTGAGCTCGCCTCCATCATCACCTACGTGCGCAATGCCTTCGGCAATCAGTCAGGTGACATGGTTCAGCCCGCTGAAGTCAACGAATTCATAGTAGGGGGACAGTAAACGCCATGAGTAGCGCTGCTATCGATCACGCACATGATCACGACCATCACCATGGTCCTGCCAAGGGAATTTCCCGGTGGCTGTTCACAACCAACCACAAAGACATCGGTACTCTGTACCTGTGGTTCAGCTTTGCGATGTTTCTGTTGGGGGGTACCTTTGCTCTCGTCATTCGTGCTGAGCTGTTCCAGCCTGGTCTGCAATTCGTAGAGCCTAACTTCTTCAACCAGATGACCACCATGCATGGTCTGGTCATGGTATTCGGTGCGGTCATGCCAGCATTCGTGGGCCTGGCCAACTGGATGATTCCGTTGATGATTGGTGCGCCTGATATGGCGTTGCCACGCATGAACAACTGGAGTTTCTGGATTCTGCCATTCGCGTTCACGCTGATGGTGTCCACCCTGTTCATGGAAGGCGGCGGTCCCAACTTCGGCTGGACGTTCTACGCTCCGCTGTCGACGACCTATGCTCCAGACTCAGTGACTTACTTCATCTTTGCCGTCCATATCATGGGTGCATCGTCCATTATGGGTGCGATCAACGTGATCGCGACCATTCTGAACATGCGTGCGCCTGGCATGACACTGATGAAAATGCCACTGTTCGTATGGACCTGGCTGATCACTGCCTACCTGCTGATCGCGGTTATGCCGGTTTTGGCGGGTGTGGTTACCATGATGCTGTTCGACATCCACTTCGGTACCAGCTTCTTTAACGCGGCTGGTGGTGGTGACCCGGTTCTGTTCCAGCACCTGTTCTGGTTCTTCGGTCACCCTGAAGTTTACATCATGATTCTGCCGGCATTCGGTATCGTGTCTGCGATCATCCCGACCTTCGCCCGCAAGCGTCTGTTCGGCTACGACTCAATGGTATACGCAACTGCGTCAATTGCTTTCCTGTCCTTCATTGTATGGGCGCACCACATGTTTACAGTCGGCATGCCTCTGGCTGGCCAGCTGTTCTTCATGTACGCCACCATGCTGATCGCCGTTCCGACAGGTGTGAAGGTGTTTAACTGGGTTGCCACCATGTTCCGCGGTGCCATGACCTTTGAAACGCCAATGCTGTTTGCAATCGCGTTTGTAGTGCTGTTCACCATCGGTGGTTTCACTGGCGTCATGCTGGCGATTACCCCGGCTGACTTCCAGTATCACGACACCTACTTCGTAGTTGCCCACTTCCACTACGTACTGGTACCGGGCGCAGTATTCTCGCTGATGGCGGCCGCTTACTACTGGTTGCCGAAGTGGACCGGCTACATGTACGACGAGACTCTGGGTAAGCTGCACTTCTGGATGTCGTTTGTCGGTGTAAACCTGCTGTTCTTCCCGCAGCACTTCCTGGGTCTGGCTGGTATGCCCCGCCGTATCCCGGATTACGCGCTGCAGTTTGCCAACTTCAACTGGATCTCCAGTGTCGGTGCATTCCTGTTTGGCTTCTCGCAGCTGATTCTGCTGCTGGTTGTCATCAAGTGTATCCGCGGTGGCAAGAAAGCAACTGCCCAGGTCTGGGAAGGTGCTCAGGGTCTGGAATGGACTGTGCCGTCTCCGGCGCCATACCACACCTTTGAAACACCGCCTGACCCCAGCCTTATCAAGGCTCAGTAAGGGCAAAGAGGTACTGTCAAATTTACGATGTAGTTGTACCGGAGTAGATGAGATGACCAAGAACGTAGCGAAAGGTAATAACAAGAAACTAGCCGTAAAATTGTTGTTTGCCGTGGTAGGTATGTTTGCATTTGGATTTGCTCTGGTACCACTGTATGACGTGATTTGTGACATCACAGGTTTGAATGGCAAGACTGGCGGACGCGTCGAAGTAGCGGAAGCCGGTCAGCTGATTGAAGAAGATCGCGAAGTGACGGTGCAGTTCATTGCGCACCAGAACGTCGAGATGGGCTGGGAGTTCAAGCCCTCTGCCAATCAGATGCGCGTCAAGCCAGGTGAGGTTCATGTCGTCCATTACCGTGTCAGCAATCCACGTGACACTTTGATGGTAGGACAGGCGATTCCGAGTGTGGCGCCCAATGCAGCAGCAGGCCATCTGAACAAGATTGAATGCTTCTGTTTTGCAGAACAGCCGTTGCAGGCTGGTGAAACGGTCGACATGGCACTGCGCTTTTTTGTTGACCCCAGGCTGCCGGAAGAGATCACCAAACTGACCTTGTCCTATACGCTGTACGACATCACGGAAAAAAGTAAGACAGCGGCAGTAGCCAGCAGGTAAACGAGAATAATATTGTTATTTCTGGAGAGATAAGATGGCCAGCGAAAGCTCCCATAGTGTGTATTACGTACCGGAACAGACCAAGTATCCGTTCTTTGCATCGATTGGTTTGTTCTTCATGGTATTTGGCTTAGGCAGCCTGTTGAATGATATGTCTGCGGGTGATTCGCTGGCGGTGTCCACATGGATCGCACTGGCCGGTTTCCTGCTGCTTGCATTCATCATTTTCCAGTGGTTCGCCACAGTCATTCGTGAAAACCACGCCGGTTTGAACAATGACCAGCTCAAGCGTTCTTACGTCTGGGGTATGGCATGGTTCATTTTTTCTGAGGTGATGTTCTTCGCGGCATTCTTCGGCGCCCTGTTCTACATTCGGACACTGGCAGTGCCGTGGCTCGGTGGTGAAGGCGAGAAGGGTCTGGCGGGTGAAGTACTGTGGCCGGAATTCCAGGCTGCGTGGCCGCTAGTCGTCAACCCGGATCCCACACTGTTCACCAACCCGCACGAAGGATTGAACGTCAAAGAGTGGAGCGTGAGCTTCTTCGCTGGCTACCTGCCCTTCTGGAACACGGTCATCCTGATTACGTCATCGGTGACTCTGCACTATGCACACGTTGCGCTGAAGGCAGAAAACCGCAAGCGTCTGATCCAGTGGATGTTTGTGACAGTAGCGCTGGGTATTCTGTTCCTGGCATTGCAGGCGCTGGAATACGTTGAAGCTTACGGACACTACGGCATTACCCTGGATTCCGGCATCTACGGTTCGACGTTCTTCCTGCTCACGGGTTTCCACGGCTTCCACGTGACGCTGGGTACGTTCATCCTGATCGTCATGCTGCTGCGTTGCCTGAAAGGCCATTTCAAGCCGAATGACCACTTTGGATTCGAAGCAGCTGCCTGGTACTGGCACTTCGTTGACGTGGTCTGGGTAGGTCTGTTTATCTTTGTTTACTTGCTGTAAACATCAATCGGTCGTCATTTGATGACATATGACCAGGGACGGCTCGCTTATGCGGGCCGTCTTTTTTTGAGAAGGTTTTTAATTGTGAAAGTGTCAGGGGTTCCAGGGGGTCTGTAGGTTCAGCTGGCCAGTACTAAGTCCGTAAAAAACCAGGACCATCAAAATTACCGCCATTGTTACGCGTACACCCAAAGCATACATAACACGCTTGGATCTACCCTGGTCTTTGTAGAAAAAATAAAATCCGGCAGCCAGACTGATCAAAATGCCGATCAGCAAAACAACAATAGCAGCTTGTAACATAGTGGTCCTCTGAAGGATTCCGTAAGGTTCAAATATTGGAAAACCATAATAGCAGCATAGATTGAGGTTGGCTTGTTTCGAATAAACTGGAAACTCACAGTGTTCACTGCCCTGCTGTTCCCTTTGCTGCTATCACTGGGCTTCTGGCAGTTGTCGCGTGAACAGCAGAAGATTGATCTGCAGAACCAGTATGAGCAGCGTCTGCTTGAAGCGCCTATCACGCTGGACAGGGTAGACTGGCTTCAGCAGGATCTTGGCTGGACCCGTGTTGAGGCGACCGGACGTTTTGACGGGCGCCGGCAGTTCTACCTAGACAACCGGATATATGAATCTCAGGTGGGTTATGAGGTTCTGACACCATTCGACACTGACTACGGAATGCTTCTGGTCAATCGGGGATGGGTGCCGCAGGGCCGCACACGGCAGGAGCTTCCCGGTGTCAGTGCGCCGGAAGGCCCGGTGACGATAAATGCGGTGATTTATGTACCAGACGGCGAATTGATGATGTTTGCCGAAGATATCTACACGGATTCCTGGCCTCAGGTCGTCCAGAAAATTGATTTGCCCCGTTCAGCCGAAGCGCTAGGCCAGGACCTGTTGCCATATAGCGTTAGACTGGAGGCCGGATCAGCAGGGCTCCTGCAGCCAAATTGGCAGGCCATAAATACACGGCCCGGTGTGCATCGTGGTTACGCCATCCAGTGGTTTCTGATGGCAGCGGTGCTCATTGCCTTATATCTAATGTTCAGTTTCAGACGTTCGGAGAGCTGATATGCAACAAATGACTCGTACTAAACTCAAACTCGCATTTTTGCTTCTAATCGCGTTTGTTCCGATCACAATGGCGACATTCGCATTTCGCTCAGCGTCTGAGTCCGGATTTTTTGGCGGTACCGTGAACAAAGGCAACCTGATTAACCCACCAGCCGACATAACCGATCTGGCCATGCTCGACGCGGCAGGTAATCCTGTCTTTCGGTCCTTTGACGAACTGGTGGCTGAGCTGGAAAGTGATGATGATTATGAGCCTCAGCCCTGGCATATCGTATTCGTGAACACGCAGGACTGTGATTCAGCCTGTCGAGAGCGTATTCATTTACTTCGACAAATGCACATTACGCTGAATAAAAATACACCGCGAGTAAGGCGCTACTACCTTGAAGCCGGTGACCTGGCGGCGAATACGTCTCCGTTGAGTCAGGCAAGTCGTGATCATTTTCGTGCCGAGTTCCCCAGCATGGGGGTGGCGTTTGCGGATGAGGCCAGTGTAGAGAACAACCTGGCCGCTAAAGGTGTGGAATTGAACCTGTCAGACGACAACTACATCTTTTTTGTCGATCCGGTGGGTAATGTCATGATGTATTACGACAGCACCCACGGGATCGACGATATCAAAACCGATCTGGAAAAACTGCTCCGTCATTCCAGCCTGGGTTAATGTTCAACATGTGCCGGTGCCTGGTTGGCGTCATGCCCCAGGTACTGGACACGGGCCGATTCCGTATAATTGCCCTCTACTGCCATAAAGAAGATCAGCAGCAACAAGACTATTGGCGGGCCAAGAATGGTCATGACCAATGCCATCCGTTCCCACTTTACGTGCATGAAAATGGCGAGGATAAAGCCAGCTTTGAGTGCCATAAAAATCAATACCAGTGTCCAGCGCCAGAATCCCTGAACATCCATGTAATCGACCATGTAACTGAACAGACTCAGCACAAACAGTAGAATCCAGATCTTGTAGTAAATCCCCAGCGGGTGTTGTTGTCCTGCTTCAGATGCCATAACCAGGCTCCTCAGATTGTTTCCAGAATATATTCAGGGTCAGTTGCTTCAAACGCCAACTCACAATAAGTAGAAGAAGGCGAAAATGAACACCCAGACCAGGTCAACGAAGTGCCAGTAAAGTCCGGTGATCTCAACGATTTCATAGCCTTTCTTGTCATAATCGCCACGCGCTACTTTGCGAGCGATGATCAAAAGATATATGACACCGGCTGAAACGTGGAGACCGTGAAAGCCGGTGATCATGTAGAAGACCGACCCGAACTGTTCGGCGCCCCAGGGATTACTCCAGGGCCTCACTCCATAGCCAATCAGCTTTGACCATTCGTAAGCCTGCATACCCACAAACGTGGCACCCAGCGCCGCGGTAAACAACATGAACATGACGGTCTTGCGCTTGTCCCGCCTGTAACCGAAGTTCACTGCCAGCGCCATCGTGCCACTACTGGTAATCAGCACAAAGGTCATGATCGCGATCAGGATCAGAGGAATCGGATCACTGCCGAAAAATGACAATGCGAATACTTCCGTGGCAAGTGGCCATGGGTCCGCGGTCGATATCCGCACGGTCATGTACCCGACCAGGAAGCAGGAGAAAATGAAGGTATCACTGACCAGGAAGATCCACATCATGGCCTTGCCCCAGGGTACCTGATAAGTCTGTTTGTCAGACTTCCAGTCCTGTACAAAGCCAGTCATGCCCGCTGCTGTCGGGCTGCCGTTGGCTACTGCCTCGCTCTGACTCATGTTAATTTCCTTTCTGTAGTCCAATTATTCTTTTTTAAGATCCACATCGGCTGCATCAGGTGGTTGATAGCACGTAAAACAGTCCAAACCAGACCAACAGCAGGAAGTGCCAGTACCAGGTACAAAGCTCAATACTCAGGCGGCTGTCGCCGGGATTCGCACCGCTTCTCATATTAAACAGCGCTTTGGTCCAAACCCATAAACCTCCGGCCAGGTGCAGTATGTGAACGCCCGTTAACAGGTAAAAGAAGGCGTTGGCCGGATTGCTCTGTAGCGTGTAACCGCCACCTATCAGGGTTTGCCATGCGGTGTACTGCCCTGCAATAAATACCAGTGTCAGTAAGCCACCCGCCACGAACAAAAGTCCCGCCATTGAAGTCAGTCGAATTGCCTCCTGGCGTCTTGCCTGTATCACTGACCACTGAAAAACCGCGCTACATGCCACCAAAACGCCGGTATTGATCCATAGCGTGGCAGGTTCTGACACAGGTACCCAGTCGCCTGCACCCCAGGCAATTCGCAGGTAATACGAAACGGTCAGCAGGGAGAACAGCACGCATGCCACGATGACAAACAGCACCAGTGCCACTTTCTGGTCGGGTACCTGGAAAGTCGGCCGCGCCTCTATACCATCTGGCAGACCTACCTGGTTCCAGGGTTTCTCAGTAACTTGACGATACAAACTCATGAGTGACCTCGCGTATGAAAGGTCTTCTCGTATTCCTCTCCCGGTTCGTTCTGGGGGATGAAGTCCTGTTTGGCGCCTGGCACGCTGTAGTCATACGCCCAGCGATAAACGGTTGGCAGTTCCGGACCCCAGTTGCCATGCTTGGGAGGGGTGTCAGGTGTCTGCCACTCGAGAGTGGTGGCGCCCCAGGGATTGCCACCGGCGTCTTTCTCTTTGCGCAGGCTCATGAAGATGTTGATGAAGAACAGCACTTGAGCCGTGGCTACGAAAATCGCGGCGATGGTGATGTTGGCGTTAAGCGCCTGAGCGGTTGCTGGCACAAAATCAGTATTGCCCATCTCGTAGTAACGACGCGGCACACCCAGGAAGCCAAGGTAGTGCATGGGCAGATAAATGGCGTAAGTGCCAAGGAAAGTACACCAGAAATGGACTTTACCCATTGTCTCGTTGTACATGCGGCCGGTCATCTTGGGATACCAGTGATACAGGGCTGCATACAGCACCAGTACCGGAGACACACCCATCACCATATGGAAGTGAGCAACCACAAAGTAGGTGTCGGCCAGCGGTACGTCAATGATCACATTGCCCAGGAAAAGCCCGGTCAGGCCACCGTGTACAAAGGTAAAGATAAAGCCGATGGCGAACAGCATGGGGGTATTGAGTCGAATATTGCCCTGCCAGAGAGTCAGTACCCAGTTGTATACCTTCAGTGCAGTAGGCACCGCGATAATCAGAGTGGTTGTAGCAAAGAAGAACCCGAAGTAAGGATTCATGCCGCTGACATACATGTGGTGAGCCCAGACCAGGAAGCTGAGGCCACCGATAGCGATGATCGCCCAGACCATCATGCGGTAGCCAAAGATGTTCTTGCGGGCGTGGGTCGCGATCACATCAGACACCAGGCCGAATGCAGGGAGTGCCACGATGTACACTTCCGGGTGCCCGAAGAACCAGAACAGGTGCTGGAAGAGTATCGGGCTGCCGCCATCCTGAGTTGATTGCTCTCCCAACTGCATCATAGCTGGCATGAAGAAGCTGGTACCGAGCACCAGGTCAAATCCAAGCATGATTGCGCTGACCAAGAGGGCCGGGAAGGCGAACAGACCGAGAACTGTCGCCGTAAAGATGCCCCAGATGGAAAGCGGCATGCGCATCAGGGTCATGCCACGGGTACGCGCCTGGAGGATGGTGGTCACATAGTTGAGGCCGCCCATCGTGAAGGCAACGATAAACACGGCGAGGGAGATCAGCATCAACAGCATGCCGCCGCCAGAACCCGGCGTACCGGCCGTTATCGACTGCGGCGCGTACAGGGTCCAGCCAGCACCCGCCGGCCCTCCCGTCACAAAGAAGCTTGCCAGAAGAATGATCACTGACAGCAGATAGAACCAGAAGCTAAGCATGTTGAGGAACGGAAACACCATGTCCCGGGTGCCACACATCAGAGGGATCAGGTAATTGCCAAAACCGCCCAGAAACAGGGCCGTCAACAGATACACCACCATGATCATGCCGTGCATGGTCACGGCCTGGTAATAAAAGGCGGGATCTATCCAGCTGATGGAGTCAGGAAAACCCAGTTGCAAGCGCATCAGGATCGAGAGTCCCAATGCGATCAATCCGACAAAGATGGCAGTGCCGCCGTACTGAATCGCGATTACCTTGTGATCCTGGCTCCAGACATATTTTGTGATGAAACTGTGCGGATCATGCAGGGCGTGCGGATCGTCCTGGTCGGCCAATGGTACGTATGCCATGTAAACATCCTCCGGGTGTAGAACCCTGTCCAGCTATTCAAATTATTGTTGTAAAGTCCTGCCCGGTCTCTCAGCGCAGCGAATTGATATAGGCAATGACGTCATTCTGCTGTTCTTCTGTGCGCATCGCCTTCACCATCGATGTCATCTGGTAACCATAATCGTCATCACGGTGCTGGCCGCGAATGCCGCTGCGGTATTTTTCCAGCTGCAGCGCAAGGTACCAGTCGTCCATACCCGCCAGCGCAGGTGCGTCCGTTGCCCAGCTGCCGCGGCCGTCGTCACCATGGCAGGCCGCACAATTGGCGCTGTAGATGCGTGCGCCGCGATCGATATCGCCGCTGACGGTGGTCTGAGCAGAGTCGTTACCGGAAAGGGTTTCGATGTACGCCGCTACATTGCGTCTAGCGGTATCAGAGTTGACCATATTTGCCATGGGTGCCATGGATTGGCCGGTGGTGTCTTCCGGATTGGCGCCACGCACCCCTTCAGAGTAGTAGCGCAGCTGGCGTTCAATGTACCAGGGCTGCAATCCCGCCAGTGCAGGCGCATTCAGGGCACGGTTGCCTTCGCCGTTCTGCCCATGGCAGCTGGCGCAGACCATGTATGACTGCTGGCCAGCCGCGACGTCGGCAGCCGGTTGGGCCTGGGTTTCAGCAAAAGTGGGCTGATCAGCAAGCCAGGTCTGGAAATCGCCCGGTTCCATGATTTCGACCCGGCCGCGCATGATGTGGTGACCAAGCCCGCAGTATTGCTCGCAGAGAATATCAAACACGCCGGTACGGGTTGGTTCCAGCCACATGTAAGAAACCATACCCGGCACCATGTCCATCTTCACGCGGAAATGGGGTACGGTGTAGTTATGCAGTACATCTCGGGAGCGGAGCAGTACCTTGGCTGGCTCGTTGAGCGGAAGTGCCATGTAGGGCTTTTTGACCACCACATCGTCCTGCCCGTTCGGGTCGTCAGGGTTGATGCCCCAGGGGTTGGTTTCAGTAATGTGCTGGATATCGGCAGTGCCAAGCTGGCCGTCAGCACCAGGGTATCGGAAGGACCATTGCCATTGTGACGCGAAGGCTTCGAATTCGCTGGCTTCTTCCGGGACGGTAACAAACTGGGCCCAAACAAACAGACCTGGCGCCAGCAATGCAGCAACACCCAGTGTGGTGATAACTGTCAGGCCAGTTTCAAGGCGGGCATTTTCGGGCTCATATACAGCCTTGCTAGCCTCGCCCTTGCGTTGGCGATACTGATAGACACTGTAGGCCAGGAAAAGGTTTACGGCTATGAATACAAAGCCGGTTACCCAGAAAGTGAGATTAACCGTGAAGTCGATGTTTGCCCAGTTTGAGGCGATTTCAGTAAACCACCACGGACTGGCAAAGTGAAAGACGACGGAGCCAACGACCAACAGGACGAGAACAACTGCAATAGCCATACGCGGGATATCCTTGTGAAAGTGCGAGCACGGACAACAGTGGATACAGCAACTGTACAGCGAAAGATAAAAATAAAAGGCCGGATGCACTGCACAGGCAGCAGCATCGGGTGGTGAATGTCCTGGTTACGTCGTTGACATCGAACGTGAAAACAAATGCCGTTCACAACGCGGGTCCCTCCCTTTCTTGTTATCTTTCGGACGGGTACTCAACGGTGTTACATCGTACTTGTTACATCAAACATTCAAGCAGGGATGGCGGTGTAAACCACCATCCCTTTGGATCGTATAGTATTGTTTTAGTCTGTGCAACAACTGCTGTGAAGCAATCAGGCACGGACCATCTGCAGGTCTGCAAATGGGTTCAGGAAGTGAGGGTCAATAGCAGCAAGTTGTGCCTCGGGATGCTTGTTGGTCATCATCTCCTGCACTTTCTTGACCTGCTTTTCCTTCGCGTAAATCAGAACAAGATACTTGCCAGCTTTAATATCGTCGTGGAAGTGAGCGATCTTTTTGTTCTCATTCATCACACCAGTCAGGCCGCCTACCCAGGCACCAAAACAGGTGACCAGAAACACGATGGCCGCAAAGGCGTACCAGGGGATGGATACCGCAAAGGGATCAGTCATGCCGATCAGGCCGGCAAAAATCAGGCCCGCGACAAAGCCGATTCCAGCGCCGATGAATCCTTCGCGAATAAAGTCCAGGGTTTCAAAATAATTGCTCGAGTGAAGATGCTCTTTGACCAGCCCGCTCTCGTCCTTGCTGTGGATATGCAGAAACCAGTCATCCACGCCGATGGAGTGCAGATCGTCTGAGATCTGATGGGTGCTTTTGAGGGTGGGTGACAAATAATAGATACATCTCATTTAGCTTCTCCTTCTGTTTTTGGATCGCTTCTTTGTACATCTATCAGTCTTGTATACACCTGCTCCGCAATTTCAGATGACACTAAATCAACAGACTGAGACCCTGCTGCCGGTCTTGCTGGGTCGGCTTGGGGCCATTTCCCTTGAGCAGCGGACTTGACCTTTCAGGCCGCTCTCGATATCAATTTACTCCTCCAAAAATAATTTGTCTTGTTTTTTCTATCGTAGACTGATTTACGTTACAATAGCCAACCCCCGATAAATTCACAGTAGACATGCCCGCCCGAAGTCCGTGGCGCAGGTGTATGCAGAGAGAGATCTCCGTGACAGAACTGACGCACAATCAGACCGCAAGCTGGCGCGACTATTATGAAATGTGCAAGCCACGGGTGGTCATGTTGATGATTCTGACCTCCCTGGTTGGCATGTTTCTGGCGGTTCCTGGCATGGTGCCGCTGGACATCCTGATACTCGGCAATATTGGCATTGCGCTGGTTGCCGGCTCTGGCGCCGTGGTTAACCACCTTATCGACCGCAAGGTTGACGCTGTCATGCGCCGAACCATTAACCGCCCCATGCCGCAGGGTCGTGTTGCTCCGCGGCAGGCCGCCTGGTTTGCAGCGATCATTGGCATAGCCGGCATGGCGATCATGCTGGTCTGGGTAAACCCGCTGAGCGCCTGGCTGACACTGGCTTCTTTTATTGGCTATGCCTTTATCTACACCGGTTACCTGAAGCGTGCAACACCCCAGAACATTGTCATCGGGGGCCTGTCAGGCGCCATGCCCCCCCTGCTTGGCTGGGCCGCAGTGACCGGCACCATTGAGCCCGGTGCCTTGATTCTGGTGCTGATCATCTTCGCCTGGACGCCACCGCACTTCTGGGCGCTGGCCATATACCGTAAGGATGAGTACGCCAAAACCGGCATCCCCATGCTGCCTGTCACCCATGGCGAACATCTCACCAAGATCCACATTATTCTCTACACCATTATCCTGTTGCTGGTCAGCATCCTGCCCTGGCTGATTGGCATGAGTGGTCTGCTCTATCTGCTTGCCGCAGTGGTGCTCGGCGTTGGCTTCCTGATATGGTCGCTGCTGCTGATGTTCCGGCCCAAGCCATCAACGGCCATGGATACTTTCAAATACTCCATCATCTATCTGATGGTGCTGTTCCCGGTTCTTTTGCTTGATCACTACTTCACGATCTGACTTTCGCAAACTTTTCATAGCAGGCAGTAAATTATGAAAAAAGGCGTAAAACTGACCCTCATTCTGTGCCTTGTCTGGGTGGTTATCGTTTTTTACATGACCTATGCACGGTACGCTGACAACAATCGCGCAGCTCAGCAGGAGCAGGTTTCTGCTGAAGAGCTGCGTGAGATGGGCGCGATGATTTATGAAGCGCCTGTGGCCATCAGTGAGTTTGACCTGGTGGATCACTACGGTCAGCCTTTCACAGAGGAATCTCTGCAAGGTAACTGGACCATGGTGTTTTTCGGTTTCACCAACTGTCCCGATATCTGCCCCTTGACCATGTTTGAGCTGACTGGCTTCTATAATGATCTGGAAGGTGACCCCCTTCAGGATGACACACAGGTTGTAATGATCAGCGTTGACCCCTTCCGCGACGACACCGCAAAAATCGCAGATTTCATGCAGGCCTACCATGAGGATTTTCTGGGTCTCAACGGAGAGTATCGCCAGGTATCACAACTGGCCAGCGAGCTTTTTATTGCGCATGGAATCATGCCGGTGCCAGCGCCGGATGGCGGTCAGCCACAAAACTTCATGGTTGACCACAGCGGCAACATCCTGCTGATTGATCCTGAGGGTCGCTACCGCGGTTTCCTGGAGCCGAATATCAAGCGGGACCAGATCAGCGAAACCTACCGGATCATCCGCAACACGCTTTAAGCGCGCGTTACCGGACGGGCGTAAATGAGCAGGAAGCAAACACATGCGCAGGCTACAATCGAAGGGCCTGCCGGTGTGTCCAGATAGAAAGACAGCGTGACACCACCTGCCACGGCCAGGCAACCGATTACTGCGGCGCCCAATGCCATCTGTTCCGGCGTGCTGGCCAGTCGTCTGGCTGCAGCGGCCGGAATGATGAGCAAGGAAGTGATCAGCAGAACACCCACGATCTTCATGGCCACCGCGATCAGCATCGCAATCATCAGCACCAGCAGTGCATAAAGCCGTTCTACTGGCAGACCCTCGACTATGGCCAGCTCTTTATGAACGGTCAACGCCAGAAACTCTCCCCAGAAGTGATACAGAAGCCCCGCCAGCACCACGCAGGTCGCGACTATCCAGATAAGATCCTGTTGCGTAATGGTCAGCAGGTCGCCGAACAGAAACGCCATCAGATTCACCTGCACCATGTCTGACAGTGACAGAATCAGCAGGCCAAAAGCCAGCGTGCTGTGGGCGATGATGCCGAGCAGTGTGTCAGTGGCAAGCATTTGCCTTTTTTCCAGCAGCAGCAGAATCGCCGCAAACACGGCGCAACTGATAATGATGGCAAGCTGCAGATTGATACTGGCGACGATGGCCAGAGCAACACCGAGCAGCGACGAATGCGCCAGGGTATCGCCAAAGTAGGACATGCGGCGCCAGACTACAAAGCACCCAAGCGGCCCTGCCAGCGCGGCTATCAGAAGCCCGGCGATAACGGCGTAAATGATAAAATCATACATGGCGGTGGCCGTCCTTTGGCTTGATGACATCGCCAGCGATATCGTGATCATGGTTGTGGTGGTGAGTATAAACTGCCAGTGTGGCTGCCTGTCTCTTGCCGAATAGCGCCAGGTAGGCCGGATCATTGCTCACATGTTCAGGTTTGCCATGACAGCATATGTGCTGGTTCAGACAGATGACTTCGTCGGTGGCGGCCATGACCAGGTGCAGGTCATGAGACACCATCATCACTCCGCAATGGTGCCGCTCACGAATGGTGTTGATCAATTCGTACAGCTCCGTCTGACCATTAATGTCGACACCCTGGGCCGGCTCATCAAGCACCAGCAGATCTGGCGAGTGGCTTAACGCGCGCGCCAGCAGAACGCGCTGCATTTCCCCACCGGACAGCGCGGAAACCTGTTGTCTGAGCAGGTGCCCTACTTTGACCTCGTCCAGCACCTTGTTGGCCGCGACCACTTTTTGTCCGCGGGCGCCGAGCTGGATAAAGCGTTCGACGGTCAGAGGCAGGGTGGGTTCGACAAATACTTTCTGCGGCATATAACCAATACGCAGACCAGGTTTGCGCACCAGCTTGCCCGATTCTCCCTGCATCAACCCCAGCACGATTCTTACCAGTGTGGTTTTGCCGGCGCCATTGGGACCAATCAGTGTCAGGAGCTTGCCCTTGGTCAGTGTCAGATTCACACGATCCAGAATTTTTCGGCCACCCAGGCTGAGGCTTACATCCCTGGCTTCAACTAATGTTTCATGGCTCATATGAAATCCTTGAACTACCCGTGGCGACTGCATCGATCATCTAATTCAGGCCCCTGGCTGACATCTGCACCAACTGCAGGATAGCGGCACGTGGGAGGGCGATGATGGAGCTTTTGCGCAAAATGGTATATGATAGCATTTCTTTTGATGACAGATGATCCCAATGTTACGAACTATTCTGGCAGTCAGTCTTACACTGATGCTCAGCCATGTAGCAGCGGCGCAGGTTACCGTTGTTACCAGTATCAAGCCACTGCAACTGATCGCCCATGCTGTTACCGATGGTGTTTCAGAGCCGGCGGTGCTGATTCCTGCCAATCAATCCTATCACCACTTTGTGATGAAACCCTCCACTGTTCGCGCCATCAGCACGGCCAATCTGCTGGTCTGGGTGGGCCCCGAACTGGAAACCTGGCTGGCCGACACTCTTGCCGAACGTGACACTGAAACCGTCGAGGTGCTCGCACTGCCAGGCCTGAAGGTGCACCACGCCGGGTATGACGACCACGATGATGTCGAGATTCTCATTCCGCAGCAGGGTGATCATGCAGGCCATCAGCATAAGCACGGTCACAGCATTGACCCCCACATCTGGCTGGATACCGATAATGCCTTGCTGATTGCCCAGGCCATGGTGAGCAAACTGTCCGCTCTGGACCCAGTCAATGCAGGTCGTTACCAGGATAATCTGGCCAGCTTTTCACAACAGCTGATCTCTCTGAGAGACCGTCTTCAGGCCGATCTGATGCCGTTGCAAAACACGGACTATGCGGTGTATCACAACGCCTTCCAGTATTTTGAGCGCCAGTTCAACCTGAGTCATCAGCTGGTATTTGTGGAGAGCGAGGAGCTTCAGCCAGGTGTGCGCCACATGCTGGCGGTTCGCAGAGCCATTGAAGAGCGTCCGCTGACCTGCGTACTGGAAGATGTCACGGCGCAGGCCAGCACCGTGAATACACTGCTCGGCAACCAGCCGGTCAACCGGATTCAGGCAGATACCACGGGACAGGCCTTGACCTCCGGCCCCCAGGCTTATGTAAACTTGATGGAAAACCTTGCCAATGCCTTCAAGCGGTGTCAGGTTTCATCAAACTAACCTAAAAGGCGGCTGAAAAACGTAATCGAGGCAGTCAGTGCGAGGCAAAAACAGGCGAGAAAGCGCAGTTTACACGGAGTAAATGAGCATTTTGAGCCTGTTTTTAACGAAGCAATGGCAAAGAAGATAGTTTTTCAACAGCCTGCAAAGCACAGCGGACGTCCCACGCCATGGCATCAGTCAGCCCTCTAATCCTCATTGACGGATCTTCCTATCTTTTCCGGGCCTATCACGCCCTGCCACCTCTGGTCAGCAGCAAAGGCCAGCCGACTGGCGCCATAAAGGGCGTCATCAGCATGATCCGCAGTCTCCAGAAAGAGTATCCGGAAAGCCCCATTGCCGTTGTATTTGACGCCAAGGGCGACACTTTTCGTAATGAGATCTACAAGGAATATAAAGCCCATCGCCCGCCAATGCCCGATGAGCTGCGCAGTCAGATTGAACCGATCCACCAAATCATCAAAGCTATGGGCCTGCCGCTGCTGGTGATCCCGGATGTTGAAGCCGATGATGTCATCGGTACCCTGGCCTGTCAGGCGACCACGCAGCAACGGGAGACACTGGTATCTACCGGCGATAAAGACCTTGCCCAGTTAGTAAGTGATCACGTCACTCTGATCAATACAATGACAAATGAGCGGCTTGATATTGAAGGAGTCAACAAAAAGTTCAGCCTGCCACCAGAGCGAATAGTCGACTTTCTCGCGTTGACGGGCGACAAGGTGGACAACATACCGGGTGTACCAGGGGTCGGGCCAAAGACAGCGGTGAAATGGCTGCAGGAATACGGATCCATGGATGCCATTATTGAGAACGCCGACAAAATTGGCGGCAAGATCGGCGAAAAGCTGCGAGATAACATCGAACAGTTGCGTCTGTCATACGAGCTGGCCACCATCAAACTGGATGTGTCCCTGGATATTTCCATCGGTGAGCTGATCCCCGAAGAGCCGGACCCGGCGCAGCTGATGGCGCTGTTCAGTGAATTCGAATTCAAGACCTGGACCAAGGAGCTGGAATCACAGGGTGTAGAGATCTCCTCCGAGCAGCTGGCTGCCGTGCGTGAAGATCTGGGAGTTACCGACCCTGCCGAGACCGATGGGCCTGATCTGAGTGAGCTGGAGACCTCGCGGCAGGACTACGAGTTACTGGCGGACACTGAGGCTCTGAAAAGCACCATCAAGGCGATCAAATCCGCAGGTCAATTCGCGGTGGCTGCGTTGTTTGATGCTAATGAGCACTTCATGTCTGCCCAGGTCATCGGACTGGCCTTCAGCTGGGAACCAGGTCAGGCAGTCTATCTGCCCCTCGCCCACGACAGCCTTGAGTCAGCATCCAATCTCGATCGGCGGGAATGTCTGCAATTGCTCAAACCAGTCCTGCAGGATCCGTCAATCCACAAAGTGGCGCACGACAGCAAACGTCTGGCTCATCTGATGCAGAATCATGACATTGCAGTCCGAGGCTGGCGATTCGACACGCACCTGGCTTCTTACGTATTGAACTCGGTGGCCAACAATCACAGCCTGGAAGATGTCAGTCACTACTACCTGCAGCAGTCGCTGAAGTCGCAGGATGCCCTGCTCGGCTCGGGCCGAAACAAACTCCCGGTCAGTCAATGCGATCCGCAGGCCGCGCTTGACTGGCTGGCGCCGCGCGCCGACATGACGTTCCGGCTTCGCCACAAATTGCAGGCCGTGCTGGAGAGCACCGGTGAGCTATGGGGGCTTTATCGATACTTTGAACTGGCGCTGAGCCCGGTTCTGCAACGCATGGAACGAACCGGTATTGCGGTTGATCCGGAGCGGCTGCATGAACAGTCAGCCGCACTGTGCGAGCGTCTGGCAGAGCTCGAGGAGCAGGTCTACAAGGAAGCCGGAGAGACCTTTAACCTGGGTTCGCCGAAACAGCTGCAGACCGTGCTTTACGAAAAAATGAATTTACCTGTGCTGAAAAAGACGCCCAAGGGTCAACCCTCCACGGCCGAGGCCGTGTTGCAGGAGCTGGCGCTGGAGTACGACCTGCCCAACATGATCATGGAGCATCGCGGGCTCAGTAAACTGAAATCAACCTACACAGAAAAGCTGCCGCTGCAGATAAACCGCAGTACCCGCCGTATCCATTCGACCTTTCAACAGGCGGTAGCGGCCACCGGACGACTGTCATCAACGGAGCCCAACCTGCAGAACATTCCGATACGCAGCACCGAGGGGCGCAAAATCCGTCAGGCCTTCATCGCGGCTCCGGGTTACCGACTGGTAGCAGCTGATTACTCGCAGGTCGAGCTGCGCATCATGGCGCATCTGTCCCAGGACAAGGGTCTGGTCACCGCATTTGCCAATGCTCAGGATGTACATCGGGCAACTGCTGCCGAAGTCTTTGGGGTGGGCGTGGACGAAGTCACTGGCGAGCAGCGGCGGCGCGCCAAGGCCATCAACTTTGGCCTGATCTACGGCATGTCTGCGTTTGGCCTGGCGCGACAACTGGGAATCGACCGTCATGATGCCCAGCTTTACGTAGACCGCTACTTTGAACGCTACCCCGGCGTCCTGGAATACATGGAGCGCACCCGGGAACTGGCCGAGGAAAAAGGCTATGTGGAGACCCTGTTCGGTCGACGGCTGTATCTGCCAGACATCAAGGCCGGCAACGGGATGCTGCGCAAGGCTGCCCAGCGCACTGCGATTAATGCACCCATGCAGGGAACCGCCGCTGACATCATCAAGCAGGCGATGGTGGATATCGATCACTGGTTGCAGACTGGTGTGCTGGACGCCAGGCTGGTCCTTCAGGTACATGACGAATTGATTTTTGAGGTCGCAGAAGCGGACGTGGATCTGCTGACAGAGGGAGTGCGATTTCGCATGGTCAGCGCTGCGTCACTGGACGTGCCGCTGGTTGTTGATGTTGGTGTCGGTGAAAACTGGGACCAGGCTCACTGACCGGCAGCAGGATCGGCTGGCGCTTCGTCGGCCGGTTCCAGCCAGCCGTCAAGGCGCTGGCTCAGGATGTCGACGCCTTGCCGCTTCAGCGATGAAAACGCCTGAACACTTGCATCAGCCATGCCTTCCAGTTCTTTGCGGGCCTTCATCAGTGCTTCCTGAATGGCGCCGCGCTTGAGTTTGTCCGATTTGGTCAGCAGAACATGCAGGGGCAACTGGTTCTGCCGTGCCCAGTCGATCATCATCAGGTCAAAATCCTTGAACACGTGGCGTATGTCGGTAACCAGTACCAGTCCCAACAGCGGCTCGCGGGCATTCAGGTAGTGTTCCAGGTGGACCTGCCAGTCGTCCTTCACTTTCAGCGGGACTTTGGCGTAACCATAGCCGGGCAGGTCTACCAGATATCGCCCCTGATCAACCCTGAAATAGTTGATAAGCTGCGTTCTGCCGGGGGTTTTGCTGGTACGGGCCAGCTGACCCTGGCGCGTCAGGGTATTAATCGCGCTTGATTTGCCCGCATTGGAGCGTCCGGCGAATGCGACCTCGGCCACGCTGTCGGTCGGACAGTCACGCAGCTTGGCGGCACTTATTTCAAATTGGGCGGCTTGATAGTTCATGGAGCGGCATTCTACCG
Source organism: Gammaproteobacteria bacterium (assembly GCA_002706685.1). Lineage (GTDB taxonomy): Bacteria > Pseudomonadota > Gammaproteobacteria > Pseudomonadales > Pseudohongiellaceae > Pseudohongiella. The sequence continues at coordinate 175,834 of PALV01000010.1, read as the reverse complement.
GCAGAACCGATACTGAGCCAGCAATTCCGCCGCGCCTCGTATCCAGAAGGCAGGCAGATTCCATCATGGTCGTACACAATAACGGCAGCTGTGCTATACTCTCCCGCCGCATGACTCATCCGAATTTATAACTGTTCAGGAACTTCGACAATCCATGAAAAGATTAGTATTTACCCTGGCATCTTTGCTGATGGCTGGCGCCAGCCTGACTGCCAACGCTGATGGCGATGCCGCTGCCGGCGAGCAAAAAGTCGCTGTATGTGCTGCCTGTCACGGCGCTGATGGCAACAGTGAAATCAGCTCCAACCCCAAACTGGCTGGCCAAGGTGAGCGCTACACTCTCAAGCAGCTGCGAGACATCAAATCAGGTGCCCGCGAAGTGCCACTGATGACAGGCCTGCTCGACAACATGAGCGACCAGGATCTGGAAGATATCGCTGCCTTTTACGCCTCACAGGAAATCACCCTTGCTGGTGCTGACCCCGAATTGATCGAGCTGGGCGCGCAGATTTACCGTGCTGGTATTGCTGACCTGGGTGTTGCCGCCTGTTCAGCGTGTCATGCACCTGACGGCAGTGGTGTGGCACAGGCTGGATTCCCGGCTCTGGGTGGCCAGCATGCAGCCTATATCGAATCGCAAATGAAGGCCTTCCGCGCCGGTGATCGCACCAACGATGGTGACGCCATGCCGATGCGTAATGTCTCCGAGCGTCTGACTGACCGCGAAATCGAAGCGCTGTCCAGCTATATCTCTGGCCTGAACTAAGACGAAATTGCGCCTGTTCAGCCCCTATTCAGGCGGCAGGCGCTTTAATCGGTGTTACAGTAACGATCCCTAAAGTACCGACTACCTCTGATAACAATGTGGAGTAGGATATGATCAAGCAGTTCCTGAAAGCCGCCATCACCGCCAGTGTTCTGAGTCTGCTGGCCTCCGCTGTCTGGGCGCAGCCCGCCCTTTATGTTGACGGCACGCACTATGAAACCCTGCCAGCGCCGGTCCGCACCAATGATGCGGAAAAGATCGAAGTGCTCGAAGTGTTCTGGTATGGCTGTGGCCACTGTTTCCGCTTTCAGCCCCTGGTTGATCACTGGGCCGAAAACGCCCCTGAAGACGTAGACTATCTGCGCTTCCCTGCCATCTGGAACGACCTGATGAAGATTCACGCTCAGGCCTATTACACTGCAGAAAACCTTGGTGTGGTCGATACAGTTCATGGACCGATCTTTGATGCCATCAATCTGCAGCGCAATCGCTTGCAGAATGAGCGCCAGCTGGCTGAGCTGTTTGCCGCCCACGGCGTGGACGAAGAAGCATTCTCGCGGGCATTCAACTCGTTCCAGGTGCGCACCAAAGTGAATCAGGCAGAAAGCAAAATGTCTGACTACCAGATTCGCAGCACACCTAACGTGATTGTTAACGGCAAATATCTGGTTACGACCAATGAAGCTGTCCGCACACAGCAGGACATGCTGGCTATCGTTGACTACCTGGTAGAACAGGAGCGCAGCGCCCAGTAATTCAATTGACAGGTCGCCTCAGGTATTCAAGGCCACTCTCTGGATACTGAAACATGCCACAGCACAACTATGGCAATGACAATGGCGGCGACGAGGCGCAACGCTGGAAACGCAAGTTTCTGGATGCGCTGGAAGACCAGGAGCAGCGTGAAAAGCTGCTCAACAGTCGTATCAAGCTTTTGCGCCGTGGCCTGCTGGGTGTCAGCCTGGCAGGCGATGGTCATGCCCCGCAGCTGGATCGTCAGCTGGCTGAACTACGAAAAACCCTCCGAAATGATGACCGGGAAGTCGGACTTGAGCTGCTGCTAGAGCAGATCGAGAAGTCGATTATTCGACTCGACAACGAAAAAAACGCCAGTAATGTGGCATTGCAGCAGGCCTTTACCAGCAGCATAGCCGAGCTGGACAAGCTACCGCTGCCGAAAACCACCCGTCGACAACTCAGGAAATTCTCCCAGAACCTCTCCGCGCGCCTTGATGACACACAGCAGCATGCCGGCCTGATACGTCAGTTTATTGATATTCTGCGCGAAGCCGTGCAGTCGATGCTTGAGCAGGAACAGAAGCGTGAGCAGGCAGCTCGCGGAGACGATTCTGGCCAGTCAGCAGGTTTCTGGAAACGGATGTTTGGCAGCAGTGACTCATCAGATACTCCTGCCAGCACCGAGCCGCCTTCGGGCGAGATCGTGAGCAATGCGCTTGACGGCCAGGCGTCGGGAACTGACAGCCGCAACGACGCCCTTCAGCTGGATGACAGCCTACAAGCACAGCAAAGTGCACCGCTGCACAAAACCACTCAGTCGCAGGAAGCCCCGAGACAGCAGAACAGCGCTGCGGCGGCTGCTAACGGCTCTGCAGTTAAACTGCAAAGCGATGGTCTGCAGGCACAAGCTGACCTCGAGCCCTCAGATTCAAGTACAACTGCCAATGGCGCCAATGCTCAACAGGATGGTTACCGCGAGCGTGACCATGCTCTTCACCTGCAGGTTCAGACAGAAGTCGTAGTAGAAGAGGAAGAAGACGCCAGCTTAGAGGGAGAACTGGTACGCGATCGCTCCGGACTGTCAGAGCCAGCGTTTTCTTATATTGCCGGCCATGTAGAACCAATCCTGCTGAGAATTCTGGAAGCCATCCACATCAGCTCCGAGTCCTATTCCATCGTCGATGCCGTGCGTCGCAATATTCTAAAAGGTCTCAACTGGTACGATTTTGTCGCTGTGCTGGAGGAAATACTGCATATCCTGCGAACTGCAGCAGATCAACAACGTACCGAGTTTCAGACATTTTTAAGCGATGTGACTGAAAGCCTCGCCCAGGTCCAGGCGTTTGTCGACAATGCAAAAGCGCAGGCTGCCAGCAGTGCAGAAAGCGACGCAGAGATGGACTCTCAGGTGCGTGGACAGGTCGAAGATATCGCGCGGGCCGTGCAGAATGACTCTCTGGACATCACAGGTCTGCGGCAATCGGTACAGTCGCAGATTGATGGCATCCTGAAGTCTCTGGACGGGTTCAAGCACCAGCGGAGTCGTGAGCACACAGAAGCGACGCAGGAAATGGGCGACTTGATTGAGCGTATTGCCGCGCTGGAGTCCGAGTCACGCGAATTACGCGTGCACCTGTCGCGGCAGCAATCAGCGGCGGCCACTGACACACTGACAGAATTGCCAAACCGTAGTGCCTACAACGAGCGCATTCGTGTTTTGCTGGGCCAATGGCAGCGACAGCCGGACCGGCCAAGTCTGCAGGAGGATCGCGCCCTCTGCCTGGCGGTGCTGGACGTTGATCATTTCAAGAACATCAATGACAGTTTCGGTCATCTGGCCGGCGACAAGGTGCTGAAGATCATCGCTCGTGAGATCGCCGCTCGCCTGCGCGAGCAGGATTTTGTGGCCCGCTACGGCGGTGAGGAGTTTGTCATTCTGCTGCCTGATATCCGTCCACCTGATGCAGAATACACGCTCAATCGGCTGCGTGAGGCGATCAGCGCGATACCTTTTCATTTCCGCGAAGAGAAAGTGGAAATTACGGTGTCTATCGGCGTAGTTCCGGCCCAGCGCGACGACACCCCCGAGACACTGTTCGACCGAGCGGACCAGTCCCTCTACCAGGCCAAGCAGTCTGGTCGAAACCGGGTCATTCGTCCTCGTTGAATACCCCTGTCAAACTGATAACATCTTGCCAGCAAACTTTCTGCTGCCGTATTGCGTCAGATAATGGGTAAATAACAACAGGGACAGCCCGATGGGCCTCGATGAGCTTCTGGAAACAATGCGTGCCTGGGGCCGCCAGCATACCGGCGATGCATTGCTGAAAAATATCAATACGCTGCTCATGCTGCATGTGGACAGGGTGTACCTTGTATCCGACGGCCGCAGTCAGTCTGTCAATGACGCTTCAGATCCTGATGAACTCGCCGCAGCCGCGCGAGAGCTGATTCACGAGGATGATGATACCGCAGCCAATATACTCCTGTTGCTGCCACCTTCAGGTTTTATCACTACTGGTGTGAATCTGCCGGGCCTTGCACCTGATGCCCTCCGTTCCGCTTTAAAGCTGCAGGGCACGAGCATGCTGCCCGCCTTTGAGGAGCCCCTGGCCCTTGCTGTTGATCCTGAGAATCCGGTGCTGGCGCTTTGGATGCCGGAGCAGAAGCTGGAGGCACTGTTCAAAGCATTTGCGGATCAGTCCCTGTTTCTGTCGGCCGTCACACCCCGCGCCCTGGCCATGGGATTGATCGCAGACGAGGGAGCTGTAGTTGTCGACCAGGATGGACGGGATACGGCCCTGGTTGCGAAAACTGGCGGACAACTGAAAGCATTTGTGCAGACTCGTACACAGGACCTTGCTGAGGATGCCTATCAGCAGGAATGGGATGAGCTGCTGAAGCAATATTCTAACGGGCCAGTTCATTACGTCAGCGATGCCAGTAGCTGTCTGGCAGCACTCAAGAAAGCGGCAGACGGTGCTCTGGAAAAGCACCTGGCGCCTTTCATGATGAATCCGCCTTCAGCACTGGCGGCCAGGCGCCGATTCACGAAAGGCAAGCGGCGCACAACTCTGTCAGCACTGGCAGCCGGTGTGGCTGCATTAGTGTTGCTGCCGTTTCTGTTTCAGACCTTTCAGATCAGCCGCCTGGAGTCGCGACTCGACAACCTGCGGCAGCAATCGCAACCGGCACGTGAGGCACAGGCCACCGTGCGTGACTTTGAATCACAATGGGGCGTGCTCTCGGAGTTCCCGAGGCAGAATCTGCAGGATGTGCTGATAACTCTGCAGCAGATCGTCACTCCCGGCTACTTGACGTCCATCGAGATCGAGGCAGGTTACATCAGTCTCGAAGGCCAAAGTGAGGACCCGCAAAACCTGCTTGAGGCTCTGGAACAGAACCCCATGTTTACGGAAGTGGATTTTGCGCGAGCCACAAGCAATCAAAATTACTACATTGATCTCAGATTGGCGGATGTAAACTTTCCAGCCTATCAGGAATGGTACTTTCCGGAGGCACGGTGATCAGTAAGTTTCGCCCATTAAACAGCCGGCCGCTGAATAACAGGGAGCGCAATATTCTGCGACTGGCGCTGGCCGTTGCATTATTGCTGGTGCTGAGCAATGGCATCCCAGCCCTGCAGTCAATGTACCAGGATCGCTCTATACAGATTGAACAGCTGCTTACCGATATTGAACGTGAACAACGCCTGCTGGAAGAGACTGAGCAATGGCAGGCACGAGCAGCACAGACCAACGAACAGCGTGAGCGACTGGATGACATGCTGTTTGAGTCCGGCACGGCACCGATGCTGACAGCGTCCATTCAGCGTCTGATACGCCAGCATGCCACACAGTCCGGCATAAACATCACATCGACAGAGCTGGCAGAAACCGAAAGCAGTGGTGACTGGATCAAACTGGAACAGAGTCTGTCATTCGTGATGGACAATCAGCAATCCATCATGAATTTTCTGCGCGTACTCGAACAGTCCAGGCCGTATCTGGCCGTGCAGGACTTTAGCATGCGCCGAGCACGCAATCAGTTTATTGGCGATATTACCGTTGTCGGTTTCAGTCGACAAAATGATACCGGGGAGGCTGAGTAATGGCACAGACTCAACAGCACCCAGCTCTCTCACTGCCGGTTTTCAGCCAACTGCTTGAGCCTGCCGGCATCGTACCGGCGCAGGATTTCAGTCAGTCGCATGTATTACTGTGTGAGGTGGCACCTGATATCGAGCTGCGACACCAGATCCGGTTTGTCATGCAGGCAGAAGTGTCATTCCGCGAAGCTGGCGCAGAGGAAGTTCGCCGGCTGATCCGCCACTGGCGCGCAGAATTGTCACCGAATATTGAAACCGGCAACGATGACGTGTTTGTTTCCGGCTATGAGGACGATGAAGAGCTGAAGGATCTAGCCTCCGAAGCACCCATCATTCGTCTGGTCAATCACCTGTTTGCACGTGCCCTTGATATTAATGCCAGTGACATCCACTTTGAGCCCAATGAAGAACACCTGGAAGTCAGATGCCGCGTTGACGGCATCATGCATCGCATCGAGCGACTGCCTGTAAAAATCACCACCGCTGTTGCATCGCGACTGAAATTGATGGCTCGCCTGGACATTGGCGAAAAACGCCTGCCGCAGGATGGCCGCATTGACTACAAACTGGGCAGCAAACATCTCGACATGCGTGTCTCTACACTGCCCGGCGTGCACGGTGAGTCCATCGTGTTGCGTATCCTTGATCGCAGTGACACGGCCGTGAGTCTTCAGCAGTTGGGTATGCCAGAGAATATCCTGCGCAGCTATCAGAGCCTGATTAATCAACCTCACGGCATGATACTGATCACCGGTCCTACCGGTAGCGGCAAGACCACAACACTCTACGCCACGCTTGAAAAGATCAATGACCAGACCACCAAGATCATCACCGTCGAAGACCCGGTGGAGTATCAAATGGAAGGCATCACACAGATCCAGGCCAATGCCGCCATCGGCTTGAATTTTGCGGCCGGTCTGCGCTCCATTGTCCGGCAGGACCCTGATGTCATCATGGTCGGTGAAATCCGCGACCATGAAACCGCAGAGATTGCGATTGAGTCGGCGCTGACAGGTCACCTTGTTTTTTCAACACTGCATACCAACGATGCAGCTGGCGCCATTACGCGACTGCAGGACATGGGTGTGGAAGGCTATCTGATCAGCTCCAGTCTGCTCTGCGTCCAGGCCCAGCGCCTGGTGCGACGCATCTGTCCTGACTGCGGGCAGCCACATGAATTGACAGCTGATGAAGCCGCAGTGCTTAAAGTTGATGCCGCAGACTATCCAATGGCCCGCAAAGGCCAGGGTTGTGAGCGATGCGGTGGCACCGGCTACCGTGGCCGAATCGGCCTTTATGAGTTACTGGTCATGTCCGACGCCATCCGTCATGAAATCGCAGTGGGCTCTGACGCCAATGTCATTCGTGAGCAGGCCATTGCCGAAGGAATGAAGACACTGCGTGAAGACGCGCTGGAGAAACTGGCGGCCGGGCTCACCACCCCTGAAGAGGTGGTCCGTGTGACGCGCGCCGGGGCGGTCAGTGGGCTATGATGAATTTCAACTACCAGGCCTGTGATGCCAGTGGCAATGTTCAGTCGGGTCAGCTGTCAGCTGAATCCGAACGTGATGCCGTTCGCGTGCTACAGGGCCGCCAGTTGATCCCGGTAAAGCTTGAAGCAGTGGCCGAGAAAAACACCGACCGTCGGCGCGGCAAAAAGATTCGCGCCAGTGATGTGCTGGATTTCACAAACGGCCTGCGCACACTGACAGAGGCTCGCGTGCCGCTGGACAAGGCGCTGCGGTTGCTGGAAGGCATTACCGAGACATTGGCCATGCAGCAACTGGTCATGGCCATGCGCAAAGACGTAAAGGAAGGCAGGAGCCTGGCCGATGCCATGGAGCAGCGGCCCGATGTGTTCTCAAAAATGTATATCAATATTGTCCGCGCCGGTGAAGAAGGCGGCATACTGCATAAACTGTTGCCGGGTCTGGCAGATTTTCTGGAGACCAGCGCCAAGAATCGCCAGGCGATTGTGTCCGCTATGGTGTACCCGATTGTGCTGCTCATCACTGGCATCATATCTGTCTTCCTGCTGCTGGTATTTGTGATACCGCAGTTCGCAATCATGTTTGAAGACGCCGGCACTGAAGTGCCCGCGTCGGCCGCATTCCTGCTTGCGCTGAGCGATTTCATCAAGAGTTATGGCTGGTTGCTGATAGTGGGAGTAGTGGCACTTATATACTGGTGGTTGCTGCAGGATCGTGATCCGCAACGCAAACTGCGCAAGGATGCCCTGCTGTTACGAGTACCGCTGATGGGCAAACTGTTGCTTTATCGGGAGTGCGCCGTGTTCGCGCGTACGCTTGGCGCACTGCTAGGTGCCGGCATTCCGTTGATTCGCGCGCTTCGGGTTTCCAGAGAGGTTGTTGGCAATACTGAACTCAGCCGTTTACTGCATCGTGTGGAAGAAGACGTACGTGGCGGCAGTGGACTTGGTATTGCACTTGAACGGGCCGGGGCATTCCCGACATTACTGCACCAGCTGGTTGCCGTAGGGGAAGAGTCAGGGCGCACAGGCAGCATTCTGGTACAAACAGCAGAGACTTTTGACCAGAACGTAAAGAATCAGATGGCGAGACTGGTTGCAGCATTGCAACCGGGATTGATATTGATACTGGGCATCGCTGTTGGTGGAATCACCATTACGATGTTGTCTGCGGTATTCAGCATGAACGCGGTGGAATTCTGACAGTTAGACAAAATCGCCAATATTGTGAGCAGCCAGAGCAGAACGGTTTCTGGCACAAGGAGAGACAGAAAGTGAATATAAGCTTACGACAGTTCACCGTGCGCACAGTGGCTCTGAGTCTGGCAGTCGGACTGGCTTCATGTGCTGGTATCGATTCGAGTGACAGTCGTTCGAGTGGCCAGAATCAAAACACCACCTCAGGGTCCACAGCTGGACAAGCGACAAGCCAGAGCGCGCCCCAGATGCTTGGAAATATGCCGTCTGCCGAACAGGCTGCGGCGGAAAGGCAGGCGCTCATTGATGAAATCAATCGGGATGGGCGCCAGGTGTCTGTTTCGAATCGGCTTGAGTCGGTTCCCTCTCCGGTCAATCCGCCAGACCAGAATACCGTGGCACTGAACTATGAACAGGCTGATCTGCGGGAAGTGCTGGAAGAGCTCGCTGACGCACTGGATCTGTCCATCATCATTGATCCCTCAATAGATGTCAGAGTCAGTTTGCGTACTGCTGAAAACCGGCCGCTGACTTATGATGATGTATGGCCTCTAATCAGATTACTGACTCGCAATCACGGCATCGTACTGGAGCAGGTCGGCAATGTCTGGTACGCAAGATCTGGCACCGATAATGTCCCGGTCGAGATTGCCACGCCCGACTCACTTGATCAGGGGACTGCGGCGCAGATCATGCAGATTACACCGCTGCGTTATGTCTCTGCGGCCAGCGCCACCAACATACTCTCACCGATTCTTGACGAGGAAGACAGCATCGTCCGTATTTCCAACAGCAATACGCTGGCGATTACTGCGACGCGATCTCAGCTGGTGCGTATCAATGAGCTCCTGGTGGTCGTAGATGATGATCCATTCCAGAATCAGGGTTTGCAGCTCTACCCTCTGAGCAATGCGCTGGCGTCAGATGTAGCCCAGGAACTGACAGAAATACTGACGATGATAGAAGGCGAAAACCCTTCCTATCAGGTCAAGGGGCTTGAGCGCATCAATGCGCTGCTGGTGACGGCGCCGGCCGCTCGCGGTTTTGAAGAGCTTGCCCGCTGGATTCGGATCCTGGATGCGGATCGGGAAGAACAGTCTGAACAGTTGTTTCAGTATCGCGTCAAAAATCTGAATGCGGTAGAGCTGGCAGAAACCCTCAGCGAAGTATTTCGCCTGGACGACGAGGAGCAGCGTCCTGCCGGCGACGATGACGATGAACCCGCAAGGCCTGAGCCGGTCATCATTATCAACGAACAGGGAGAACAGGTTGCGACACAGCAGGCGCAAGTGGCTGGGCCCGCTTCTTCAAATGCTGGCAACATCGCCGTGTCCGCCAATCTGCGCGTCAGCATTGTTGCTGATGAGCCCACCAACAGCCTGCTGATTCGTGCCAATCCGCGAGACTATCGACAGCTGTTGACCACCATCAGTCAACTGGACACAGCGCCGCTGCAGGTCATGATCAATGCGGCGATCGCACAGATTGTTCTGACCGATGAAACCTCATTTGGTGTTGACTGGTCGCGCGTGCTCGAGAATGCTGATGGTACGGCAACACGGGTACGAACTGAGTTTCTGCCTTCCCGTAACCAGGATGGTTCCGGTGGATTGGGTGGATTGCTGTTCAACCGGGCCTTTCTTGATGGCGCGGCCAGGGTTGAAGCGACGCTGGAAGCCATAGCAATCAACAACGATGTGCGGCTGCTGGCCAGGCCCTCTCTGACGGTGATCAATAATCAGGAAGGCCTGATTCGTATTGGCGCCGAGGTGCCAGTGCAGCTGGGTGAAACCATTGGGGTCGGCGGATCCACCACCAATATACAGTACCGACCAACAGGTATCGAACTACAGATCACGCCCCGCATCAATGAGGAGGGTGTAGTTAATCTGACAATACGTCAGGAGCTGTCGTCTGTTTCTGGCTCAGCAGGCATCAATCAGAATCCGATTTTCCAGAATCAGGAAATCGAAACCTCCGTCGTTGTCCGTGACGGCGAAAATGTTGTGCTTGGAGGCCTTATCCAGAACACCAACGACCAGCTTAATACTGGTGTCCCCTACCTGAATCGGGTGCCTGGCCTGGGACGACTGTTCAGCTATCAGCAGGACAACAACGAGCGCACTGAGCTGTTTATCGTGCTGCGACCGGAGATGATCAATCTGAACAACCAGACCAACAGCCGCTATCAGGAAATACTCAACCGTTTTGAACTCGCGGCAGAAATGCTGGAAGATATCTGAATACAGGCAGAGGAATTGATATGAACAAGGTTAAAAGCATCAAGCAAGCCCGTGGCTTCACTATTATCGAACTGCTGATCGTCATGGCGATACTGGGAATGCTGGCGGTCATGGTTGCCCCGAATCTGTTTAACCAGGCAGATGGCGCTCGTCGTGATGCGGCGCTGTCGCAGATCTCCTCACTGACCAGTGCTCTGGATGCCTATCGACTGGATGTAGGTCAGTATCCGGATGAGTTGGAGGGACTGATCGAGAACGACAGCGGGCGCTCCACCTGGAACGGCCCCTACCTGCGTGGTGATGTACCCATGGATCCCTGGGGTAATGCCTATGTTTATGAGTCGAGCGGTCGGGACTTCAGCCTGATTTCCTACGGTGCTGACGGCGCGCCGGGTGGCGAAGACAATGACGCTGATATTGGCGACTAAAACAGGGAAGCCACTAACTTCAAAGCTGCCATTGCCTGCCGTCAGACGAAAGGCGCCAATGGAAACGAGATATCAGTGCGGTTTCACGCTGCTGGAACTCCTGCTGGTGCTGGGTATTGCGGCCATGATGGCCATGCTTATCGGCCCCGGTATCAGTTCACTCGATTCTCCGGGGTTCAACGCACAGGTACGTGAGGCAACGGGTCTGTTGAATCATGCCAGACGCATGGCTGTGGTTCAGGGCGGGACAACCCGGGTGGAATTTATCGTTAACCCGCCGGATGCAGGCAACAGCAATGGCCGGGATGAACCTGAGACTGCCGACCCATCAGTGGTGGGGCGCTGGGTCTCTGTCGAAACCGAGCTGGATTATACAGACAGTACAGGCCGCCAGTCCCCCGTGCAGGAACAGCTCAGCATCGAGTTCTATCCAGAGGGAGGCAGCTCTGGCGGCACGCTCGAATTCTCGCAGGATTCCCGTCGCTTAAAACTTTCAATTGACCCCTTTTCAGGGCGAGTAGAGCGTCTTGATGAAAATGACGATTAGCCGGCCTGCAATCTCAGTAAAAACAGTGCAGCAAGGCTTTACACTGCTGGAAGTGCTGGTTGCCCTGACTATAACGGCTATGGTGCTGGGGGGACTTTTCACTCTGGCTGCCGGTAGCAAGCAGTTGGCTGGCCGTGCACAGAACAGTTTAAGTGATACGGTTCAGGCTCGAGCCAATCTCAACTTTGCGCTGCTCGACAATCAGTTTCGTGACATCGAATCAGTCATTGACGACGAGTTCGATGTTTCTCCAGAAGGTGAGCTTGAAGATCCCCTGCGACGGACAGCGCCCATGTATGATCTTCTGGAAACCTACCGAATGGTGGATCCGGAAACGGGTGAGCAGATCGAGGGTGTCCGCTGGCTACGTTCTGATCTGCCACGGTGACACGCAACATGAATCGAATGCAACAACAAGCAAGCCGATCACATCTGCAGCGAGGTTTCACGCTACTGGAGATCATCCTGGCGCTGGCACTGACAGCGACTTTGATGACCATGCTGACAGCGGGTATGTTCTCCGTTGTGCGTGACTGGGACAATAATGCTTCCGCTCTGGAGAACAATCTGGACGAATCAATTGCGATACTGCAATTGGAGCGAGCGCTGCAGGGTGCTTTCCCGCACAGCTACCGCGACCCCGAAACTCTGGGGCGCCATGTCTATTTTGAAGGTGAATCCAACCAGCTGTCCTGGGTGTCAACAGTGTCCCCCGAGAGAAGGGATGGCCTGACTGCCTGGCGTCTGTTTTGGCGTGGCGATGAGGGAGTTTACCTGCAACTTGCGCCTGCACTCAGTGATGAACCGACGGCGCGCCTGGACGAGGCCGAGCCGCGACTGCTTTTGCCAGGATACCGCGTGAGCTTTCAATATCTGTATGAGGATCTCGAGTTTGAGCGTCTGTGGCGTGAAGACTGGCCTGCCTTCACGTTCAGTGTGTTGCCGTTTGCCGTCCATGTACGTCTGGAACCCATCGATGACCGGAACGTGGAGACGCTGGACATAGTGGCGCCCGTCAATGCGCGGCAGCATCGCAGCATTCGTCCCAATCTGGAGCTGATACCATGATGCCGCGATCGCAACGGGGCGCGGTGCTCATCATGGTGCTGTGGACGGCGGTAGTGTTGACCGTGCTGGTCACCGTGCTGGCAACCAATATTCGCCTGGGAGCCACAACGGCACTGCGGCAAAAAGAAGGTGTAAGCGATTACGCAGATATCATGACAGCCATGAACCAGGCAGAAATGGAGCTGATGCTGGAACGCATGCCATTACCGCTGGACGAAGAGCCGGTGCTGAACGACTGGGGTGAAGTACGGATGTCGACGTACCGCTTTAATGGTCAACCGCTCTCCCTGCACTACCCTGCCCCAGAAAACATGGTTGTGCGGATTTATGACCATGCTGGAAAAATAAATCTCAATCGAATCGAAGTACGACGGCTGCAGCAGATTATCGAAACGCGACTGGGCCCTGACTTCGATCCACGCCAGGTACAGGAACTACTGGCGGCCTGGAATGACTGGACCGATCTCAACGAATTGATCACACCTGGCGGCGCCGAAGCTGAGTATTATCAAACGCTGGATCCGCCGTACACGCCACGCAACAGTCCTGATCTGGAATCGGTCGACGAGATTCTGCTGATAAGAGGTTTCGACGAGCTTTTTGAGGGCGTCAATCTTGAAGCGGCATTTACCGTCTACAGCAATGAAGCCGTGGTCAATCCCAATATGGCTACACGAGAAGCCCTGATGTTGCTGCCTGGCATGGAAGAGGAACTGGCCGAGCAGATCTTTGCTTACAGGCAGCACCGTGATCTGCGAACCATGCGTGAAGTTGGTGCCCTAATCCCACTTGAGAATATGGTAGAACTGTCACCCTGGCTGGGGTTTACTGCTTCCAGTATTTACTCGGTATACGTTTACCCGGCGGCTGAGGCTGCCAATGCGGAGCAGGAATCCCAGAGGACAGACGAGGAAATATCAGCGGTTGAGGATCCGGTTCGGCAGGGCTACATGCAGATCATGCAGGTCGAAAGCTTTAATCAACGCGCGCGAGTGCGTCACGTTGATCCATATGCCATGTTGCCGGACACGGCGCCGCCAAGAGCGGAGTTACCGCCTGGATTGCTGCGAGTGGATTGAGACACCTGAGAGCAGATTGACGCGCTCCGCTTAGAACATGTCAATGCTCAATCGCGCTTTACGTCCCATTGCGACTTCATCACAAAAACACCCAGCCCTTTGCTTGTCTTTACCGTGATTTCCTTGCTGAGTTTTGTCTCGTACCAGAGCAGTCCACTTGCATCGTTGATACCACCCAGCACATGGAAGTTTCCCACCCGCAATGCCATGGCATCCAGGCGCAACTGCACAGTGACAATTTCACCCTTGCGGAAAGGGCCATGTTCGACGTCGGGTCTATCGGTGCCCAGATAGGCAGAGATAACCTCGTCCAGATCCTTCATCAAGGCGAAGCCGAAATAGCAGATGCTGTTGTCATTTAGTATCTCGGCCTGCAACTCCAGAATGACTTCCTGCAGCGGCTCAACAGAGTCGATGATCTCGCCATCGGTATTGCGCACCACGGTATGGATGATGCGGGCGTCCTTGGGTGTTTTGTCTTCCGCTGGCTGCTCGGCCTTGACCGCAGAGCTTTCAGATTCGAGGGCTTTGGCCTGCTCCTCTGCTTTGGTGTAGGAACGACGGCTGTTGCAGTAATCTTCGTAGCGCGCAACGATTTCTTCACTCTGGCCCATTTCGCGAATACGGCCCTTTTCCAGCCAGATAGCTGTGTCACAAAGCTCCTGCACGTGATACATGGAGTGACTGCAGAACACCATGCTTTTGTTCTGCGCACGAAACTCGTTCATACGCTGCACGCACTTGCGTTGAAACGCGATGTCACCAACCGCCAGCGCCTCGTCAATCACCAGCACATCCGGTCTTACCATCGTCGCGATGGAAAACGCGAGTCGCACATACATGCCGGAGGAATAGGTTTTGACAGGGCGATCAATGAAGTCCCGCAGCTCGGAAAACTCGATGATGTCTTCTTCCAGCGCAGCGATATCGTCATCCGGGACACCCAGCAGCGAGGCATTAAGATAGATATTGCGACGGCCGGAGAATTCCGGATGAAAGCCTGCACCCAGCTCCAGCAGGGCTGCGACCTGACCTTTGGTGTGTACGGTCCCACTGCTCGGTTGCAGGGTGCCAACCAACAGCTTCATCAGGGTCGACTTGCCCGCGCCATTGTCACCAATGATGCCAAGGCTCTTGCCTTCCATGACATCAAAAGAAACATCCTGCAAAACATGAAATACGCGGTGACGAGGCTGGCGCAGCAACAACTCCAGCAGGCGATCCTGCGGCCGTGCGTAGATGCGAAAATCCTTGTTCAGATTGTTGACCGAAATACTGTGCATTACAAAACGTCACCAAAAGCGTGTTTTATTCTCATGAACAGCCAGCCGCCCAGCAGGTAGCTCAGCACGGCCGATACCACCATCACCTGGAAATGGATGGCAGAAAAATCGCCCAGTAGAATCGCTTCGCGATAGAACTGCACAAAGCTGTGCATGGGATTCAACATCATCAGCGGCCACACCTGCTCGGGCAGCAGCGACAGAGGATAAATGATCGGCGTCAGGAAAAACCACGCAGTCAGCATCAGAGCCACAAGCTGCTGGATATCACGCAGGAACACACAGAAGGCGGACAGGATGGCGACCAGGCCGATGGTAAACATGAACTGCAACACGAAGGCTACCGGCAGCCAAAGCCAGGCCATCTGCAGATATCCCTGCGTGGCCAGATACACCAGGAATACAAAAATGGCGATGCCGTGGACCAGGTAAGGGACCAGTGTGCCAACCATGGGAATCAGCTGCACCGGGAACATGACCTTGGTGATCAGCGGGGCTTTGTCCAGCAGCAGTCCGCTTGAGCGACCCATCGCATCGGCAAAGGCGAACCAGGGCAGATAACCAATCATCAGGAAAATGACAAAAGGCACGTCACCAAAGTTTTCCGGCATGGGCGCACGAAAAACCACACTGAACACGAATGAATAAATGATGATATTGACGATGGGCGTAACAAACAGCCACAGGAAACCACCCAGCGAGCCGGCGAACTGGCCGCTGAATTCCTGTCGCACGAACTGATGGAACAGCCGGAAGTGGCGAATGGGAGACAATGTCCACTGACGCAGCAGGCTAGATGTCATAGCAGCAATCAACGATGATAATTTCACTCCAGAAGGGCGCAGATTTAACCACGAAAGCGCCTCAATCTCCACAAAACGCTAAAAAAAACCGGCAAAACCGCCTACAATCCGCGCCATGAATCCTGAAAACATATTGGTCCCCTTTCACGTATCCGATCTGCCGCCGGCGCCCTGGGTTGTTTTTGCGCCGCATGCCGACGATGAAACCTTTGGCATGGGTGGGGCGCTGCGCCTTGCTGCGCTGCAGGGTATGGCGACTCATGTCATAGTATTGACAGATGGCGCGCTGGGCGGTGCCACCAATCCTGATGACCAGCAGGCCCTGGTGGCGCAGCGCAAAACGGAAGTGCAGCAGGCCTGCGATGTACTCGGCGTCAGCAGCGTGCAGACCTGGGATCATGCGGACCGGGGTCTGAAGATGGACGATGCGGTGGTAGAGCAGATCGCTGGCGCGCTGATCGATCTGCAGGCAGCCACGGTATTTTTCCCCGGCGTACTGGAGCTCCACCCTGACCATCGGGTCACCGCGCAGCTGGTCTGGGCAGCCGTGCAGCGCTTGCAGCTGCGCGCCTGGCGTGGTCATCTGCCTGAGGTATGGTCCTATGAGATCAGTGTACAGAGCCCCGTTAACCGGCTGATTGATATCACCTCGACCATCAAGGCCAAGCAGCAGGCCATGGCTGTCTACGCCAGCCAGAACAGCCAGAATAACTATCCTGAACTGATTCTGGCCCTGAACAAGGCGCGCACCTTCTCCATGAGTGCGGAGGTGAAGTATGTCGAGTCGTTTAATCGATATGATCCGGGCATGCTGACAGAGTCTCTGGAGGCATTGACCCAGCAGGCAGTAGCCAGATATTTTGAACGTGGGCAAACTAAACCGTAAGCTTGCACGACAAATAAAAAAGCCGTTAACGTAACAATGTTCAAGTACCGCTTGGTCCGGGGCGGTCATGATGTACCCGGACAGTCAGTTCGCTGACAGGAGTCAGAATGATGCTGAGGGCCCTAATGATGATGCTGGCGGCGCTGATCAGCGCTGTGCATGCTCACGCCCAGGAAACGGAACTGTTTACAGACCTGACGCCGGACTCCGTGGCCGGTCAACAGTCGGCTACAGCATCGCCGACGAGCAATGAACTGCTTCGCCTGTTTGAGCCGATCGAGGCAAGCGCTTCTGCAGCAGATTCCCCTGCCCCCGCGCCTGACACGACATCGCGCAGCGGTGGACCACAGTTTACCCTGGTCGGTACCAGCCAGTTTGGCAGCAAGCGTCAGGTGCGCCTGCGCCTGCAGAACGGAGAAACCCTGGTGGTTCCGCTGCCGGACGAGTCGAGCGGGTCGATGGACGCGCGCGCAGAGATCCCCGGCTATCCCGGCCACTTTGTGGATGAAGTGGCCAATCGCCAGTTAATAATTCAGCATCCCGCAGGCAACTCCTGTTATGCAGATCCCGATGAAGGTGTCACCTGCGTGGGTAGCAACGTATCCCGCCTGCAGCTGGCAACAGCCGCTCCAATAGCGACCCAGGCACCGGCGCAATCAGCGGAGGAGTCATCTGAAGACAGAGGCGGTCGTCGTGATCGTCGTAGTGAAGATAGTGCTGAGGAGCAGCCGGAAAACCCGTTTGCCGCAGCCCTGCGTGCTGCCAGAGAGCGCAGTGACCCGGACGCAGCCGTCCGCCGAACCGAAGAATCGAGATTCCGGCCGCGTCGTATCGACCCGGCCGATGTACCCGAGGGAGCCCGTCTGGTGCGCACTCCCTTCGGCGACCGGATAGTGCCTGCGGAGCCAAATTCCCAGTGACACGCCGACCAGTAAACACTAGCCTGGTGACGGCTGATGCACCTGTTCTCACTGCAGATTCCCTGTCCCCATTGAGATTTCGCGCGACGTGAGCCAGAGCCGCCCTCCCAGACTCTGTGTGTCGATTGTTGTTCATACCCTGGATACGCAGGTATTGCGGCAGACGCTGCAGTCACTGGCAATAGCCGCCCAGCAGGCATTGCGTCAGCAGCACCTCTCAGACTGTCAGCTGTATCTGATCGATAACGGAGATTCCGACAGTAATGTCATGCCCTTGCGTGATGTGCTGGATGGGTGGAGTGAGACTGGGCTGGAGGGGGAGCTGATCACCGGTCATGGCAATCTGGGTTACGGTCGCGGTCACAATCTTGGGCTGTCGCATGCACAGCAACTGGCTGACGCCGGAAACGACCTGTACCTGATTCTGAATCCGGACGTGATTGTGCAGCCGGACGCGCTCTGTGTCGGTGTCGCCTGGCTGCAGTCGCATCAGCGCACAGTCGCAGTGGCGCCATCAATCAGTGACGGTCATGGAGGCTCAGCCTCTGCCTGCAAACGCTACCCCAGCGTGCTCGACTTTCTGCTGCGCGGCTTTGCGCCGGAGGCAGTCAAGCAGCGCTTCCACGAGCGACTGGCGCACTACGACATGCAGGACCTCCCCGACGACCGGCCCAGCGAGGACATTCCCGTTATCAGTGGCTGTTTCATGCTGTTCAGGCTGACAACGCTCAAATCACTGAATGGTTTTGATCCGCGCTATTTCCTGTACTTCGAAGACTTCGATCTGGCGCTTCGAGCGCATCGCCTGGGCACCCTGACCTATCTGCCGGGAATGCGAATCACGCACCTGGGTGGCAACAGTGCCAAAAAAGGCCTGCGACACATCGGCATGTTCGGGCGCTCAGCGCTGCGATTTTTTAACACGCACGGCTGGCGCTGGACATGAGCTCTCGCGTGCTGGTGACAGGCGGTAGCGGATTTGTGGGGCGACACCTGGTGCCCATGCTGCAGTCTCAGGGTGATGCTGTCAGTGTACTGCAGCGTCCGACTCAGGACCTGACCCGTCCCGAATCACTGGTCACCGTGGTGAAGGGGGTTGATTGCATCTACCACCTTGCCGCCTATGCGCACGTGAATCATGCGCGGACGCAACTGATCTATCAGACCAACGTCGAAGGGACGGTCAATCTGCTGGAGGCCGCCATCGAGGCTGGTGTTTCACGATTCGTGTATGTCAGCAGCATTCTGGCTGATCCCGCCCATGACCAGCCGCGCACTGCATACGGAGATGCCAAATTTCAGGCCGAACAGCAGCTGATGGCTGCCCATGAGCAGGGCAGGATTGCTGTGACCATCATCAGACCAGCCAGCGTGTATGGGGTTGGCATGAAAGGCAATCTGATGAGCCTGCTCAGGCTGATCCAGAAGGGTGTGATGCCTCCTCTGCCGGACTTTCAGCAGGCAATTTCGTTGATCGGCGTTCAGGATCTGTGTCAGGTGCTGGTGCTGGCAGCCGCTGCGCTTGAGCGTTCGGTTCCCTCCCGCGCGCCAGTATATGCGGTTTCTGACGATCAGCATTACACGATCAAGGGTATTGAGCAGGCCATGCGAGACGCGCTTGGCAAGCCGCCCGCGACGTTTGCCACGCCCAGGTGGCTGTTTTTCGCTGGCGCACTGCTGCTGGAAGTGGCGGGTAGGCTGCTGCCACTGCGCAATGCTCCCGGGCTTCGCACCTGGCGTGCGCTATCACGCCCGAATCACGTTGACGGCTCAGCAAGTCGTCAAGAACTGGGCTATAATCCGCGTTTGACTTTCTACCAGTTACTGCCGTCCATCATCGCTGACAGTGCAACGTCACAAGGATAGAACCATGACTCAGTCTGTGCCGACATCGACACATACAACCAAGGGAATAATTCTGGCTGGCGGCACGGGTACCCGTCTGCACCCAATGACCATTTCGGTCAGCAAGCAGCTGATGCCTGTTTATGACAAACCGATGATCTATTACCCGCTCTGCACACTGATGCAGGCTGGTATCCGCGACATCCTGATCATTACCACGCCGGCTGACCTGCATCTATACGAGCATCTGCTGGGTGACGGCAGCCGCTGGGGGATCAATCTGCAGTATGCGGTGCAGCCCAGTCCAGATGGACTGGCCCAGGCTTTTTTGATCGGTGAAGAATTTATTGGCAATGACAGTGTGTGCCTGATACTTGGCGACAATATTTTCTACGGCAATTCACTTGAAGAAAAACTGCAGCGTGCGGTGCAGCAGAAATCGGGTGCCACTGTGTTTGCTTACTATGTAAACGACCCGGAGCGCTATGGTGTTGTCGCTCTGGATGAAAACAATACCGCAATCGATCTGGAAGAAAAGCCGGCAAAACCCAAGTCCAACTACGCAGTTACAGGCCTGTATCTGTACGATAACGAAGTCGTGGAGATCGCCAAGACAATCAAGCCCTCCGCCCGTGGCGAGCTGGAGATTACGGACGTCAACAAAACCTATCTTTCCCGCGGTCAGCTCCAGGTAGAGCTTTTTAATCGTGGTACGGCATGGCTTGATACCGGCACAGTCCAGTCCCTGCTCGATGCGGCAAACTTTATTCGGGTACTGGAAGAGCGGCAGGGATTAAAAATTGCCTGTCCGGAAGAGATCGCGTACAGCAACGGATACATTGACGCTACACAGCTGCGTGCGCTGGCAGCGCCGCTGGCCAAGAGCGGCTATGGACAGTACCTGTTGAATCT
Organism: Gammaproteobacteria bacterium; assembly: GCA_002706685.1. Classification (GTDB taxonomy): domain Bacteria; phylum Pseudomonadota; class Gammaproteobacteria; order Pseudomonadales; family Pseudohongiellaceae; genus Pseudohongiella. The sequence continues at coordinate 155,522 of PALV01000010.1, read as the reverse complement.
GATTCGCGACTGATTGTCCCAGAACAGCGCCAAAAAATATCGTCAGCCAAACTGCATCAACAAGGCAACGCAATGAAAGTAACCCCTACACATATTCCTGATGTCCTGCTGCTGGAACCGGCTGTTTTTGGTGATCACCGCGGCTTTTTTATGGAAACGTTTCGCCAGTCTATCTTCGATGAACTGCTGCCTGGGCTGAGATTTGTACAGGACAACCACAGCAAGTCAGCGCAGGGCATTCTGCGCGGTCTGCACTATCAGCTCCGCCAGCCCCAGGGCAAACTGGTGCGCGTGGTGTCGGGTGAAATCTATGACGTGGCTGTGGATATGCGCGAGGGCTCTCCGACCTTTGGGCAAAGCGTGGGTTGTGTTCTGTCCGCAGACAACAAACACCAGCTTTGGGTGCCGCCTGGTTTTGCACATGGGTTCTATGTGATCAGCGACAGTGCCGAAATGGTGTACAAGTGTACCGATTATTATGCTCCTGAAGATGAGTTCAGTCTGATGTGGAACGACCCGGCACTGGGAATAAAATGGCCGTTGGTGGCTGGCGCGGGTGAACCGGTACTGTCGGGCAAGGACAGCAAGGCGCTGAGCTTTACCGATGCTCCCAAATATCAAAAGCAGGGTTCCTGATGAGCCAGCCACTTAAAGTCGCTTTAACTGGCGCCGGCGGCCAGCTGGGGCAGACCCTGCAGCAGTACCTGTCGGCCGAACGTTATCAGATCATTCCGATAACACATGCGGAGCTGGATATCAGTGATGAAACCGCCTTGCGCAAGCATCTGACGGACATCGAGCCAGACGCCATCATCAACGCGGCAGCCTATACGGCGGTCGATGCTGCAGAGACAGATGACCTGGTCGCGCGTGCCGCTAATGCAACCGGTCCCAAAAACCTGGCACGATGGGCAGCCGAGAATGATACCTGGCTGCTGCAGATATCGACTGACTTTGTGTTCAGCGGGCGCAATCACCGCCCCTACACACCAGACGATCAGACGGACCCCTTGAGTATCTATGGGCGCACCAAGCTCGAAGGAGAGCTTCATGTTCGATACCTGGCGCCAAAGCACAGCCTGGTTCTGAGAACTTCGTGGGTTTATTCGCAGTTCGGCCGGAATTTTCTCAAGACCATGTTGAAATTAATGGCCGAGCGAGACGTTCTTAAAGTAGTAACAGACCAGATTGGCACGCCGTCCTCGACCTGGGGCCTGGCGCGCTGCATCGAATCAGCGCTACAGATACGGCCAGTCGGCACCCTGCACTGGAGCGACGCCGGTGTTGCGAGCTGGTACGATTTCGCTGTTGCGATTCAGGACGAGGCAGTCAAGGCAGGCCTGTTGGACAAAGCAATACCCATAGCGGCGATTCCGGCAAGCGACTACCCAACGCCAGCCAAACGCCCACCATACAGTGTGCTCGACAAGTCACAGACGCTGGCTGTCCTGGACGTGGCGCCCAGACACTGGCGGCATGAACTGGGCGATGTCATTGCCGCAATGGCCTAGCACGCAAGACTTTCCCCTGCAGGAGGTAATTTAACGTGTCACTACTCACAATCCGCCTGCGTCAACTCCTGTTATCGTTAGGCCTGCTGTTACTCTCAACACTCAGCACAGCAACAACGATTGAACAGATGCGCTTTGAACAGGTCGTCGACACCGCAGCGCTGATCTTCCAGGGAGAGGTTCTTGCGGTGGAATCCCGTCAGACAGGCCCACGCAGCATCAGTACCTACGTTCAGTTCCGCGTTGATGAAGTCATCAAGGGCAGCTATACCAGTGATGCCATTGAACTGAGCTTCCTGGGCGGCCGTGTTGGCAACCTGCAAATGACTGTTTCAGAAATGCAGGTTCCCGAGGTGGGTGAAACTGGTATCTATTTTGTTCACTCCCTGGATGACTCACAGGTTCATCCGCTGGTTGGCTGGACACAGGGGCACTATCTGATCAAGGGCGAAAGCTCGGCGGCGCAGGTCACAACGGCAGATGGGCAGTCTGTCACCGCTTTGGAGGCAGGCAATCAGTCCCCTCTTATCATTCTTCCGCATGAGGGAACTGCTCGAGGTGTGCAGGTGCAGGGTCTGAACGGCAATGCGCTGCCCATGACACCAGGGGCGTTCAAGGCACGCATTCGTGATATTGCCAGAGACAGCAGCGGAGGAACTCCCTGATGCGCAAGATACAACAAGCGCTGGCGGCCCTGGTGCTACTGTCTGCCAGCGGACTGCTGATCATGTCTGCCACCGCCTATGAGTTTGATCCTCTGGGGAATAAATGGCCTGGCGCCAGGACGACAATCTATACCGGTATCCCGGGCGTGTCTGCCAGCGGCGTGCCGTGGGCACAGGCTTATCGGGAGGCAGCTGAATCGTGGACCAATCAGACTGCCTTTACCTTCAATATTGTTCCTGACTTTCTGGATCCGTGCGTGGGGCAGACTGGGTCCGGGCAGCCACCTGACTTCAGAAATGGAGCTGCGTTTGGCAGTACCATTTGTGGTCGCCAGTTTAATAGTCAGACAATAGCTGTGACGGTGTTCTTTACCGAGTTCAATACGCTGGGTTCAGCTGATCTCGTCGAAGCTGATATTGTGTTTAACTCGAATGTGCCATTTGACACCTATGATGGCAATCAACGCGTTGACCGAGTCGTTGACTTTCGACGTGTGGCACTGCATGAGCTGGGTCACGTGATGGGGCTGGCGCACGAGAATACCGCCACGGCCATCATGAATCCCTCAATCGGCAATACCTTTACCTTGCAACAGGATGACATTGAGGGAGTCAATGTTCTTTACAGTGGCATCAGCAACTGCGAAAACCGCCCGGTAACATTCGGCTGGGTCTACGGAGATCTCAATGCGGGTGACTGCCTGATACAGGATCTGCAACAGGGTGGATCCGACGACAGTTATGTCGACGTTTACACATTGCAGGTCGATCAGCCAATGAGGGTGACACTTGACACTATTACCAGCGGCGGACTGGACAGTGTCTTGCTGCTTGCCGACATGAAGCTGGATGTGCTGGAAATAGATGAGAACAGCGCAGGTAACTGTCGACCGCGTGTCACTGCCAATCTGCCGGCCGGCGAGTACGCAATCCTGGTCAACACCTACAGTAATAATACGCGCCCGCCCTGTGGTGAAACCAATACCGGCAATTACCGCATGTCGGTCACCTATGAAAGCCCGTCCATGCTTACCCTGAAAGGCAGGCAGAGTTTTCAGGGAGGGCAGGTTAACGCTTTGTTTCGCGGCGGTGTCACGCGCAACAATGGGCAGACGTATATCAACAGAGTCAGCTCAACGGAGCGTTTCGACGTTAAAGGTGAGATTACAGTGGACCCGAACCACCGGGGCCAGCCCGGATTTGTGGTGGTGGCAGGTATCACACCTGAGGGTGAGATTCTGGTCAAACATCCGAACGGTGATTTTGTTGGATATCGACCAGACCTGGAACTGGTGCCAGTCTTTGAACGCAGGACACTGCAGGCTGTGGAAACCATCGACATTCTCAAGCAGTTTGTGGCGAGAGATATTGGAGTCAACAGCATCGACATCGACTTCCTGATTGGTTACGGCGTCGACAGCAACCCGAATGAACTTTACTTCCACCAGCAGCCAATCAACCTGCTGGTGGAGTGATTATTGTGTCGGGAGAAACTGCTATTCGCCTGGTTGCAGGCGTGAACTGATATCAATAAGGTCATCCGGGCTCAGTGTGCCGGCGTCACGCTGCAGGTTCAATAAGAGGCGGATGTAATCATAACGAATCTGCTGGAGATCGCGCTCCGCAACAAACTGATCGCGGACGGATTCAAGCACATCCACCGTTGTTACGGTGCCAAGTTCAAAACCTCTGCGCCGTGCACGTGCCGACAGTTCGCGGGATTCCAGCAATGCCTCTGCTGCGCGAATCTGGCGCTCTGCCGCCTGCAGCCGCAGGAATGCAAAACGAGTCTGCTCACTGACATCCAGATGCATCTGGCGAAGCTCGTTTCGTGCGATATTCTGCTGGCTTATCGCTTCGCGGACCGCTGCGCGATTGCTGCCGCCTGCGAACAGCGGGATAGACACATCCAGACCAACATAGCCGGTGTCCGTGCGAGCCATTGGCGTGTTATCAAAGCCCAGGTCTGAACGCTGCTGTTGCAGGACCAGACTTACCTGTGGCATGTAGTTGCCACGTCGCTCTGAAACGCGCTCATCAGCCGCCTCTACGGCGTACTGGCGAGCCTGAATCTGGTGGCTGTTGGCGCGCGCGCGGCTGACCCACTCTTCCAGACTACCGTCAATCTGCGGCAATTCGGTGCTGTCCTGCAGCGTATAAAGCTCACCTACAGCCAGCCCAGTTGCAGAGCGCAGAGCTTCTTTTGCCAGCTCCAGTTCGCTGCTCAAATACACCTGCTCGGCAGCTACCGCTGAGGCCTGTGCCTGTGCCTGATAAAGATCGGTAACCTGCACCATCTGCAGGTCATGCATGCGTTCAATCTGTGCCAGCTGGTTATTGACCGCTTCCAGCTCGGCCCTGCTGGACTCCAGTGCGTCCTGGGCCTGCAGCACATCAAAATATCTTTCTGCCACATCAGACAGATGTGCCGCCAGCTCTGCGTAGTATAGAGCTTCGTACTGGTTTTCTACCGCATAGGCCTGCCCGCGTCGTGCAAAGACCCGCCAGTCAAACAGTACCTGGCGAAGCTGAACGGCATAGCGCTCGCCTCTGTAGTCAACGGGAGCGCCGCCGGTGCGCTCCTGACGGTTGTCTGAAATGCTGGCAGAGGCCGATACCTGCGGGAACAGCTGACCATTGGCCGCTTCGCGACGCGCCGTGCCTATGTTCATCTGCTCTTCAGCAATTTCCAGGCGCGGGCTGAACTCCATTGATGCAACAAAAAAATCTTCCAGGGTTCGCCCTACGCCGTCATGGCGCTGCATCAGCGATGCCAGCTCCTCGGTCTCCTGCTGGTTATCATCACTCTGGGCCAGCGTGCCCATCGAGCCTGCCAGAGCCATAACCCCACAGATGGCATGCACCAAGAGTGGGCTCGAGCGTCGAGGAGTGCACTGGAATTCAGACATCTGGTCGTTGCTGCTCATAAGCCAATCAATCTTCTATGAAGCTGCGCGCCAGCGCATTGGTGATGGGTTTGGTCAGATACTGCAGGAAGGTTCTGGAGCCGGTGGCAATAAACACTTCGGCAGGCATGCCGGGAATTAGCGTCAGGTCGCCCAGGTCTTGCAAGCCTTCTGGTGTGACTTCGATACGAGCAGTGTAATACGTCATCCCAGTGCGCTGGTCAGTAAAGCTGTCAGCAGAAATATGGATCACCCGGCCAAAAATATTGGGTACCGAACTGCTGAAGCTGGAGAATCGAATGGTAGCTTCCTGGCCTATGTCGACACGATCAATGTCAATCGGTGAGACCTGTGCCTCAACAATCAGCTCATCGGACTGCGGAACAATATCAGCAATTTCGGTACGCGGTGGGATGACCCCACCAATAGTATGAACCTGCAGGCCATTGACGATCCCGGTTACAGGCGCCTTTATAACGGTACGGTTAACGACATCGCGCAATGCTCCGATGCGTTCGGTGACGTCTTTCAGATTCGTCTGGGTCTCCGCCAGCTGATTGGCTACTTCATTCTGGAATTGACGACGTTGCTGCAGGATTTCCAGGCGTGTCTCACCTATCTGAATTTCTGCTGACGAAATATTTGCCGTCAGCTCGGCAGCCTCTCCGCGCAGTTGCGCTGCGTTGCGTTCCAGTTCGCGAAGGCGGTTCTTGTCGGCAAAACCTTCTTCAAGCAGAGCACGTACATCGTTCAGTTCTTCATCGAAAGAATCAGCCAGGTCCTGCTTGCTTTCCTGCAAAGCGCGCAGTCCACGCAATTGCGACTGCAATTGCTCAATACGTTGCTCCAGAACCTCAATGCTTCCTTCCAGAGAGGCTTTACGCGTCCGAAAAATCTGGGTCTGGGACAACATCTCTGCTTGTGCATTGGCATCTAGAGATGAGAGTTCTGCGGGGAACTGAATGGCATCAAGCTCGTCGCGCTCAGCGATCAGACGAGCCTCAAGTGCCTTGAGGGCCACATACTGGGAGTTGGCAATCTGCAGCTGTGCACGGGATTGTGTGTCATCCAGAACCAGCAGGGGTTCACCGGCCTCGACAACATCACCGTTGCGCGCCAGAATGTCTGCGACGATGCCGCCTTCAAGATGTTGCACCAGCTGCTTGTTGGAGCGCACCGTTACATGACCGGTAGCATGGGCGGCGCCGTCCAGTGGTGCAAAGGCAGCCCACAGGCCAAATACTCCGAACACCAAAAAGAATATCAGTAAGCCAATACGCCGTGGCGTATCCATGCTGGTGTCAATCTGAAAATCGTTATCAGTAGTCTGCTTTTCCACGTTCACTCTCTGCTGGGCGGTGCCCAGACAAATCTCCTGGATGATATTTCGTTCGACATTTGCTGCTGTCGTATTTGTTGCCTGTTATCGCCTGGGCGTCAGGTTTTCTAACGTGAACTACCGATCAGGCATTACCGGCCCGGCGCTGTTCCGATTGTCCCATCAGGCTGGCAAGCACCTCGTCTTTGGGACCAAAGCTCAGAGCAGCCCCCTCTTTCATCACCAGCAGCTTGTCCATGCTATGCAGGACCATGGTGCGGTGCGATATGACAATAATTGTGCAACCGCCAGCCTTGATGCGCTGAATGGCAGAAACCAGCTCTTTCTCGCCCTGGTCGTCCAGATTGGAGTTGGGCTCGTCCAGCACCAGTAATCGGGGATTGCCATAAACTGCGCGCGCCAGACCTATTCGCTGTCGCTGTCCGCCCGACAGGCCGCCGCTGGATCCGCCAATAACTGTGTCGTAACCATCCGGAAGGCGCAGAATCAGCTCATGAACGCCGGCCAGTCTGGCGGCCTCAACGATGCGCTCGGCATCGGCTTCACCGAATCGACAGATATTGTCGGATATGCTGCCGTCAAACAGCTCGATATCCTGTGGCAGATAACCGATATGAGGACCAAGCAGGCCGCGATCCCAGCCAGCGATGTCAGCACCGTCCAGCCTTACCTTGCCTGCCATGACCGGCCAGATACCCAGAACCGCTCGTGCCAGCGTTGATTTGCCAGACGCGCTGGGACCTACAATGCCCAGAGCCTCACCAGCCGCCAACTGCAGCGTAACGCCGCGGACAACAGGGACTCGTGTGCCCGGCGGCGCAACAGTGACCTGCTCAAGAGACAGGTCGCCCTGCGGTGGCGGCAGCGGCATGTGCTCTGCCTCGGGAGGAATCCTCTCCAGCAGCTGCCCAAGACGTTCGTACTGGGCGCGAGCCACTGAAAATCCCTTCCATGTGGAAACCAGCATGTCGATGGGAGCCAGTGCGCGACCGAGCAACAGCGAACCCGCAATCATCATGCCGGGCGAGATTTCCTGGCGTAGCGCCAGCCAGGCACCAAGTCCCAGAATCAGGGACTGCACAATCAGCCGAAAAGACTTGGAGATACTGGTCAGCGCGCCCGCAGAACGACTGGCGTCGGTTTGCAATACCAGAACTTCGTTCGACTGCTTTTCCTGCTGACGTCTGATGTCATCTGTCATACCCATGGCGGCGATGACTTCGGCATTGCGCAGGCTGCCATTGACCTGATTGTTCACCCGGTTAGCTTTGGTATTGGCATCCTTCAGCTTGCGTGTTGTTACAACTTCGTTGATCCAGGCCAGCAGCACCATGACGATACCGGCCAGGATGGCCACCACTCCAAAGAGCGGGTGGAAGACGAACATCAAAGCGACATAGATAGGGAACCATGGTGCATCAAAAAACGCGAACAGGCCGTTACCAGTCAAAAACTGCCGTAAACTGGACAGGTCGTTCAGGGGTTGGCCGCCGCTGGCGCCTGAGCCGCTAAGCAGCGCGTGAGTAAAAGACGCGTTGAATACGCGTCGTCTCAGCTGCTGTTCGATCCGGTTGCTGGCGGCGATCAGAATCATGGATCGCACCCACTCGAAACCACCCATTGCCAGCATCAGACCCACCATCAACAGCGTGAGCATGGTCAGCGTCGATACACTGCCACTGGAAATCACCCGATCGTACACCTGCAACATGTAAATGATGGGTGTCAGCATCAGAATGTTGACAGCCGCACTGAATAAGCCGGCATAGATGAAGTAGTGACGAATGCTTTTCAGCGATTCGTTCAGTTCTTTGTAAGTACTTGTTTTTTTCGATGTGTCCATTAAGAGATGCTTGCCGTCAGTGCATGGTGTCCGTTGGGTGCGAATAGACTAGGTGGGGTGAAACATTACATGTTTCAACCCCCCGCAGAGTTTTCGCGGCGATTATAGCATGGCCGCCTCAGCGACTTTTTTCACAAGATCCAGCGCCTTAGAGCTCTTCTGCGCCTTCTGCCAGTCTTTGCAGAGTCAGCAGATCGTGCACAATCAGAGCGCCTGGTCCGTCGCGTTTGACAATTTCACGTGCCTGCAACAACTGAAAGACGCGGCTGACACTTTCCCGGCTCAGGCTCAACATGATGGCTATCTCCATGTGAGTCGGCGGGTTTCTGATAATCGTCTGATTGCCTTCGCTGCGACCAGATTCAGGAATCAGCATCCACAATTGACAGCAAACGCGCTGGCCAACGTTAGGCAGACCCAGCAATGATCGCTGTCTGGTCATCTGACGAACCCGCGCTGCCAGACGCTCCCCCATGCGCTGCAACAGCACAGCGTGCTCCCGGGTAACCTGTCGCAGGCTGGCCAGAGGCACAAACACAACCATCGCTGATGTCAGTGCAATGACGTGTTCAGGCTGCGGGCCATCGTCAAACATGCCCAGCTCACCGCAAAAGTCACCGGGTTCCACGAAGTACAGACCCACTTCGCGCCCATCAATGGTAAAATCTACGCCCTGTAGGCGACCTTCAAACAAAAAGCACACCGACTCTTCGCGTACACCTGCTTTGAGCACCACGCCGCGACGGGCAAAACGCTGAACCGTTGACTGCTGTGCAAGCTGCTGCAACAGCGGCAATGGTAACGGCTTTAAGCTGGGAAATGTGCCGAGAAGCTCAGGTGTAACCAGCATGCGAAATATTCCGGTATGGTGCGCTGGTTGTTGACATTCCATTGGGCAGCGCTGCCGGGCCATTATAGTAAGGCATGTTGGAATAGCAAACGTGTGACCGTGGTCACTTACCGGGACGGCGGCTTGAGATAAGCTTTGTGCTAATGATGGACCAGACTCTGGATCCAGGAGTTCAAAATTGAGCACTATGACACCACAGCCAGTTTACAGAATGATGACATCTCTGACATTGCGAGCCAGAACGCTCGCAGTGGCGGTCACGATGGCCACTGCATTGGCTGCCGGATCGACACTTGCCCATGCCCAGCTGGAGACAGTCGAGCCGGTGGGTGAAGTCAGCCTGGTGCTGGGCAACGCCTACATTGAGCACGCCGACGGCCGCCGCTCAGCTGCCGTGCCCGGATCAATTATCGTGGCAAGTGACCGTATCCACACGGCAGCCAATGGGCACGTACATATCCGCTTTGTCGATCAGGCACTGGTGAGCGTAAGGCCTGACAGCCGCTTGGAAATTGTACGTTACGATTACAACCCTGATCAGCCGGCCAGTTCCAGTATCAAACTGAATCTGGAGGAAGGTGTCACCCGATCCATATCCGGTCATGGGGCCACAGCTGCCCGTGAGCGTTTCCGCCTGAATACGCCCATCGCTGCGATTGGTGTGCGCGGCACGGACTTTGTCGTAAACGCATCCAGTTTTGCGGTTCGGGCCCAGGTTAACGAAGGCACCATTGTGATGGCGCCATTTTCTGCGGATTGCACCGCGGATGCTTTTGGTCCCTGTCTGGCAAATGCAGTCGAACTGACTGGCACTTCAATGCAGATGCTGGAGTTGGATGGCAGTACGACCGCCCCTCAAATCATGCCAGCAACTGTCGAGCGAGAGCCCGGCATGATGCGGGAAGAAGTGAATCAGGCTATCGCGGCATCTGAAGCCAATGCCGATGACAAGACCGCCGGCACCGAAGTTTACCTGGAAAACGTGACCTCCCAGCGAGTCAAGCAGGAAGTCGCCAATGTGGCAAAGCCCACGACACCCCCTGTCACTCCACCGGTCACACCGCCAGTGACACCTCCCAAGGTGCCCGATACCAATTTTGTTCCGCAGGTCGCGATTGCAACGGAGCAGTTGCAGCAAAATAATCTGATCTGGGGACGCTTCGGTAGTGGCAAAGGCGACCTTGAGCGCATTACTGCCCCCTTCGAGCTCGCGCAAGAAGGTCGTGACTGGATGGTCGGTCTGGGCGATTACCGACTGTTCCGTGACAGCAAAGGGCGTGACCGGGTTGATGCGGGACTAGGCCCTGTTAGCTTTGAACTGAGCAGTGCTCAGGCCTATTACGACTCCGGTACCGGAATCGTGGCGATGGCAGTAACGGGCGGCAAGTTCGACATCAACTTCAATACCCGTCAGTTTTCGACCGAGCTGAACATGAAGCACAGCCTCACAGGCAGTGTGGATTTTGTGGCCAATGGCCTTATCAGTGAGACCGGCATCTTCAACAACCGGACAGGCCCGGAGCCAGCTACCATGGCGGGCGCAGTCAGTCTGGATGGCAAAGAGGCCAGTTACTTTTTTGAACAGCAATTGCAAACCGGTGGTATCCACGGGCTGACCTTGTGGAAAAAACGCTGATCATGCAAACGCTCCGTCATCTGATAACCGTCTATAACCCGCTTAACGTCGCTGCCCGACTGATGCCCATGCGTGGGCGCCTGTTGATGCTGGCGCTCGCGGCATTATTGACGGTGTTGCTGATGACTCTGTTTTCCGCGCCCTTGCAGATTCTGCAGGAGCGACTTGGTGCCCAGGGCTGGGTTATGTCGGCTGATGAGCAGCTGGAAGAACGCATCACCATTGTTGCCATCGATGAGCGAAGTATTGCCGAGATTGGTCCTTGGCCATGGGCCCGTGATGATATGGCTCGGCTGGTCAGTGCTTTGAATGCTGCTGGCGTACAACTTCAGATACACGATGTGGTTTACCCCGAACCTCGTTCGGGGGATGACATATTGATTGCTGCGCTGCAGGCATCGCCGGGCGCTGTATTGGCGCAGGTGCCAGTGTTACCCGGACAGAATCAGCCCGATGTACAGACCGGTCAGATGACTCATCCGATGCAGGGGGTCGCCTGTGATGCCACAGCGACACAAACAGGAAGCTTTGTTGCCAACCACGCTGGCTTCGCCAGTATACCAAAGGGCCACATTGCACCTATTGTCGCCAGCGATGGCTCTGTTCGAAATGTTCCTGCCGTTATCTGCGTTGACGGTCAAACTTATCCAGCATTGGCGATCAGCGCACTGTTGCAGGCAACAACGGCTGGAAGCTGGCAGGCGTCTATCACCCAGGGTGACAGCTGGCTGGCGCCCGAACAGATCATGCGACTGAATGCCTATCCTGGATTGGACATTCCTCTTGACCAGGATGGCAATCTGCGAATCTCATACAAAGACCGTCCAGAAAATTTTCAGGCTATTTCAGCGATTGATGTGATCAATGGCAACTACCCTGCCGGGATGCTGCAAAACGCCTGGGTGTTGATTGGCGGTACCGCGTTTGGCATGGGTGATATTGTGCCCACGCCATATAATGGCGCGACACCCGGTGTAGAGCTTCAGGCGCGTCTGATTGGCAGTCTGCTGGATACCACAATGCCTTACACACCTCGCAGCGCCGAAATTCTGCTGGGCTTGATGGCGGTGCTGTTTGCCCTTGCCCTTTATGGCCTGGCCAGTGCCCGCGAGCGTATGGCGGCTTATGGCCTGCCCGCAGCGTCAGTTCTGATGCCGGTGATCGCATTGGCATTGCACTGGCAATTGCTGGCAGCCTATGAAATCTGGTTGGGCTGGGTTGCGCCTGCACTGTTCAGCATTCTTGCTGCCAGCGCACTGCTGTTGCTGGAACAGGCACGTGTGCGTGTCGAACGTACCCGCGTGTTTGGAAACCTGAACAGCTACCTGCCCAGTGATATCGCTCGCGAAATCGCCTACAGTCTGCCCAGCTCGAGCATCAATGCACGTCGCTGCGACGTGACACTGTTAAGCGCCGATCTGCGCAATTTCTCCGCCTTTGGCGAAGCGCGTCCGCCGGAGGAATCCGCCGCCATCCTGCATTTCTTTTTCAGCAAATCTGCGGAGATTGTTGAACGGCATGGTGGACGCATTCAGGAGTTCAAGGGCGATAGCGTCCTGGCAGTCTGGGATGGTCAGAACGAGCGCGCTGCGCATGCGGCCCTGGCAGCCGCACGTCAGATGCAGGATAGTATTCACAAGGATATGCCACAAACACCACCAGCAGGTCTCGAACCACTGGCGCTGGGCATAGGTATTGAACAGGGTCCCGCCCTGGTAGGCTCCATCGGTCCGGCGCATCGTCGCAGTCATACACTGCTGGGTGACACGGTAACCATTACCCTTCGTATTCAGGAACTGACTGCGGAACTGGCACAACCAATTCTGCTGGGCGAATGTGTTGCCCGTCAGCTTGCCGACCTCAAGCCCGAATCCCAGGGCAGCTATCTGCTGGACGGCCTGCGCATTCCGCATACCCTGTTTGCGCCCGCGAATGATGAGGCTGCACAGCGTCGTGCGCGGCAGGATCAGCTCAACCTCAAAGTAGTTTCCGGCGGCAAACCGTAAACCGGCAAACTGCTCTGCTTTTTGCTTGTCTTATATAATACAATTAACCAGTCTTCTTATTGCCTGCGCGCATGCGATTCACCATAATTGCCCGCATGTCAAAATACCCCTCGAAAATAAAAAGCATTCGCTACAGTCTGGGTCTGGCAGGGGTGTTCCTGGCCTTTTCAGGACTTTCCTATGCACAGGCAGATACCGGCTCGCAAACTGCTCCCGGTGGCCTGGCACCCTCAGCCGATGCTGCACAGTCGGTGGCCGCCCAGGCCTGCCCCGACCTGACGCCTTTCTATAGGCTCTCCGCCAGTCCCGACTGGTCTGCTCAGGACTGGGATAATCTGCAGGCCCAACTTTCACCCTTATTGCCGCGTTGTCTGCAGCAAACATCGTACTTTGCCCTGCTGGGTGCCGCCCAGCTTAATACCGGCAATCTGAATCCGGCACTGGAGTCGCTTGAGCGTGCATTGCTGCTGGACCCTGACAATGGTGGGGCACAGATTGACTATGCGCAGGCGCTCTATCTGCGTGGTGATCTGTTTTCAGCTCTGGCCATGAACCGCCAGATTCTGACTCGCGAAGATCTACCAGGAGATCTGGCCCCCTCTTTGCGGCAGCGCCAGCAGCAGTGGCAGGGCCTGACCCGCCAGACGCAGTGGCATGGAGATCTGCTGCTGGGCTATGACAACAACCTTAATGGCGCGCCCTCGCCAAGTGACATCACGCTGACCCTGTCGGGCGAAGACGTTACGCTGCCACTGAATCCGGAGTTTCAACCGAAAGAAGGGCCTTATCTGAATGGCAGGCTGGGTATGCGATACCGGCAGCTGGCTCCTGAGCACCAGCACAATATAGTTGCGGAGTTGAGGGGCCGGGTCAGCGACGACACAGCCTCTGACATGCTGCAGCTCGACGCGCGGTATGCCTTTATCAAGCCCGATGCCGTCCATAGCTGGCAGGCCGTAGCAGGTATCAGTCATCTGATGTTCGGCGGGACACCTCTTTATACAGCTGCTGAAGTCGGTGGCCGCTACATGCCGGCTTTTCAGCTGGCGAGTTGTCGTCCTTACACGGCAGCTGCTGCCCAGCACCAGCTGTTTCACAACCAGAGTTCGCTGAACGCAATTGAAACCAAGGCATCACTGGGCCTTAACTGTATTCGCAACACAAGCATTGGTCAGCAACAATGGACCCCCGAATTCAGTGCGCTGTATAACGATCCCATTCGTAACCGGCGCTCCGGTAGTAGCCGCCTTGGCTGGCAGTTCAATCTGGATTGGCGCCTGCAGCTACCTGAAGGAAGCCCCTTCAAGGGCTCACTGATGAGTCAGATCAACCACACCGAAATGATGGACCAGAGTGGCTATAGCCCTCTGCTTGAAGACAATGCCCGACGTAAAGTGCGTCGCAGTTATTTGCTGATTCAGTACAATCACCCGCTGTCGGCTGACACGCAATTACTGATGAATTTCTACCATCAGAAACAGCGCAGCAATCTGGAGCTGTTCCGTAGCGTCGACACCACCCTCGAATTTGGCTTCACGCATACATTCTAAAGATGCAGTATTAGCCATATAGCTAACAAAAATAGCCGCTTACAGCACAAACTTAAGAAAAACCCTTTTTAAGCCGTTGCCAAGCCACCAATCAACAGGTTAATATCCCTGCGCACGTCCGCTTGTGACTCATAACCATGTGGCTCAAGTGTGATTGGTCGGGATACAAAAGCGTAGTTGGGCTTATTTTCTGTTGTGTGACTCCGGTCACAGGCAGATTTGCTTTACTTGAGTATTCTTGGCATAGCCGATATGCGGTCATCTGCTGTTCAAGCATGTCACAATCGGATAAAACAATTTGGAATAAACTTTAAGGAGTTATAAATGGCGATTAGCACTGAAGCTCGTACCGAACTGCTTACCGTAGTGGTAGCTATGTTCGACGCTGCACCTGGTGTAGCAGTACTGTCTGATCTGTCGGCCGCATATGAATCTGGTGCCACTGTTGCACAGATCGCAGCTAGCCTGTCGACCTCTGCTGAATTCACAAGCATTTACCCAACGTTCCTGTCCAACGCAGAATTTGCTACCCAGTTCGTAGACAATCTGATTGGTGGAACAGTTTCAGCCGAAACTCGCACTTTCGCGATTGGCGAGCTGACTACTATGCTGAACAACGGCATGACCCGCTCTGAAACAGTTCTGGCTGCAGTAGCGGCTCTGAACGGTGTTCCATCAACTGACACCAACTGGGCTAACGCTAAAGCTCAGCTGGCCAACAAAGTTGAAGTGGCCAACCACCACACTGTTGTTCAGAAGAAAGCAACAACCAACCTGGCAGACCTGCAGGAAGTGATTGCTGAAGTTAACGCAACAGCTGCCAGCGTTACAGATGCCAAAGCTAAGATCGACGGCGAAGTTGCTCAGGGCCAGACCTTCAACTTCACCACCGGTATCGACAACCTGGTTGGTACTTCCGGCAATGACACCTTCGGTGCCACTATCACTGGCACTAGCGCTGTGCTGGGTGGTCTGGACAAAGTGGACGGCGGCGCAGGTACTGATACCGTTGCCATCACTGACACAGCGACTGGTGCGGCTGCACAGTTCAGCCTGCCGGGCGTGACTTTCACCAACATCGAGGTGATGGAACTGCAGACCAATGGTGGCGTGAACGTTGACGTTTCTGCCGTATCTGGCCTGACTTCATTCACATCAGCAGCCGCTGGTACAGCTAACACAGCTGTAACTGCTGGCAACTCAACTGATGTCAAAACCACTGTTACAGGTGCTGCTACTACCACCATCAATGGCGGTAAAGTGATCAACGTAACTGCAGGCACAGGTGCCACTACCATTGACAGCAACGCGGCTACAAGCGTAACTGTTAAAGGCGGCGGTGCAGTAGACATCGACAACAAC
This sequence comes from Gammaproteobacteria bacterium, assembly GCA_002706685.1. Lineage (GTDB taxonomy): Bacteria > Pseudomonadota > Gammaproteobacteria > Pseudomonadales > Pseudohongiellaceae > Pseudohongiella. The sequence continues at coordinate 139,854 of PALV01000010.1, read as the reverse complement.
TCTGCTGTTCTGGGTGCCAACAACGGCTCCACAATGACAGAAGTTACCCTGGATACAGTAAATGCAAACGCGGCAGCCGATGGCCGTGCTCTGGCTACTCTGAACCTGACGGGTGCTACTAACGCTACTTACACAACTACCATCAGCAACTCCACAACTGGTGGTCACGCGTTCACCATTAACGCTACCAATGCGGGTGTCGACAGCGGCAGCGCTACGGGTGCCTTCCTGGCTGGCGGTGCAGACATTAACAGCACAACTGCTACCTCACTGACCATCAACTCAGCTGGTTCCAAGAACTCTCTGGATATCGCTGGTTTCACTGCAGCCAAGTCAATCACCATCACTGGTGGTTCAGCGCTGACTCTGAACAACGGCGTAGCTGGCACAGTGACCTCTGTTGACGGTTCAGCTGCAACAGCTGCTCTGACACTGGGTACTCTGGCTGCAACAGTGACAACTGTTAAAACCGGTTCTGGCAACGACAGCTTCACGCTGGGTGCTGCCAAGCTGACAGTTGATGCAGGCGCAGGTAACGACTCAGTAACGCTGGGCGGTGCAGTAGCTGCTGGTTCAACCATCAACCTGGGCGCTGGCGACGACAAGCTGCTGGTCAACGGTGGTTCAGTAGCTGCCAGCACCTCTACCACCATCGATGGTGGTGAAGGGAATGACACTGTGGCAGCAGCACTGATCAACGCAGCCAACGCGGCTCGTTTCATCAACTTCGAAGCGCTGGACTTGTCATCCGCAGCGACTCTGGATGTTGAACTGATGACCGGTTCTACTATCAGTTCTCTGACGCTGTCAGGCGGTGCTGGTGGTGCTACGGTTTCTAACGTTGCTGCAGCTACTGGCCTGTCAGTGACTGGCAACAACACTGGTACCACCACAATTGGTCTGAAGAGCACTTCTGGCACCAGCGATTCGTACACAGTAACCTTTGCTGGTACTACTGGTACAGTAGCTGCTGGTACCGTCAAGACTGATGGCGTTGAGACTGTAAACGTTGTTTCTAACGGCAGCACTGGTACAAACACCATCACTATCGACGGCAGCACGCTGAAGACTGTGAATGCTAGCGGTAGCAAAGCGCTGACATTGAACTTCGCTGCAACTGCTGGTGATACAGCTCCTGGTACAGGCGTTGCCGCAGGTGTTAGCGCGATCGACGGTTCAGCCGCTACTGGCGTCCTGACCATCAACACCACTAACGTACAGGCTGCAGCTGCAGGCCTGACCGTAACTGGTGGTTCTGCTAACGACGTGATCACCCTGGCTGGTAAAGCAACAGTGGTTGGCGGTGCCGGTAACGATACCATCACAACTGCTGCTGCAGGTGGCACGCTGACAGGTGGTGCAGGCAACGACAAGTTCGACGTTGCTGCTTCAGTCGCTACAGGTAACACTGCAGCTACTGCGGTTAACGTCACTATTACTGACTTTGCAGTGGGCGACAGCGTCAAGCTGCTGGCTGGCAACACGCTGGCTGGCGCCACTCTGGGTGCCAAAACTACGCTGACAGCTGCTGTAACCACTCTGGACGGCGCGCTGCAGCTGGCTGCGTTGACTGACACAGCTAACGAAGTGTCCTGGTTCACCTACGGCACAGACACCTACATCGTTGCTAACGATGGCACCGCCGGTCTGGGTGCTGGCGACCTGGTTGTCAAGCTGACAGGTGTTCTGGATCTGTCCGGTTCTACGCTTGACACAGCTACCGACTACCTGACATTCGCATAATGTAGTCGCGAGTGCTCGGATAGTTTGAGCAATAAAAAACCCCTCGCCGCAAGGCGGGGGGTTTTTTTTATCTTGGAATTATGCGATTGAAATAAGGTAAGCTTCTTTAAATTCGTCTATTGAATTCGACTGACAGGAGATTGTCTGGTGAGCAACTGGAGCGCGGGCTACGTAGCCGATATTGGATACACCTATGGCTATTACGCCGAGCTTAACCCGTTAAGAGTCAAAATGGCTTTTCTTAACAAGGGGCTGGTATTTCCTGAGGTCGGGACAGCCTGTGAACTGGGTTTCGGACAGGGACTGAGCGCCGCCCTGCATGCATCGGCCTCTGTTACCAGTTGGTACGGTACAGACTTCAACCCGGCTCAAGCTGGGTTTGCGCAGGAGCTGGCCTCCATTTCGGGCTCTGATGCACGGCTGTACGACGAATCCTTCGAAGACTTTGCATGCCGCGATGATCTGCCGGAATTCGACTATATTGGCCTGCATGGCATCTGGAGCTGGATATCGGATGCGAATCGTGCCGTAATCGTCGACTTTGTCAGACGCAAACTCAAAGTCGGCGGCGTTCTATACATCAGTTACAACACCTTGCCTGGCTGGGCGACGTTCGCCCCGATGCGACACTTGATGACAGAACATGCCGAGGTGATCGGGTCGGAAGGCCGGGGAATTGTTTCACGTATAGATGATGCGATTGAATTTGCTGAGAATCTGATAGCGACCAATCCGATGTTTGCGAGGGCAAATCCGACAGTCGGTGAACGGTTAAAGAAGTTGAAGGAGCAAAGCAGACATTATCTGGCTCACGAGTATTTCAATCGTGATTGGCACCCCATGCACTTCTCCACAATGGCGGACTGGCTGGAAACTGCGAAGGTCAGTTATGCCTGTTCGGCCAGCTACCTGGAGAACATTGACTCGATAAATCTGAGTGCCGAACAGCAGGCGTTCATGAAAGAGATCCCGGACAATATGTTTCGCGAGTCGGTGCGAGACTTTATGGTCAACCAGCAGTTTCGTAAAGACTACTGGGTAAAGGGTGCCCGCAAGCTTAATCCGCTGGAGCTTGCCGAAACAGTTAGAGCGCAGAAAATTGTACTGGCCGTGTATCGTCCGGAAGTCTCGCTAAAAGTGAAAACCGCGCTGGGTGAGGCCAGTATGAGCGAAGCAGTTTACGGCCCGTTTCTGGACTTCATGGCAGACCATAAAATCCGCACACTGCGACAAGTCGAGCAACATCTGGCCAAAAACAATATCACTCTAGCTCAAATAATTGAGGCCACCATGGTATTGGCCGCTTCAGGCGCCATAGCGCCGGCCCAGGATGACGCCATCATTCAAAAGGCCAAAAAACACACGGACAGGATTAACGCCAGGCTTCGATCAAACGCGCATGGTAGCAACGACATATTGTTCCTTGCCAGTCCGGTAACCGGTGGTGGAATTATGGTGCCGAGATTTAATCAGATTTTCCTGTCTGCCATCAGTGAGGGGCAGAAACAGCCGACAGACTGGGCGAAATACGCGTGGCAGGTCGTCAGTAGCCAAAACCAGCGCTTGATTAAAGATGGCAAAACTCTCGAAACAGCTGAAGAAAATCTGGCGGAACTGGGTCGCCAGGCTGACGAGTTTGCCCAGAAACAATTGCCAGCGCTAAAGGCGCTGCAGATAGTTTAGCCTCCGAAAAATGGATGTCGAAACCCAAACAGCTTTTGCTAAGTGGCTGTATTGCGCCACTTGCCAGAACCAACAGTAGCAGGACCAGGCAGTTATGACTTCGTGGATAGCAATTTCCAGAAAAGACCATCTTCACAAACGATGGCAGCCAAGCAAAGGGTTTGAGTTCGTTGCGGACCAGCAGATCGTTCCGATCCTGTTGGCAGAAATAGCCAGGATCGCGCCACATCATGTCACCGGTTTTGTACAGGCTGAGGATGGTTCCTTTCAATACGTGGCGCTGGTTGGCGTTGGCGGAGACCGTAACCTGTACGTCACCAGCGACTCTCTGTGGCTTGGTGATTATATTCCAGCCAGCCTCAGAGCATATCCATTCGCGCTGCTGAATGACACGGAGGGGAACAAGTTATTCTGCGTGGATGAAAGCCATCTGACTGACGATGAGTCGTTTCCCCGCCTTTTTCAGGATGACGGGACGCTCGAAAAAACACCTACTGATACGGTGAGTTTTATTACTCAGTGTGAAGAGAATCGTCTACAAACCCTCAAGGCGTGTGCCGCTTTAGACGAAGCCGGTCTGATAGAACCGTGGAGCATCGAGATACCGAGGGGCAACGACCAAACGCCCCTGGCAATTAATGGTGTGCACAGGGTCAATGAATCAAAATTGAATGAAATTGATGCGACACAATTGATCGCACTACGAAATGTCGGCGCCTTGCCATTAGCCTACGCTCAACTGTTCTCAACAGCGCAAATGGAACAACTGATCAAGCGTGCCAACTTCCACAGCAAGGCCGATCCCAAGAAGGCACCAGCAGAGCTCGACAGTCTGTTCGGTGAAGGAGATGGCGGCACGTTGAACTTTGATTCACTGTAGGCATCGGAACGATGGCAGATCAGCAACCACAGAATTTGCACTTTCCCCTGAGCAATCAGTTCACCATCAGCTATAGCGCGCTGGAGGACCGATTGGTGGTCCGGGCCCAGTTGGCCGGTGCCGACAATGATGTTCACATGCTGCTAAGCAGGCGGATGGTGATGGTTGTGATGCGGCAACTGGTTGATCGCTTGCCGGCGCTCACAGGCCTGGAAAAAACGCCCAGCGTGTATTGGCAGGAAGTCCTGCGCATGGGGCATCAACAGGCTATGCAGGCCAAAGCCGCGGCTGACAAGGCGGCTCAGCAGGCGAAGTCGGATGAACCGGAAGGGTCGGCAAAGGCGCCGGAAAATGACGGCGCGGATCCAGGCAAAACGGCTGGTCAGAGCGACTCAGACACTTCACAGCCTTCGCTTCGCGGCAAGCTGTACCTGGCAACCGAATTGACAGTACAGTTACGCGGTGAAAAAAACCAGCAACAATTGCTTCTGGCGTTCAAAGGATTACCAATGCCTGATGCGATGATTGAGAGTCGACAGCATCTTCCTGTATTCGCTATCCCCTTGAAAGCGGACAACGTTCACCAGCTAATTGAGCTGATGATCAGTAAATGCGACGAGGCACACTGGCACTTGCCGCTGGATTTACCCTGGCTGGCGGACAGCACTGAAGCGGGTCTCGATGGGGTACGACGCGATAACTGAGTAGTTTCACGCAGTAGCACCACCTGCGGCACTTCAGCTATAATGCCGTGTTCGAGTGTGTCCGTCCCCCGGTGAAAGTTTTGTCGTCAGTGGTCGGGTCTCTATTGTTCGGAGCACCTATTAGTTATCAGTTCAGGAGTTAAGCATGTTGAATCTGGGTTTTAAGTCCCGCGTAGTTAAAATGGGTCTGCTGGTACTGGGCCTTGGTATAGCCGGTGCAGTAGTTGCACAGACACACGAACAGCAGGTTGCCCAGCGACTGCAGCCGGTCGGTCAAGTCTGTCTGGCGGGCGAGCCTTGCGCTACCGGTGGTGCTCCTGCAGCATCCGGTGCTACTGCAGCCGCGTTTGATCCTGCAACTACATACGATCAATACTGCGCAATGTGCCACAACACGGGTATGGCCGGTGCGCCCCGTCGCGGCGACGCTGATCACTGGACAGCTCGCGTGGAAGAAGCCGGATTTGCCACCATCGTTACCAATGCAGTCAATGGTGTAAACGCCATGCCGCCACGCGGTATGTGCACTACCTGCTCCGATGAAGACATTGCAACCCTGGTGGAATACCTGAGCGGCGAATCTGCCGAGTAAGTCTGTTCATCTGCGGTTCAGTTTGCACCGCAGATAATAGGTCCAGCTAGTCCTTATTCAATGCGTCAAGCGAGAGGGGAACAAACGTGAAGTTGAGAAATATCGTAAGAACAGGTGCTGCACTTTCCGGTCTGGTACTGGCAACTGTCATGGCAACCGGTTCAGCAACGGCTGAACAAACGCTGACTCTGGCACAGGTGTCAGAAGGCTTCAGCCCTGAACAGACCTATACCCAGAGCTGTGCAGCCTGCCACAACAGCGGTGCCGCGGGTGCCCCGCGTTTTGGTAACGCCGAAGACTGGTCAGAGCGCCTTGAGAAAGGCCGTGACGTGCTACTGGAAAACACCATCAATGGTTACAACAACATCATGCCGCCAAAAGGCATGTGTTTTACCTGCTCCAACGACGAGCTGGCTCTGGTTCTGGATTACATCCTGGAAAACAGCGCCGAGTAATTTGTAAAGGGGACGGAGGGATTTACTACGTAAAATCCCTCCGTCCCCTTTACACTTTAACCTTCCAGCAAGGCTTTCAGGCCTGCCAGTGCGGCTTCACCTTTCTGACGCTTCTGTTCCGGTGTGGAGTCACCTCGCCCTTCCCATTGCAGGTGGTCCTGCGGCAGTTCATCCAGGAAACGGCTGGGAGTTGTTGGCACTATTTCACCGAACTGTTTACGTTTTTTGGTTAGCGTAAACACCAGTCCCCGTCTTGCCCGGGTAATACCCACGTAGGCCAGCCGGCGTTCTTCTTCAATGTCGTCGTTCTCGATACTGTTTCGGTGCGGCAACAGTTCCTCTTCCATCCCCATAATGAATACCCAGGGGAATTCCAAGCCTTTGGCGGCATGCAGCGTCATCAGCTGGACCTGATTGTCCACGCCTTCCTCTTCCTGGCGTTCCAGCAGGTCGCGTAGTATCAACTTGTTGATAGCTGCCTCAATCCGCGCTTCTTCATCCTGCTCGGCTTCATCGTCGTTCTGCAGACTGCGAGCCAGCGAGTCCAGCAGCAGGTTGATATTGGTGATAGCCCGCTCAGCAGCATTGGGTGTCGGGCTGTTTTGCTGCAGCCAGCCTTCGTAGTCCATATCGCTGATCATTTCGCGGATGGCCTTGATGGGGTCTCCGCGATGACAGTGCCGGGAAACGCCCTGCAGCCACTCACGAAAGCCGCGCAGTTTTTCTGTTTTGGGTTTGCCCAGATATTGCTCGAGACCCATTTCGTCAATGGCAGCCATCATGCTGACGCCGCGTTCATTGGCGTAGGTGCCCAGACCCTCAAGAATGGAGGGACCAATTTTGCGCCTGGGAGTATTAATGATGCGCAGAAAGGCATTGTCATCATCAGGATTGATGAGCAGGCGCAGGTAGGCCATTAGATCCTTGATCTCAGTGCGGGAGAAAAAAGACGTACCGCCGCTGAGCTGGTAAGGAATCTGGTGGGCCTGCAATTTGATCTCCAGCAGTCGCGCCTGGTGATTGCCGCGATACAGAATGGCAAAGTCGCCATACTTGAGCTGCTTTTGTACGCATAATGTAAGAATTTCAGTGCAGATTCGTTCAGCTTCAGCGTCCTGGTCAGAGACCGCCAACACACGCATTGGCTCGCCAAGCCCCAGCTCACTCCACAGCGTTTTTTCGTAGATGTGCGGGTTATTCCCGATCAGGGTGTTGGCAGCCTGCAGAATGATGTTGCTGGAGCGGTAGTTCTGCTCAAGTTTGACGACTTTCAGGCTGGGGTAGTCCTGCTGGAGCAGCAGCATGTTCTCCGGACGAGCGCCCCGCCAGGCATAGATGGACTGGTCGTCGTCCCCCACTACCGTCAAACCGTTGCGAGGCCCGACCAGCAGCTTCACCAGCTGGTATTGACTGGTATTGGTGTCCTGGTATTCGTCCACCAGCATATAGTGCACACGGTTCTGCCAGCGTTCACGTACCCGGTCGTTGTCCTGTAGCAGAGTCACTGGCAACAGAATAAGGTCATCAAAATCAACAGCATTAAACGCCCGCAGGTGCCGCTGATATTCCTCGTAAACACGTGCCGCAAATACGGTGTCGGCATCCTGCGCTGCGTCCATGGCCTGCGCGGGCAGCAAGAGGTCGTTTTTCCATTCGGATATCTGCCACTGAATCAGCCGCAGCTGTTCTTCGGAAATCTCTGCACCCTGGATCAAAAGGCTTTTAAGCAGGGACATCGCATCCTGGGCGTCGAATATGGAGAATCCGCTTTTCAGACCGAGGTGCTTGAGTTCATGACGGATGATAGTCAGGCCGAGGCGGTGAAAAGTGGCGATGGTCAATCCGCGCGTATTGTGATCGGTGCCTTTCAGCAGTCGTCCAACACGTTCATTCATTTCCCGTGCGGCCTTGTTGGTAAAGGTCACGGCAACGATCTTTTGTGCGGGGATACTGCATTCTCGAATCAGATAGCTGATTTTCTGCGTAATTACACTGGTTTTCCCGCTGCCAGCACCGGCCAGCACCAGCAATGGCGAACTGATGTATTTGACGGCTTCTTTCTGTTTAGAGTTGAGCTGGTTCACGATTTTGAAGATTGCTTGGTGTAAGAAAGTGCGGGGCGTGGGATTATACCTCATGAGCCTTAAAGGATGGCTCAGCTTTGGGAATTTGCTAGAATTCGCTATTTTTTGATATGTGAACTGGATCACCTGTAGTTTTTAGATCCAGTGCCGATAACTGACTCTGAGGTAATCTCGAGTTAGAGGGTGACCGCGCAGTGCGCATATTACTTATTTCCGAACAGGAATCGGACTTTGGCTTGATGGATCAGCTTTTGCAAAGCATGGCTGACATTCCCGGGCAATTGATCAGATGCCCAGCCGACTCCGCAGCTCTGGCCAAGCGCGATCTGTCGCAGTGCGACCTGATGATATGGGGCCAGGTAAGTGATGTGCTGGTAGCCGCCCGCCTGCTGATGGAACTCAGTCGCCAGAAAATCACCCTCCCTCTTATCGTTCTCAGTGACAAAGAAAGCCCGGAATTCAGCCATCATCGAGATTTTGAAGTGCTGCCCCGTGCCGCGCTGAGCGTGCCATTGCTGCGCAGCGCCTTACTCCACTTCGGCGCCAATCGTCGTACCGTCATCAACAAACCGGTTCGAGCGACCGACCCTCTGACTGGTCTGAGTAACCGCCAGCAGCTGCGAGAGCAGCTTGCCAGCGCCCTGAGCAATGTGCTGGATGAAGCGCAGGTCGCATTGCTGCTGATTGATGTTGATCAGTTCAAGAAGGTCAACGTGTCCTACGGCCAGGGCGCCGGCGACGCACTGATACAATTGATCGCTGAGCGTATCCAGTCCTGTCTTGCCACGGGACAGCGTCTGGCGCGAATTGGTGGTAATGAGTTTGCTGTGATTTTCCAGCATGTTGGCGGTTCAGCCGAGGTAGAGGCGTTAAAGCGAAGCGATGCCATTCTGCAGGCCATGAACAAGCCCTTCCCACTGGCGCGTCACGCCGTAAAAATGAATGTCAGCCTCGGCCTGGCGATCAAGGAATCGGGCCTGGTGACCGTTGATGCGCTGTTTGCACAGGCCGATATGGCGATGCGGGCTGCCAAACAGGAAAAAGGCAACACGCTGCAGCGCTACAACCGCGCGATGACCGATGCGGCGCAGCAGGAGCTGAAGCTGGAGTCCGAGATTCGGCGCAGCCTGCGTAAAGAAGACTTTGTGCTGCATTTTCAGCCGCGTATTGATATCAGCCGCAATCGCGTGGTGGGTGTCGAGGCGCTGGTGCGCTGGCAACATCCGGTGCGTGGGCTACTGCCGCCTGGCGCATTCATCCGTATTGCCGAGGAAAGCGGCCTGATCGTGCCACTGGGTTACTGGGTGATTCATGCCGCCTGCCGTTACCTGAACGAGCTTTCTGCGCGGGGTCTGGATCACATCCAGATTGCAGTGAATGTGGCGTTCAAACAGTTCCAGGACAAGAATTTTGTACGTACGGTCGCCAACATCATTCGCAAGCACGACATCGCGCCGGGCCGCCTGGAATTTGAACTGACCGAAACCACCATGATGATTGAGGGCAGTGCGGTCGACCAGAGTCTGCGCGAACTCAGCAAACTGGGTATCGCCATTTCCCTGGACGACTTTGGTACCGGTTATTCCTCATTCGCACATATCCAGCGCCTGCCTATCTCAGCCCTGAAAGTAGACCGCAGTTTTGTCAGCGGCGTCTGTCAGAGCCTCGATGATGCCACCATCGTCAAGGCCATCATCAGCCTGGCCCACAGCCTTAACATGCGCGTCATCGCCGAAGGCGCCGAGACCCAGGATGTGGTCGAGTTTCTGCGCGAAAACCAGTGCGACCAGGTGCAGGGTTACTACTTCAGCAAACCCATCAGCTACGACGACCTGCTGGTCATGCTAGAGCTGGAACGCCGGCAGGGCTTTGATGAAGTTCTGCCGACACCGGGCAGGTTTCATCAGTAGTCACGAATCCTTCCGTAACTTCCCATCGCTCTATACCTGCACAAACCCACGATTTCAGCTATAACTCCGTTAGTAACACTTCAACATTCCGACACCGACATCGTCAGGGAGGACATCAATGTCGCTGTCCGTCGTTTATACACGGGCCAATCAGGGTGTGGATGCGCCGCTGGTGACAGTGGAGACGCATCTGTCCAATGGGCTGCCGTCGCTGTCCATGGTCGGGCTGCCGGAAACTGCCGTGAAGGAGAGTCGCGAGCGGGTACGGAGCGCCATCATCAATGCCGGTCTGGAGTTCCCGGCCCGGCGCATCACCATCAATCTGGCGCCAGCGGACATACCCAAAAGCGGCGGGCGTTATGACCTGGCTATTGCGCTGAGCATCCTGGCGGCCTCTGAGCAGATCGCCGCCAGGCGTCTTGAGTCTACCGAAATTCTGGGTGAGCTGGCGCTGTCAGGAGAGATTCGTCGCGTTCAGGGTGTGGTCCCTGCAATCATCGCAGCGCGTGGCAACACACGTGAAGTGCTGATCCCGGCTGATAATGCAGCTGAGGCGGCAGTGGTCAAAGGTGCCCGGTGTTACGGCGCCTCTACGTTAGTCCAGGCCTGCCAGCACTTTGGCGCGGGCGCAGGGCTGGAGCCAATGCCTGCAGCGTCGCTTTCGCATAATAAACAAGGTCGCACTGTTGCTTCGCCACTCTCTGCGATCAGCGGCCAGCAGCACGCCAAGCGCGCACTGGTGATTTCGGCGGCGGGAGGGCATAACCTGCTGATGGTAGGTCCCCCCGGGACCGGCAAGACGCTGTTGGCCAACGCCCTGCCAAAACTGTTGCCGACTTTGCCCGAGGACTCCTCACTGGAAGTAGCGGCAATCCGCTCAGTCGCAGGTCACCCGGTTGAGGCGGCGCAATGGGGCGAACCACCCTTTCGTGCGCCCCATCACAGTGCAAGCAGCGCTGCCATTGTAGGTGGCGGCCGCAGCCTCAATCCCGGAGAGGTGACGCTAGCGCACGCAGGTGTGCTGTTTCTGGATGAGCTGACAGAATTCAAACGCCATGTGCTGGAGAGTATGCGCGAACCGCTGGAAGCCGGGCATATCACCATCAGCAGGGCGGATTATCGCGTAACATTCCCATCTGACTTCCTGCTTGTCTGTGCCATGAACCCCTGTCCTTGCGGCTACTACGGGGATTCCGAGCGACAATGCAGCTGCACACCCGATCGCATTGCGCGATACCTGGAAAAGATCTCAGGCCCACTGCTGGATCGTATCGATCTGCATGTGGAAGTTGCGCGCCTGAGTTATCAGGAGTTGATGCAGCGCAATACGCATACTGAGCCTGAAGCCGGCCTCGACGTGACGCTGCAGCAGATTGAGCGATGCCGCCGACTGCAGCTCGCGCGAGCTGGCTGCCTGAATGCCCGGCTGAATGCGCGGCAATTACACGATATCTGCCCTTTGTCTGCTGGCTGTGATGCCTTACTGAAAAAGGTGGTGGAGAAAATGAAGCTGTCGGCGCGGGCCTGTCATCGCCTGATCAAGCTGGCCCGGACGATTGCCGACCTTGACGGCCGTGCTGAAATTGAAACGCAAGACATTGCCGAGGCAGCTTCTTACAGGGGGCTCAGTCTTCGTGGCCTGGGTTCGCCGCACGCTGCTCCAGCGCCGTCAGTTGCGCCTCCAGCTCGATAAGCTTTTGTTCCGCACGCTCCAGTGCGCGCTGCTGAGCATCAAACTCTTCCCGGGTCACCAGATCCATTTTGGCAAAAGTCTGCTGCAGCGCGGTGCGCATTCCCTCTTTTGCTTCCTCTCCCATGGCCTGAGCCTGCGGCATCAATCGATTGATGCGCTCGGTCAGTTCATCCAGCAAATTACGATTCAAGGTTGGCCTCCGGCGGCTTAGGACTTGCAATTGGATTATGCCGAAATAAGTCACCTGCTAAAAGCTAATCCTTATCACGGGTCAGTGAACCGGACGTTCTGGTTTCTCCCTCTTTTTGTGCATTGGCAAATCAAGGCGCACCAAAATGGTGCTTTATTGATTCCGGGATCCTGCCATGCCCGCCTAGATGCATGATATTACGTCAAATTACCAATGTGGCACGCGCCATGCATAGACGTGGTCCAGGTGTATCTGGGCTGAATAGGCGGCGCAGGTATTAACAAGAAAGGAGCAACTCATGAAGTTAGTAACGGCGATTATCAAGCCTTTCAAGCTGGACGATGCCCGCGAGGCACTGTCCGAGATAGGCGTTCAGGGGATCACGGTAACTGAAGTCAAAGGTTTTGGACGGCAGAAAGGCCATACCGAATTGTATCGTGGTGCGGAATACGTGGTGGATTTTCTGCCCAAAGTGAAGATCGAAGTGGCCATCGGCGATGATCTGTTGGATCAGACACTGGAAGCCATCACCAAGGCCGCCAACACTGGAAAAATCGGTGACGGCAAGATCTTTGTTTCGGACCTGATGCAGGTTATTCGCATCAGAACCGGTGAAACTGGCGAAGCTGCAGTATAAGCGGCTGTCGATCCCATAATCGGAGGAAATCAAGGTGGAAAACCAAATTTTTGAACTTCAGTACGCGATGGACACCTTCTACTTTCTGGTGTGCGGCGCACTGGTAATGTGGATGGCGGCAGGCTTCTCTATGCTGGAAGCCGGTCTGGTCCGTTCCAAGAACACAACCGAAATTCTGACCAAGAACGTGGCGCTGTTTGCGGTATCGTGCACCATGTATCTGATCAGCGGTTACGCGATCATGTACGGCGGTACTTACTTCCTGACTGGCATTGAAGGCGGCGACACACTGGTTGCTGATGCGCTGGCAAGCAAGGCTGAAGCAGGCTTTGACGGCGGTTCAGTTTACTCTGGCGCTTCTGACTTCTTCTTCCAGGTGGTGTTTGTGGCAACAGCCATGTCCATCGTCTCTGGTGCAGTCGCAGAACGTATGAAGCTGTGGGCCTTCCTGGCATTCGCTGTAGTCATGACTGGCTTCATCTACCCGATGGAAGGTGCCTGGACATGGGGCGGTAACGCTGTATTTGGCATGTTCACACTGGGTGATCTGGGCTTCTCTGACTTCGCTGGCTCTGGCATCGTTCACATGGCAGGTGCGGCAGCCGCACTGGCGGGTGTACTGATTCTGGGTGCTCGTAAAGGCAAGTACGCTGCTGACGGTTCAGTGCGTGCTATTCCTGGCGCCAACCTGCCGCTGGCAACGCTTGGTACTTTCATCCTGTGGATGGGCTGGTTCGGCTTCAACGGCGGTTCTGTCCTGAAGCTGGCAGACGTCGCCAACTCCAACGCGGTCGCCATGGTGTTCCTGAACACCAATGCTGCAGCTGCTGGTGGTCTTATCGCTGCCTTGATCACAGCTCGCCTGATGTTCGGCAAGGCTGATCTGACCATGGCGCTGAACGGCGCGCTGGCTGGTCTGGTAGCTATCACTGCTGAGCCTTCTACTCCGACTGCGCTGCAGGCAACCATCTTCGGTGGTATCGGTGGCGTACTGGTTGTATTCAGCATCCTGTTCCTGGACAAGATCAAGATCGACGATCCGGTTGGTGCGATCTCTGTTCACGGTACCTGTGGTCTGCTGGGTCTGCTGCTGGTGCCAATCACTAACGACGGCTCATCTTTCTCTGGCCAGATCATCGGCGCCCTGACCATCTTCGTCTGGGTATTTGTAACCAGCCTGATCGTCTGGATCGCTCTGAAAGCAGTCATTGGCATCCGCGTGACTGAAGAGGAAGAAGACAACGGTGTAGATATCTCTGAGTGTGGCCTGGAAGCCTACCCGGAATTCACCAAGTAATGTTTGACCAGGGCCGCTGCGCAGTTTGCGGCGGCCCTTTTGCACGACGCAGTAAGCTCGCAAGGAATCGTTTTTCTGCAATAGGCAACAAAGAACACGACAGTGACCACCCCCCAACGGTTCTGTCGTCACTATACGGCCCCTCCATGAGGGGCCTTTTTTTTTATTGGGGTGGAACCACCCAGTCCGGGTCGGCAAACTCGCCTAGCGGGCGGATGTCACACAGGTGCGCAGCGCCCTGAATAATCTCGGCCACCTTGCGGTTGTGCTGCCTCTCCATCGCATCACGGTGCGCCTTGCTGTCCCAACTGGCGATAGCGATCAACACATTCGGATCATCCAGTTTTCGATGCAACTCAGTGCCGCGCGCACCTTCAGCCTGCTGAATAATTTCGCTGGCGCGCACCCATGCCTCAGCATATTGCTCGGCGGTGTAGCCAGGTTTGATGTGTACTTCAAAGATATATTTCATGGCGTCCCCTCATGTTGAGTGCCGTTGTGACACCCTAACGCGACAGGAGCGTTTAAGGAAGGTGGGAGATCAGTCCCTGAAGTCGCCCCACTGAAGCTGCAGCGCCGTCAGCGCCACGACCGGAGCAGTCTCTGTGCGCAGTACTCTGGGTCCCAGGCGAACCGGCAACAGGCCCTGGGACTTCGACAGCTTCATTTCCTCAGAACTGATGCCACCTTCAGGACCAATCAGCAAGAACACCTGGTCAGGTGCTGCGCCGGTAAAACCATGACTTCCCTCAGGGTCAAGAATAAAGCCCTGACCGCTGGGTACGCCGCTTAGCCATTCGCTTAGCGCCTGGGGTGGATGTATGGTGGGAACGGTACAGCGACCGCACTGCTCGGCGGCACTGATTGCAACTTTCTGCCAGTGTGCCGTGCGCTTGTCTGCACGTTCGTCACTCAGCTTGACTTCGCTGTGCTCGGTGAACAAAGGACTGACCGAAACGACCCCCAGCTCGGTGGCTTTCTGAATCGCGTAGTCCATACGCTCGCCACGCGACAGCCCCAGTCCGATATGGACAGGCAACAGAGACTCCGGCAGGCAGTTTGGTGACGGGTTGAGCTGCAGATCAATGCCGCGTTTGTCAACCGCCTGAATCTCAGCCAGATACTCACCGTGCTGCTCGTTGAACAAGCGTACCATCTGTCCCACTTTAGCGCGCAATACCTTTCCAAGGTAGTGCGCAGCATCACCTTCCAGGCGCAGCTGTTCCCCTGCTTGCAAGGGTTGAGGTGTGTAGATTCGCGACAGACGCATGATGAGACCTGAGCCTCAGCGCAGATCCAGCTGTTGCCAGATCTGTCGAACCGGTTCAGTCTGGTTCATGCTGTAGAAATGCAGTCCGGGCGCACCGCCTGCCAGCAGATCTTCGCAAAGATGCAGGACAACTTCGGCGCCAAAGGCACGGATACTCTCCACATCATCGCCATAGGATTGCAGTCGCTGTCGAATCCAGCGCGGGATCTCCGCGCCGCAATTGACGCTGAAGCGCTGCAGGCTGGTGAAATTGGTGATTGGCATGATGCCAGGCACAATCGGAATCTCGATACCGGCTTTTTCGCAGTTGTCGACGAAATAGAAGTAGGCATCCGGATTATAGAAATACTGGGTGATCGCGCTGTTGGCACCCGCATCGACTTTCTTTTTGAAAAAATGAATATCGCTGTCGTAGCTGTCGGATTGCGGATGAATTTCCGGGTAGCAGGCCACTTCAATATGAAAGTGATCGCCAGTCTTTTCGCGTACAAACTCTATCAGCTCGTTGGCGTAAAAATACTGTGATGCCGCGCCAGTGCCTGAGGGAATGTCACCACGCAATGCCACCAGGCGATTGATACCCATTTCACGATAGGATTCCAGCAGGGCCAGGATGTCTTCCTTGCTGGAACCACCAAACGACAGGTGTGGCGCAACGGCCGAACCCGCCTGGGAAATTTTTGTGACCGCCTGCCGGGTACCATCCCTGGTAGATCCGCCCGCCCCGTAGGTCACCGAAAAGAAATCCGGGCGCAGGGCGGCAAGTTCCTGATGCACGATCATCAGTTTTTCCATTCCCGCGTCAGTGCGCGGAGGGAAAAATTCAAAACTGAAACGTGCGTCTGGGTTTTTGATGTCCATTATCTTCATCCGTTACTTTGTGAGATTCACAAGGTTTGACAGTCTGTCCAGGAACGTCGTCGCTGGAGCTGAGTCGCATCAGGAATTTCAATAAGTCATTCTTGATGCGAGCTCGGCAATGCAGCGAGTTCCCTATCAGTAGATCAGTACTTGTAGGCGTCAGGCTTATAGGGGCCTTCGACCTTCACACCGATGTACTTGGCCTGAGATGGTGTCATTTTTGTGATCACACCACCGAAACCCAGCACCATCAATGCAGCGACTTCTTCGTCCAGTTTCTTGGGCAGTACTTCCACTCGCAGCAGTTCGGCTTTCTGTTCAGCTGATTTGCTGGCAAAAGCCTGCTTGTACAAATGGATCTGGGCAATTACCTGGTTGGCAAACGAGCCATCCATGATGCGTGATGGGTGGCCGGTTGCATTGCCCAGGTTGACCAGTCGTCCTTCAGACAACAACAGCAGGTAGTCTTCCGGATTCTTCTCCAGGTCGCCGCGATAGATCTTGTGGACCTGAGGCTTAACTTCTTCCCAGTGCCAGTTGTCACGCATGTACTTGGTGTCAATCTCGTTGTCGAAGTGACCGATGTTACAGACTACTGCACCTGCCTTCAGCGCCTGCAGCATGTTCTTGTCGCAGACATCGATGTTGCCGGTAGTGGTTACGATCAGGTCGATCTTGCCAAGCAATGCGGCATCCACGTCTTCCAGCTTGCCAGTGTTCACGCCGCCCTTGTAGGCAGACACAAGCTCATAACCGTCCATACAGGCCTGCATGGCACAGATGGGGTCGATTTCAGTGATCTTCACGATCATGCCTTCCTGGCGCAGGCTCTGTGCAGAACCCTTGCCCACGTCGCCATAGCCAACAACCAGCGCGTGTCGACCTGACAGCAACATGTCCGTGCCACGCTTGATCGCGTCATTCAGGCTGTGACGGCAGCCGTACTTGTTGTCGTTCTTGGACTTGGTAACTGAGTCGTTTACATTGATGGCCGGCACTTTCAGCGAGCCTTCAGCCAGCATTTCGACCAGACGGTGAACGCCTGTTGTTGTCTCTTCAGTGATACCGTGAATCTTTTCCAGCATCTGCGGGTACTTGTTGTGCACCATGGCTGTCAGGTCGCCGCCATCGTCGAGCAGCATGTTGGCATCCCAGGGCTGACCATCTTTGAGGATGGTCTGTTCGATACACCAGTCACCTTCCTCAACTGTCTGACCTTTCCATGCATAAACCGCGATGCCTTTGGAAGCGATGTAAGCTGCCGCATGATCCTGCGTGGAGAAAATATTGCAGGAGGACCAGCGCACCTCTGCACCCAGTTCGACCAGAGTTTCGATCAGCACGGCTGTCTGGATGGTCATGTGGATACAGCCAATGATCTTGGCATTGGCCAGAGGCTGTTCTGCGCGATACTTTTCACGCAGTGCCATCAGAGCGGGCATTTCCGCCTGGGCCAGAATCACTTCTTTACGGCCGTACTCGGCCAGTGAAATATCGGCTACTTTGTAGTCGTTAGTGCTCATAAAAAACCTTTAATAAAAACGATTGAATGAATTCGTTAACTTACAGTCCGGCGGCCGCGCGCAACGCCTCAGCCTTGTCAGTTTTCTCCCAGGTGATCTCAGCATCTTCGCGGCCAAAGTGACCGTAGGCAGCCGTCGGGAAATAGATCGGACGGATCAGATCCAGCATCTTGATCAGGCCTTTCGGGCGCAGCTCAAAGTGCTCACGAATCAGCTCAACAATACGCTGGTTGCTGATCTGTCCGGTGCCGAAAGTTTCTACACTGATGGATGTCGGCTCGGCGACACCGATGGCGTAAGAGACCTGAACTTCGCAACGGTCGGCGATGCCGGCAGCGACAATGTTTTTGGCAACATAACGCGCGGCGTATGCAGCTGAGCGGTCAACTTTGGACGGATCCTTGCCCGAGAACGCGCCGCCACCATGACGAGCCATGCCGCCGTAGGTGTCAACAATGATCTTGCGGCCGGTCAGGCCACAGTCACCAAATGGACCGCCAATTACAAAACGACCGGTCGGGTTGATGAAATACTTGGTGTCTTTATCCAGCCACTCAGCAGGCAGAACCGGTTTGATGATTTCTTCCATCACCGCTTCCTGCAGCGCCTTCTGCTCAATTTCAGGGGCGTGCTGTGTGGACAGAACCACTGCGTCGATACCAACCGGCTTGCCATCCTGGTAGCGGAAAGTGATCTGGCTCTTGGCATCAGGTCGCAGCCACGGCAGCGTGCCGTTCTTGCGAACTTCAGCCTGGCGCTTCACCAGTCGGTGAGAGTAAGTGATGGGAGCTGGCATCAGTACATCGGTTTCGTTGCTGGCGTAGCCAAACATCAGGCCCTGGTCGCCAGCACCCTGTTCGTGATCGTCGGTTTCGTCGACACCCATGGCAATGTCCGGTGACTGTTTGCCGATCGCGTTCAGAACCGCACAGGAGTGACCATCAAAGCCCTTGTCAGAATGATCGTAACCAATATCAACGACCACTCTGCGGGCGATATCTTCCAGGTCCACATAAGCTTCAGTTGTGACTTCGCCAGCCACAATCACCATGCCAGTCTTGACCAGTGTTTCACAGGCCACGCGAGCCGATGGATCCTGCTTGAGCAGTGCGTCGAGAACCGCGTCGGATATCTGGTCAGCGATTTTGTCCGGATGCCCTTCAGAGACGGATTCGGAAGTAAACAGGTGTGTTGTCATAATCAGTTCCTTTAAAACAGTCAGTGTCCAGCGATCAAAAAAGTTAATTTTTAGTAAATGTGCGCATCTGCACCTGAAAACCATTACGCAGCCCCAGGTATACGCGTTGTCCGAAATGTAGATCAGCCTCGTTGGCCCAGGCGTCGAGGTCTTCTTCAGTAAATCCCAGCCACAGATCACCGCAAGAGTCGCGGACCCAATCCTGATCATGATGGCTGAGGTCAATCAATAACAACGTGCCGCCTCTGTTCAAAAGACTGGCGCAGTCTTTAAAGGTCTCCTGGGGCGACGGAATGTGGTGGAGTACCATGTTGTAAATAATCAGGTCGAAACGCTGAGGGCGTGTCAGTGCAATCTGTGTGTCGCCGTGGATGAAAGTGACATCACTGCGCCCACTGCGCTGCGACAGCATGTTGCGTGCCCTGTTGAGCATTTCCAGAGAGTTGTCGAGCGCTGTAAGGTTCGCAAATCGAGCGGCCAGCTCGCTGAGCAGCGGGCTTTCGCCAGGCCCCACTTCCATTACAGCTGCGTTCTTCGACAATTTAAGGCCGTCAAGCAGGTCTCCAAGTGTCTCACGGTAATGCGCGTATTCGGCGACCAGCTCCTGCCTTTCCAGAAACCGCTCTGCATGGCGTTCGAAAAACAGGAGGGACTGTTCGGATCGCTCGTGATGAATCTGGCTGATGCCGTCCTTCAGGGTCTGTCGCAGGCTTAGCTGATCCAGAGCCGCGAATGCCGCTCTTTTGGCATCGTACGCGGGGTCATCCACCAGCAGCAGAGCTCGCCGGTAAAAGATGCTGTTGCCCTCGCGGCGCGTTGAAACCAGCGCGGCCTGGGCCAGGATTTTCAGATGATGGCTCAGTGCCGACTGCCGCACGTCGAGGATACGGCTCAGTTCCAGAACGCCGAATGATTCAGTGCGCAGCAGGCGCAGAATATCCAGACGCAACGGATCTGCCAGTGCTTTGAACAGGCGCGCGAGTGCCTCGGCGTCTCCGATCTCGGCATTGGTGCTATCTGCATGTACTGGTTGAAGTTTGGCACTCATAGGCGGCGGACTATACCAGCTTTTAGACCTATATCAAAATATTTTGATAGAGAGTTGCTGCTGAAAACCGGCGTGAATCCGCAGCACCCCCGTATTTGTCTGGAAAATATAGCCAATCTGCGGGAAAATACGCGCTTTGATACGCCCCTCAACAGGAGTCCCGCTCGTATGTCGAACCGACAGACCTCACGCAGAGATCGCGCCAATGCCATCCGCGCCCTCAGTATGGATGCCGTCCAGAAAGCCAATTCCGGGCATCCCGGAGCCCCGATGGGTATGGCAGATATCGCGGAAGTCCTCTGGAACGACTATTTGTCATTTAACCCGCGCAATCCGCAATGGCTAAATCGCGACCGATTTGTATTGTCCAACGGTCACGGCTCGATGCTGATCTACTCACTGCTGCACCTGAGTGGTTTTGATCTGCCAATGTCGGAGTTGCAGAATTTCCGTCAGTTGCATTCCAAGACGCCGGGCCACCCTGAATACGGTTATACACCCGGTGTCGAAACAACGACCGGCCCGCTGGGCCAGGGGCTGGCCAATGCCGTAGGCATGGCGATTGCCGAGAAAACACTGGCTGCCCAATTCAACCGCCCTGAGCACGACATCATCGACCACTACACCTATGTTTTTGCTGGCGATGGCTGTCTGATGGAGGGTATCTCTCACGAAGTGTGCTCGCTGGCCGGCACGCTGGGCCTGGGCAAGCTGATTGCTTTCTATGATGACAATGGCATTTCTATCGACGGTGACGTTGACGGCTGGTTCACCGACGACACCACCAAACGCTTCGAATCCTACGGCTGGCAGGTGCTGGCGATTGACGGACATGACGCCGAACAGATCATCAAGGCGATTGAAGAGGCACGCGCCGATACACAGCGACCGACACTGATTCGTTGCAAGACAGTCATCGGCTTTGGTTCACCGGCAAAAGCTGGCACTGCCGGTGTGCACGGAGCCCCGCTGGGCCCCGATGAAGTCGCTGCCACGCGCAAGGCACTGGGTTGGGAGTACCCGCCCTTTGAGGTGCCTCAGGCCATCCTTCAGGATTGGGACTGCCGTGAAAAGGGCTTCCAGGCTGAGACGCGCTGGAAAGAAAAACTGGTTCGTTATGAGGAGGCCTACCCTGATCTGGCAATGGAGCTGGTGCGTCGCCTTAAAGGACAACTGCCCGGGCACTTCGAGGAGCAGGCGCGCGAATTGGTTCAGCAGTGCCAGCAAAAAGGTGAAGGCCTGGCGACACGCAAGGCATCCCAAAACATGATCGCTGCGTTCAGCGAAATACTGCCCGAACTGCTTGGCGGTTCCGCAGACCTGGCAGGCTCCAACCTGACCATGTGGAAAGGCAGTGTACCGATCAGCGAACAAAACGATGGCAACTACATCTATTACGGTGTGCGTGAATTCGGTATGAGCGCCATCATGAACGGTATTGCATTGCATGGCGGGTTCATTCCGTTCGGTGGCACCTTCCTGATCTTTATGGAGTATGCACGTAATGC
Organism: Gammaproteobacteria bacterium; assembly: GCA_002706685.1. Lineage (GTDB taxonomy): Bacteria > Pseudomonadota > Gammaproteobacteria > Pseudomonadales > Pseudohongiellaceae > Pseudohongiella. Next base: position 118,578 of record PALV01000010.1, on the reverse strand, counting down.
CGTGCGCATGGGCGCCCTGATGAAGCAGCACGTCATCAACGTCTATACACATGACTCAATCGGTCAGGGCGAAGACGGTCCGACTCACCAGCCCATCGAACAGCTGACCAACCTGCGTACAACACCGAACATGTCGGTATGGCGCCCCAGTGACGCAGTAGAGACTGCGGTTGCCTGGACCCGTGCGCTGCAGCGAAATGATGGCCCGACATCTCTGGTGTTGTCCCGTCAGGGTCTGCCTCATCAGGAACGCAGCGCTGAGCAGGTTGATCTGATCTCTCGTGGCGCCTATGTGCTGGAAGACTGTGACGGCAGTCCGGAACTGATCGTGATCGCCACCGGCTCGGAAGTATCGGTAGCACGCGATGCTGTAAAAGAGCTGCAGGGATCTGGAGTGAAGGCACGCCTGGTATCGATGCCTTCGGCAGACGTATTCGACCAGCAGGATGCGGCTTACCGTGAACAGGTGCTGCCGAACGCAGTTCGCAAACGCCTGGCCGTCGAAGCCGGCGCTGTAGAGTACTGGTCCAGATACGTCGGCCTTGATGGCGAGGTGATAGGCATGACCACGTTTGGTGAATCGGCGCCGGGCGGTGTACTAATGAAGGAATTTGGATTTACAGCAGAGAATATCGTCAGCCGCGCACAAAAACTGTTGGCATGATGGATCCGGGCGCACTATGACCAAGCCGTATCGACTGGCAATTAATGGTTATGGCCGCATAGGCCGTTGTGTGCTGCGTGCCATGTATGAACGTAACGATCTGCCCGAAATGCAGATCGTTGCGGTAAATGACCTGACGGATGCACGGACGCTGACGCACCTGACACGCTACGACAGTACTCACGGCCGATTTGTGGGTGACGTGGAACTTGTAGCGAACGACACCATGAATATAAATGGTCAGAGCATCAAGGTCCTCTCGCATCCCGAGATCGGCACACTGCCCTGGCGCGAGCTTGACGTTGATCTGGTGCTGGAGTGCAGTGGCTGTTTCAGTGACAGAGTGACTGCCGCCCAGCACCTGCAGCAGGGTGCCGGCAGGCTGCTGTTTTCACAGCCAGCGCAGAGTGATGTTGATGCTACTGTCATTTACGGGATCAATCACGAGCAGCTGACGTCCGAGCACCGGATCATATCGGCGGCTTCCTGTACGACCAACTGTGTGGTACCGGTGATTCAGTGTCTCGACGAGGCTTTCGGTGTTGAATATGGTGTAATAACAACCATCCATTCTGCAATGAATGATCAGCCGGTCATCGATGCCTACCATCACCAGGACCTGCGCAAAACACGCAGCGCGGTGCAGTCAATCATTCCGGTTGATACAGAGATCGCCAAGGGTATCGGCCGAATTCTGCCGCATCTGGATGGTCGCTTCTCGGCGCAGGCCATGCGTGTGCCAACCGTTAATGTATCAGCCATTGATCTGACCGTTACCGTTTCGCGTCATGCCAGCGTGCAACAGGTCAATGATGCCATTCGCAGCGCGTCGGGCCGTTCATTGCCCAATGTGTTGGCCTGCACGGACGAGCCACTGGCATCCTGTGATTTTAATCATGACCCAAGATCGGCTATTGTGGATCTGAGTCAGACACGGGTGAGCGGCGAACATCTGATAAAAGTGCTTGCCTGGTTTGACAACGAATGGGCCTATGCCAATCGCATGCTTGATGTTGCCAACCTGATCAGGCTGCAGTCGCAGTGAAAAAAGCGATTGGATCCAATTGAACAAAGGAGCAGGATTTAAATGACATCATCAGCAAAAACCATTACACGGATGCACGAGCTGGACCTTGCCGGGAAGCGCATACTGATCCGTGAAGATCTGAATGTTCCAGTCAAAAATGGTGTTGTGGGCAATGACACGCGTATCGTCGCGGCACTGCCAACTATTCGCCAGGCGCTGGATGCTGGCGCCAGGGTGATTGTGATGTCCCACCTGGGCCGCCCGGAAGAAGGAAAGCCCATTTCAGAACAAACTGAGTCTTCTATGGCGCCAGTAGCAGAGCACATGCAGAAGCTGCTGGGTGTGCCAGTGCGGCTGGTACAGGATTACCTGCAAAGTCCTTCTAGTGCGACACCAGATCAGGGTGAAGTTGTTCTTCTGGAAAATGTTCGGATCAATGTTGGCGAAGGTAAAAATAGCGACGATCTCGCCCAGGCCTATGCTGGCCTGTGCGATATTTTTGTCATGGATGCGTTTGGCACAGCGCACCGCGCGCAGGCAAGTACGCACGGCGTGGCGCGTTTTGCCGACAAGGCCTGTGCGGGTCCATTGCTCTCGGCTGAGCTGGACGCGCTCGATAAAGCCCTGAAGAGTCCGGAACGTCCCATGCTGGCCATTGTTGGTGGCGCCAAAGTGTCCAGCAAATTGCAGGTACTCGAAAGCCTGGCGGAAAAAACAGATCAGCTGATCGTGGGTGGTGGTATCGCCAACACCTTCCTGTTGGCAGCAGGCTATCCAGTTGGTAAATCACTGGTGGAAGCCGATCTGGTAGATACCGCCAAAGCCCTGATGCAAAAAACATCGATCCCTCTGCCGGTCGACGTGGTCGTAGCAAAATCGTTTTCTGCTGATGCCGAGGGAACCATCAAGGCCGTCAGCGATGTCGCTGATGACGACATGATTCTCGACATCGGTCCGCAGACTGCACAGAAATTGGCAGCCATCATTGGTGAGATGAAAACCATTATATGGAATGGTCCGGTTGGTGTGTTTGAGTTCGACACATTTGCCAATGGCACCAAGGCAATTGCCGAGGCAGTGGCGTCCAGCAAGGGATTCTCTATTGCTGGTGGTGGCGAAACCATTCAGGCCATCGACAAGTTCGGTATTACGGATCAGGTATCTTACATTTCCACCGGTGGTGGTGCATTCCTGGAGTTCGTTCAGGGTGATGTGCTGCCGGCGGTTGCTGTTCTGGAACAATAATTTACTAAACATTTTTCAAGAGGAAGTTACTATGGCACTTATCAGTTTGCGGCAGTTGCTGGATCACGCTGCCGAACATGGTTACGGCGTACCCGCATTCAACGTCAATAATCTGGAACAGGTTCGCGCCATTATGGAGGCGGCGAACGAAGTCCACAGCCCGGTAATTCTGCAGGCTTCGGCCGGTGCGCGAAAATATGCCGGTTCCAACTTCCTGCGTCACCTTATTCTGGCTGCCATCGAAGAGTTTCCTCATATCCCGATTGTCATGCACCAGGACCATGGTGTGTCACCTGCTGTATGTCAGCGCTCTATCCAGCTTGGGTTCTCCTCCGTCATGATGGACGGCTCCCTGGGGACCGATGGCAAGACGCCAACTGACTACGACTACAACGTCAAAGTCACACGTACCGTAGTTGAAATGGCACATGCCTGTGGCGTGTCCGTGGAAGGTGAAATTGGCTGCCTGGGTTCGCTGGAAACGGGTATGGCAGGTGAAGAGGACGGCATCGGTGCGGAAGGCAAGCTGACTCACGATCAGATGCTGACTGACCCTGAAGAGGCTGCGCAATTTGTCAGCGATACAGGCGTGGATGCTCTGGCGATTGCTGTTGGCACCAGTCATGGCGCTTACAAATTCACACGACCACCGACTGGCGACATCCTGGCCATTGAGCGTATCAAACAGATTCACGCCCGTATTCCCAACACACACCTGGTCATGCACGGCTCGTCATCGGTTCCACAGGAGTGGCTGGCCGTGATCAACGAATTTGGCGGTGAGATCCCGGAAACTTACGGTGTGCCGGTCGAAGAAATTCAGGAAGGTATCAAGCACGGTGTACGCAAGGTCAATATCGACACGGACCTGCGTCTGGCATCTACCGGCGCGGTGCGCAAGTTCCTGGCGGAGAACAAATCAGAGTTCGATCCACGTAAATTCCTGACACCGACTGTGAAAGCGATGAAGGGGATCGTCAAGGCGCGTCTGGAGGCGTTCGGGACGGCGGGTCAGATTGATCGGATTGGGAAGGTTTACAGTCTGGAGGAGATGGCTGGTAAGTACGGGCTCTGAGCCGTTCACAAATCAATGCCTGACGGCTTCGTGAACAGGGTGGCAATGCAAGGCTGCAGAGCGTCCGGCACCGAAATCAGCGGGAAAGTCCTCCTCAGGTTTTCGTCGCTCCTTTTCCCGCTACTCCCGGCGCCTCGATTTGATTGAATCGCTGCTTGCCACCCTGTCCCCGGCACCTGGATTGAACTCTGATACCTCGGCTTCAGAGCTCCTGTGTCGGGATTGGCGGGGAGCTCTCCGGTTTTCCCCGCTGCTTGCCCCGTTATCCCCGACACCTCGATTAAACTATGGCACGTGGCGCCTCGAATTTAGCAGTATCACACGGCGTCAGGTTAGGGGATCTGGGTGTAGATGGTGTAGAGGCGGCCTATGGCGTCTTGGGCGATCAGGAAGCCGGCTATGCCGAGTGTCCAGCCGAGGGCGGATTCGGCGTTGCGGCTGATCCACTGATCGACCTTGATCAGCGCGCTCTGGATCTGATCGTGGAGGGCCTGACGCAGTAACAGCAGGACAATCGCCGGCAGTATCATGATCAGGCAGTAGATGGGCATCAGTATCAAAAGCTGGAAACGGCTCAGGTCGGCGGCTGTCATCATGGCGATGGCGCCCAGGTAGGGAAGCATTGTTGCGACCTCTGCCAGTGCCGCCAGCAATGCCAGACTTATTAATACCCGGGTAGATGTAGAGGCCTGGTGTGTTCGCTGTTTCCAGCGTTCAACCCGTTCTGCAGCACCGGGTTTGCTGCTGTCAAAGCGGAAACTGATCCAGAACAGCCCAGCACCTACCAGGAGCTGCAAACCAGACAGGGCGGCATCGAGAATGCCGGGTTGCGTTTGCGCGTCTGCGCCGGTCTGTGACGGTTCTGCGGCGAGCAGCCAGTCGGCACCCAGTGCCAGCGTCAGTCCGACAACCAGGTAAAAGCCCGCAATCGTCAGCAGATAAATGAGCAATCGTGAGCCATCAATCTGACGATGGTCCAGCAGCAGCCAGATTGGAATTAACAGGGTACCGATGCTGGTGCTGTCGATCAGCGCCAGTCCTGCCAACACGACAATCAGTTCGATGCTCAACGCTTGTGCTCCTGTGTGGATAGCGTCGAATTTCCTGGGTTGAACGGCTAATCTGGTCGCGAGTACCAGACTGGCGGTTCTGATTTATGCCGGATGGATTACCACAGTACGCGGCAGCGAATCGTGCCGGTGATGCCTACGAGTTTGTCCATGGCGATCTCGCTGTGTTCGCGATCGATATCCATCACCACATAACCAATCTTGTCATTGGTCTGCAGATACTGCGAACGGATGTTGATGCCCGCAGCGGAAAACACCGAGTTGATCTGGGAAAGAACACCTGGCACGTTTTCATGAATGTGCAACAGTCTGTGCATGTCCGGATGCGACGGCAGGGCCACTTCCGGGAAGTTGACTGAGGTCTGGGTCGAACCGTTGTCGCTGTAGCGAATCAGTTTCTCAGAAACTTCCAGGCCGATGTTCTCCTGCGCTTCCATGGTGCTGCCGCCAATATGCGGGGTCAGAATGCAGTTGTCGAACTTGCGCAGCGGCGATACAAACTCTTCTTCGTTTGAGCGAGGCTCTACCGGGAATACATCAATGGCGGCGCCAGCCAGATGGCCAGATTCCAGAGCGTCATGCAGTGCGTCGATATCTACAACGGTGCCACGTGAGGCGTTGATCAGGATGCTGCCCTTTTTCATCCAACTGAGCTGCTCGGCACCAATCATGTTGGCTGTCTGTGCGGTTTCAGGAACGTGAAGGCTGATGACGTCGCAGGTTTCCATCAGCTCTTTGAGGCTGCTTACCTGAACGGCATTGCCCAGCGGGAGCTTGGTGATGATGTCATACAGGTAGACTTTCATGCCCATTGATTCGGCAAGCACGCTTAGTTGTGAGCCGATGTTGCCATAACCAATCAGCCCAAGTTTTTTGCCGCGCGTTTCATAAGAGCCGGTCGCCACTTTCTGCCAGTCGCCACGGTGGGCCAATGCGTTCTTCTCAGGAATGCCACGCAGCAGAAGAATAGTTTGGCCAATGACGAGTTCCGCAACACTGCGGGTATTGGAATAAGGTGCATTGAATACTGGCACGCCCTTGATCAATGCCGCTGTGAGGTCAACCTGATTGGTACCGATACAGAAACAGCCAACCGCCTGGAGCTTGGACGCCGCTTCGAACACACGGGCGGTGAGCTGGGTGCGCGAGCGAATACCGATAAAGTGCACGTCTTTTACTTTCTCGACCAGATCATCTTCCGACAATGAGGTTTTCAGATACTCAATGTTGGTGTAGCCGGCCTCGTGCAGGGTTTTGACAGCACTTTGGTGGACCCCTTCCAGCAGCAGGAAGCGGATTTTACTTTTGTCCAGTGAGGTTGGTTTCATAACAATGCGGTTTCTCGTCTGTGGGAGGCGCCAGTTTCAGGCGCGCTATGTTACCATAAACGCCCTCGGTAACATAAACGCTCTCTTCAGATCGAAACTTCCTGACAAGGTAACTTTAGCAATGAGCTTGATGCAGCAGACTCTCGCCGCCTCACTGGCAGAAATCGTGGGCCCGGACCGGGTAAAGATTGATAATGAATCGCTTCAGCTTTATGGCAGAGACTGGACCAAGGCTTATGAACCCGCGCCAGCGGCTATCGTTTTTCCTGGCTCCGTAGATGAAGTACAGGCGCTGGTCAGGCTGGCCAACAAGCAGAAGTTTGCCATTGTGCCATCCGGCGGACGCACCGGACTAAGTGGCGGCGCAGTAGCCACCAATGGCGAAGTCGTGGTTGCTTTCGACCGCATGAACAAGATACTGGATTTCAGTCCGGTAGACAGGCAGGTCGTCTGTCAGCCCGGCGTGATCACCGAGCAGTTGCAGCAGTTTGCTGAAGAGAATGGCCTGTTTTATCCAGTGGACTTCGCGTCATCCGGTTCCAGTCAGATTGGCGGCAATGTCGGCACCAACGCAGGTGGCATTAAGGTTATTCGCTACGGGCTGACGCGCGACTGGGTCATGGGCATGAAGGTGGTCACCGGTACCGGTGAATTGCTTGAGCTCAATCACGGGTTGGTCAAAAATGCGACCGGGTACGACCTGCGTCACCTGTTTATTGGCTCAGAAGGTACCCTGGGTCTGATCGTTGAACTGACGATGGCGCTGGCCACGCCTCCCTTTGACCCGACCGTGCTGGTACTCGCGGTGGAAGAAATGGAAGATGCCATGCACGTGCTGCAGGCATTCCGTGCCAAAGTCGACATCACGGCATTCGAGTTTTTCTCGGAGAAAGCGCTTAAGCATGTCATGGCTGAAAAAGGTCTGCCGCGCCCATTCGAAACCGTAGGTAACTTCTATGCGCTGATTGAGTTTGAAAACACCAGCGAGGCAGTCATGGACACCGCCATGGGTGTCTTCGAGCATTGCATGGAACAGGGCTGGGTGCTCGATGGCACGATGAGCCAGAATACCGGCCAGGCTGCCAATCTGTGGCGCCTGCGTGAGGACATCTCGGAAACAATATCGCGATTTACGCCGTATAAAAATGACATCTCCGTGCAGGTGTCCAAAGTGCCTTCATTCCTGAAAGACGTCGATGCAATTGTAAACTCACGATACCCTGATTTTGAGATTATCTGGTTCGGTCACATTGGTGATGGCAATGTTCACCTGAACATACTCAAGCCGGAGGATCTGGATAAGGCGGCTTTTTTCCAGCAATGTGGCGATGTCAGTCACAGTATTTTTGAGACGGTAAAAAAGTACGGAGGCAGTGTGTCGGCCGAGCATGGCGTCGGCCTGCTCAAGAAGCCTTATTTGCAGTACAGCCGCAGTGAGGGTGAGGTGGCATTCATGAAAGGTATCAAGAAACTGTTTGACCCGGCTAACATCATGAATCCGGGCAAGATATTCGACTAGAGCCAAGTATTGAGAGCAATTTCACAGTTTTCGCCGTTTTTCGCTCGAAACTGTATTCCCAGCGGCAAAATTAGGCGGTACACTGCTTTAAGGAGTCGGTGTTGACTCCAGCAGTTGCCACAGTTGTCAACTGTGTTAATAAATAATGGGAAGTGTCTGAATCCGCTTCAGCCGAGTCCCTTGGAAATAGCAAGAGAGCAATATGTCACAGCAAGTAGAAGGTACCGTTAAGTGGTTCAATGATGAAAAAGGCTTCGGCTTCATTGAACAGGAAGGTGGGAAGGACGTATTCGTCCATTTTAGTGCCATTAACGGTACTGGAAGAAGAACGCTGCATGAAGGCCAGAAAGTCACGATGGAAGTGACTCAAGGTCAGAAAGGCCCCCAGGCGGAGAACGTCACTCCTCTGTAATACAAAGAACGCAGGGCGTCAAAACCCTGCGTTTTTTTATTCCCGGCAAACGCGTCGGGGCGGCCCTACCAGGACAACTACCAAGGTTCTTAATTGGCGGTTAAGGTTCTGAGCCCCTCTTTTGTGCCCAGAATCAGTTTGTCTGCGGGGCGCACAGCAAACAGGCCATTGGTTACCACGCCGGTGATCTGGTTGAGTTGTTCCTCAAGTTTCCTCGGCTCCATGATATCCATATGGTGGATATCGATGATGATATTGCCGTTGTCTGTCACAATTCCTTCGCGATAAACCGGATCTCCACCCAGTTTCACGATCTGACGTCCGACATGGCTGCGTGCCATGGGTATCACTTCAACCGGTAATGGAAATGTGCCGAGTACGTCCACGAGTTTGCTACCGTCAGCGATACAGACAAACTCTTTGGCGACAGCTGCAATGATCTTCTCTCGTGTCAATGCGCCGCCACCACCCTTGATCAGGTGAAGATATTTGTTTGCCTCATCCGCACCGTCAACATAGATAGTGACCTCTGGCGCGGCGTTCAGGTCCATCACTTCAATGTTATGGGCCTTTAGTCGGCGCGCAGTTTCTTCAGAGCTGGCGACCGTGGCGCGAATGTCGTCGCGGAACTCTGCCAGGTAGTCGATAAAATAATTGGCTGTCGAACCGGTGCCGACACCGATGACAGTGTGGTCGTCCAGTCGCTGTTTGACGTAATCGGCGGCCGCCTTGGCCACCGCTTTCTTTAGCTCGTTTTGATCCATAGGGCGGCACTCTTTTGGAGTTTTGTGTGATGAAGGATATGATTGCGGGCAATCATAGCGCTCACACTCCCATTTTCCAAATACATGACGGCAGTGGGTGACCTGACTGGGCAGGTTGCGTGGGAATGATTCGACCTTTCCCAGGTAGGACACTAGCATGGAAAAATACGTTAAAGACATCCTCAGTGCGCGCGTTTACGACGTCGCCATAGAAAGCCCGGTGCATGAAGCAGCCTCTTTGTCCAAACGACTGCAAAACCGCATCATGCTCAAACGAGAGGATATGCAACCCGTATTCAGCTTTAAGCTGCGTGGTGCCTACAATCGCATGTCACAACTGAGCGAGGAAGCTGCAGCACGTGGTGTAATCGCTGCCAGCGCCGGTAATCATGCGCAGGGTATTGCGCTGGCTGGCGCTTCGCTGGGCATCAAAACCATTATTGTCATGCCGGTGACGACACCTGCCATCAAAATTAACGCAGTCCGTAGCCGCGGTGGCGACGTGCTACTACATGGCGACACCTACAATGATGCCGCCGAATACGCCATGAAACTGGTGCAGAAACATGGCTATACCTTTGTTCATGCCTTTGACGACAAGGCCGTCATTGCGGGTCAGGGTACCGTCGGTGTGGAAATCCTGCGGCAGCACAGCGGTCCGCTGGACGCCGTGTTTGTACCCGTCGGGGGCGGTGGACTGATGGCTGGCATGGCTGCCTATATCAAATATATCCGCCCGGATATTCGTATGATTGCGGTTGAGGCAGAGGATTCTGCCTGTCTGAAGGCCGCCATGGCTGCTGGTCGACGTGTCAAGCTCTCGCAGGTTGGCCTGTTTGCAGACGGTGTTGCCGTGAATCAGGTCGGCAAGAATACGTTTGGCATTCTGCGCCAGTGTGTTGATGAGGTTATCACGGTCAATACTGATGAGATCTGTGCGGCGATCAAGGACATATTTGATGATACACGCACTGTTAGCGAGCCAGCAGGGGCCTTGGGTGTCGCTGGCATCAAGAAATATGTGCAACAGCATCAGGTAAACGGACAGACCCTGATGGCCGTCGTGACGGGCGCCAATGTTAACTTCGATCGACTGCGGCATATCGCTGAGCGCGCCGAGCTTGGTGAATCTCGTGAGGCCGTGCTGGCAGTGACGATTGATGAGCGGCCGGGCAGCTTTAGAGAGTTCTCAAAGATTCTGGGACGACGCAATATCACCGAGTTCAACTATCGTTATGGTGACTCTCATGCAGCGCAGATTTTTGTGGGCATTGAAGTTGGCGACGGCGAATCTGGCCGCCAGGCACTGCTCAAAGAGTTATCGGAGAAGGGTCTGAAAGCCCATGATATGACCACCAACGAAGCCGCCAAGGTGCATATCCGTCATATGGTCGGAGGGCGCAGCCATCAGGTCGCCAATGAGCGTGTTATTCGTTTTGAGTTTCCTGAGCGGCCAGGGGCGCTAATGAAGTTTCTCGATTTGCTCGGTGGGCGCTGGAATATCTCGATGTTCCACTACAGAAACCACGGAGCAGCCTATGGTCGGGTAATGGCGGGAATTCAGGTGCCGCCTTCCGACGAAAAGGCCTTTCTGCAATTTCTGCGGGAGATCAATTACCCCTGGCAGGACGAAACGCAGAACCTTGCCTATCGAATGTTCCTGGGCAGTCCCTGACAGCTCAATGTACCGGAACACAGCCTCGTTTTGCCCGCTGCGTGCTGGCTGACACATATCCTCGGATTCTGTGCCAGCCGGCTGCAGGCTATTAACCCAGATAGGAGCAGCAGTAGTCCGTCACGCTCAGGACCTTGATGTCAAATGCAGAGTTGGCCGGCACTTCAAAGCTGTCGCCCGCCCCTACTTTGCGCCACAGATCTTCGCCTGGCAGCAGCACTTCAACCTCACCTGCCTGAATTTCCATGATTTCTTTTTTCTCGGTGCCGAAACGGTAGTCGCCCGGCATCATGATGCCCAGTGTCTTTATATCGCCATTGGCGAATTCCACAATGCGGCTGGTCACATTGCCGTCGAAGTAAATATTGGCGGCCTTGACCACGGTTACATTCTCGAATTTGCTCATCATTAATGTTCCATTGATGTTGGGAAAACGGCTGTTAAGTCAGTAAAAGTGTCTATCGATCAGTGCTATACGGTGCCCAGAGGCTGGCCCATACGGACAGTCAGGTCTGGATCCATATCCTTTGCGAAGCGTGCCATGCCAGGTCCAAAAACCGCGATCACGGTAGAACCCAGTTTGAAACGACCCACCTCGGCGCCTCGAGCCAGCATGACAGGCGGGCTGTGTTCGGTGTACGAGGTACGCAGCAGGCCATGTCGGGCCGGCGCTGCCTGCCCGGCCCAGACGGTATCGATGCCTGCAACAATCATTGCACCGACCAGCACCAGCGCCATCGGGCCATGGTCAGTGTCAAATACACACACCAGACGTTCATTGCGGGCGAACAGCCGGTCGACGCCTTCCGCGGTGACTTTGTTGACTGAGAAAAGACGCCCCGGCACGTAAACAGTTTCACGCAATACGCCCGCCAGGGGCATATGAAAACGGTGATAGTCGCGTGGTGCCAGGTAGATTGTTGCAAACGATCCGTCCTGGAATTGCTCGGCCAGGGCAGCGTCACCACCCAGTAAGGCCTGTAGCGAGAAATGGCGCCCTTTTGCCTGCAGGAGCTGGTCGTGCTCGATGGCACCGAATTGACTCAGCTGCCCGTCGGCTGGACTGGCGATGAGACGTTCGTCCGCAGGCAAAGGCCGGGCGTCAGCCTTGAGCGCTCTGGTGAAAAAAGCATTGAAGCAATCAAAAGCCAGGGGGTCGGACTGCTCGGCCTCGCTCATATCAACCTGATAGCGAAGAGCGAACCAGCGAATAAAGGTGTTTTTGACGGGTGCCCAGCGACATGCGGCCAGTTTGCCAACCAGGCGCGAAATCAGATGCTGAGGCACGAGGTGCTGCAACCATATAAACAAAGTGTCTTTCATAGCGTCCATACTGCCAGATCGTCGGTCGCATCCAAAGGGCGGTAAAGCTTAATGGAATGTGATCGAGTTTGCATCATTGGCTGTAGAAATTAATGATTTCGCGCCAGCGTCCGATGTAATAGAAGCGAGCCGATTGCTTTGATCCCGTGAGGAGTCCGTACAGGTCATGTTGTTTATAATTGGAGTGGTGGTTGTCTGCGCCAGTGTTGCCGGCGGTTATATCATGCATGGTGGCGTACTGGGTGTGCTGTGGCAGCCATCGGAGTTCATCATCATTCTGGGGGCCGCGTTCGGTGCATTCCTGATCGCCAACAGTATGCACCTGGTGAAAGAGACCGGTAAACGCCTGCCACGCGCGATTCTCGGGCAGGCGGTCAACGACAAGGTCTATCTGGATCTGTTAAGCCTGCTGTTCGATGTATTCAACAAAGCAAGACGCGAAGGCATGATGTCTATTGAGGGCGATATCGAATCGCCGGCTGAAAGCGGCATTTTCACGCAATACCCCAGCATCCTCAAAGACAAGCGCGTCATCGAGTTTCTTGCTGACAACCTGCGCATCATGACCACCAGTAACATGGCCCCGCACGAAATCGAGGCCATGATTGATACTGAAATCGAGACCCAGATGCATGAGCTCAGCGAGCCCGCACATGCCATGCACCGGATTGCGGACGGCCTGCCAGGCTTTGGTATCGTGGCCGCGATTCTCGGTATCGTGATCACCATGCAGAAACTGGGCGGCCCGCCCGAGGCGCTGGGCGCCAGTGTGGCGGCGGCTCTGGTGGGAACCTTCGTCGGTATCTTCGTGGCCTATGGGTTTATTGGGCCGATGAGTAACCGCCTGCAGGAAGTGGCGGATGCCGAGATCAAGATGTTTGAGTGCATAAAAGCTGCAATTGTGGCCACCTCCAATGGCCTGCCGCCGCAACTTGCCGTCGAATTTGCACGCAAAACGCTGTACTCGGGTGATCGCCCCAGCTTCTTCGAACTGGAAGAACATATCCGCAGCCGTTGATCATTTGGATATCAGGTAAGAATTTTGGAAAAGTCCGAACAGACAATAGTCATCAAGCGTGTCAAGAAAGGCGGCGGAGGTCATCACGGTGGCTCCTGGAAGATCGCGTTTGCTGACTTCGCACTGGCTCTGATGGCCTTTTTCCTGGTGTTGTGGCTGATCGAAAGTACCACTGACCTTGAGAAGATGGTCATTGCCGGCTACTTCTCCGACCCACGCAGTCTGGCAAGCACTGGTGACGGCGGTACGCCCTACGTGCTGGATATGGGTGGTACACCGCTAATGCTGCCAAACCAGGGCATGAACCCAGCCGTTGTCCGCGACGACGAAGAACCTTACGTCGAGGCTTCCAATGAGCTGGAAAATCTGGAGATGATCGAGATGGCGCGTCTGCGCCAGGTCGAAATGCTGGAAAGCCTGAAAGGTCAGGTTGAAAATCTGGTGGCCGGTAATCAGGCATTTGAATGGTTCGATGAATCGGCGACAGTGGAAGTGACCGAAGATGGCTTGAGTATTCAGATCGTTGATCGTGAAAACCGGCCCCTGTTTGCGCTGGGCTCGAGTGAGATGATGCCCTACGCCAGACAGGTGCTGTGGTCGATGGCAAGTATCCTCGAAGAGGTTCCCAACAAGATCAGCATCTATGGACACACAGACAGCGTGCCCTTTGGTGATAATGGTGGACAGTACACCAACTGGGAGCTTTCCTCCGACAGGGCCAACTCGGCACGCCGGGCGCTGGTAGAGGGTGGCCTGGATTATGAGCGCTTCGCACAGATTATAGGGATGGGCTCGTCATTACCGTTATATGAGGATGCGCCAGAAGATCCTGCCAACCGACGCATTGTGATCATGGTATTGAATGAGCTGGCCGAGCAGCGGATCCAGGAAGGCACACGTGACTCGGAGCTTAATGGTGTTGCACCGCCTGAGGATGTGTTGCCAGACGGCGATGTTCCGGAAATTTTCTGATCGATGTGACTGCTAGTTATCGGCCAGAGAGAAGATCAACGCTCCTCACTCAAACTGTCCAGCACCTGATGATAGCTGGCGAGACGCGCTTCGCTGACCTGTCCTGCATCGACGGCTGCCAGCAGCGCACAGCCAGGCTCGTGCACATGCAGGCAATCCCGGAATCGACACAGCTCGATGTGTGGACGGAACTCAACATATCCATGAGCAAGTGAGTGAGGCTCAATATGCCAGAGCCCGAATTCCCGAATACCTGGTGAATCTATCAGGTCACCGCTTCCTGGAAGATGATAGAGCCGTGTCGCGGTGGTAGTGTGTGTGCCTTTTTCGTGTCCGACAGACAAGTCGCCGACCTCTGCCAGATTGTCAGAGTCTCCTCCCCGCAGCGCATTGATCAGCGATGATTTGCCCACGCCGGACTGCCCGACGAACACGACCGTATGCTCTGAAAGTCTTTGCCTCAAAGCCTCCATGTCCGATTCGCGGCGCGACGATACCAGCTGGGTTGGATAGCCAATCTGCTGATACTGCTCAAGCAGTGACGAGACATTGGCTGAGGTGCTGGAGGATTCCAGCAGGTCCGATTTGTTCAACAGTATCAGTGGCCGCAGATCCAGATGTTCAATGGCCACCAGGTATCGATCGATCAGATTGCCGAACGGTTCCGGGACCGGTGCAATGACAACAACAACACAGTCGATGTTGGCCGCGATTGCTCGCAGTTCACCGCGATTGTTGGGGCGGCTCATGACGCTGTGACGTGGGCGCTGGGCCAGTATTACGCCACCACCCTCCCCGTCGGACTGCCAGACCACCTGGTCACCCGTGACCAGCGGTGGCAGATTCGCGCGCTGGAAGCAGCGCACTATTTGACCTTGCTGGTCTCCATCGCTCGCTTCCACATCAAGCTGCTGCCCATAGTGGCAGACCACCAGTCCGTGGCATTCTTTGCCGGTAATGCTCAGCTCGGCGTCACGGCTGGCTGTTTTGCCGCGACGTGATTGCTGTGCATCGATACGGCGGCGCTGGTGATGATTAAGGCGTCGTTTGGTCATGGACAGGCATTCTATTACAATGACTGCGCCGTGAAACCTGTCCTCTCCAAAATACATGGAATACTCTCATGCCTGACACACCAAGCAAGACATCGATAGACAAAACCAGGACGCTGATCTGGATCGACATGGAGATGACAGGTCTGGAACCAGATACAGACCGGATCATTGAAGTGGCGACGCTGGTTACTGACAGTGATCTCAACGTGCTCGCTGAAGGGCCAGTCATTGCTGTTCACCAGAGCGAGGAAGCACTGGCTGCCATGGATGAGTGGAATCAGCGCACGCATGGTGGTTCCGGATTGGTGGAACGGGTGCGCAAAAGCACGATTGATGATGCCGAGGCTGAAAGGCAGACAATAGAGTTCCTGAGTCAGTATGCTGATCCGCGCAGCTCACCGATGTGTGGCAACAGCGTGCATCAGGATCGGCGCTTTATGGTGCGCTACATGCCAGCATTGGAAGCGTTCTTCCATTATCGCAATCTGGATGTCAGCACGGTGAAAGAGCTGGCGCGGCGCTGGCGTCCCGAGCTGCCCGGCGGCTTCAGCAAGGCGACAACCCACCAGGCGCTGGATGATATCCGCGAATCAGTGGATGAATTGCGTTACTACCGTCAACATTTCTTCAAGCTGTAACGCCGTGCTGGCGTAAAGCCCACTCGACATGATCGCGCACCAGCGCCGATGGGTGCTGGGCGCGCGACTGCAGGGCATCAATAATCTCAGGGCTGGTCGGTGCGTTACCCAGGCCCACAGCGAGATTGCGCAGCCAGCCCTCGTACCCGGTGCGCCGGATTGCGGATCCGACGGTACGCTCCAGAAACTCAGCTTCGCTCCACAGGAATAGTTCACTAAGCTCGCTGCTGTCCAGTCCATGACGTGGACTGAAGTCAGACTCTTCACTCAAGCGGCTGAACTTGTTCCACGGGCACACAATCTGGCAGTCGTCACAACCAAACACGCGATTACCCATCAGTGGTCGCAGTTCTTCAGGAATCGCGCCTTTCAGCTCTATGGTCAAATAGGAGATGCACCGCCGTGCATCAAGCTGATAGGGTCCGACAAAGGCCCTGGTCGGGCACAGGTCCAGGCAGGCGGTACAACTGCCACAGTGGGCACTGACTGGCTCGTCGACCGGCAATGGCAGATCGGTGAAGAGCTCGCCAAGGAAAAAAAACGAGCCTGCCTGCCTGTTCAGCAACATGGTATTTTTGCCGATCCAGCCCAGGCCGCCTTTTTCGGCCAGCGCCCGCTCCAGTACGGGCGCGCTATCCACAAACGCTCTGTATCCAAACTCGCCGACCTCGCCGCTGATTTTCTCGGCCAGCTGCTGCAGTCGTTTGCGCAGCAGTTTGTGGTAGTCCCGGCCGCGCGCATAACGTGAAATGTACGCCATGCGCCCATCACGCATTGGAGTGAGTGTTTGCTCTTTGTCAAAGCTGTAATCCATGCGGACTGACAAAACACGTATGGTGTTCGGATGGAGCTGATCGGGGGCCAGGCGCAGGTCCTTGTGGCGTTCCATGTAGTCCATTTCGCCATGGAAGTTGCGTGCCAGCCACGCTTCCAGGTGGGGACGGTAGGCAGTCAGGTCGATGTCTGAGACCGCCAGTTGCTGAAACCCCAGCTCGGCAGCCCACTGCCGGATCTGGGACAGGAGCAGGCGGGATTGTTCTGACGATATCATCTGTCTAGAGCTGATTGAGAATCTCGGCTGCCTGCTGCAAGGTCGCGTCGTCTTTGCAGAAGCAAAACCGGATGATGCGAGAATCGGGTGCCTGTGCGTAGAACGGCGACAGTGGAATTGTCGCGACGCCTTTCTCCTGACACAGCCAGCGGACAAATTCCATGTCGGGCACATCGCTGATGGCGCTGTAATCCACACACTGAAAATAGGTGCCCGCCGATGGCGTAAAGCGGAATCTCGATGACTCAATCAGCTTACAGAAAGTGTCACGTTTGCCCTGGTAGAATGCCGGCAGCTCCAGGTGATGTTCGGCGTGATCACGCATGAAATCCGCAATCGCAAACTGTATGAAGCTGGTAGATGTAAAGGTCACGAACTGGTGTACTTTACGGAACTCCGCGCTCAGAGGCGCAGGTGCAACGCAGTAGGCAGCCTTCCAGCCAGTGGCGTGATAGGTCTTGCCAAAGGAAAACACCGCGAAACTTCTTTCGCGCAGCTCCGGGTGGCGCAGCACGCTTTCATGCTGCTGGGCGTCGAACACCATGTGCTCGTAGACCTCGTCGGACAGAACCAGAATGTCGTGTCCGCGGATGACGTCAGCAAGCTCGTCGAGGTCATCACGCGTCAGAATCGAGCCACTGGGATTGTGTGGTGAATTGATAATGATCAGCCGGGTGCGCGGGTTGATTGATTCGCGCAGTCTCTGCCAGTCGATGCCCCAGTCTGGCTGAGTCAGGGGAATATGGACAGGAACGCCGCCAGCCAGGCGCACCGCCGGGTCATAGGAATCGTAGGCCGGATCAAACATGATGACTTCATCATCGCGCTGAACCGTCGCCTGAATGGCGTCGAACAGGGCCTCGGTGGCGCCAGAAGTAACCGTGATCTCATGATCTGCATCGGCCGGATAGCCGTATAGATCGTTGACTTTCAGTGCAATCTGCTCGCGCAGCTGGGCGACTCCGGTCATGGGTGCATACTGGTTGCACCGGTGATTGAGATAGTGTGCAACACGCTCACGCAGGGCCTCCGGGCAATCAAAATCCGGGAAGCCCTGTGACAGGTTGATGGCCTGATACTGCTGTGCCATCCTCGTCATCACGGTAAAGATGGTGGTGCCTACTTCGGGAAGTTTGCTGCGCAATGGATCGCCCTCATATCACTGAAGCTCGAAGTCTACACGAATTTGCCTTTCAAGAAATTGCCATAAGGATACAACGGATGACTCAGGCCTTTGCCCAGACCAAGTCTGCAAAAAGAACTCCTCAGCTTGCCGATAGCGAAATGAATGAACAGTCTGCTGCGCCGCAACAGGAACCTGCATGGGCTGACGGCCGGGCGTTCAGCCTGCCCCTGGTCAATGCGTCTGGCGGACGTCAGGCGCTTCGGGCCTACTTTGAGAACACCTGGCGCCTGACCGAGACCCTGTTCTCGGCGCTGGTCAGCGATGAGGCCTACTTTGAGCGCCCGTATCACAAGACGCGCCATCCGCTGATCTTTTATTACGTTCATCCGGTGAGCTTCTACATCAATAAACTGCTGGTGGCAGGATTGATTGATGAACCCGTCAACAAGCATTTTGAGGCCCTGTTTGAAACCGGCGTTGATGAGATGAGCTGGGATGACCTGCATGACGGAGAGCAGGATGTCTGGCCGACTGTCGCCGAGGCGCGTGAATACCGGCAACAGGTTTATGCCGTTGTCAGTCATCTGATCGAGACGCATCCGGCGTTTGACAAGCCATGTACCCAGGACAGCCCGGGCTGGGCTCTGGTCATGTGTTTTGAGCACGAGCGAATCCACCTGGAGACCTCTTCAGTGCTGATGCGTGAATTGCCGCTGAAATTTTTGCGCCAGCCAGATCAGTGGCCGCCATTGCCGACCAGTGCTGACCAGTCTCAGCGATTTGTCAGACCGGTTGCCGGCCTGCACTACCCGATGGATAACCCGATGCTGGAAGTGGCGGCAAAAACGGTCGCCCTGGGCAAGCCGTCCGACTGGCCCACGTTTGGCTGGGACAACGAATATGGTGCCGAGCAGCATAAAGTTGATAGCTTCCGAGCCAGTAAACGACTGATCAGTAACGGCGAGTTCTACGAATTCGTGGCCTCGGGCGCCTATCTGGAGCAGCGCTACTGGAGTGAGGCCGGTTGGCAATGGCGCCGATTCCGCAATACCCGACGGCCTACATTCTGGGTTCAGGACGGTCCGGTCGGTTCTCATCAATACCGTCTGCGAACGATATTCAACGAAATCCCGATGCAGTGGGACTGGCCCGCCATCGTTAATTTCTACGAAGCCAAAGCCTACTGCAACTGGCGCACTGAACAGGACGGCGCTACATCGCCTTACCGGCTCCTTCACGAGAAAGAGCACGTGGCAATGCGCGACGCGTCGCAGCGAGGTCTGAGCAACTGGAAAGCTGGCGAAGAAGATCGCCTGCAGGTCGACCCGGTGATGTCAGCAGAAGGCGTTGCCCGCCTCAACCTTAATATGACGCAGGGCAGCGAGGCTTCCGTTGAGAGCTTTACCGCCAACTCGTCAGGCGTTCACGATGTGTTTGGCAATGTCTGGCAGTGGTGTGAGGATACCTTCCACCCGCTGCAGGGCTTCAAGATTCATCCGTACTACGTGGATTTCAGCACGCCCTGTTTTGATGATGAACATCAGATGATTCTCGGCGGCTCATTCATCAGTACGGGCGATGAAGCCAGTGTCTGGGCCCGTTTCCACTTCCGTCCACACTTCTTCCAGCATGCCGGGTTCCGGCTGGTGCAGGGCGAACAGGCCGGGCCTGGTGGGGGGCAGCGCTACGAGACAGATACGCTGGTCAATCAATATCTGCTGTTCCACTGGGGGTCAGAAGCAGAGCAGCGCGATACTAGCATCAGTCAGAGCATCGGCCACCCGTCCGTACCGCCGTTCATGACTACCATGGCAAAACTGGTTGCTCAATACGCATCCAGCCACGGCAGTGTACTGGATCTGGGTTGTGCAGTCGGCCGCGCCAGTGTGGAATTGTCCCGTCATTTCCAGCGTGTCGTCGGGCTTGATTATAGTGAGGCGTTCATCAGAACTGCCAGGGACCTGCTTGAGCAGGGCTCACTGCGCTACCAGCGCCAGGAAAGCGGTCGCCATTGGACTGAGCTGCTGGCGACTGTCCCGGAGGACGTGGATCGATCACGCATTCAGTTTGTGCAGGGTGATGCCGGTGATCTGGATGCTGCCGGTCTGGGCCAGCCAGGACAGTTTGATGCCGTGTTGCTAAGCAATCTGCTCTGCCGCCTGCCTGACCCGGCTGCGTGCCTTGAACAGTTTGTTGGTGATCACTCACCGGTGGCCGAGCATGGCATTCTGGTGTTGGCGTCGCCAAATTCATGGCTGGAGCAGTACACGCACCCGGAGGACTTCCTCGATGCACCTGACAGTCAATCAGCGCTCGAGAAGCTCGGTGGCCTGCTTTCCGAATATGAGCTGCTCCACCATCAGGATCTGCCCTTCATGATTCGCGAACACCGACGCAAGTACGAGTATGTCGTCAGTCAGGTGTCTATATGGCGGCGCAGGCCCGGGCACCGATCCTGATGCACTCAAGGCGCTTCTGGAAATCGAAGATGTGAGCGCTGAACATGACCTCGTTAACGCCGGTGCGTTTGATGAAGGCAGCAATGCCTTCACGCACCTGCTCGGGGTCGCCGACGACGGCTTCGCGCAGTGCGTGACCGGCTGCCGCCAGCTCCGCTTCGCTGAAATGCCGGTGGATATTCTCGACCGGGGGTTTAAGCGGGCCTGGCGTACCGCGTCGCAGGGCAATGAACTGTTGCTGTACGGAGCTCATCAAATGGCGGGCCTGCTCTTCGGTGGCTGCCGCGTATAGCGGGACTGCCGCCATACAGTAAGGTTCAGCCAGCTGTTCTGAAGGTCTGAAGCGGCTTCGGTACAGCTCAAGAGCCTGCATCAGATGATCCGGTGCAAAATGTGATGCAAACGCAAACGGCAAACCCAGTGCCGCAGCCAACTGCGCGCTGAACAGACTCGAACCCAGTAGCCACAAAGGGACTTCCAGTCCCTCACCCGGGATCGCCCTGACCGCCTGATCCGGTTGGGCGGCTCTGAAGTAATGCTGCAGTTCCTGGACGTCTCTGGGGAACTGATCAACACTATCGTGATAGCGGCGCAGGGCCTGCATCGTCAGCGAGTCCGTGCCAGGCGCGCGTCCCAGTCCCAGGTCGATGCGGCCGGGGTACAGACTGGCCAGCGTACCAAACTGTTCTGCGACCATCAGCGGTGCGTGATTGGGCAGCATGATGCCGCCTGAGCCAACCCTGATTCTGCTCGTTCCTTCCGCAACATAGCCCAGCGCAACCGCGGTAGCCGCGCTGGCAATGCCGGTCATATTGTGATGCTCAGCCATCCAGAAACGGCGATAGCCACAACTCTCTGCCTCCTGAGCCAGTGACCTCGCATTGAGCAGAGCCTGGCGTGCGCTGCTGCCCTGTACGATAGGCGCAAGATCAAGCAATGAGTATGCAGTCATTCCGGTCTCCTCTGGTGCGGATGTGCGTTGGAAATTCGTCCTCAATCATCATGCACGTGTCATGATAAGGCGCGCACGATAGCATAGTCACGTAAGGCATTTGTCGCTGCAGAGGGTTGGCGCGATTCGGGAGCTCATATGTGGGCGTTGCCCAACGCTGAAATCTGTCTGGTTATCGCGGCTGACGGCATCAGGCTTGAATATTGCCAGGTGCTGGATTACTCTGCTTGATCCGTGAGTATCTCTATATAACTCTGGCTTATTTGACGCATAAAGCAGCACGAGAATCAGTACGGCAAGGACAAGCTTACAGTAGATCGCGGTTAGGTTGAAAAATCAGGCGCTGAGAATCAATTGACGAAAATTTCTCTGAGGAGATTGATGTGAAAAAACAAACTATTCTTTCTGCTGCGGTTGCAGCGGTGGTCACCGGGGGACTTGCCCTGACTGCCGTGCAATCGACAATGGCAGCCGATGACTACACAGCACCGCGCAATGAATGGGGACAACCAGATCTGCGTGGTGTATTTAACTTCAGCTCAAATACGCCCATGCAGCGTAATCCAGAGTACGGCAATCGCCTGTTCTACACTGAAGAAGAAGTACTGGAGCGCGACCGCCGCGTTGCCGAAGAAGCAGCAGCCAGTGATGGTCAGTCCAACCAGGGTGGCGTCGGTGGTTACAACCGTGGCTGGATCGAGGATCTGCCCCAGGATGTGAATCTGCGGACTTCGATTATTGTGTACCCGGAGAATGGCCGCCTGCCAGCCCGTGTGCCGGGCGCGCCAATGGCATTTGGTGGCCTTGGCCCGGATTACGACGGTGAGCGTCCCGTTCGCGTTGCGGTCGGCGGTATCGGCAAAGATGGCCCCGAAGATCGAGGTATCTCCGAGCGCTGTCTGCTGGGCTTCAACTCAGTCCCGCCGTTCACACCCAGCATGTACAACAACAACGTGCAGCTGTTCCAGACTGAAGATCACGCGGTGATTTTCAATGAGATGATCCATGAGGCGCGTATCGTTCGCCTGCAGGATGAGCACATTCCGGAGAGCATCACGCAGTGGACTGGCGACTCAGTTGGCTACTACGAAGGCGACTCACTGGTAGTTGAGACCAGAAACTTCAACTACAAGTCTCAGACCTTCTTTGGCACCGGCGTTGCTACCAACAAGACACTGATTGAGAAGTTCACCCGCACGGCGGATGACATTGTTGAGTACGAGTTCACCGTCATTGATCCTATGGCATTTGAGGACAAGTTTACCGGTGTTGTCCCGATGTTCCGCAGCGAAGAAGTGCTGTACGAGTATGCCTGTCACGAAGGTAACTACGGCATGGTCAACATTCTTCAGGGGCAGCGTGTTGAAGACGGCACCTGGGACTACGACAACAACCGTGCGATTCGCCAGTGATCTGGTGTTTGTGAGCTAATTTGGACGAAGGTTTTTCATGAAGACACAATTCAAGACGATGTTTGCGGTGGCAGCCACTGTCGCCGCAGTCAGCGCTTTCTGGCTGGCGCAGGATGCAACTGAAGTACAGGCACAAAATGGCATGAGCAGTGCGCAGATTCCGCGTACGCCTGATGGCAAGCCGAACCTCAATGGTATCTGGCAAACCATGAACGCGGCTAACTGGAGCCTGGAACCCGCTGAGGCCCGCCACGGTCCCCTGGCAGCTCTGGAAGCTGGTGCACACCTGGCATTCCCGCCCAGCGTGGGTTATGTAGAGGGTGGCACCATCCCTTACAAAGATGGCATGCGTGAGCAGCAGCAGGAAAATATGCGTAACTGGCTGCAGCGCGATCCAACCACGCAGTGCAAACTGCCAGGTGTGCCGCGCGCAACCTACCTGCCCTATCCTTTCCAGATTTTCCAGGCACCTGATGCAACGCTGATCAGCTACCAGTTCGCTGGCGCTGACCGCATTGTGCACATGGACCGTCCGGACCTGGAAGCACAGGTAGACAGCTGGATGGGTCACAACAATGGCTCATGGGATGGCGACACGCTGGTGATCGACGTCACTGGCCAGATCGCTGACACCTGGTTTGACCGCTCAGGCCATTATCACAGTGGCTGGGACATGCACGTGCAAGAGCGTTACACCATGGTTGATGCCAACACCATTGACTACTCGGCTACCATCACGGATCCGAACACCTTCGAAGAGCCCTGGACCATCAACATGAAGCTGTATCGTCACCAGGACGATAATGCCATGCTGCTGGAGTTCAAGTGCGTGGAATTCGTGGAAGAGCTGATCTACGGCCATCTGCGTGCCCCGGGCGATCCGATTGGCGATGGTGTGACACCGATTTACTGATTCGATAAGCTGAATCAGCTATTTATAACACCCGATGAATACTGTATAAATAAACAGTAATCATCGGGTGTTTTTATGTCTGCTACGTTCTCACTGAGCGCGGCCTCGCCGGCTGCGCCCCCAGCACCGGCCTATGCCGAGCTCCATTGCCTGAGCAACTACAGTTTTCTGCGCGCTGCCTCTTTTCCGGAAGAGTTGGTGGAGCGTGCTATTGAGCTGGGTTATCAGGCACTGGCGCTGACTGACGAATGTTCAGTGGCCGGTGTGGTCAGGGCCTGGACGGCAGTACGTTCCGCCACGCCGCAGGGTCAACCCGCGCCAGTCAAGCTGATTGTCGGCAGTGAGTTTCATTCTGATGACGGCCTGCATCTGGTGCTGCTGGCGCCCGATCGCCACGCCTATGGTCAGCTGTCTGCGATGATCAGCGAAGCACGGCGTCGGGCAGACAAGGGACGCTATAGTTTTACCCGTGAGTTGCTGGAGACTCATTTGCCGGCGCGGTGCCTGGCGCTATGGGTACCCCCGGCCCAGCCCTTTCTCAATCGCTATGACCCGGTGGCGGCGCATCAGACTCTGAAGTGGCTGCGCGGCCTGTTTCCGGGCCGCTTGTGGATAGCGGCACAGTTCTATCTGGATGCGGATGATTTCGATAAACGAGAGGCACTGCGGCAACTGTCCGAGCAAAGTCAGGTACCCGTGTGTGCCGCTGGAGGTGTGATCATGCATCATCCGATACGCCGGGCCTTGCGCGATACCTTGACGGCCATTCGCCTGCGCACACCATTGGCCGATCTGGGTTACAAACTACCCCCCAATGCCCAGCAGTTCATGCGCAGCCGCGGCACGCTGGGCCGACTATACCCGGCGCAATGGTTGGCTGAAACCACGCATATTGCTGCCCGCTGCCAGTTTGACCTGGGTGAGTTGCGTTATGAATACCCACGTGAGCTGGTACCGGAAGGATTCAGTCCGGCGGCATGGTTGCGGCGGCTGACACTGACAGGCATGCAGGAACGCTGGCCGGACGGAGTGCCGGAGACAGTCCGGACACTGGTGGACAAAGAACTGGGCCTGATTGCAGAGCTCGGTTACGAGCACTTTTTTCTGACGGTGCATGACCTGGTGACCTTTGCCCGAAGTCGCAGCATTCTCTGCCAGGGTCGCGGGTCGGCTGCCAACTCTGCGGTTTGTTATTGTCTGGGCATTACTGCGGTTGACCCTGCCCGCATGCAGCTGCTGTTTGAGCGCTTTCTGTCCAAAGAACGTGATGAGCCGCCGGATATCGATGTCGACTTCGAGCACGAGCGGCGAGAAGAGGTCATCCAGTATATCTACCAGAAATACGGCCGGCACCGCGCGGCACTGGCCGCAACCGTCATCTGTTACCGGCGCCGCAGTGCCATCCGGGACGTTGGCAAGGCGCTGGGGCTGACTGAGACGGAACTGGACTGGGCGCTGAACTGCCTGCGCAGCAACTCCCAGGGCGAGCTGGTGGCGCTGGAAGACCCGCAGTTACCGGCGTTTCAGCTGGAGCGTCTGGTTTACCTGGTAGAGCAGTTGACGGGTTTCCCCCGGCATTTGTCCCAGCACGTGGGTGGCTTTGTGATCAGTGAGGGTCGGCTGGCTGAACTGGTGCCGATCGAGAATGCGGCCATGTCTGATCGCACCGTGATCCAGTGGGAGAAAGATGACCTGGAGGCGCTGGGTCTGCTCAAGGTGGATGTGCTGGCGCTGGGCATGTTGACGGCCATACGCAAAGCCCTGGCGCTGATCAATGAACAGGTCACTGATCAGAATCATGAGCAGGCCGGCAAGCCGGGCGCCCGGCCGCTGACTCTGGCCGATGTCCCCGCCGAAGATCCCCAGGTCTACGACATGATCAGCGAGGCAGATACGGTCGGAGTATTCCAGATTGAATCACGCGCACAGATGAGCATGCTGCCGCGGCTGAGGCCTCGCAACTATTACGATCTTGTTGTGCAGATTGCCATTGTCAGGCCCGGTCCTATTCAGGGTGATATGGTGCATCCCTATTTGCGGCGCCGACAAGGTGTGGAAGCAGTTACTTACCCTAGTGCTGAGGTGCAACAGGTCTTGCAGCGCACGCTGGGTGTGCCCATCTTTCAGGAGCAGGTCATGCAGATTGCCATGGTGGCTGCCGGCTTCAGCGGTGGTGAGGCAGACCAGCTGCGGCGTGCGATGGCGGCCTGGAAACGCAAGGGCGGACTGGAACCCTTCCGGGAACGGCTTATTGAGGGCATGCAGGCGCGCGGCTACGCGACCACCTTCGCGGAGCAGATCTATCAGCAGATAAAAGGCTTTGGTGATTACGGTTTCCCTGAGTCCCATTCGGCCAGTTTTGCCTTGCTGGCATATGTCTCGGCCTGGCTTAAATGTCATCATCCAGCTGCTTTTTTATGTGCACTGCTCAACAGCCAGCCCATGGGGTTTTATGGCGCCTCACAACTGGTGCAGGATGCCCGGAGCCACGGGGTGACGGTATTGCCGGTCGATGTGCTGTTCAGTGAGCATGACTCCAGTCTGCAGCCTGTTGGCGACAAACCCGGACAGCTTGCGGTCCGGCTGGGGCTGCACCTGGTCAAGGGGCTTTCCGCCAATGCGATACAACGACTGCTACAGGCGCGCGAGCAGCAGGTCTTCACCAGTGTGACAGATGCATTGCGCCGCGCTGCCTTGTCCGCCTCCGATCGCGACGCGCTGGCGGCTGCCGATGCGCTCAGCAGCCTGGTCAGTGATCGCCATCGTGCGTTCTGGGATTCGCGAGTCGAGCTTAGCCTGCCCCCCCTGTTTGCCGAACATTCACAGGCTCTGCCGGAGAGCGCCGACGCCGGACAGCTGCTGATGTTGCCACGTAGCAGCGAAGCACAGAATATCTATGCCGACTACCAGTTTCTGGGGCTCAGTCTGCGCCGCCATCCGATGAGCCTGTGGCGTGAACATCTGCAGCATTTTCACGTGACGACGGCCACGGATCTGGCAACACTGACCGACCATCAGCCAGTCAAGATCGCTGGCCTGGTCACCTGCCGTCAACGGCCACAGACCGCATCAGGTGTCACCTTCATGACTCTCGAAGACGAAACCGGGTTTATTAATACGGTTGTTTGGCCTTCGCTGCTGAAAAGCCACTATCGCCTGGTACATGAAGCCAGTCTGATTGGTGTCAGTGGCTACCTGCAGCAAAGCGAGGGCGTGACGCATGTGATCGCGGTACAGCTGGTAGATCTGTCCCACTGGTTGCAGGGTATGCCGGTACGCTCGCGGGATTTTGCCTGAATGCAGTCAGCCAGCGGCTCAATAGCGCGGCTTTGGGCGCATCAGCAGAGGATAAGCCAACACAGCCGCAATAATGATCAACGCGCCCAGATAAAACCCGCCACTGACCTCCTGCTGTTCGCCCAGTAATAGCGCTGCCAGGGCAATGGCATAGATTGGCTCGAGATTCACGGCCAGAGCGCTGGCGTAAGCGGACAGGTGTCGCAGTGCCATAAGCGACAGTGCAAACGGCAACAAGGTACAACCGATAGCCAGCACCAGCATCCATAGCAGATCCATGCCCTGAGGCAGCTGGAATACCGCGGAAGGTTCATCCACGATTCCTTGAATTGCGCTGATATCGGCAGCACCCAGGGCTACGCTGAGGATCACCAGAAACAGGCAGCCACTGGCCATTTCAATGGCCGTAACGGTGAGCGCGTCAGCTTTGAGTACATAACGTTTATTGAGAGACGCAAATAAAGCCACAAACAGGGCCGACAGAATGCCCACCGCTATGCCTAGGTTCATTGCCTCTGGTGTGCCACCGACGACCAGCAGGATGCCCGGCAACACCACCAGTCCCAGCAGCAACTCGCGTAGCTGGAAGCGCCGCCCAGCCAGTATAGGCTCGATGACAGACAGAAAAACCGGGACGGTGGCAATGCAGGTAACAGCAACGGAGGCGTTGGCAAGCTTGATGGCGCCGTAGAAGGTCAGCCAATGCAGTGCCACCAGCACACCAATGCCCGTATAGGCACCCAGCAGACCCCGCGGCAGTGTCTTCAACACGCGCCAGATCCGGGGTAGCAAAAGCAGTGCCCCCGCTACCAGCCCCATGCGCCAGATCACCAGCGGCAGTGCCTGCAGCGTGATCAGCTTGCCCAGTATGGCCGTAAATCCCCATAGGACCACACACAGGTGGATCTGCAGCCAGGCAACTCGCGTTTCAATCATGGGGCTTCAGCTCTTTGTTACGTAAGCAAACATTCTAGCACCTGCTAAGTTGGGTAAAACTATCGTAAGATGACATTCTGATAGGGGGCGTTACCGAAAGTATGATAAAAAAAATTGCCGTCGCTGATGTCGTGCTGGGAATGTATCTTGTGGAGATCCACGGGTCCTGGCTGCATCATCCATTCTGGAAGTCCAACTTTCTGCTGGAAGATCCGGAGGATTTGAGCAAACTCAAATCGTCTGGCGTGCCATCTGTGTCTATTGACCTTTCGCGCAGCAAACTGTCGGATAGCAAACCTCGCCCACGTCCGGAAAGTCGCGAAAAACCAGCTATCACGGAACTGCGGCCGGCGCCGGCGGCAAAGCAAACTTCCTTTGAGTCAGAGCTGCGTCATGCCCGGCGCCTGTGTGAGCAATCACAGAACGAAGTCTTGTCAATGTTCTCCGAAGCGAGAATGGGGCAGGCTGTGCCGCTGACTCGTGCCGCGCAGGTGGTAGAAGAGATCAACAGCTCAGTGACGCGTCAGCCACAAGCGTTGATCACACTGGCCAGATTAAAAACCTCAGATAATTACACCTATATGCACTCGGTGGCGGTGTCGGCGCTGATGATTGCGCTGGCGCGAGAATTGAATCTGGATGATGGCAAGGTGCGCGTTGCGGGTATGGCCGGCCTGCTGCACGATGTCGGCAAAATGGCCGTGCCGGATGCAATTCTTAATAAGCCGGGGAAGCTTACCGACGAGGAGTTCGCTCTGGTCAAATCACACCCGGTGAAAGGCGCCGAGATCCTCGAGCGCTCCAGTGGTGTTGATGACAAAGTTATTGAGGTGTGCCTGCATCACCACGAAAAATTTGACGGAAGTGGCTATCCAAACGGTCAGGCAGCCAACCAGATCAGCGTGATTGCACGTATGGCGGCGGTTTGTGACGTGTATGATGCGATTACTTCAGACCGGCCCTACAAGAAGGGCTGGCCGCCATCGGAATCCATTCAGCGTATGGTGTCCTGGTCAGGTCATTTTGATCCAAAAATTCTGCAGGCATTCATCAAAGTGGTTGGTATCTATCCCGTTGGTTCACTGGTCCGTCTGAAAAGCCAGCGCCTTGCGGTAGTGATCGCTCAAAGTGAAGGCAGTCTGTTGAAACCTGTAGTGAAGGTGTTTTTCTCGACTCGTACCCAGCTGCCGCTGCCCCAGCAGATACTGGATCTTTCCAAAAGCAGTGTGGATGATGCCATCGAATGTCGGGAGCCATTGGAGAACTGGAATTTTCCCTATCTGAATGATCTTTGGCAGGAAGCCGGTTAAAAACTATCTGCGTTGCCATTGCTTCGTTAAAAACAGGCTCAAAATGCTCATTTACTGTGTGTAAACTGCGCTTTTTCGCCTGTTTTTGCCTCGCACTGACTGCCTCGATTACGTTTTTACACTTGGCTTCTTTGATCGGATGCTCTGGCTCAGCAGAAAAATCCATGCAGAAACCAGTCGCCGGTGCTGCCAAGCTCCTGATAGATCCACAACTGTGAACCTTGCCGGTTACGCGCGACATAGTAGTCACGACGTATGCTGTTGCCTGCCCACCAGCGGGTTTCGATACGCTGTGGACCGCTCAATAGCGTCAGTTGGCTTTTATAGATCGGGCGGTTGTGCAGTTGTCGTAGTCGCTGTGCCGGGCGCAGCAACCAGGCTGGTGCCCGGTATGACAACGCACAGGTGTCGGCCAGCAGGCTGGGCGGGCTGTGCCAATGTTGAGTTGCGCTGCTGAACTCGGGAGCATGCTCTTCGGCAAGTTGCAGGCGCAGAACATTGTCAGCGCCAAGGCGAGCACTGAGCATATCTGTCAATCCATTGACCTGTTGATCGGGAGAATAAGGCTGCAGGCTGATTGAGCTCAAGGTCAGGCCGATGACATCAGCAGTAAGTGTATGCTTCTCCAGAGCCAGCTCAAATAAAGCCAGAAACAGACTGGTGTCACGGCTGGCATAACGCGTTATCACCGGCAGGGCAAGCTGCTGTCCATCCGATAGATGCAGCATGAGGTCGAATTGCGCAGACAACAGATGCCGGCGCAGCAGGAACTCCCGGTATTCTGCAAACAGTGAAACAACGTGATGCACAATCGCCGCAGTATTATGCAGCGGATACTCTGGATATAGCTCGCGTGAAAACTGCGGCGGGGGCTGCCAGCGTGGAGGCCGCTCGGGCCGCAGGGCCAGCAGGCGGTCCAGGTATTCACTCAGCTCCCGTCCGAAACGCAGGCGAAGCTGTGCGGCAGGAAGGCGCCAAATATCCCTCAAATAAAAAAGGCCGCAACGCTGCAGAGATGCCTTTAACCTGGCAGCTAAAGGTAACTCTGCGATAGTGATTCCAGCGAGCGCTGATCGCAGTTCGCTGCTGTGCGCCACGACTTTCTGCCGAGCGCAACGGGCCAACAGGGTGCTGGCAGCTGGGCTGGGTGTAACGCTGCCTCGATAGACTTCTGGCTGGTGCTGATACAGTTCATCCAGATGCTGCTCAAGCGTTTCGTGGAGGCGTCGCCAACCACCAAAATAACGCAGGCTTCCGCCTATCTCAATCAGCAGTGTCTCGGCACCTGCGGCACAGACATAATCACTTATGCGCAATCCTGCGGGCAGCGTCTGATGTACCGAAAGGCCAGGGTGGTGGATGGCATACCAAAGTGTGCGGCTGCGTAGTACTGGGCGGTTGCGTGGTGGTGCAGAGGTGAGAGAGGAGCCGCGCAGGTGCCGGGCGCCGGCACCCGCGCGGCGTAATTTCAACATGGCAAACGTAACGAGGCCTGGCCCTTATGATAACTGCCGCGCGCCTTGAGCAGGCTGACATTCAGATTGCGCTGAGCCCTGGACTCAGGGCTGGCATGCAGATCGCTTACGGCACTGCCAAGTTGCAGCTGCAGCGTGGCCGGAGAATGTAATGTAGCGCGCTGATGGAAAAGTATGCCCAGCGTGTTGCCTTCACTGGCGGCCAGCTGCAGACGCCGGATCACGCGGGCGCTCAACCAGTTCTGCCATGCCAGTACCAGGCCGCACTCGCTGGATTGCAGGGCTTTTTCGATACTCCACAAAGCCTGGTTGCACTGAGTCTGGGGTGGAATCACAAAGCTGTTACTGAGGTTGATGCCGGCCTGTTTGAGAGCCGGGGCATGCAGCGGATAAGGCGGGGCAATCCACAGAATGGACTGCTTGCGCTGACTGCGTTCGCGCAGCAATGGCATCAACAGCTGCAGCTCACCAATACCCTGATGGGGGCAGATCATCTCGACCAGCCCCCGCTCAGGCCAGCCTCCCTGGGGCAGCAGCCGGTCGAGCGCATCAAAACCGGTGGACTGGGCCTTGCCCTCCAGACGTGTCTGCGCGGATGACAGGGTTTGTGCATTGGGGCGGGCCTGATTGCCTGCCTGCACCTGGCTGGTCAGACGGTGCGTGCCTGGACCTTCCTGGATCATGTCGCTGTCAGCAAACAGATCGCCGGTACCGGGTCGGCTGACAGACTGGTGATGGGAGCTGGCAGGACGGTTGGCTGGTTTGCTGCCTGCACGCCACAGATCCGGTGTCTGATTCAATAAAGAGGCAATCATGGCTTCGCGCTGTTGATGAGGCAGTTCATCACATACCAGCTTGTCACACGCCAGCTTGTGAGCCGTGTCGCGATCCTGAAATTGCTGGCTTCTCAATTTATTCAGGCTGTCACTCATATGCTTGCCCTGCTTGATTAAAGTCTGACTGCGACCGGCAGATAAGCTCCAAGGTGTTTTCTGTTTTATGAACCCGATATCACCCTTTGCGTCTGATTTGCAGCCAGCTGCTGTATGGATAAACAGTGGTTGCTGTGAATATATACAGTGGTTTGCGGTATGGCAAGCAAATATTTCACACAGAGGGCGTCACACTTGTAAAGAAATGTAAAATATTTTGCGCCGCTGATTGTCACAATCCAATTATTGTATTAGCCTTCAGCACGTTAGCCCTATTTTCTACTTGGGCTTGTGAAATATAAAACTTAATTAACTGGAAAATAGAATAATTAGAGAACGACATCTCATGAAACGCAAACCTGACATGTTGATGGTTGTTGTACTTCTGTTTGCACTGAGCGTGCTGGTCAGCGGTGTCGCCCAGAGCGGATTGCTCTAGCGCAATACGCGTCTCCCGCTGCAAGCGAATTGGTGGTGGCAGACTACAAGGGCCACAAGCGGCCAAAAGACCAGCGCGGCGTTGCAATCTGATCCATGCGGACATCCCATGGCGCTGGCCTGAGCGTCTCTCCTGATTCCTGACACATATGTCCCAGTCCTATCAGTCTGGGGAAACGTCTGCCTGCTCTGAAAGACAGAGCCCGATCGTAAAATCCCTTGCCCATGCCCAGGCGATGTCCCTGCCTGTCAAAGCCCACCAGCGGGACCAGAATCAGATCCAGGCTTTTGATACTGGCAACTCTGCCAACTGCCGGAACCGGCTCAGCAATGCCCCAGCGATTGCGGTGCAGACGGCTGTGCCGGCTAACACGGACAAATACCAGGCGATGCGGGTGAAACGGATGCAGCACCGGCAGATAACAGATCTTGCCCTGCGCCCAGGCCTTCTTCAGTAGACCAGCCGGATCAATCTCGCCATCAATGGCCTGGTAAAACGCAATGCGACGACTGCCTCGCCAGGTCAATGAGCGATTGATGCGATGGGTCAGGCGGATGGCATTGTGACGTTGTGTGAAATGGTCCAGCTGTCGGCGCCTTTGGCGCAGTTGCTTTCGCAGGGAAGGATTCTTCGTGCCGGATTGACCGGTAGGCTGGTAAGCAGCAGGCATAAGCTTGACTACGATGTATGCGGAAGCCACCCAAGATACCGCCGCCGAAATAGTCCTGAACCCTTTGGTTCAGGTGGTGGCGCCAACGATGCTTTCAGGCTTTCCGTCAAGCGGACATGCACAACCACATCTTGTCGGCGCCTCCGGGGTATTGAATATCGGCTCAAGAACACTTTCAGCTAGCGGATACCCCAGGTGACTATGGAATCAGTATATAGCAGTTGGGAAGGCCTATCGAGGGTTAAGCGCGGATTTTTTGTTACAGCTCCATCTGCCGGGCATTGTGCAGTGCGCGCTCGATTTTATCTTCAAGATATTTGATTTTCTGGGCGCTGCCGTGGCGGGATGTGTTGATCTGATGGTTTTTTTGTATCAGCTCGTGAGTAATATTCAGGGCTGCCATCACAGAGATTTTTTCGAGCCCGTGAATCGTACCTCGCGCTTTGATTTTGCGCATGTTTTCATCCAGATAGCGCGCCGACTTGAGCAGCGCATCCTGCTCTGAGGGCGGGCAACTGATCTGGTATTCACGGTCGAGGATTTTGACGACAACCGTGCTAGAGGCTTCGGGGCTGCTGGACATATCAGGCGCTCTGGGATTGTTCCATGGACCGCAGACGGCTGAGGACTGACTCCAGTCTCGCCTTCGCCTGACGGTTATTCTCGAGGAGTTGCTGGCGCTCAGTTTGCCAGTTATGCTGACTGGCACGCAACAGTTGATTCTCCTGTTTCATGGCAGCGCACAAGGCAATCAGAGCATCGATTTTTTCTTCGAGGGTGTTCAGTTGATCGTCATTCATGATCGTGCCTGCAAGCAGCCGCAGCCTTTTTATACAACAGCCTGTACTATAGAGAGCTGGCACAGGCCGGTCAACTCGTTCGCCTCATCCACCAACAGAGTCAGTTAAACAGCATGAAAGCAGATACTGAATTGCGATTTGCCCAGGCGAAAAAACACCGCCAGGCTTTGTTCAAGAAACTGAAAAACAACAGCGTTGCCCTGCTGTCGGCCGCGACGCTTAAAACGCGCAGCCATGACACCGAGTACAGCTACCGGCAGCACAGCGACTTTTATTACCTGAGTGGTTTTGTTGAGGATCAGGCCATGCTGGCGCTGATCAAAAGGCCAGCCGGCAACAAAGTCGTATTGTTCTGTCAGCCTAAAGACAAGACCAAGGAAATCTGGAGCGGTATCCTGACCGGCCCTGATGCCGCCGTCGGTCAATTGCATATTGACGAGGCCTGGCCGATCGGCGAGCTGGACCAGCGCATGCCGGCACTGATAGACGGCAGCGAACGGGTCTATTACAGCATCGGTCAGGACGCGGCGCTGGATACCCGGGTATCCATGTGGGTCAATGATCTCCGAGCCCGGACGCGTCAGGGTGCGCGCGCGCCGGTCCAGTTCGAGATGCTGGATCCGCTGGTTCATGAAATGCGCCTGTTCAAGGACGCCGCAGAAGTCAAACTGATGCAGAAAGCCGCTGATATTTCGGCTCGAGCGCACTGCCGAGCCATGCTCGCAGCCCGCGATGGTCTGTACGAATATCATCTGGAAGCTGAGCTGCAGCACGAATTTATCAGTTCCGGGGCGCGTTTTCCGGCCTACAACAGCATTGTTGCTGCCGGCGCGAATGCCTGCATTCTGCACTACATCGAAAACAACAAGCCCCTGCGCGATGGCGATCTGGTGCTGATTGATGCCGGTTGTGAATATGAATACTACGCGGCGGACATCACGCGCACCTTCCCGGTCAGCGGCAAGTTCAGCAAAGAGCAGAAGGCGCTATATGACATTGTGCTGAAGGCGCAACTTAAGGCGATCGACGCCATCAAGCCGGGTGTCGCCTGGGATGAGCCCCACAATATTACAGTTCGCGTGATTACCGAAGGGCTGGTAGAGCTGGGTCTGCTGAAGGGCAATGTCAAGAAACTGATTGCGGACGGCGCCTATCGTGACTTCTATATGCATCGAGCCGGCCACTGGCTGGGCATTGATGTACATGATGCTGGCAGCTACCTGAAAGGTGATAAGTGGCGCCCTTACGAAGCGGGCATGGTTACTACCATAGAGCCTGGCATTTATGTGTCACCAGACAACAAAAAAGTCGCCAAAAAGTGGCGTGGCATTGGTATACGTATAGAAGATGATGTGCTGGTGACCCGCAACGGCAACCGTGTATTGACTCACGCGGTACCCAAAACCACAAAAGAAATCGAAGCGCTGATGGCCGGGCGCCAGTAGGCCTCTGCCATAGTGCTGCAGAGGCGATACAGTGCCTGTCAGGCAGATACCGCCAGCGTGCGGCAGGTTCGGAGAAAAGAATTGCAGTGACAGACAAAACTCAACATTACGACGTCGTGGTCATCGGTGGTGGTCTGGTGGGTGGCAGTTTTGCGCTATTGCTCGCCGGCCAGAATCGGCAGCAAAGCCTGCGAATTCTGCTGGTCGATGCAATGCCGCTGGCGACCGCTGCCGGGGAGCCGGACTTTGATGCGCGCAGCACGGCCCTGTCCTGGGGCAGTCATCTCATATATCGACAGGCCGGATTGTGGGACGACCTGGCATCTCATGCATGTGCTATCAAAGATATTCACGTCTCTGACCGTGGCCATTTTGGAGCCGCACGATTACACAACACAGATGTCGATGTGCCGGCGCTGGGATTCGTGATCGAGAACCGGCACCTGGCAGCGACGCTCAACAAACGCCTGCTTGAACATCCGGACATAGAAGTATGCTCGCCCGCCTCGGTGCAACGCGTTCGTCACACTGCCACTGGCATGCAGATCGAGGTGCAGGGCCAGGATCAGGTTGCCAGTACAATTGATGCCTCGCTAATGGTGCTGGCCGACGGTGGCCGTTCGGACATCTGCTCGCAACTGGGTATACAGCTGGAGCGAAAGCCGTATCAACAGCATGCCTTAATCTGCAACGTCGCCTTCGAACATGCGCATCAGGGGCTGGCTTTTGAGCGATTTACAGATACGGGACCGCTGGCGGTTCTGCCATTAAGTGACGCAGAAAAAGAGCATCGCGGAGCGCTGGTGTGGACTGTGGCTGAACAGGAGGCTGCAGCAATCACTCAATTGCCAGATGCGGGTTTTTTACATGCACTGCAGGAGAGGTTCGGCACAAGGCTGGGACGGTTTACCCGTGCTGGTGCCAGGTCTCTTTACCCATTGACACTGATGCTTGCCAGAGAACAGATTCGCCCGGGGCTGGTACTGCTTGGCAATGTAGCCCATACACTGCACCCTGTTGCCGGCCAAGGCCTGAATCTGGCGCTGCGAGATGCTGATGCGCTGGCGCAGGCACTGGCAGAACAGGCGGAAACACATGGGGCAGCTGCCGTTGGCGACTACCTGATGCTTGAACAATACCTGCAGGCGCAACAGTCCGATCAGAATCTGACGGTCATGTTCAGCGACCTGACCACACGGCTGTTTGCCAATCGCAATCCGGCTATGGCGGCGGGCCGCAATCTGGGACTGCTGTTCATGGACGTCATGCCGCCAGCCAAACAGTGGTTTGCGCGGCAGGCTATGGGTTTGCGATAAGCGAGCGGATCTGCTCAATGCGTTCGCGATTGACACCCATGTCGCTGTAGCCAAGGCGTGAAGCCGACCTTACGTGAACCACTCCTTCGTGTGGGTTGGCCAGAAACTCCACGTCATCGACATAACCCATCAGGCGGCTGGTAAACTCGGCGTGTATATAACCACCAGAGTCTGTGATGATCTCCACGCGCTCCATCTGGTTCAATGCCTGTTTGACTGCTTCCGGCGTGCCTCTGATGGGTTCGATCGCATGACTGTCCCGGGTATCAAAACTGCTCACGCAATTAGGTGAGTCCGGGCAGGCACGCAACTGACCGTCCAACGGCCCGAGATCGGCCGGCCGATCGCCGGCACAGCCAATAAGTGTCAAGAGTCCCATAATGAGAATGCCTCGCGCAAAGTGACTGGTCTGATTCCTGCTCATGGCGAATACTCCTGTCTGTGAAGTCGGTACGACTGATCAGAAAGCTGACCTGCAAATGCGCCTGCCGCTCAGCCGGTGATAACCAGTGCCAGTGATTCCGCAATCATCGCTGGTTTCTGCTGGCCGTCTATCTCGACGGTTGCCTGGTTCTTTAACAACCATTGACCAGGGTTTTTTTCCTCAATGCTCATCAATACAAACCGTGCACGTATACGCGAACCAACCCGAACCGGATTCAGGAATCGAACTTTGTCCAGGCCGTAGTTTATGGTGATGCGGGTGTTCTGCAGTCGTACATTGTTAGCTTCTGCACCCAGCATACTGAGCATGGATAATGTCAGATAGCCGTGGGCGATGGTGCCGCCAAAGGGCGTTTCCGCTGCAGCACGGGCCTCATCCAGATGGATGAACTGATGATCGCCGGTGGTATCTGCAAACTGGTTGACCTGTTCCTGGCTGATGGTATGCCACTGACTGATACCGGTTTCTGTGCCAATCAGCTCCCTGGCTGCTGCCGGGCTCATTTGTCCGGACATATTATTCTCTCCTGCCTGCGTTGCCATATGATGGTAAAGTATCGGCAGTATTCAACAGAATGCAGCCCGCATCAACCGATCTTTGGCAGCCTGTAAATGAGTCAGCAAACACACAGTCACGTACAGCATGAGACCGACATAGCCGTCGTTGGGGCAGGGCTGGTGGGTGCCACCATGGCGCTGGCGCTGGCTGACGCGGGTATCAATGTGCTACTGCTGGATGCCTCGCCGGTAACGGCAGGTGAGCTGGGGGCACAGCCAGAGTCTTACGACCCGCGAGTAAGTGCCATCACGCATGCCTCGCAACGCTTGTTCCAGCAGTTGCAGGTCTGGCCGGCCATTGAGGCCCAACGCAGCTGCGCCTATAACCACATGCATGTGCGCGAAGCCGACGGCACCGGCCAGATCGATTTTGATGCCCGGGATGTGCATACCGACTCTCTGGGCCACATCGTCGAGAACCGGATCATGCTGTCGGCGCTGCAGCAGCGGATGGCGGAGTACCCAAACCTGCAGATACTGGCGCCGGTCACAGTGACTGCCTATCAGCAGGTGGCTCATTCCGGGACAGCTCTGAAGGCTGAGCTGACGCTGAACAATGGGGACACTGTGCAGACAGGGCTGGTGATTGCTGCGGACGGTGCCAGTTCGCCGCTGCGAAGCATGGCCGGCATTGCCACACGTGAGTGGGACTACGAACACCAGGCAATCGTCACGACGATTCGCACAGAGCAGGCACACCACAACACGGCGCGTCAGATCTTCATGGACGAAGGGGTGCTGGCATTTCTGCCGCTGGCCGACCAGGCTGCACCGCAATCGCCGCAACGCTATTGCTCCATAGTCTGGTCGGTGATCCCGTCTGTGGCGGAGTCATTGATGTCCATGGATGACGCTGCCTTCTGTCAGGCACTGTCCAATGCCAGTCAGCACTGGCTGGAATCTGTGCAACACACCGATAAACGCTTTAGTTTCCCGCTGCGCCAGCGTCACGCGCGCCGCTACCATCAAGGTCCGCTGGTCCTGGTTGGTGATGCCGCGCACAGCATTCACCCTCTGGCTGGCCAGGGCGCCAACCTGGGTCTGGCAGACGTCCAGGTACTGTCCGAAGAGCTGGTCCGGGCCCGGCGCAGTGGCCGTTCGCCGGCAGATCCGATTGTTCTGTCGCGCTATCAGCGCCGTCGCCAGCCCAACAACCTGAGCATGATGGTGACGATGGAGGCATTCAAGCGCCTGTATGCCGAACAGCCCCTGCCAGTGCGCTGGCTCCGCAACACCGGCATGGACGCCGTCGACCGTCTGCCCGTCCTCAAGCAGTTCCTGATTCGGCAGGCGCTGGGCTGATCCCAGCCAATCAGTTGTAATATTTTCTAAAGAATCCCCTACGGCGGACGATGACCTTAGGTAAGCCTAAATTGCCCCCGAGGATTTTCTCATGAGCCAAGAATCGCCCTGGCCGTTTGATGTCGACCTGAGCGCTCTCGACACTGGCAGTATTACCAATATCATTCTGGATATTGAGAACCATCTGCCGCTGCTGACCTCTGAAAACGACATGCAGGAATTGCTGCGCGTCAAAAAGCTCTTTGAAGAAGAATTGATGGAGGCGCGCAGACTGCACTGATTTGTGCGCCCTTGCGAGCCCGCCACTCCCGCGTTAGCTGAACAACCCCTTCAT
This sequence comes from Gammaproteobacteria bacterium, assembly GCA_002706685.1. Lineage (GTDB taxonomy): Bacteria > Pseudomonadota > Gammaproteobacteria > Pseudomonadales > Pseudohongiellaceae > Pseudohongiella. Next base: position 79,622 of record PALV01000010.1, on the reverse strand, counting down.
TCTGGATCTGCCGCGTCTCCCGCTCACCACCGCTGGAGCGCGTTCTCCTGTATTCCTGGCTTAAATTGCCCTATGCTGTCCGCTGCTCTGACATTTGGCGACGAGAGTGCGTATGCAGATACCACGAAGACAGCGTCAATTGTCGGCACAACATCAATAATAATGACTGTGGAGGGTTTTCTGTGAAGAAGCTGGTCAGTTTGTTTACCGTGGCATTGCTGGCTGTTGGCCAGGTGCATGCCGTCGATGAGGCGCGCCTTACTCAGGCTCTGAACAGTGCCGATCGCCCGGCAGCCGACAAAGAGCGCGATGCCTCGCGCCAACCAGTGGCTGTGCTGAGTTTTCTGGGCCTGGAAGAGGGCATGACCGCGCTCGATATCATGGCCTCAACAGGCTGGTATACCGAAGTCCTGTCGTACGCCGTGGGGCCCAATGGCACAGTACTGATGCAAAACAGCCCGGCCTCCCTGGGTATGCGTAATACTGAAGCCGGCGTGCAGGAGCGCCTGGCCGGAAATCGTCTGCCAAATGTGCAGCGCGTGAATCAGGGCTTTGACAGCCTGGGTATCGAGTCCGGCTCGGTGGATTTTGCGCTGACGGCGCTTAATTTCCACGATCTGTACAATGGCAACCCCGCCGCCGCGCAGGCCATGCTGGCTGCCGTCAAGGATGTGCTCAAGTCGGGCGGCATCCTGGGTATCATCGATCACCGCGGCAATGTGGGCGCCGACAATGCATCGCTGCACCGCATCACACTGGATGAAGTTGCCCAGGCAGTGACCGAAGCCGGGTTTGTCATCACGGGTGTCAGTGACGTGCTGCATGCCGATGACGATCCAAGGACAACCGGACCTTTTGATCAGAGTCTGGGGCGCAATACCGACCGTATCGTGGTACGCGCCATGAAACCCTGATGCCTTGAAGGCACTGGCAGCAAGTACGCTGCCAGCAGCGTTTAATCGCGGGGTCACCGCCAGCCTGTCTGCAGGCTGGTTGTGGCCCCGCCGGTTTTCCGGACTGGTTTAACGAATAACGAAACTAGATTTGAAAGCATCTCTCCCCAAATTGAGTCCCTGGCAGTGGCTGACGCGCTTTGCATCCGTGTTTCGCTACAGTGGAGTCGCAATAGAAATCGTCTGGCGCGCCAGCCCGGCCCTGACCATTGTCATGGCGCTGGCGACGCTGGCAGCGGGGCTATTGCCGGCTGCCATTGCCTGGGTAGGCCAGCTGATTGTTGACGCCGTTGTTGCCGCCATTGAGGCCGATGGTGCCGCCCGCGATGCGCTGCAGACCCAGCTCCTGCAATATGTGCTGATCGAGGCAGGACTGGTGGTGCTGATGACCGGCGCCCAGAAAATCAACACAGTGTGCCAGTCCATCCTGCGCGCCCTGCTGAGCAACGAAGTCAATGTGATGATTCTGGAAAAGGCATTGACGCTGGAGCTGGCCAATTTCGAAGACTCTGAATACTACGACAAGCTGGTGCGCGCACGACGAGAGGCCTCCAGCCGCCCACTGAGCCTGGTCATTGCGACCTTCGATCTGATTCGTGATGGAATCTCGCTGATCAGTTATGGCTTCCTGCTGCTGCAGTTCTCCATCTGGGCGGTTCTGCTGCTCAGCTTTGCCGGTGTGCCCGCCTTTATGGCTGAGGCCAAATACTCGGGTGAAGCATTCCGCAACCAGCGTCGTCGATCCTCAGAGCGCCGTATGCAGGTCTATCTTGAAATGGTGCTGACACGCGAGGACGGCGTGAAAGAGGTCAAGCTGATGCAGCTGGGCCGCCTGTTCCTGCAGCGCTACGTGGATATATTCAAGAATATCTACAAGGAAGATCGCAATCTGGTCCTGCGCCGCGGGTTCTGGGGTTATATGCTGGGCCTGATTGCCAGCGCGGCTTTCTATTTTGCTTACGGCTGGGTCGCGTTCGCAGCGGTTGCCGGTGCCATCACGCTGGGCCAGATGACCATGTATATTGCGGTGTTCCGTCAGGGTCAGGGCGCGGTCACCAGTTGCCTGGCGTCGATCAACAGGATGTATGAAGACAACCTCTACCTTTCCAACCTGACTGAATACCTGGGTCACAACGTGCCCGAGCCGACTGGCGACAGGACCGAGGGGCCACAACCCGAAGATGGAATCCGTTTTGAGCAGGTCAGTTTCCATTACCCGGGGGCTGAGCGGCCAGCTCTGGATGCCATCGATCTGCATATTCGTCCTGGCGAAAGTCTGGCCATCGTTGGTGAGAATGGGTCTGGCAAGACGACGCTGATCAAACTGCTGACGCGGCTCTACACACCAACAGGTGGTCGCATTCTGTATCAGGGGCTGGATCTGCAGGAGTGGGATATCAACGCACTGCGTGAAAAGCTGGGCGTCATTTTTCAGGATTTCGCCCGCTATCAGCTAAAGGTTGGTGAAAACATTGGTGTTGGTGACAAAGAGTTTATAAATGATCGGCCGTTGATCGAAGAGGCAGCTGAAAAGGGCCTGGCAGCCGAATTCATCAAACATATGCCCGCCCAGTACGATACCCAGCTGGGTACCTGGTTTCGCGATGGGCAGGACCTGTCAGGCGGGCAGTGGCAGAAGATCGCGCTGGGCCGTGCCTTTATGCGCAGCCGCGCCGAGGTGCTGATTCTGGATGAACCAACAGCTGCTATCGACGCGCGTGCCGAAGCCGACATTTTTGCGCACTTTCGCGAATTGACCGCCAACCGCATCTCCATCATCATTTCTCACAGATTTTCGACGGTGCGTATCGCCGATCAGATCGTGGTCATGGAGCATGGCCAAATCCTCGAGCGCGGTGATCACGAGAGCCTGCTGGCACTGGGCGGTCAGTACGCCACACTGTTCGAACTGCAGGCCAAAGGCTACCAGTAAACGCCGTCACGGAGCAGTCCGCGAATGGGATTTGAAAACGTCTTTGTCGAAGTAGCTGCCATGCTGGCAGTGGTGACCATTATCGGCTCGGTGGGCCTGATGTTGCGTCAGCCACTGATCGTTTCATTTATCGCTGCGGGCATCATTCTGGGCCCCTCAGTACTCGGGCTTGTGGCAGCCACCGAGCCCATCGAGCTGCTGGCGCAGATGGGCATTGCCCTGCTGTTGTTTGTTGTCGGCCTCAAGCTGGACCTTCACATCATTCGCACCATGGGGACCGTTGCGCTGGCCACCGGTCTGGGCCAGGTGCTGTTTACTTCGATCTTTGGATTTCTGATTGCCCTGGCACTGGGGATGTCGCCGGTTGGCGCGCTGTATGTGGGCGTTGCGCTGACCTTTTCCAGCACCATCATCATCGTCAAACTGCTCTCCGATAAAAAAGAGATTGATGCCCTGCATGGGCGCATCGCTGTTGGTTTTCTGATTGTGCAGGACATTGTGGTGGTCCTGGTTATGATCGGCCTGACGGCGCTGGGTGCGGGCACCTCGGCCGAGCCCGGCGCGCTGGCGACCGAGATGCTTTGGGTGGTTCTGAAAGGTACCGGCATGCTGCTGTTCATCGCCGCGCTGATGAAGTATGTTCTCCCGACACTGACTGGCCTGATGGCGCGATCCGCTGAGCTGCTGATTCTGTTTGCCATTTCCTGGGCCGTGACAATGGCAGCGGTTGGTGATGCACTTGGCTTCAGCAAAGAAGTGGGTGCCTTCCTGGCGGGTGTGTCGCTGGCATCGACGCCATTCCGCGAGGTTATCGGAGCGCGGCTGGTCAGCCTGCGTGACTTTCTGCTGCTGTTCTTTTTCATAGAGTTGGGCAGCGGTCTTGAGCTGGGGACGCTGGGTGGGCAGGTGGCACCAGCGCTTATCCTGTCGGCGTTCGTGCTGATCGGCAATCCGATTATTGTCATGGCCGTGATGGGATATATGGGGTACCGCAAACGTACTGGATTCCTCGCCGGCTTGACGGTCGCCCAGATCAGCGAATTTTCCCTTATCCTGGCGGCTCTGGGATTGTCGCTGGGCCATATCGACCGCGAGACAGTTGGCCTCATCACGCTGGTAGGTTTGATCACCATCAGTGGCTCCACTTACATGATTCTGTATTCCCACCGCCTGTACGAGTGGCTGTCACCTGCAATGTCGGTGTTTGAGCGGCGCAATGCCTACCGGGAAACGGAATATGATACTGATGAAGCGCTGCGTCCGGAGTTTGTAGTGTTCGGGCTGGGTCGTTATGGTTGTGGTATTGCGGATCAACTGATGGCACGTGGACACAAAGTGCTGGGTATTGATATTGATCCGGAGGTTGTCCGTACTCAGGGCAGCGAGAACATGAAGGTACGCTTCGGCGATGCGGAAGACCCGGAATTTCTGGGCTCCCTGCCTCTGGCGCGAACGCGCTGGGTAATCAACACTGCCCGCGAAAGAGATATCAATATGGCGCTGCTCAACAGCCTGCGTCGCGAGGCTTATGTCGGTAAAGTCGCGCTCACCGCAGCCAATGCCCGGGATGCCGAGATATTACAGCGGGCGGGTGCTGATCTGGTACTGCGCCCCTTTGCTGATGCCGCCTTTCAGGCTGTCGACTGGTTGCTTGGAAGTAGCGAATCAGTTCAGCCAAGTTAGCGAATTTCACCAAGCTTTTCCAAAATCCTTAGCCAGACTCACCTCTTCATATCTCATTAGATAAGCATAGTTTATATATATCAATAGCTTATAATTCTGGCACGATATGTGAATTGCTCATGCCATCACCCACTCATTTGCAGCGGGCTTTGGACAAATCACAGGCAGTGAGCAATGAACAACACAGGCATTATCGATCTTTTTACCCGACATAAAGTGGCAGCCAACCTGGTGATGATCATGATGATCCTCTCCGGGCTCTGGGCATCGACACGCATCAATACCCAGCTTGACCCATCTGTGGAATGGCCGGTTGTCATTATCAATGCCAACTGGCCCGGCGCCTCGGCCGAGGACGTTGAACAACTGATTGTGGTGCCGGTTGAACAGCAGGTCCGCACCGTGATCGGCCTGCAGCAGATGTACTCCACCAGTACCCAGGGTAGCGCAAACATTCGACTCGAGTTCATGTTTGACACAGACCTGAGCAAGGCGCTCGAGACCGTAAGTGATCGCGTCGCGCAGATTCGCAATCTGCCAGGCGACATGGAGCCGATGGTGGTGCGCCGTGGTATGTCCTATGAGCCTATTGCCTCCCTGATTGTTGCCGGAGGCTCCAGTGTGTCAGAACTGGTACCACTGGTGCGTCGATTCGAGCGCGAACTCTATACCGCCGGCGTTGACCGCATTGAGTTCAGTGGATTGCCGGAAGAAGAAATGGCCATACAGGTAGGCAGTCGCGATCTGCTGGCCATGAATACCACGCTGGATGCGCTGGCGGGTGAAGTACGTTATCGCAGCATGGACGTACCAGCGGGTGTTGTTGCGCGCAGCCAGGGTGAAATGCAGTTGCGAGGGCTGGATCAGCGCCGTGGGATTAATGAATTCGAGCGTATGGAGATTCAGAATCCCCAGACCGGTGAGCTGATCCGGCTCGGCGATGTCGCACAGGTAGAGAAGCGCGCCAAAGCCGGACAGCCCTTGCTCAGTAAGGATGGCAGCCCTGCCATCGAAATGAACCTGTATCGTGTAACCAACTCGGATGCTTTGCTGTCCGCTCGCATCCTGCAGCAGTGGATGGACCAGACTCAACCGCAATTGCCTGATGGCGTTACCGTGGAAACCTACCAGGAAGTCTGGGTACTGCTGAAAGAGCAGCTGGAAGTTATCGCCAGTAATGCATGGTCTGGCCTTGTGCTGGTTGTGCTGACACTGTTTGTGTTCCTGAATACACGTACTGCGGCCTGGGTGACGGTGGGTATTCCCGTCAGCTTTCTGTTCGCAACCATGCTTTACTATTACGTGTTCGGCGGCAGCATTAACATTCTCGCCCTGATCACATTCATCATGGCACTAGGTATTGTGGTTGACGACGCGATTGTTGTTGGCGAGGACGCTGTCAGTCTGCACGAGCAGGGCCTGAGCCCCGATGAGGCAGCGTCTGGTGCAGCAAAACGCATGTTCATGCCGGTGATGACTTCGTCGCTGACCACACTGGCCGCTTTTGTTCCGCTGCTTATCACTGGTGGCGAAATGGGGGCAGTCATTCAGACCATGCCGATGGTTCTGTTCTGCGTCATCGTGGCGTCTCTGGTTGAATGCTTTATCGTGCTGCCGGCACACCTCAAGCACAGCTTCAAACAGATGGGTCGTAAACCGAAGTCGAAATTCCGTCAGAAGTTCGATGCTGCTTTCTTTGGATTCCGTGACCGCTACTACAAACCGGTGCTCACCCTGGCGCTGGCGCGACCTGGCACTACGCTGCTGACCGCGATCGGCTGTGTGGTTCTTGCCTTCAGTCTGGTGATCGGCGGTCGGGTGGGCGTTAATTTTGTGCTGGGTATGAGTCTGCAGATGCTGGAAGCAAATGTCAGTTTCACCATGGACGCCACCGAGGAGCAGCGACGTGAGTTCATGCGACACCTGGAACAGTCAATGCAGCAGACTGACAGTGAGAATGGCAATGTCAACATCAATGGTTACTACGTGCGTGAGAATTTTGCCCGTATCAACCAGGAGAACAAGTCAGGTGCCCAGTTCGGTTCCATGCGTGTCGAGTACGCATGGGAAGATGTCTACCAGGTCGCACCACAGGAGTTCGTCAATGCATGGCAACAGCGCGTCGTACGTCCACCGTATGTCGAGCAGGTACTGCTTGAGGTGCGTGGGGGAGCCAACGGTGGTGCGCCGGATATTTCCCTGGTTCTTAGAGGGGACGACATCAACACACTCAAGCAGGCTTCCGAAGAACTGCAGGCGGCCCTGAGCAACTACGAGGGAGTGAGCAACGTCTTTGATAACCTGCCTTACGGGCGCGATCAGATGATCTTTGATCTGACTGCCCAGGGTCAGGCACTTGGCGTCACCACTGCCTCACTCGGCCAGCAGCTGCGTGCGGCCTACTATGGCAACCGCGTGCAGATATTCAACCAGAATAACAGCGAGCTGGAAGTCATGGTCATGCTGCCTGACGAGGAACGTGACCATATCGCTTCACTGGGACAATTCCCGGTGCGAACGCCGCAGGGAGAGGTTGTTCCATTACGCCAGGTCGCCCATCTCTCCACCCGACGTGGCATTGATGTCATCAATCACAACAACGGTTCGATGTCAGTGATGGTCAGTGCCTCAGTGGACAGCCAGGTGAACAATGCAGAGCGCGTGCTGGCCTCCGTGCGCGAGACAGTCCTGCCACAGATCAATCAGCGTTACGGACTGAGCTCCGATGTGGGCGGTAACAACCTGCGCAATCAGCAACTGCTGGAAACCATGCAGATGGGCGGCATGCTGACACTGATATTCATCTACCTGATTCTGGCCTGGTCATTCTCTTCATATGTATGGCCGCTGGCAGTACTTATCGCGATCCCGTTGGGACTGACAGGTGCGATTGCCGGGCATTGGGTGATGGGTGTGGACCTGGGCATGATGTCGATGCTGGCATTCTTTGCACTGACTGGTGTGGTGGTCAACGACTCCATCGTTCTGGTGAGTTTCCTGCGCCGCGAACTGGAGGCCGGCAAAGCACTGGTCGACGCAGTGAGCAGCGCTGCACTGTCACGTTTCCGCGCCGTCTGCCTGACCTCGCTGACCACAGTGGCCGGCCTGTCGCCGCTGATGTTCGAACAGTTCAGCCTGGCCATTTACATGGTGCCGATTGCCATAACACTGGTGTTCGGTCTGGCATTTGCCACCTTGCTGGTTCTGCTGGTTGTTCCGGCGCTGATTGTGATGATTGAACGTATTAAAAACAGACTCGGCAGGCTCAAGACTGCCACCCAGGCTCAGGTGTTCGAGCCAAGTAAAGAGGGACTTTGATATGCAAGGCGATAACAAATCCGGACAACAGATTTTCTGGGGGCGTCAGCTCAACAGATTCAGATACATTGGCACCAAGGCGGCCGGTGTATTGATACTGGGCATGTTTGTGCTGACCAGCGCGCTGGTGGTAGCAACAGGACCGGAAGCGGCTCCTGTTGAACGTGCGGAACGCGAGTGGCCGGTAGCAGCCAGTGTCGTACAACCAGCCGCCATGTCACCCACATTACAGGCGTATGGCAGACTGGAGTCCGATCAGCAGGCAACTTTGCGTGCGGGCCTGACGGCCGATGTCTCTGCAGTGCACTTTCGCGAGGGTGACTGGGTGAATGCCGGTGACGTTCTGCTGGAGCTGGATCCGCGTGAGGCCGAACTGGCGCTGCGCGCTGCACAGGCCGCGGAGCGACGAGCCGAGGCCAGTCTGAAATCGGTCGTCAGCGACTACGAGTTGGCCCAGACGCTGGCTACGCATCATGAAGATCAATTGCGCATTGCCAGAGAAAAACTGCAGCGCTTTGAATCTCTGCATACTCAGCGCATGATCGCAGACGCGCAACTGGATGAAGTGCGTCATGAGGCAACCGAGCGCGCCATGGTTCATGCCAGCCATCAGGCAACACTGGCTGACTACCCCAATCAGATTGCCCAGGCCGAAGCAGCACTGGAAGAAAGTCGAGCCAGTCTGGCAAGAGCTGAGCTGGACCTGCGCCACACTCAGGTGGCGGCACCGTTTAATGGCCGCATACTCAGTCTGGGTGTTGCGGTCGGTGATCGCATCAGCGTCGGTAGCGAGCTGCTGCAGGTAGCTGACTACGACCGCCTGCAGGTGCGCGCGTCACTGCCAATCGAAATGGCAGCGCAATTGCGTGGCAGCCTGCAAAGTGGTCAGGTCGTGACCGCGACTATAAACGATGCAACATCAGCGTCAGAACAATCTGCACAGGTATTGGAATTAAAGGGACTCGCTGGCAACGTCAAATCCGGACAGAGCGGCATTGACGGCTTTTTCAAGGTGCCGGCAGATGCCACACTGGCACTGGGTGCGGTAGTAAACCTGAATGTGCGTCTGCCGCTTGAGCGCGATGTTGTCGCTGTTCCGATGCATGCCATTTATGACAATGACCGCATCTACCGGATCGATCACAGCCGTCTGGAAGCGGTGCAGGTCGAGCGCGTTGGTGAGCACATCGACCAGCAGGGTAACTACCATGTACTGGTCCGTTCACAGTCCTTGACCGCAGGAGACCAGATCATGGTTTCACAACTGCCCACCGCCATGACCGGCTTGCTGGTAAATCCGGTGACCGAATCGGCACTGGCCGAAAGCGCGCCGCTGCAACCAGGTGTGGCTGCCGTCAGCAGTATCAACTGACGACTGGCCACGCTGGCACGCCCGGCACTGGTAGTGCCGGGCGTGCCAGCGTGGTATTGTCCTCCGTCAAAACTGAACATCGCTGACCGAGCCCCAACAGGCTACGGTCAGCCTGCTTACGGAGGAACAGAGAATGTCACAGCTATTGGCCAATCAGGGCATCATCATCACCGGCGGCACACGTGGCATCGGTAAAGCCATCGCCGAGGCCTGTCTGGCAGAGGGCGCCAGAGTATTGATCACCGGCCGCTCAGAAGAGAGCGTCAATAAAGCACTTGAAGCTGTCGGTCACGATGCCCTGATCGGCAGCGTTGCCGATGTTGCCAGCGAAGAAGACACCGTGCGTGTCTTTGAACTCGCCATGCAGCAGTTCGGCAAAGTCGACGCAGTGGTCAACAATGCCGGTATCGCCCGTGCGGGCGCCATTCAGAACCTGCGCGCCAAAGACTTTCAGATGGTCATGGACACCAACCTGACCGGCGCCTTCCTTTACAGTCGTGAAGCTTTCCGGGTCATGAAAGATGCCGGTGGTGGACGCATTCTCAATATCGGCAGTATCTCAAGTCAGACCCCGCGGTTCGGTTCAGTCCCTTACACCACCAGCAAGTTCGGTCTGCAGGGCATGACCCGTGCGCTGCAGGTCGAGGGACGCGAACTTGGCATCATGGTAAGCTGTTTGCACCCTGGCAACGTACATACTGACATCTGGGACAAAGCGCCAAAGTCTGTTGTTGATGAGCCCAAAATGCAGGTGGCAGATATTGCCCGTGTGGCAGTGCTGATGCTGAGCATGCCGCCGAACTCCACCATCATCGATGCCACTGTGCTTGATCCCAGACAGCCATTTCTGGGCCGTGGTTGAACCACTCAATTCAAGGAGAAGCTGTTATGAAGTCAACCGTTATCCATTCCCTGGCAGTGCTGGGCATGAGCCTTGTGGCTTTCCATGCGCTTGCACAGAGCAATGACCTGGTCGCTGAAGGGGCGCAGATCGAGCTGCTGAGCGACACCTTTACTTTCACCGAAGGTCCGATAGCCGATGAGGCAGGGAACGTTTATTTTTCGGATATCCCTGCCAACCGTATTCATGTGTGGACAGTGGACGGCGAACTGCAAACCTTTCGCGAACAGACCAATGGCAACAACGGCCTGTTTTTCGACAGCAACTGGGTACTGCACGGTGCCGAAGGCGGTGCGGGCCGCATCAGCCGAATGGACAGTGAGGGCAATGCTACGGCAGTGATCGATCAGCACAATGGTGCGCCGTTCAACAGCCCGAATGATCTGTGGATTGACCCGCAGGGTGGCATCTACTTTACTGATCCACGCTACGGCAGCGAAGCAAACCTGCCACAGCCGGGCTACTACGTGTATTACCTGGCGCCTGGAGCTTCAGAAGCGGAAGTCATTATTACCGACATGCAGCGTCCGAATGGCATTATTGGTACGGCCGATGGTGAGACTCTGTACGTAGCCGATCATCAGGGTAACCAGACATTTGCCTACGACATCGATGCCCCCGGCCAGATAAGCGGAAAACGGCTTATCGCTCCGCAGGGGTCCGACGGCGTCACACTGGATGAACATGGCAATCTTTATTTGACCGGTGGTAACAATATTACGGTGTACAGTCCGGAAGGAGAGGTACTGCAGGTGCTTGAGTTCCCCCTGGCGCCCGCCAACATGACCTTTGGTGGGCCGGAGCGCAATGTTCTGTATGTCACCGCTCGCCGAAGTCTGTTCGCGCTGCCAATGAATGTGCGAGGCATGTACTGACGGGTCAGTCGTCAAACGCACATATGCTGGGCTCGAGACGGATACCGGTGTCTCCGGCTCAATCCAGCACAGGCGTGGTCGGGCGGTAGAACTCATACCGCCCGCGACCAGCCGCCTTGGCCTGGTACATAGCTACGTCGGCGTGATGCAGCAGGCTGGCAAAGTCGGTTCCGTGTTCAGGTGCGAATGTCACGCCCATCGAAATACTTGGCGTGATGGACACCCCCTCCAGACCAACAGGTGTTGAAACGGCGTTGACTATTTTGTCGAGTACAGGTTCAACATTGGCGTCTTCATGCAGCCCGCCGATGAGTATCAAAAACTCATCGCCTGCAATCCGGATAAGTTTGTCAGACCGTCGTAACTGTTCACTGATGGTTTTCGCCAGGTGCTGAAGCAGCGCATCACCGCGCGCATGCCCCAACGAATCATTAATCTGTTTGAAGTTATCGATATCCAGGAAAACAAAGGCAAGCCTGGAGTCATCCGACATGCATTGCGCCAGCACATCGTCAAAAAGCTGTTCAGCCATGCGCCGGTTTGGTAAACCTGTCAGATTGTCATGATAGGCAAGGTGTTCAGCGGCCAGCTTGGACTGCTCCACCTCGACCAGTTCCTGCCGCAATCGCGCCAGCAAGAGCAACAGGTCGGAAGCCAGCACACGAATCAGGAAAGTTGACGCCGCCAGAACAGCAAGGTGGTCAATCATCGTCAGGTAACCGCGTGTGGCTTCAGTGCCTGTGCGCCAGCCATTCATGGTAGCAACGCTGAGTATGACGATGTAAAGCAACATGCTGGCAGAGACGACATAAAACGATCGCGTACCGACCATGACCATGGCTAGCAACAGCACTGCAGGGTAAGCGATCACCGCGGCAGAGCGCAGGCCGGAGCCGTCCCACATACTCTGAAAGATACAAAACAGGGTGACCGCCAGGATGATATGACTGGCCAGTGTTGTCTGGCCACGCCGCAACAGCAGCAGTGTGCCACACAACAGCACCACGCAGATCATCATGTAGACCATGATCGATATCTGAGCGCTAAGGACGGCAACGATTGACAGCGTTACAAGCAATAAAATACAGACAAGAACAAACTGCTGGATCCGCCGGTTACGAATCTCTTCAATATCTCCTTGCAGTCGCAGCAGTTTGTTTTTGTCGGTCATTTCTTCAGTGGCGAATCAAATAGTCAAAAGCACTCAGTGCTGACCGTGACCCTTCTCCCATCGCGATAACAATCTGCTTATAGGGTATCGTGGTCACATCACCGGCGGCAAATACGCCGGGGATGTTGGTCTCACCGCGGTTGTCGATCTCAATCTCTCCAAACTTGCTGGTTTTCAAAGTGCCCTTGACCCATTCGCTGTTTGGCAGCAAACCGATCTGCACAAAAACACCTTCCAGCTCCACAGTGTGCGACTGCTCGCTCTGGCGGTCCTTGTAGACCAGGCCAGTCACTTTCTTGCCGTCGCCCACTACCTCTGTGGTCTGTGCCGAGGTGATCACCTTGACGTTGGGCAGGCTGCGCAATTTGCGCTGCAGTACTTCGTCTGCCTTGAGCGTGTCGGCAAATTCCAGCACCGTCACGTGAGCGACCAGACCTGCCAGGTCGATGGCTGCCTCAATACCTGAGTTGCCGCCGCCGACAACAGCGACACGCTTGCCCTTGAACAGGGGGCCGTCACAATGCGGGCAGTACGCCACACCCTTGTTCTTGTACTCCCTCTCGCCCGGCACATTCAGTTCACGCCAGCGTGCGCCAGTGCTGATAATGATCGACTTGGCCTTCAGTGATGCACCATTATCAAATTTGATCTCGTGGAAACCGCCAGGTTCAACGGCAGGCACCAGAGCCGACGCGCGTTGCAGATTCATGATATCCACCTGGTACTGTTTGACGTGCTCTTCGAGCTGTCGCGCCAGTTTCGGGCCTTCCGTTTCCTGCACAGAGATGAAGTTTTCGATTGCCATGGTGTCGAGCACCTGACCGCCAAAGCGCTCAGCCGCGACACCGGTTCGAATACCCTTGCGCGCTGCGTAAATCGCCGCTGCCGCACCGGCCGGGCCGCCGCCCACGATCAACACATCAAATGGATCCTTGCTTGCCAGCTTCTCGGCTTCGCGCTTGGCGGCGCCGGTATCAATCTTGGCGAGAATCTCATCGACGCCCATACGGCCCTGTCCAAACAGCTCACCGTTCAGGTAGATGCTGGGGACGGACATGACCTCGCGTTCTTCCACTTCTTTCTGGAACAGAGCACCGTCAATGGCCACGTGTTTGATATTGGGGTTCAAGACCGCCATCACGTTCAGGGCCTGCACCACATCCGGGCAATTTTGACAGGATAGTGAGAAATAAGTTTCAAAGGCGAATTCACCTTTGATGGCTTTGATCTGGGCGATTTTTTCCTCACTCAGCTTGGGCGGATGTCCACCCGTCTGCAGCAGCGCCAGAATCAGCGAGGTAAACTCGTGTCCCATCGGGATACCAGCGAAGGTCAGATGCATATCGGCATCTGGCCGCTGCAGGCTGAACGACGGGCGTCGGCTACCCTGACCGTCCTCACGAACTGTGATGTGCGGACTCAGCGAAGCAATGTCCTGCAGCAGTGCGCGCAGCTCCTTTGATTTCGCGCCGTCATCAAGCGACGCGACCAGCTCGAAAGGCCGGGAGACTTTCTCCAGATAGGCTTTCAGCTGGGTTTTCATGTTGGCGTCTAACATCACGTTTTTCCTCGATAAATCAATGCACAAAGGCAGTGTTTACACAAATTTCGGGCAAAAGAAAGCCCGGACGATAGCCGCCCGGGCTCTCGGGCTTACTGGAGTAAGGCGTTTTAGATCTTGCCTACCAGGTCCAGTGACGGCGCCAGTGTTTCTTCGCCTTCCTGCCACTTGGCCGGGCAAACTTCGCCAGGGTGAGCAGCGACGTACTGAGCAGCTTTGACTTTGCGCAGCAGCTCTGAGGCATCGCGGCCGATACCGCCAGCAGTAATTTCAACTACCTGGATCTTGCCATCGGGGTCGATCACAAAGGTTCCGCGCTCAGCCAGACCAGCTTCTTCGATCATGACTTCGAAATTGCGGCTGATGACGCCAGTGGGGTCGCCGATCATCGGGTAGGTGATCTTGCGAATGGTATCCGAGCTGTCATGCCAGGCTTTGTGCGTGAAGTGCGTATCAGTAGAAACGCTGTAGATTTCAACGCCGCGGGCCTTGAATTCTTCGTAGTTGTCAGCCAGGTCGCCCAGCTCTGTCGGGCATACAAAGGTGAAATCGGCTGGGTAGAAGAACACAACTGACCACTTGCCGGTCAGATCAGCTTCGGTCACTTCGACGAACTCGCCATTGTGGAATGCGGTCGCTTTAAAGGGTTTAACTTCGGTATTGATCAAAGACACGTAAAGACTCCTTAATTTCCCTGTGCCGAATCCAGTTTGATCGGCGGTTCACTTAACAGCCGCAAGAATAGCCCTATTTTCAGCTTAGGTAAAATGAAATATATATTAACAAACGATAGAAATAATAAATGATGTCGCTCGCTGTCGGCGTCTACAGTCGATAGAAGGCAGTCACCAGAACGTAGATCAGCGCGGCACAGAGACAAAAATACAGGATTACTTTGACAGGTTCCTGACGCAGTCTGTCCAGCTGCGTTTCGGCTCGCCCGGCGGCCTTGTCCGCTTCGTACTGCGCACGGGACTCTCGCTGGCGCTGTGACTGGTACTCGGCCAGCAGACTGGAGGCCAGACCGTAGTCGTCATCGTTGCGCAACCAGATGCCAGGCATTGAAATGCCCCAGTTGCCGGCACTGGTCTCATAGAAGTCTATATCATGGTCGTGCAACAGCTGGCGCACGTCCTCGGCTTCATCGTCAGGTACATGGCGCAGTTTGAATATCAGGCGTGACATAGTTGTAATACAGAATGGACTGGAGTGGTCATGTTACTGGCATCGGCCGCAGGAAAACATAGCCAACCGCAACAAAGGGAAGAAGAGGGAGAGCATTATGTTGGAGAAAGCAGGTTTCAAAGCTGCACAGGCGATCGTTGCGCTGGTACTCGCGAGCATCGCCTCGCTGGCGAGCGCGCAGACAGCGGTCTGGCAGGTCAGCAAGGATGACGGCAATCACATTTACCTGGGCGGCACCATTCACCTGTTGCGCGCCAGCGATTATCCCCTGCCGCCTGAGTATGAGCTGGCGTATCAGGAGTCAGACCGCCTGTTCTTCGAGACTGATATCGGGGCCATGAATGACCCTTCGCTTCAACAGCGCATGATGGCCCAGATGACCTACCAGGACGGTCGCACCCTGCGAACAGTGCTGAATGAGGAAGCGTATCAGGCGCTGTCAGATTATGTGGCCTCGGCCGGCCTGCCCATCCCGCTGGCCATGATGCAGACTTTCAAGCCGGGTCTGCTTATCAGCACCCTCAGCGTGCTGGAGCTGCAAAAGCTCGGGTTTTCACCCCAGGGAGTTGATATGTTTTTCCATACCCGGGCCATGGGAGATGGCAAGGATCGTGGACAGCTGGAGACGCTTGATCAGCAGCTCGCGCTGCTTGCCAGTCTGGGCGATGGCTATGAAAGCGATTACGTGATGTATTCGCTGGAAGATTTCAAGGACATGGAGTCGCAGCTTGAAACCATGGTGAGCAGCTGGCGCGCAGGTGACCTGAGTGTGCTGGAAGAGCAATTCGTCGGTTCAATGGGCGAATTCTCGGACGAGCTTTATCAGGGCCTGCTTGTTGACCGCAATCAGGACTGGCTACCGCTTATCGAGGCCATGTTCGAACAGGAGGGTACAGAGTTCGTTCTGGCTGGCGTCGCGCACATGGTAGGAGAAGATGGGCTGTTGGCAATGCTGGAGAGTCGTGGTTACGAGGTGACTCAGGTGATGGCACAGCCGTGATGCCTGCTGTGCCGTGCCCGGTATTAAAGACTTGGATCAGTTGGCAGTTTTGTGACTCAGGATGATCTGGCGAGGGCCGCGGGTGTTGGTTTGACCGCTGGTGCCCGTTGGAATCTGCTGGACCTTGCCGCCGGATTTGAGAAACGCTGCCACCTGGCGGGCCAGATCTTCGCGATCACAAACAGGCAGGTCTTTCTTGGATTTGCTGGACATGACACTAAACCTTGATATCTACCGTAAAAAGTCGATCAGTATACACCAATCCCCCCTTTCCTGTCAGCTCGTCAATTTGTGCCTGCAGCCTTTTATACCGCCGGCAATCTGCTAGAATCGGTCAATCTGTTGGAGAGAGATCAGTATGACCGATAAAACTGCAGCGAAAAAAACAACATCCAAAACCACGTCGAAAGCCAAATCTGCGGCGACCACCAAGACCAGTTCCGCCAAGTCGACTGCCACGTCGCCCAAGGCGGATACCAAAAAGGCTGCGGTGAAAAAAGCGCCTGCAGCCAAGTCTGCGACCGCCGCCAAGAAAGCAGGCGTGGCTAAAAAAGAGCCTGTAGCCAAGAAGGCACCCTCAGCCAAGGCAGCGCCTGCAACCAAGAAAGCTCCGGCGACCAAGAAAGCCCCTGCGTCAACGACCAGGACGACCGCTACCAAGGCGACTACAAAAGCCAAGGCTGCGACAGCTGCCAAGCCCAAAGCCGATTCCAAAGCAAAATCTGCAACAGCAGCCAAGCCCAAGGCTGCTGCCAAGTCTGGAACTGCAGCAAAAGCCAAGGCCGCAGCCAAGCCCAAAGCTGCCGCCAGTCCCAAGGCAGCCAGCAAGCCGAAGGCAAAGGCAAAACCTGAGACAGCAGCAAAATCCAGGGCCGCGACCAAGCCTAAAGCTGAGGCCAGGCCCAAAGCGGCGTCCAAACCAAAAGCAGCCAGTAAGTCCAAAGCAGCCGCCAGCCCGGTGCCAGATATCACAGCAGCTCCGGCAGAGCCTGTTAAAGAGAGCGTCAAGGGTGCATCGGTCAGCTTCAGCTCGGTGCAGGAGCCGCCTGCTCATTTGACTATGCGAGTCGAGCCGAATCGCGTTGTGGCGTTTCACTATCGCTTGTGCGAAGTCCGCCAGGACGGAAGTTACTCAGCCTGGATTGAAAGCTCATTCGGACGTCAGCCGCTGTTGTACCTTCACGGACACGGTAATGTGGTGCCGGGGCTGGAGCAGGCAATGGCCGGCAAGCGAGCGGGCGACGTGCTCAATATTACCCTGACACCAGATCAGGCCTACGGCCCGAGAAAGTCCAATGAGCTGATCCGTCTTCCCATCAAGCAGTTGCATAATCCACCCACTGGCAAGAATCTGGTGCCAGGTGTCATTGTTGGGGTGAAAACAAACCAGGGTGTTCGCAATGCGTTGGTTGTCAAAGTTGGCAAATTCAATGTGGATGTCGATTCAAATCACCCGTATGCCGGTCGCACACTGCACTATCAGATCGAAGTGCTGGGGGTGCGCGCGGCAGCTCCGGAAGAAATTGCACACCGTCATGTGCACGGACCAGGCGGTCACCGCCATTAATCCGGGCTTGGCTCCCGTCTTCGCATGAAGGCGGGCATCGCCCAGTGCTGACTCAGTCAGTGACACAAAAACCATAACAATAAGCCACCAGGCAGAGGCACAAGATGACAATAGAAAATGAAAGCCGCAGACAGTTATTGAAGGCGGGTGTAGGGGCAGGACTGGTCGCCGCCACAGCAGGTGTTCCATGGTTCGCGCTGGCACAGGGCGAGCGAGTCATGCGTTTCCTGGATGTGCCTGAGGGCTGGGGCCCCGGTCCGCGTCAGCCTGGTGCCACGCATATTATTGACACCCGACAACTGACGGATTTCTATAGTCACGATTTTTATGTGGTTCAACACTACGGCCAGCCCGAGCTGGATGTCGCTCAGTATGAGTTGTCGCTTACGGGTCTGGTTGATCAACCCTTGCGCTTTACACTGGATGATTTGCGTGCGCTGCCCAGCCGCGAAATAGACTGTGGCTTCGAGTGCGGTGGCAATGGCGGCCGTATGTTTCACGGACTGGTTGGCAATGCGCGCTGGCGTGGTGTGAGTCTTAAGGATCTGCTGGAGCGTGCCGGTGTGCAGTCAGCAGGTCGAGAGGTGGTGTTTTTTGGTGGTGATATGGGCCGCGAGGAAATCCGCGGTCGCGAAGTCGAGAAGGCTTTCGCGCGCAGTCTGTCGCTGGAAGACGCCATGCGGGACGACAACCTGATCGTCTACGAAATGAATGGCGAGCCACTGCCGGTTCATCATGGGCGTCCGGTCCGCCTGTTAGTGCCAGGCTTCTATGGGGTCGCCAATGTTAAATGGCTGACCCAGATTCATGTGCAGGATACCCGCTATATGGGTCGTTTCATGGGCCGTGACTACGTCACGCTGAAACGAGAAATGGTTGGCGGTGAAGAGCGCTGGGTTGAAAATTCTGTAGCGCGAATGAATCTCAAGTCAGTCATTGTCCGCGTTACCGACCGTGGCGGCAGCCATCGCATCAGTGGGTTTGCTTTGAATGATGGCACCCCGCTGCGCAGCATTGAAGTCAAAATCGACGACGGCCCCTGGCAGCAGGCGACTATCGATCCGCAGGCGAGCCAGTATAGCTGGAAGCCGTTTTATCTGGACTGGCAGGGTGCCAGCCCGGGAGAACATACCCTTGTCTCACGCGTGACCGATGTCAATGGACAGGTCCAGTCGCCAGCCGATCAGTTGCCGGAGCGGGTCAGTTACTGGGAAGAGTTTGGTCAGTTCCCGCGTCGCGTCATGATTGAGGCCTGAAGTAGCAGCCTTGCAAGTGCCGCTGACGCCAGACTGGCGGATGCGGCGGCAAGGACACGGATCATAAGCTGGGTGAGAGTCATATGAAAAGTTATCTGGTGCTGACACTGATTGGCAAAGACCAGCCGGGGCTGGTGGAGTCGCTGGCGCAGATTGTTGCCCAGCATCACGGCAACTGGCTGGAAAGCAATATGTCGCGCCTGGCCGGGCAATTCGCCGGCATCCTGCGAGTCAGTGTTGATCAGGATAAGGCAGACGAGCTGGTTACGGCGCTGGATGCGCTTTCACCCAAACTCAGACTGGTAGTCCAGCGCCCTGCCCCTGGCGAAGATGGCAGTGAGTCCAGTGCACCTCGTCAGGCCGTCAGGCTGTCGCTGGTGGGTAATGATCGTCCAGGTATTATCCGGGATATTTCTGGCGCCCTGGCGCGCAATCAGGTCAATGTCGACGATCTGGAGACAGAATGCAGCCCGGCTCCGATGGCCTCCGACATGCTGTTCAAGGCCAATGCCCTGCTGCACGTGCCAGCCGGGATGGATATAGATTCTCTGAGAGCCGAAATCGAAAAGCTCGCCGACGATTTGATCGTCGATATCACGCCTGCCGAAGACTGATAACCGGCCAGCCCATTTTGCTCGCGTGGGCCCGCAGTTTATCATCAGGGTCAACAGCCACCGCTTTGCCAGCAGCTTCCAGCAATGGGATATCATTAAACGAGTCGCTGTAGAACACGCTGTTCTCCAGCGTCAGGCCCTGGTACTCAGGCTGCTTGCTGTTGGTTTCCAGCCATGACTTCAGCTTGGTGATTTTGCCAGCCTGAAAGCAAGGCGCCCCGCTAATCTTGCCAGTCAGCACCCCTTCCAGATACTCCAGATCTGTAGCAATCAGGTCGTGGACCCCCAATCGCTTGGCGATAGGCTCAGTCACAAAACGGTTGGTAGCGGTCACAATAAGGCAGATATCGCCCTTGTTCTTGTGAGAGTCGACCAGCGCCTGGGCACTTGGCAGCATAATCGGGTCAATGAACTGCTGCATGAATTTGATGTGCAGCTCCGCCAGCCGGGTTTGCGTATAACCCACCACCGGTGACACCGCAAACTCCAGATACTCGGTCATATCCAGCGTGCCCTGCTGGTACTGAGCATAAAAAGCATCGTTCTGTAGGCGGTGTGACTCGGCATCGGCCAGGCCTTCACTGATCAGGAACTCGCCCCAGGCATGGTCGCTGTCGCCGGCCAGCAAAGTGTTATCCAGGTCGAAAATAGCCAGGGTTTTCATGCAATGGTTCCTGTTGCTTGGGTTGAGGGGTAATTGCCACGGCGCGGATTATAACCCGAGGCTGGCGCTTTTTTGTGGGACGTTTTTGTGAAACAATGCGGTGCTGGCATGTCTGTGACAGCAACGCCCCTATAGAGTGTTAATCGATCTGGAACGGATCGGAATTTGATCGGAATGCAAACGTAAATGATTGATGCTGAAGGCTTCAGACCGAATGTCGGTATCATCATCTGCAACCCTCGAGGGCAGGTGCTGTGGGCCAAGCGCATTGGTCAGGATGCCTGGCAATTTCCCCAGGGTGGCATCCGCAAGGGTGAGCGGCTGCAGCAGGCAATGTACAGGGAATTAAAAGAAGAAGTCGGGCTTGAGGCCAGGGACGTGGAAATACTCTCAAGTACGCGGGACTGGTTGTACTACCAGCTGCCGCGTCATTATATCCGGCAGAACTCCAACCCGGTCTGTATCGGGCAGAAACAGAAATGGTTTTTGTTGAGTCTGCGCGGAGAAGAGTCACGTATCTGTCTGTCCAATCAGGACGATGCGCCGGAGTTTGATGACTGGCAGTGGGTGAGTTTCTGGTATCCGCTCAGCCAGGTTATCGACTTTAAACGCGAGGTATACCGTCAGGCGTTGCGACAATTGGTCAAGCCTCTCAACCGATACGTGAATTCGTAAACGAGTCGCCAGCCAGGCGAACCATCTTATGCTCGATAGATTGCGTGAAATAGTCCAGGAGGTGAACACCGCCAGGGACCTGCAGACTGCGCTCGACATTATTGTGTCGCGCGTACGGGATGCTATGAACACGCAGGTCTGCTCGGTTTACCTGCTGGACAGCGACATCAATTGCCATGTCCTGATGGCCTCCGAGGGTCTTCGCAAAGAGTCTGTTGGCCACGTAAGCCTGCAACTGGATGAGGGTCTTGTTGGCCTGGTGGCGCGCAACGCTGAGCCGGTTAATCTGGAAGACGCTCGCGCTCATCCCAACTATCACTACCTGTCGGAAACCGGCGAGGAAGAGTTCCGCTCCTTCCTTGGCGTGCCTATTATCCACCACCGAAATGTGCTGGGCGTGCTGGTAGTACAGCACCGGGACAAACGGTCTTTTGACAACGGTGAAGAAGCCTTTCTGATCACGCTGTCTGCGCAACTTGCAGGGGTGATCGCTGCGGCCGAAGCCAGCGGCGCCATTCAGGGTATGAGCCCCTCCGGTCAGCGCCGCGCCGACACCAGTTTTGCGGGTATCTCCGGTGCATCTGGTGTAGCAATAGGCCAGGCAGTGGTGGTGTTCCCGCATGCAGATCTGAGCCTGATCCCCAGCCGGGTTGCGGAGGACATCGATGCCGAACTGGCAGCCTTTGCAGACGCCCTGAATCGTGTCCGTACTGACATCAAGGCGCTCAGTGACTCAGTGGGTCAGCAGCTGCGACCTGAAGAACGCGACCTGTTTGATGTTTATCTGCGCATGCTGGACGACGATGCCCTGGGTCGCGAGGTGAATGACCTGATCTCGGCTGGTCAGTGGTCGCAGGGTGCCCTGGCCGAGGTAGCCACCGACCACGTCAAGGCGTTTGAACAGATGAAAGATCCTTACCTGCGCGAGCGCGCGGCTGATATCAAGGATCTTTGCAGTCGTGTGCTGTTTTACCTGCAGGAAACCGAGCGCGACAAACCCAAGGAATACCCGGATCACACCATCCTTGTTGGAGAAGAGCTGGCGCCTTCAATGCTGATGGAAGTGCCGCGCGAAAAACTGGTTGGCATGATCTCAGTTAAAGGGTCAGGTAACTCACACGTAGCGATTCTTGCGCGGACGATGGGCATCCCGACCGTCATGGGCGCCCTGGATCTGCCCTATCGACGCCTCGACGGCCGCCAGGTCATTGTCGATGGCTACAATGGTACCGTCTATACCAGTCCGTCGGATCAACTGCTGGCGCGTTACCAGGAAGTCATCAAGGAAGAAGAACAACTGGTCCGTGGTCTGGAAGGGCTGATCAATCTGCCCTGTGTCACACCCGACGATCATCGCGTCAGCCTGTGGGTCAACACCGGTCTCATGACAGACGTTGTGCGTTCGCTGGATCACGGTGCCGAAGGCATTGGTCTGTTCCGCACAGAAGTGCCTTTCCTGTTGAGTGAGCGTTTCCCCAGTGAACAGGAACAGGCGGCCATCTACCGGCAGCAGCTTGAGGCTTTTGCTCCCAAGCTGGTCACCATGCGCACACTGGACGTCGGCGGCGACAAGGCCCTGCCCTACTTCCCGATTGAAGAGGCCAACCCCTTTCTTGGCTGGCGCGGCATTCGGGTGACACTTGACCATCCCGAGATTTTTATCGCGCAGGCACGGGCAATGATCCGCGCCAGTGAGGGCCTGAATAATCTGCAGATCATGTTGCCAATGGTTTCCAATCTGCAGGAGGTCACTGGCGCTACCCAGATTATCAAGCGTGCCCTGCGCGAGCTGCAGGAAGAAGGGCTGGACGTTCGCATGCCACCGATTGGTGTCATGATTGAATTACCGGCTGCCGTTTACCTGACACGCGCGCTGTGCCAGATGGTGGATTTTGTGTCAGTCGGCAGCAATGACCTGACGCAGTATCTGCTGGCTGTTGACCGGAACAACCCCCGGGTGGCCGACCTGTACTCCGCTTTCCACCCTGCCGTGCTGAATGCACTGCAGCATGTCGTCACTGAGGCCCATGCCGAAAACAAACCGGTCAGCATCTGTGGTGAGATGGCTGGTGATCCCGGTGCAGCACTGTTGCTGGTGGCGATGGGCTTTGATGTGCTGTCGATGAACGCCTCGACGCTGCTCAAGGTAAAGGCAGTGATTCGTGCCGTCACGCTCAGCACTGCCAAAGAGCTGCTGCAGGATGTCATGAAACTGACCGACGCGCAGAGTATCCGAAGCTGTGTTGACCTGGCGCTTTACAATGCCGGCGTCGATCGACTATTGCGCTCGTCACGCAGCAATTAACACGGAACAGATACTTACGACCTTCAGGAATTTGAAAAGACCCGATGCTGACCTACCCCGATATTGATCCGGTTGCTTTCTCGATAGGCCCACTGACCGTGCACTGGTACGGCATCATGTATATCGTTGCGTTTACAGCCTGCTGGCTGCTGGCGCGATACCGTATTCGCACCGGCCCGTGGAAAGGCGAGTTTACTGACGACCATATTTCCGATCTGGTTTTCTACGGCGCCCTTGGTGCCGTGCTGGGTGGCCGTCTGGGATCGGTGCTGTTCTACAACTTTGATCGCTTCCTGGCTGATCCGCTCTGGCTGCTGCGCGTCTGGGAAGGTGGCATGTCCTTCCATGGCGGATTCATTGGCGTGATGCTGGCGTTCTACTGGTATGGTCGCCGCATCAACAAGCGCTGGTTTGACGTGCTGGACTTCATTGCGCCATTTGCACCGCTGGCGCTGGGTATTGGCCGCATCGGCAATTTTATCGGCGGTGAGCTATGGGGGCGACCGACCACGGTATCGTGGGGCATGGTGTTTCCACATGTCGACGATTTGCCCCGCCATGCCTCGCAGCTCTACCAGGCATTTCTTGAGGGCGTCGTGCTGTTTGCGGTGGTCTGGTGGTTCTCCTCCAAGCCCCGACCACGCTATGCAGTATCCGGACTGTTCGGGCTGGGCTACGGCCTGCAGCGCTTCTTTGTGGAATTCTATCGCGAGCCCGACTCATGGATCGGTTTTGTTGCGCTTGACTGGATGACAATGGGGCAGGTACTGTCCCTGCCCATGATCTTTGCGGGAATCGCACTACTTGTCATTGCCTACAGGAAACAGCCGGCGTGAAACAATATCAGGACTTACTGCAGCGAATACTGGATGAAGGCGCCGAGAAGTCGGATCGCACCGGCACCGGGACACTGTCAGTGTTCGGCCACCAGATGCGCTTTGATCTGCAGCAGGGCTTTCCGCTGGTCACCACCAAAAAGCTGCATCTGCGCTCGATCATTCATGAATTGCTGTGGTTTCTCAGCGGCGACACCAATATCCGTTATCTGAAAGAAAACGGCGTCTCCATCTGGGACGAATGGGCCGATGAAAACGGCGACCTGGGCCCGGTCTACGGGTTCCAGTGGCGCAGCTGGCCTGGCAAGGACGGTCAGTCCGTCGATCAGATCAGCAAGGTGGTCGAACAGATCCGCAACAACCCCGATTCCCGTCGCCACATGGTGGTTGCCTACAACCCCGCCTATGTCGATGATATGGCGCTGCCGCCCTGTCATTCACTGTTTCAGTTCTACGTGGCCAATGGCAAACTGTCCTGCCAGTTGTATCAGCGTTCGGCAGACACATTTCTGGGTGTACCGTTCAATATTGCCTCGTATGCACTGCTCACCCACATGATGGCCCAGCAGTGTGATCTCGAGGTTGGTGAATTTATCTGGACCGGTGGCGATACGCATTTGTACAGCAATCATCTTGAGCAGGCTCGACTGCAGTTAACACGCGAGCCTTTGCCGCTGCCGACGCTGCATATCAAGCGGCGCCCGGGCAGTATTTTCGATTATCAGTTTGATGACTTCGAAATACAGAATTACCAGTCGCACCCACACATCTCCGCACCGGTGGCCGTTTGACGATGGACGAGACAGACGAATTACCCGAAATGAAAGTGGCGCTGATCTGGGCGCAGTCGCAGAATCGTGTGATAGGCCGCAATAATGCGCTGCCGTGGTATCTCCCGGAAGACCTGAAATACTTCAAGCGTGTGACTATGGGCAAACCCATCGTGATGGGTCGCAAGACATGGGAATCCATCGGTCGTCCGCTGCCCGGCCGCACCAACATCGTCATCTCCCGTAATCCTGAATTTCAGGCAGAAGGCGTCAAGGTGGTTCCGACTTTTGAGGACGCGCTGGCACTGGCCGAGAAGGTGTGTCTGATCAATGGCGGTGATGAAGTCATCATCATGGGTGGTGCGCAGATCTATGAAATGGCACTGCCCTACGCGGACCGTCTATACATGACTCAGGTCCATGCCCATGTCGACGGTGATGCCTGGTTCCCGGAATTCGAACTGAGCGAGTGGCACGAGCTGGGCCGGGAAGACCATGCAGCCGCCGACCCGAATCCCTACGATTACAGCTTTGTGATTCTGGAACGCTGATTGGCGGTGATGCTCTCGTTGAGCACACGAGCCATCTCAGCCAGCCCACGCCTCACGTCAGTGCTTTGCGAAACGCCTTGGAATTACGCTGGTAGTTGTAGAGCTCCTGCTTTTTGATCGGCAGGTCTGAAACAGCGATAGGTTTAAAGCCACGCTCCAGAAACCAGTGTGCGGTTTGAGTCGTCAGCACGATGGCATTGCTCAGCCCCATCCGCCTGGCTTCTTTTTCCAGGGCACGCAGCAGGTGATCACCGCGACCACTTTCCTGATACTCCTTATGGATCGCGATGCAGGCGATCTCTCCGGTGTCTTCGTCCAGTGGGTAGATCGCGGCGCAGGCGATAATCATGCCCTCCATTTCGATGACCTTGAAATACTCGATCTCTGCTTCCAGCAGTTCGCGCGAGCGATGCACCAGTATGCCGGCGGCCTCCAGTGGCGCGATCAATTCCAGAATACCACCGACGTCGTCAATCACGGCCTGACGCAGCAGCTCAAAGTTGTCACGCGAAACCAGGGTGCCGTTACCGTCACGTGTGAACAGCTCTTCGATCAAAGCACCGTTGTCCTCAAAGTTGATCAGATGACAGCGATGCACCGTCTTGCTGCTGGCCTTGGCGGCGGCTGCAAGTGATTCGCGCACACCATTCCTGGCCTGCGGGTGATCGTCACTGATATTGAGCAGCAACTGTTCAGCAGCGACCGGACTCAGGGTGCTGACCAGATTGTCGGCGGCGTCCATGATGCCGCGTTGTGGCACAAACAGAATCAGTTTCTCCGCCGCCATGGCTATGGCTATCTCGGTGGCCACCTCTTCAGCGGACAGATTGAACACTTCGCCCGTAGGGGAATACCCCAGGTTGGACACCAGCACGATATTGTTTTTGTCCAGGTGCTGCATGATGGCCGTGGCATTTACTTTGCGTACCACGCCTGTCAGCGCGTAGTCAAAACCGTCGATCACGCCCAGAGGTCGTCCCGTGATGAAGTTGCCGCGGCTGACCTTGATGTCTGCGCCGTGCATTGGCGAGTTTGCCAGCCCCATGGAAAACTGCGCTTCCAGATCGATCGACATGGCGCCGACGGTCTGTTTTATAATCTGCAGGCTGTCGACATCAGTAATACGCAAACCCTTGTGGTATCGCAGTTCGTGGCCAGCCTGTTGCAGTGAGGCGCTGATCTGCGGTCGCGCACCATGCACCAGCACCAGCTTGACGCCCAGACTGTGCAGCAGCGTAATGTCATGAACAATATTGCTGAAATTGTCATGCGCAATGGCTTCGCCTGTCAGAAGTACCACGAATACCTTTTTGCGATGGGCATTGATGTAGCTGGACGAGTGTCGAAACCAGTCGATGTATTGAGACAGATTTTCCATGTCGTGTTCCTGTGTTCTTTTTCTTTGTCCTAGTGCTTTTCCAGGCAGTAATGCGTAATAAACTGCTGCAGCAGATCGACGCAGGGTTTGACGCGATCCAGTGACAGATACTCGTCCGGCTGGTGCGCCTGGTCGATGTCACCCGGGCCCAGCACGATGGTATCGATGCCAATCTGCTGCAGCCAGGGTGCTTCGGTACCGAAGGCCACTGTTCCCGCCGTGTGTCCGGTCAGTCTTTCGGCGGTTTTTACCAGGTCACTTTCTACCGGACAGTGGAATGCTGGTGCACCCGGAAACAGCGGTGTCAGCTCAAAACCAACCTGCCAGCGCTGTGCCAGAGGCTGGAGACGTTTGCGGATCAGCTCGCGCATGTTCTCCACTTCCATGCCCGGCATCAGACGAATATCAAACTCCAGCTCGCAGTGGCCACAGATGCGATTTGGGTTGTCGCCACCATGAATACAGCCGAGATTCATCGTCGGTTTATCGATGGCAAACAGCGGGTTGTAATACTTCTCCTGCAGCTCGGCCCGGAATTTAAGCAGATCACCGATGACATCATGCATGGCTTCCATTGCATTGATGCCCAGGCTCGGATCAGAGGAGTGGCCGCTGCGACCCTGCAGCCGAATCGATTCCATCATGACACCCTTATGGGCATGGATGGGTTTCATGCCGGTAGGTTCGCCAATGATGGCGTAGCGCGCCTTGGGGCGCCCAAGTTCGGCAATTTTGCGGGCCCCAAACATGGACGTTTCTTCGTCCGATGTGGCCAGCACAATCAGCGGCTGTTGAAGGGGTTTGTCGGCGATATCGCGCACAGCTTCCAGGATCAGCGCAAAAAAGCCTTTCATGTCGGTGCTGCCAAGACCGTAAAGGCGGTTGTCCTGCTCGGTCATTTTCAGTGGGTCAACCGACCACAGTTCCGGGTCCATGGGGACGGTATCGGTGTGTCCGGCCAGCACCAGCCCACCCGGGCCGCTTCCGAGCGTGGCAATCAGATTGGCTTTGGCCTCGCCGCTGCTGCTCTCACAGGGCATGATCTCGCACTGGAACCCAAGCGCTGTGAACTGCTCCGCCAGGTAGTTGATAACCGGCATGTTGCTCATGTCCAGCGACGCATTGGTCGAGCTGATACTGGGCAGACTCATCAGGCTGGAAAAGTGTGCCAGCAGCGGTCGCGTTTGGGACGATTTGATGGTCATAAGCACTGCCTCCCGGTCAATTGTCCCGATTCTAACTGATTTGCACAGCCGCAGATACCGTCGTCCTGCAGGCCGCGCCACTCATGACTCTGCGCCAAAACACCGTTATTTGACGCAGTGCAAGGGTAGCACCCCTGCGGTATAAAGATTGTCGTAATAATTTGATTCGCAAACCTTTCCGACCCGGAGTGATGCTGTATGACGTCCGCAAGATTCCCCAGACTGGCCACATTGGCGGCCGGATTACTGGTCTGTAGTAGTTTGTCCGCTCAGGACTGGCAATTGCCTGACGAACTCACTGACAAACTGGAGGGAATGAGTCCAAGTCAACAGTCGTTTATCAGCAGTGGTGACTTCCTGACCTATATGCCTGCGCGGCAGATGGAGCTGGAACTGGCCAACCGGGATACGGCAGACATGCAGGCCCTGGTGGCAGATTTGATGGCTGTAGCAGCGGAGATGGGGTATGACCCCCAGCGGGACATGGGAGCCATACCCCTGAACCTGACTGCCAACGGCTTCAACATGGGTATCATCCCGCCGCCTATTCTGCGGGATGACACACGCAGCCCGGGCCCCTTCAGTGTGCATCGCTACCTGTTTCCTGAATCAGGTGTGCCTACATTTGCGGGGGCCCCGGTTGCGATTTTTCCCGAAGACCTGGAGGCGGGTGACGTCGACGTGGCGATTGTTGGAATTCCCAGTGATATGAGCAGTGGCCGCCGCGATGCCGGAAACGGCCCACGCGTGATGCGCGCGCTGAACACCATTGGGGTGCCGGACGTGCAGACGCTGATCAAGCCGCTGGATGTGCTGTCAGTCGTCGACTACGGTGACTTTTCAGTAGACAACCTGAGCGTGGAGCGGACCGTCGCCCACGTCACGGCCATGGTGACCGAGACAGCCGCCACCGGAACAGTACCAATGATGGTGGGTGGCGATACCTCAATGCTTTACCCCGGTGTTAAAGGTGTTGCGCAGGTCCACGGCAACGGCAGCTTTGGTCTGGTGCACTTCAGTGCCCATCCGGATGCCAATCGCAACGGTGTACATACGGTGTCCGACGATCAGGCGGTGTTCCTGCTGATCAATGAAGGCATTGTTAACGGTGACGACGTCATCACCGTCGGGCTGCGGGGCGAATCAGTGAATGCAGATACCTTACAGTGGCTGCGTGATCAGAATGTCCGTTATCACACCATGGCCTCCATCAATCGCAATGGTTACAGCGAAGTCATGGATCGCGTCATCGATGAGATCGACGAGCTGCCAGACCAGCTGTTTGTCTCCATCGACGTCAGCGTTATTGAGCCGAATGACATGGTCGCAGCAGGTCGAGTGGCCACCAATGGTCTGGCCATGCAGGAAGTGACCTCTACCATTCGCCATCTGTGTGCAGCGCGGGAGATCGTCGGTTTTGAAATAACAGACCTGGCACCTGTGCTGGACTTCTCGCGTCTGTCAGCACTCAATGCCAATGCAGTGCTGAATGCATGTCTGGTCGGAATGGCCGCGCGTGAAGCTGGTTTCGAACCAGACGAAGTTCATCCACTGGCGCTTGACCACGGTCAGGGCTAAACGGGAGGACGACGACATGCAAACACGACCATTCGCAAAAAATTCCGGAAGTTTGACAATGAAGAACCTGTATCGAATTCCATCGCTGTCGCTGGCAGCGTCCGTGCTGCTCCTGGCTGCAGCGGTATCCCCGAGCGCTCATGCGCAACCGGCGACGCCGGAGCATGTAACAGGCACCAATCCATATCCCTTTGAAACCCGGGATTTCCGTGACGACGAGGAAGAGGAACCCGAACTGATCGATCTGCCGGAAGGCTATGATGATAAGCTGGCGCTGCTGAGCGAGGAACAGCTCGAGTTTCTGCGCGGCCCCGATGCGCGGCGGTTCCGTGGTGACGAAGAAAAGATGACCGAATACTTCGACGAACACACTCCGGAAGAAATCGTCGAGTGGGTCAGCGCCATGCAGACTGTGGTGTCCAGTACACGGTATGAAGAAGGCCGTGACCTGCCCAATATTCCGCTCAACACGGCATCACCTGAATATAACGCCTGGCGCATTCAGCGCCCGCGCTCCATGGATCCAGAGCGTGAGCCCGGCCCCATTGATCTTGGCCGCTACAATGGCCGCGGCGGTCCGCCCACGTTCGGTGGCTTCCCGCTGGCTTTGACGCAGGAAGATCTGGAAGCCGGCGAAGTGGACGTTGCCATTGTGGGCGCGCCATTGAACATGGGTTCCGGATGGCGGGACTCTGGCGCTCAGGCAACAACGGATATGCGTGTCCTTGGACGCGCATTGGGGGGAATGGACCAGTACACACAGATCAACCCGGGCAGCGTGCTGAATATTGTTGACTATGGTGACGTTGCCATGGACAACAACAGCACGGAACGGTCCATGCAACATGTCCGGGAGATTGTGCGGGAAATCGCTGAGACAGGCGCGGTGCCCATCATTATCGGTGGTGACCACTCACTGGAATATCCGAACGTCGCTGCGCTGGCTGATGTACACGGTAAAGAGCGCGTGTCAGTGATTCACTTCGATTCACACTACGACGCCTGGTGGGGCAGCACTCACCTGATCAGCCACGGTGCGCCTGTCTACCGCCTGCTCAATGAAGGTCATGTGCGTGGTGCTGACTACATCCAGGTTGGTCTGCGTTCCAGTGGCCCCGATGAGGAAGCGTTCAAATGGATGCGCGAGATCGGCATGCGTTTCCACACCATGGCGGAAGTCGAGCAGCGCGGCTGGGATAACGTGATTGATCGTGTCGTTGCTGAAGCCAGTGAAGAAGGTCGCAAGATCCATATCTCTTTTGATATCGACATCATTGACCCCGCATTTGCTGTTGCAACCGGTACACCAGTATCGGGTGGTATCAACATGCGCGAAGCGATCACAATGGTTCGTCGTCTGTGTGCAGAATCCAATGTCATCAGTTTTGACCTTGTTGAGTTGCACCCGGCACTTGACCCAACGTATGCCACAACCATGAACAGCGCCCATGTCGTGAAAGCCTGTCTGACCGGTCTGGCTCTGCGTGAAGAAGGTTTGACCAGCCCACACTACCTGAGTCCGATTGCTTCCGAGCACGCCATCGACAACTACTACGGCGACCAGGCCGAGTTCCTGCGTCGAACCGAAGAACTGGAAGCCTCGCGCGAAGAGGAAGAGAACGAAGAAGCGGAGACGGTAGAAGGGTCTGATTCTGATATCGTTGCGCCGATTGACCCCGTTGAGCAGTAAGCCCATTGAGCAGTAACAAAGCCTGGCCCTGAAAAAAGAGCTGTCGCCTTGAGCCGGGCGGCAGCTCTTTTTTGTTTTTTTCACAGCCGCCAGGCCCGCCACTATCTTCTGCTGCCAAACAAGCCCGGCGATTGTGCCAGACTGATCAAAAACCCTGTGGGTTGGTGCTTTGCCAGCGCCACGCATCCCTCATCATGTCTTCGATACCCAGTTTGGCTCGCCATCCCAGGCCTTCAGCGGCAAAGGATGGGTCGGCATAACACTCTGCAATGTCACCCGGTCTTCGTGCCTCGATTCGATAGGGAATGCTTATGCCTGAGGCTTTTTCGAATGCCTTGATCATGTCCAGTACAGAATACTTTTCACCGGTGCCAAGGTTGAACACCTGATAGCCAGAAGCGCTTTCCATCTTTTCCAGTGCGGCCAGATGGCCAAGCGCCAGGTCTACTACATGAATGTAGTCGCGGACTCCGGTGCCATCGTGTGTCGGATAGTCATCGCCGAACACTTTCAGTTCTTTCAGGCGGCCGACCGCAACCTGCGTGATGTAGGGCAACAAATTGGCAGGTACCGTCGTCGGGTTTTCTCCGATCAGACCAGAGGCGTGCGCGCCTACCGGGTTAAAGTAACGCAGTGAGGTGATGGACCATGATGGATCCGCCCGGCAGACATCTGACAGAATGCGCTCAACCATGTATTTGCTGGTGCCGTAGGCATTGGTTGTTGCGCCTATGGGGAAGTCCTCGCGAATCGGGGTTTCGGCGGGATCGCCATAAACGGTTGCGGAAGATGAGAAGATCAGCTTTTTGACATCATGAGCAGCCATCACCCGCACCAGGACCTGTGAGCCGTATACGTTGTTCTCATAGTAGCGAAGCGGGTAGATCACACTTTCAGCAACCGCCTTCAGGCCAGCAAAGTGAATCACAGCGGTAATGTCATACTTGTCAAAGACAGCAGACAGCGCTGCCTCATCAAGAATGTCGCCTTTTACAAACGGCACTTCCGTGCCAGTGATTTTTGCCACGCGCTTCAGGCTTTCTTCGGAACTGTTGGAAAGATTGTCATACACAAGCAGTGATTCGCCCGCGTTCAGCAGCTCCACAACGGTATGTGATCCAATGTAGCCGGCGCCGCCTGTAACCAAAATCATAGAGCCTCCGTTATGAGCGCTGTAGCATGAATGTTTCGTATTCCAGTTTTGCGAACTTTCTGTTCAGGAAGGCAATGCCAACCAGCGTCGAGACCAGCATCGCGATGGCAAACCCGTAGCCATAGAACTGCGGCCCCAATTGTATTGATAACCAGCTGAGCCCAAAGTTCAGAACCATCATCAGCGATATCAGAAACAAGGAAATGTAGCGCTTGTCGAGATAGAACAACACATTGAGCAGTGCCATCAACAAAACCTGCAGCGAGACCCCCACCAGATCCACGTAAAGCAGGTGCAGATAGGCCTGGTCGATACCAAGGAACGCGAGTATCTGATCGCTCCAGAGCAGCAGCAGAGCGAGCGTGATGCCCTGTACCTTGAAGATCTGATAAAGACTGTTCCTGGCATCCATCACCATTTTGTCCTTGTACATAAAGATCTCGTCCAGCGAGGCACCCGTGCGGACAGCATCGTAGAACTTGCCGTTCGACTCGGCAAAATCCGTTTCCATATGCAGCAGAAACACCGCCATGCCCGGAATGATGGCCAGGTAGGCGATAAAAATTGGCAGGTCGTAAATGTAGGAGGCCCGGAATATGGAAATCACATTAAACGAAACGTCTGGGTGAAACCAGAATACAAACTTGTCGACCCACACACCCAGGTTATAAAAGAGGCCGCAAAATGCCAGCGAATAAAAAGCTCTTTTGCTGTCCATGAAGTCGAAGCTGATCAGGCGTCGGAACTTGAACTCCCGAAATACAAATATCAGCAACAAAAAGGTGATCAGCGCCTGTGATCCCACAAATATCTGCAACAGGCCCAGCAGACCATTGGTCGGCATCAACAAAGAAGCGCCCACCATGATGGCGTAGCCGGCGGCCAGCGTCAGAAGGATTTTGTAGTAGGCCTTCATGCCGCTGAGGAAAACAATAATGATCCACAGATTATTCAGTATCACGAGACCGCTGATCATGGTGATCTCAATACTGTTGGGCAAATCCGTCACATAACTGACCCCCAGCCCGAGGGCGTAGGCGATGGACGATATCACCAGCATACAGCCAACAAGATTCGGAACGATGTCCTCAGACGCCTGCTGGAAGATAAGGTCAGAAATAAAACGTGTCAGCATCAACTGGAAGAATCCGCTGAGAATCAGCGAGGCCGCCATCAGATAGGTCACCATGACAAGAAACTGAATAATCAGATCCGTCGGGAAAATGCGTCCGATACTGATGATGCCAATCAACAGCAGGGCAAGGATAGACAATGCCCATGGCCCGGAGCCGATAATGGCCGCCAGGCCGTAGGCTTCCAGATAGGAGAACAGCGTGTTTTTCTTCAGAATTTTTCGTAACTCAAATCCTATCCCTGCCATCAGATCAACTCCTCATAGCGCTGTCTGAAGCGATCAAACATCATCTCTTCCTGATAATACTTGATGACCCGGTTGCGTCCATTGTCACCCAGTTCCGCCCATTTTGTATCGGAGTGAAAGCATTGTTTGATGGCATCGGCGATCCTGTCAGGTGATGCAATATTGGTAATCCAACCGCATGAGCCGATCTGGCGGTCTTCTTCGGTCATGCCGTGAATGATCTCGGCACTGGCGCCGACATTGGTTGCAATGCACGGGATTCCGCAGGCCATGGCTTCAAGCAGCACCAAGGGTTGCGCCTCGCTGATTGACGACAGCACACACACACCGATCTGGGGAAACAACTCGGCCACGTTTTTCATGCCCAGGAAGTGGATGTTGCTCTCCATATTAAGACTTGTCACCAGCATCTCGCATTCGTGGAAATAGTCTTCGTCTTCTTCCGTCGGTCCGGCAATCCAGCCCTGAATGTCAGGGTCCGAGCTGCATGACACAGCAATGGCGCGAATGAAGGTCTTGATGTCTTTAATGGGTACCACGCGTCCCACCAGGGCTGCTATTTTAGGAGGCGTCGCTGGTCTTGCCTGGTAAGCCTTTTCAAAGCGGCTGAGCTTGATGCCATTTACAATCACCTGAGTCCTTTCCGCTGGCGCACCATCCGCAACCTGCCTGAGCCTGTTGCCTTCATAAAGCGCGGTTATCTTGTCGGCAAATGCGTAACTGGTTCGCCCTAGCTGTTCAAAGAACTTGATCCACATCAGCCGGGTCTGCTCATTGGAGCGATGCATGCTGTTATCCAGCACATTGTGTCTTTCCTTGATCCATTCCGCCTGGCTCAGATCAATTTTGCGCTCTTTGGTATAGATGCCATGCTCACTTAACAGATAGGGAATCTTCTGATGGTGTTTTGTCAGAGAACCCAGGAAACCGGCGAAACCCGTTGAGATGCTGTGAATCACCCGCGTTGGCGGTATCTCCCGGGCAATCTCGACAAGCCTGAACAGCGGGCTATAGATGTTGCGGAAAGTCCAGAAGAAATCGATGAAGGACTGACTGGTGGCGTACTCATCGTAAAGCAGTAGCAGCACCTGCCAGGATTGTTCACTGAATAGAAAATCCTTGCGGCTGAATCCCTTGTCTTTGGCCAGCTGGCCCAGCATGAAATCCAGATCGTCCTGCGACAAAGCTTCACCCGAGTCAAAAAAATGTCCCAGCACACTGTACCACTGCAGCATGAACTTCTCGCTGACCTTGCGTGCACGCGGTTCAACAGAGGCTTCCGGCTCCATGATGTAATGGGTTTCAATACCGACGACATTGGCAGGCAGCTCGTAGTGGGCCTCGCCAAATGACTCCCGCGTGCCGCCAATAAATACCAGATAGAAGCTAAGGTGGGGCATGCCCTGAATAAGCTGGTGTACCCAGCTCGAGACACCGCCTCGAACGTAAGGGTAGGTGCCTTCCAGCATCAGGCAAACGTCACTTTGCTGAGACACACCAGTACTCCTGTAGTTCTTCGCTGTGCTCACCATCGGGGCCGCCGCTGCACTTGCATAACAGATCGTCTATCTTGCCGTACTCTCGTCGTTTGAAGGCGATTTCGGCACGATACAGGGCAATCGAATCGCGATCCGAGCCCACGGCGATCGCATTCTCAAAACACATTTCCGCCTCATCCAGATTGCCCAGCGCCAAATGCACGCGCCCGAGTTTGATGTATATCTGGCCTCGCGGATCCAGAACTGCGGCCTTATCGAAATAAATGTGGGCGGATTCAAGGTAGTTTCTGGTGATCGCTCCATCACTCAAACCAAGATAGTAGAACTCCCAGTACAGTTCCCCAAGTTGCACAAGTGTCGAGGCCGATTCCGATTTCTCCAGCTTCGCCTTAAGCGTATTAATTTTTTTGGTCAGCGAGTTTTCCATTCTGTCAATAAAGGAAAACGCCAGCAGTCTTATGTCGTCCTCTTTATCAGTGACTGCCAGTCGAAACAGCGGAAGGGCTTCACGATTAGGAATGTACCGGCAGGCTTTGACTGCTGCCAGCCTGCGCTCCGGATCCGGATGATAAAGCAGAATATCTTTCAGGCCGGCAACACCAAACATGGATGTCGTGATGGTTTGCGCCTCGGATGGCAACTCAATGTGATCGGCCCGACGCCACAGGATGCTCTGGGCTTTTCTGGGCCAGTTGGCGAGCACAACGTAAAGCATCGTCAGCCCAATCATTCCGGCAACCGGAACTGCCAGGGAGATCACTGAAATGAACAGGACAGACTGCAGTGTGGGTCGCTTGTATTCTTCCGGCAATAGCATTAAACACGCGAGAGTATATGCGGCCGCAGCAATGCCGTGAAACAGCCAGAACCAGACCCAGCTGGTCCAGAGGCCCGTCGCCTGACCAAAAATACTGAGAGTCTCAGTGATCAGTGTAATCAGAATCAGCAAGATCGTCACTGAAAGCTCCAAATCTGATGAGCAGGTCCTGAACCTGCTCGGCCTGCTTGTTGACGTACAATGGACCGATGATGTCGAAGTCGGCCTCTGTCACACCCGGTCTGCTCATAAGGATTTTCCTGATCCGGGTCACATAACGCTCCGCCTCAATCAGATTGGTAATTGGCATCAGCACAAATACAGCCTGATTCCTGTTTTTATCTCGCGTTACCCAGTAGATATCTGCGCCGCGACGAAAGTCAGTGATATGCTCAATGTCGACGCTCTGATTCTTGCTCTGGTCGGTAAACACAACCAGCGAACTGTCCACCTGATAGTGGGTATAGTAGTTGTCCTGATTGGAAAGATAATGCAGGAAAAGTTTGCGCTGTTCTGGTTTTAGTTTTGGTGTGTGTACGTCTGTCGAGACCAGGTTGGCAATGAAGCTTGCGAGCAGGTGAACCAGAGCGATGTTGCCCTGGGTCAGTTGAATAAAGCGAACCTGGGAGGCAACAATAATCGCCTTGATGTTGCCCATCACATCCACCAGCGGCACGACGAGCTGATACTGCAATTTGCTGACCCCTTTCGGATGAGTTCGGTCCCCTGCCTCAGACAGATCGCGTGCACCAACTGTAATGCGTTGCTCGATTGCATCACGCACCATTGGGTCATCCAGCACCAGTTCTTCAACCGTGCCGTGCTGCGCCAGCGGGCGAGTGGAAATCTCGCCATCAATGACTTCATAGAAGCCAGCCTCGTAGATGGAGATGACCTTGTCCAGTACATCCAGGGTCCGGTCCGCTACCGCGGGCGTTAACTTGCCGTCAGCTGAGGTAAACTGTTTAATTTCCTGCACGGCTGTTCGCAGACTCATCTGCTGTCCGGCAAGCCGCTGCTCAAGCTGATCGTGCGACACTTTCAACAGGTGATAGCCCTGAGTGAACATCTCCAGTCGGCTATTGGCAAACTCCTGGTTCAGGGTCAGGCGCTGATTAACAAGGTGCCAACTGTCACGGAATTCACCGGTAATCATGGTCAGCAGCGCCGTGCCAAGGATGACTGAAATGCTCAGCGGTATTGACTCGCCTGTCAGCGTATTGAGCCCTTCAACCATGGCTACCGTCAGCAGCAGACTGATCAATCCCTTGCCGAAGCCGTAGCGCAGAGAAACCAGCACCGGCCCCAATGCTGGCCAGAAAAAGTAGTCTGTCGCAGCGTCGTAACTAATGGTGTTCTGGTATCGCCAGATCAGCACCGAAATCGCTGAAATGACAACAAGCTCAACCCAGCGAATCACTTCGTTGCGCGTGCCAATAACGATGTTCGTAATAATTGTTTTAAGTTTCATAAGGGCATCATTTGAAGCCTGGTCCAGAGTAATGGGTCAGGCGTTACCGCCAGTTTATTTCTTCCGTGATATCCTCGATGGCTTTAATGCCAATCCGTGTGATTGACTCACGTCCCCAGCCGCTGCGTGAAGCCGACCCTCGCCATAGTTCATTCTGGTTCAGTTCACTGATTACCAGTGTCAGTCCAACAGCGGGCTCTCCGTCAATGCCGAACTTGTACTGCCACTCATGGACGGCTCCCTGAACGACGTAGCCCGATGACTGCTGCGCCAACCAGGCCCTGGCTTCTTCCTGCCGGAGATCTGGTTCCAGGCTGGCCCGTACATCGCTGATGCGGGACTTGGGATACACTCGCACGGTCAGTCCCTGAGACGACAGCACGGACGCCACCAGTTCCTCGACCTGCGACTGAGCCATTGGCATGTTGGACTGATTAGAGAACGGCATGACATACAGCGTTCTCGACGGGTCAAGCTCAGGGGAGTCCTCGCTGACCGTCGTGCCGCACGCGGCAAGTCCGATCATTAAAAGTCCCGACATAAGACGAAGAACTGTCCTGGGTACCATCATTGCATTCAGTTTGCTTGTCATAATTGCTCTCCACAGCGTTTTCTGGCCTGACCAAGCCAGCCTGTTTAAAAGTCCATAAAGTATTTAACGTTAATTTGTGTACTGGTTTGACCATTGATGTCGGCATTCTGCCAGCTGCCGGTGACGGACAACTCATCGCCACCGAATACTCTTACTCCCAGGCCGAAACTGATGTTGAAGTCGACCTCTTCCAGCTCGAAGTTGTAGCCCAGACTGGTATCAAAAAGGTATCTGGCGCCTTTCACGTCAGGCCCCTGCCGGCCAATGTTGCCGTGAGTGACGCTCTGCCCAATTGCAAATCGGTGGTACTTGTCTGACAGAAACGCGCCCGGAGTGACCGTTGTTGATGTATTGGTACGTGACATCAGCCGTGTCAGTTCGCCGTCAGCGATATCGTTCTCCTGCAGGTCGTACTGCATGTATATCTGCCAGACCGGGACTCGCTGCCAAATGTCGCTGACGCGCAGTGAAATCTGCCTGCTGTCGCCAATACGCTCGGAGAAGTCTGTTTCAAACTCGCGAGCCTGTATGTTGGCGCTGATGCTTGTTCGACTGGTGAGCTGCCAGGCCGTGCCAAGCTGAATCCCGGATTGTCGCCCGGCCAGTGCAAGATTCTCACTCTGAGTCGCCGGAGTATTCCAGAACAGAGAGGCCGACGGTGTTAACCACGGACCTACCTGCCACTGGGTATCAATCTGCAGGTTGGCGTGGCTTTGGCCATAACGATGCTGGACGCCCAACTGATAATGTTCTTCAGGTGTCTGCCAGCCAATATTCAATGACTGCGAGGAGTAGTCTTCGTTATAAAACGACGGCTGATCAGCTTGTGCGTCTGCCAGGGTCACATGCATCTGGCCGTTGCGAATCGGCCGGTAATACTCCAGCTCTGAACCACCAAGACCATAGCTGGGCGTCCCGGCGAAGGCGTAAGACCAGCCGTGACTGCGATGCCAGTGTTCGTTTGCCAGCAGTCTTTGCATGGGTGACAGTTCGTTGTTGGTCAGGCTTGGATTAAGCGCTTCTTCGCCGTACTGCCAGGCCAGCCTTCGCTCATCGATCTGTGCCAGCGAGGAGGCCCGCTCCAGGCCCGTCAGGTTCTGCCCCTGAATCGCAAGATTGCGGATGGCGTTCTCGTCCCGCCGCGCCAGAGCAAGTGCCAGTTGCACCGTTTCACTCAGCTGTTCTTCCTCCAGCATGCCGATGGCCTGCCAATGGGCAATACGTTGCAGTCCGTTCTGTGACTGTGTAAACAGAATGCTGTTGATCTCTTCAGCTTCTACGCCTTCCGCCAGAGCCTGTGTCAGCTGCGCGTTCGAATGTGCAGGTCCTACAAAGATGGATAGCAGCGAGCGATAACTGATTTCGCCATTCAGCTCTGCTCGCAACTCATCTGCCATTGTGCTGATCACTTGCCAGCGCAGTGCCTGTGCCAGGGCGTCATTACCGTGCTCCTGCAACAGGATGGCGTAAGCCAGTATGTCAGAGGGGGCAGCCAGACCCTGCTCATAAAGTTGTTGATACCAGAATTGTGCATGCAGGGTGTTGTCCAGATTCTGGGCTGCGTAAGCCATCAACTGGATTAGATCAGCGTTGTTGAGTGCGCTGGCGAATAATTGTCGATAAAGCTCCTCAAGCCAGCGCGAATCGTCAAGAGCTATCGCAATCCAGACGGAGTCTTCCTTGTAGCGCTGAACGGCAGGGCGAAGTGCAATCAGCTGTTGCAGCAACTGTCTGGCCGTTTCGTTGTCTGCTTCGTAGGTCGCAATGCGCAGCCTGAGTTCCTGCATCTCGACAGATTGGTGATCGCGATAATTGTTCAGTTGTTCTTTTATTCGCGCTACATCGTCGCTGTTCTGATCCAGTATCGCACCCTGAAGCATCGAGTCGAGTATGATGCGGGCGGAATCAGGCAGCTGGTTGGCGGTGCCAGGCTGATTCTGCCTGAATAAACGATAGTATTCCCACAGTCGCTGACGTTCTGAAGCATCTGATACTTCGTGTGTGGCGATCAGCAGGAAGGGGTCAATGGTATTGGCTTCCTGCGCCAGCATTATCTCCTGAATATTGCGCAGCGTATCGCGCTCACCAACGAAATAAGCCAGGCTTCTGATATTGTCCAGCTGATCAAGATTCAGTTCGGTGAGATCAAGAAAGTTGACGGCAATTGCCAATGCCTCTTCGGGCTCATTAAGATCCACAAAGGCCTGAATAAACTGATTCAGGTTTTCATAAGAATAGGGTTCTTCGATATTGGGAATATTTCCGGGGTGTCGCGACCGCCACAGCGCGATGGTGCCCTCCTGGTCTCCCACAAAGTTGTAGAAACGACCGAGCTCCACTTCGATCAAGCGAAGCTCGGCCTCGGTCAACTGGCCGCTGGCTGTTTCACCAGTGAGTATGGAATTCAGCGCTTCAGCCACGTAATCTGCGCCGTCTATCCTGTCAGCGACGGCAATCCATTCCCGGATCTCAACCTGCGACGCGGCGCCCTGCGCTGCGAGACCGTAAAGGTAGGACTCAAGCACTTCGATATTGATCGCTGCATAAGTCACCCGGATGACGTACCGGATCAGCTCTGGAGAATGATCTGGGTTGATGAACTCCTGCATCAAAGCCAGGGCCTCGTCAAATCGCTGCAGGCCAACATAAAGGTCAACCAGTTGTCGCTGATGTGCACTGCGAAGTGCCGCATTCTCCGCCACCACGCGTTCCAGCCAGGCAGCAGCAGTTTCAAGGTCACCAACAGCCAGCGCCAGCTGAGTGGCCTGCAACCAGTCGTCCGGAGAGCTGCTTTGTTCCGCCTTGGTATTGGCCAGCTCCACAGCACTGTTGACGCTGTTGGCGGACAACAGGAAAGTGATCAGCGCCTGCAGGCAGTTGTTGTCACAAGTCCCGGTGGCGTGCTGCTGTGCCAGTTCGATACCGGTCTGCCAGTCGGCCAGTTGTTGAACGAACGCCAGTACGCGCTGTAAATTCGCGAATATCGGATCGTCCCTATAGAGTTGAAGTGCATGCTGGTAGGCCTGGTCGGTGAGTCCGGCCTGTTGCGCGAGCGTCAACAATTCACTTTGGCTTGCGTCGGGTCTTAGTGTCTGAAGTTCGTATGACAGCGCGGGAGAGCCAGTCTGAATGGCATAGAGGGAGAACTGGTTTAGTTGATCCTCACTGAAGCTTCCCATGTTTTCAGACAGAAACTCATGCAGCCGGGCAGTCGCTGCTGCGGCGGTTTCGTCCTGCCTCAGCGTTGCCAGCTGCCAGAGGCTGCGAGTAAACAGGTCATAAATTTCTTCCTGGAACGGCGTTTGCCCAAAGCGTTC
Source organism: Gammaproteobacteria bacterium (assembly GCA_002706685.1). Taxonomy (GTDB): domain Bacteria; phylum Pseudomonadota; class Gammaproteobacteria; order Pseudomonadales; family Pseudohongiellaceae; genus Pseudohongiella. The sequence continues at coordinate 38,351 of PALV01000010.1, read as the reverse complement.
AGCAGGCTCTATCAGCGCTATCGCCTCTTCAAACTCGTTTAGCTGAACGCGCTGTTTGGCAATCAGATACTCAAGTTGCGCGGTCGGTTCATCATCCTCGCGCAACACATTGAGAAACGCCAGTGCAACGGTCGGGTCGTTGGCGTCATCCAGCATGTTTAACAGGAGTTCACGGTTGGGCTGAAGCAAAGTCAACAGCGTCACTGTTGACGCTGTCAGGGCAATGATCGCGCGTCGATTAAGAAAAACCTCGCGGCCACTTAGTGACCGGTGCTTGAGCTGAGGTTTTTTGCCATTCGTGCTCATCGCCAGATCCTGATCATATGCACAGCAGGCTTAGCCTGAATCGACCAGGCGAAGAGCTCGCCAGGTTCAGGGTTGCGCCTGATTGCTGTGAGTCGATCTGAGTATCAGATTGCTTAAGCTGACAGTTTGTTGCCTGCACAATGGTCATTTCAAGCGGTACGTGGCTTTCCACTTCAATGAGAAGCTCCTGGCCTTGCCATTGCCACTGCTCAATCTGCCCGTTGGCAGTCTGTAAGTAAGGATCGCCACCAAAAGGTGGAAGTCGCTCGTCACCCGCAAGGCTCAGTGTCGCTCTGGGCTGTGCCAGTGAAATATAGGTGCCATCTGGCCCCCTGTTCAATCCGGTCAGTCCAACACTATCGGCATCAGGCACAGCGCCAGCGTCGATCCGCAGGCTGCGAACGCCGGTGCTGGCTAACAGCCAGACAGGTGCGTCCGAATCGTTGTGAATGCTTCTTGCCAACCCTGTCTCGTACAGGGAACTGGCTCTCGCGGCAAATTCGCTCAGATACAGTGGCGTTACGGGCTGGCTGATGGCCCAGTCATAGACCTGCTGAAGCGCGCGAATTGATGCAGGATAAATACCCGAGTACATGTGGTAGTAGATGCTGATGGGTTTAAGCCTGCGGGGCTCGCCCAGCAGCTGAAAGCTCTCCACAGCGCGAGAATAACCATTGTAATTGTCCGTCCACAGATCGGTGTACAGATTTTCATTCATCAGCGGGGCGTATACCTGCACTGCGGTTGGATACCAGTTCAGGTGCGGGTAGATCTGTGCAATGGAAAAGTTGCTGTTGACGACATAGGTATTGCCACCATTGACGTTATAGATGCCCAGCTCGTGAGTTTTTTGTATGACATCCGCTGTCGGATTGGCGCTGCCTGACCACAAAAACACTTCAACTTTTTTGTTGCTGCCGGCAGGGATCAGTTCACGTTCAATATAGTCAACGCTGCCAAATACCTCGCGGTCAAAATCCAGTTCATAACCAGGGATCTCCAGCGAATCACCGTAGACACGCTCGCCGCTGGCTATTCTCTCGTCCCAGTAAAATGGATGGCTGAATGTATGTGAGGCAATTTCAACATGATCCAGGCTGAAAATTTGCCGGGCAATGTTCTCCAAGTCTGCAGAGAATTGAGGGTAGACCCCGTGCGGGGCAACCTCGGCCTCGATGACCGAGACCGTGTGGGGTAACGGGTACCTTTCCAGTATCTGTCGACGAATTTCTTCTGCGGCGAATCCCCGGTTGCCGGTATAGATAATTGAAGGGAAGCCATCACCGTCAATATGCGCGGTCAGGATCCGCTGCCCTGATTCCGTTGTAACGTCAGGCACCGGGATGGAAGGCAGCCGCAACAATGAGAGTATGTTTTCAAAGGGATCCAGGCTCCAGCGTATACGATCACCCATCATTTCCTGCACAGTCAGTGACTGCGTGACAATACCACCCCATGAGGTTTCCATCAGACCAACGCCTTTGGCGCCCTGGGCATCGGTAATCTCGACCTTTACCGATACATCAGTACTGTCCACGCCGGGAGCAAGAATATAACGAGGCGTGACATTGAGTGTTGATGTCGGCATCCGGTAACGTAACTGATTGACGTTGGTTGACAGATTGCCCTGGAAGTTTCCTGCGGCCTGCAGATGCAGGTTTTCCAGCAGCGTTCTGCTTTCCGGCAATTCACCAATAAATAGCGAGTGTACACTCTGGTTCTGTAGTACCTGCTCAATGAAACTGGCCAGGGCGCTGCTTGTGTAATTGCTTTGTGCCAGCCAATACACGACCCCGGCGTACTTGGCAGGATCAAAATGCAGGCTGTCGATGGCATTGACATCGAAGCACTCCGGTACATAACCCGCATATTCGATCAGCACGGAGAGAAAGCGGTGGCATGGCGACAGCTTTTTCAAGAACTGATTGCCGTTGTAAAAAGCCAGTATTCGCCGTGGTACCGGATACACGGTCGAGACACCGACATCGGTGAGAAGCCCGTTGGACAGGTAGGGCGTGAAACCCAGTTCGACCAGCCGACGTGCAGCGGCAACCCTTTCCTGCTGACGATCAGATGGCAGGTAGTCGATTACAATCGCTTCGATACCAGCCTGCTGCACTTCCCGCAGGCGGTCGGTGACCCACTGTGTGTCAGCGGCAGTTCTTACAGAATAGGAGTCAAAGGCTGCGTCGTAGCCATTGATCATGCTTTCGGCGACCACGGCCGCTGGCTGAAATGACAGCCGGCTGATCAGTTCAAAGCCCCGGTTGAGGATCAGCTCGACCTCCGAGTCGTCGCTGGCATTTCGAGAAAGTTCGTCCAGCATGTCAATCAGGGCAACTTGCTGCGCATCCAGTTCAGCGGTGGACAAGGGAGCAAGCATGTAGCTGTCGAGTGTGTCCAGGAAGAGGCCGTCAAAGCCGCGGTTGCCGAGGGCCTCGGCCTCCGACAGCAGGTAGTCGCGCCAGCCATTGTCCCGCAAATCCATGACCGAAGCGTTCCAGGCTGTGTTTTGTGTCATTACGTTGCTGCCGCCCGGAACCTGACCCAGACTGTTGTCCCATTCGCCAACGCTGAGGTAGCCATAAACCTTGATATTGGCCTTGTGCAGCTGGGCAATCTGGCGGTCAGAGATTTGTGTTGGTGTGACGACGACCCGGTCAAAACTCAACAGCTCCCGCACAGAGTCTACCGGTCCGTAATAGAAGACAATTGACGCAGGCGATTCCTGTGATTGCGCCGGGGACGCCAATAGCAGAATAAAAACCAATAAATAGAATGGTTTAGCTGATTTTAACCAGTTGCAGTGGATGATAGGGAGCAACCTTTTTCTGGTCATTTAAGAAAATATAAACCATTGATAATTATATTAAAAGAGAGTGGCAGATGGTTTAGCCGGGAATTAGCAGAAACGCATCGCCAATAACCTCGATGATTCTACAGACAATCCGTCCGTTCAGTGAGGGCTAAATAGGGTCAGATGCTTATGTTCGCCAGCGCGAGCAGCTCAGACGCTGGCTCCAGAGCCCACTGCTACGGGTCGACGTTCGACAGGCATCAAACAAAATAACCCAGCACACTGTTGAGGAAATGGTAGCCTCTGATCGTGGTCGTGACCTGCTCATCTGAAGAATCCATCAAGCCCTGCTTTTGCAGCACTGATACCTTATCGGCTATTACTGTGTAGGGCAGCCCGGTGCGCTGCTCAAACTGGGTTTTTGTGAACCCCTCGCGCAGCCTCAGGGCATTCAGCAAAAACTCCAGAGGCAACTCTTCCGCCTCAATCGGCGAGGCATCGGCCAGGTAGGGATATCGGTTGGCCAGATTCGTACTTTCCTGCGCCAGGCTGTGTTTGGCCGCTGCCAGGTAATGCCCCGGCTGCTTGCGTTTGCGCAGCCGCAATACGCGCTGCCGGTGCGGCTGGGTCAGTTTGGCGTGAGCGCCAGCGCCAATACCCAGGTAGTCGCCGAACTGCCAGTAATTGATATTGTGACGTGCCTGTTCGCCCTGCTTTGCAAAGGCTGATATTTCATAGCGCTGGTAGCCAGCGCCTTCCAGTAGCGCCAGGCCGGCATCCTGCATGTCGATCAGCGTGTCCTCTGCCGGCAGCGGCGGTGGCTGCTTGTAGAATGCGGTATTCGGCTCGATGGTCAGCTGATACCAGGAGATATGTTCGGGATCAAAACCAATCGCCCGCTCCAGGTCGGCCAGTGCCTGTTCCGGCGCCTGTTGCTGCAGGCCGTACATGATGTCGATATTCAGCCGTTTGAACCCGGCATTGCGCGCATACTCGATGGCACGTTCGGCATCCTGGCTGTCGTGGATTCGGCCGAGATTCTTCAGTTGCTCGGGCGAAAAACTCTGAACCCCAAGCGACAGCCGGTTGATCCCGGCGAGAAAATAATCCGCAAACTTTTCACGTTCCGCTGTGCCCGGGTTGGCCTCCAGCGTGATTTCAATGTCGCTGGCAAATGTCAGATGCTGCTGCAGGCCCTCGAACAGTCTTGCGTAGGCTTTGGCCGACAGCAGACTGGGCGTGCCGCCGCCAATAAAAATACTTTGAATCTCGCGGCGCTGAACATACTTCAGATCGTGCTTGAGGTCGTCCAGCAGCGCCGTGATGTAGTCGTCTTCTGGCAGCTCGCCAGACTCATTCTCGTGTGAATTGAAGTCACAATAGGGGCATTTACGCACACACCAGGGTACGTGAATGTACAGGCTGAGAGGCGGCAGGGTCAGCATCAGGCCAACGCGGCGGGCGGTGTCCCGGTCAATTGCTGCAACAGCAGCTGCATGGCAAGGGCGCGGTGGCTGATCTGGTTTTTGCGATCAGCGGGCAGCTCTGCAGAACTGCAGTCAGTGGCGGGGACGTAAAACAGCGGGTCGTAACCAAAACCACCCTCGCCTGCCTGTTCATGAAGAATGCGGCCGTGCCACTGGCCGTGGCAGACCACCGGTACAGGATCTTCAGCATGGCGCACAAATACCAGTACGCAGTGAAATGCGGCAGTACGTTCGGCCTCTGGCACATCCTGCAATTCGGTCAACAGTTTGTAGTTGTTGGCGGCATCGCGCGCCGAACGTTCCATGGTGCCCCAGCGGGAGCCGACATCACCGGCGGCAAAACGAGCGGAGTAAATACCAGGCGCGCCGCCCAGTGCATCCACGGCAAGACCGGAGTCGTCTGCCAGTGCAGGCAGGCCGGTCTTGGCGCTGGCATGACGTGCCTTGAGAATGGCGTTCTCTATAAAAGTGAGACCTGTTTCTTCCGCATCATCCACAGCCATATCACCCTGACTGATCAGGGTTGCACCCAGCGGACTCAGCAGCGCCTGCAGTTCGGCCAGTTTGCCGGCGTTGCTGCTGGCCAGCACAATCTTCTGGTTTTTAAGAAACGTTGATGTGGATGTTGTAGTGCTCATTGTCAGGCAGCCTCGGTTCTGGCAGGTTTGCGACTGAAATGATAGATGGCAATCTCGCTGAGCAGGTTGGGAAAGGCGCGAATAATCCAGCTGTCGCGATGTTTGATGTCCACCACTGTTCGGGTGATCACATCGATATCGCGGCTGCGGCAGAATTCGTCAAAATCCTTTACCGTACAAAAATGAATGTTGGGTGTGTCGAACCACTCATAAGGCATGAAATCAGAAACCGGCATACGCCCCTTGAATGCCAGGTAGGCACGGCTCTTCCAGTTGCCGAAATTAGGGAAAGTGACAATGCAGTTCTTGCCTATGCGCAGCATTTCGTCGACCAGTTTGTCGGGGAAATGCACGGCCTGCAGTGTCTGGGTCAGCAGCACAGTATCAAAGCTTTGCGACTCAAAATTCTGCAGTCCCTTGTTCAGGTCCTGCTGAATCACACTGATTCCCTTGTCCAGACAGCCATTGATCTTATGGTTGTCGATCTCCAGGCCAATGCCGTGGATCTGCTTTTTATCACGCAGATAGGCCAGCAGGGCGCCGTCGCCACAACCCAGGTCCAGCACGCGGCTGCCAGGTTCAATCCACTTTTGAATAATGTCCAGATCAGGCCGCATGAGAACTGATCTCCAGCTTGACGCGATCAAGATAGGTGGTCAGTGCCTGCATGTAGCGTGGCACTGGCAATAAGAATGCGTCATGACCCTGATCGGCTTCGATATCCAGGTAGCTGACCTGTTTGCCGGCCTTCAGCAGTGCGGTGACAATCTCCCGGGTACGTTCCGGTGGAAAGCGCCAGTCAGTGCTGAATGACACCAGCATAAAGCGACAATCGCTGTTGGCGAATGCCTTGCTCAGATCGCCGTCGTAGTCGACGCTGGGGTCAAAATAATCGAGTGCCTTGGTCATCAGCAGATAGGTGTTGGCGTCAAATGTCTCAGAAAAGCGTTCGCCCTGGTAATGCAGGTAACTTTCCACCTGGAAGTCGACATCAAAGCCAAAGCTCAGTTTTCCTGCACGCAGATCACGGCCCAGATTCAGCGACGCCTGCTTCAGCTGTTCGGACGCTTTGCCGAATTTTTCCCGCATGGCGCTGTCAGACAGGTAGGTAATGTGGCCGACCATGCGTGCCAGCATCACACCGCGCTTGGGCAGCGTGTTGTGTTCACGATAGCGGCCGGCATGGAAATCAGGATCAGCGGTGATAGACTGCCGCGCGACTTCATTAAACGCGATGTTCTGTGCCGACAGTTTCGGTGCCACTGCCATCATGATGGCGTGACGGACACGCTCGGGATAACTGATAGACCAGCGCATTACCTGCATGCCACCCAGACTGCCACCAATGACAGCAGCCCATTTGTCGATGCCCAGACGGTCGGCCAGGCGCGCCTGACTGTTGACCCAGTCGCGCACAGTGACCACCGGAAAATCGGGACCGTACCAAGTGCCAGTGTCGGGATTCATCGAGGCCGGCCCGGTGCTGCCGGCACAACCACCCAGATTGTTCAGGCACACCACAAAAAAGTGATTGGTGTCGATGGGTTTGCCAGGTCCTATCGCGACATCCCACCAGCCTGGTTTGCGGTCATCCATACTGTGATAACCGGCCGCATGATGGTCGCCACTCAGGGCATGGCAGATCAGAATAGCATTGCTGCGCTCGGCATTGAGTTCGCCATAGGTTTCGACCATCAGGTCGTAGGCCTTCAACTCTTTGCCGCTGCGCAGCGGTAGCGGTTCATCAAAATGATAAAGCTGTGGCGTCACCAGACCCACAGAATTTTCGGGTAACACGTCGGGCATTGTGTTTAGAGTCCGAGCACGAAGCGTGGATTGGCCTGGACCGGAATGATCAGCACAATGCGGATGATCTGGATGGCCAGGAACACAAAGATGGGTGACAGATCCAGGCCACCCATGGACGGCAGCAGGCGCCGGAACGGTGCCATGACCGGTTCAGTCAGCTGTCGGACCAGCACCAGTGCCGGGTGTCCGCTGAAGGGCGCGATGAAGCTGGCGATGATGGATATCAGCATGCCCCAGAAATAGATATTCAGAATAAAGCTGAGTATTCCCGCCAGACCCCAGGTCAGAATCAGGCCAAAATTCGGGAACTGCAGGCCGGCCAGAAAGATCAGTGCGTACATGGCGGCGCACTGAAACACGATGGCCAGCACCAGCGATGACAGATCAATGCCGCGGATACCCGGGATTATACGGCGGAAAATCTGCACGCCCGGATCGGTGAAGCGCACGATCATTTGTGTAATCGGGTTATAAAAGTCAGCACGCGACAATTGCAGCAGGAATCGCAGCAGGATAGCCATCAGATAAAGTGAGCCCAGCGTACTGACAAGCAAGGTTCCGATGTCGCCGATAGTGTTCATGTTTATCCTGTCCCGCTATTTCGTGTCTGTTGAATTTAAGCTTATTTGGCCAGTTCGGCAGCGCGTTGCTGCGCCGCTTTCATGGCGGTTTCAACGATGGATTCAAAGCCGTCGCGCTGGAATGACAGTAGAGCCTGTTCGGTTGTTCCACCTGGCGAGGTCACGCGCCGGCGCAGTTCATCCGGCGGGACATCGCTGTTTGCAGCCAGTTTACCAGCACCCAGAGCGGTCTGAATGGCGAGCTGCCGTGCCGTTTCGGCAGTCAGTCCCATGGCCGTACCGGCTTTTTCCATGGCTTCCATCATCAGAAAGAAGTAGGCCGGGCCGCTGCCGGATAGCGCCGTCACGGCGTCGATGTCCTGTTCCTGGTCCAGCCAGCAGGCGATGCCCACGGCCGCCATGATGTCGCCGGCCAGTTGCTGGTGCTGTTCGCTGCATCGGGCATTGGCAAACAGGCCTGTGGCGCCCTCGCCTACCAGCGATGGTGTATTGGGCATGCAGCGGACAATGGCCCTGTCGTCACCCAGCCAACTGGCCAGCGAGCTGACCGGAATGCCGGCAGCAATGGAAATAATCAGGCAGTCTTTTTTACCAATCAGCGGACGCAGCGCTTCGCAGACACTGGCCATCACCTGTGGTTTGACGGCCAGCACAATGACATCGGCTTCGGAGGCGACAGAGGAGGTGTCACCGGTGCGAATGCCACACTCGCTGGCGAGCTGGGACAGCTTGTCACTGTCGATATCGGTGGCGGCGATATTATGCGCGGGCACGTCTTTGGCAAGCAGGCCTCGAATCAGGCTGTTTGCCATGTTGCCGGCGCCAATAAAACTGATCTGGCGTTGGTTCAAAGCGACTGTTCCCCGGGGTTGTAAGTCAATCAAGCGGCTATTCTAGCGCAGCAGGGCGGCAAGTGCATTCAGCCGTTAAATTCCTTGCTGAAAATGCTCCAGAAGCTCAGAAACAGCGCCGCAATCAGCGGGCCGATGACAAAGCCGTTAATGCCCAGCAGTGCGATGCCACCCAGTGTGGAAAACAGCACCATATAGTCCGGTAGCTTGGTATCGCGGCCGACCAGTATGGGGCGCAATACATTGTCTGCCAGCCCGATGACAACGGCACCGTAGGCAACCAGTATCGAGGCCTTCATCCAGTCGCCGGTGGCGTACATGTATATCGCCACCGGTATCCACACCAGCGAGGCACCCACTGCGGGCACCAGTGACAGAAAGGCCATGACCACCGCCCACAGCACCGGCGCCTGCAGGTCCAGCATCCAGAATATAAAACCGCCCAGGCCACCCTGCACGATGGCGACCACCAGGTTGCCCTTAACGGTGGCGCGGGAAACTTCCGCAAACTTGCTGAACAGTACCTGGCGGCGATCCTCGTTAAGAGGCAGGGCTTTGCGCATCCAGTTGACGATGGTCTCGCCATCGCGAAGCAGGAAGAAGGTCAGATACAGCATCAGGGCAAGATTGAGTGTGAACGCAACGGTGTTGCGACCCACCACCAGCGCCTCCTGCGAAATGATGCGACTCAGACCCACGGCCGATTCGGACAGATAGCTGCGCAGGTTGGAGGTGTCGATGCCCAGGCGTTGTAATAGTTCGGGCAGGATGGGCACGGCGGTGCCGATCTGGTTAATGAATTCCGACGGATTGATTTCCCGGCTCTCGATGGACTCGTAAAGCTGGGCGCCCTCATTGATGAAGGCAAACACGATGGCGATGACCGGGATGACGACCAGCACCATGCCCAGCAGCAGCGTAACCAGGGCTGCCAGAGACTCCCGTCCCTTAAAGATGCGGACCATGCGACGCTGTAGCGGATTAAACAGCAGGCTCATGACACAGGCCCAGAAGATGGCGCTCCAGAACGGCAACAAGATCAACAGAAACGCCGCTGAGATGCCCGCCAGCACCACCAGAAAGCCGCGATTCTCCATGGTTTCACGCATAATGGTGAGTCCTCACTTGGCCTGCAGGCCTTTTATACACGGCGTCGTCGTAACATGCGCCACACTTCAACGATGCGCGGCGGTTGACCGGTGCGCAGAATGCCCTGCCGGAAGATACGCCCGGACAGCCACAACACAGCGATTGTGGTCAGCACCAGCACAATGGTTGTTCCCACCACATCCACCATGGGTGGCTGCGCGGCGGCACGGTTCATCATGGTAAATGGCGTGAACAGCGGAATCCAGGACATGACGCGGGCCATGGTGCCGTTAGGGTCCTGGGCGATAAAGCTCATCGTCAGCACCGGCACGATCAGAATCATGATCAGTGGCATGATCAGGCTCTGGGCCTCCTTCAGCGTATTACAGAGACTGCCGATGGCCAGGAAGATGCCCGCATACAGCGCGTAACAACACAGATAATAGAACACAAAGTAGGGAATCAGATCCGAGCTCAGCAACACGTCCAGAATCTGCACAATGGCGGCCGTTTCAACCGTCTGGTACAGCTGCAGAAACACAAAAAACGAGGTAATCCAGGCCAGGATGGTCGTAATGCCGGTGGCGCCAATGCCGAGCAGTTTGCCCATCATCAACTCGCCCGGTGTCACCGAGGCCAGCAGCACTTCGATAATGCGATTGGATTTTTCTTCAATGGTATTGCTGAGCAGGTACTGCACACTCTGCATCAGGGAGATAAAAATCAGATACACAAAACCCATCGGCGCCCACTGCCGGAAGGTGTCGGCCATGCTGACCTCGGCCTCACCCAGCTGTTTGCCAGGATCCAGCCGGCTCAGGGGCAGGCGGGTTCTCTGGATGTCGCGCACCGCCTGGATATCAATGCCCTGCGCGGCAAACTCCTGCTGGCGGATGGTGTTGTTGAGACTGCCCTGGATGGCATTGGAAAGGCGCGTATCTGTCAGGTTGGCGGCCCAGTACTGAACGCCAGTGGGCGTGCCATCAGACAGCATCAGGCGCTCCAGTGAGTCAGGTCGCACCACATCACCGGCGACATTGGCTGGCACCAGTATCAAGGCAAACAGGGGTACGGCGGTCCCGTCGTGCTGCAGGCGTCGCTCGCCATTCAGATAGGGGCGCATGTATTCCACAATGGTCTGCGGTGGCGCACTGGTGTCCAGATCGACTGGCGGATCAATGGCAATGAACTGTCGTCGTGGTGGCGTGAAGGGCGGCGCATCTTCACGCAGGTAGGGCCGGGCCATCTGCAGCGCCATGTCCAGGCCGCCATTGCTCAGCCAGTCATCAAGCGCAGACACTTCGTCATTGCCAAAATCATCCATCAGCTGATCGAGCTGGTTGGCTGGCGCCTGTGGCGGTGGAGCGCCACCCATATCAACGCGGTTTGCCTGCAGATAGCGCATGAACTCCTGCATAACCTGGCGCTGGTGTTCGCGGCTGATGGCCGTGGCAACCGCGCCGCCGTACTCACCAGACTGGTCAATCAGCATGAAATAGCGCGTCGGTGTGGCGGTGGCCAGACGGCTTGAGATATGGAAGATCAGAAAAAAGACAATTGGCACTAGCAGGACGCCAATCCAGAAGCCCTTGGTTTTGACGTTTTCCATGAACTCGCGCCAGGCGATCAGCAGCGTCACTCTCATCTAAAATTATGCTCCCGGGCTTCCTTGCCAACCAGATGCACAAACACATCATGCAGACTGGCCTGAGTGAAATCGAAGCGACTGAGTGAGACACCATTCTCAAAGCAGTGCTGCAGTATCTGTTGCGGGTCGGCCTGTTCTTTTACATACAGCTCCCATTGCCGAGTCCCGTTGGCCCGGGCGCTGCCGTCGTCTGGAGGCTGCTCCTGAACCGACAGCACACCGTCCAGCTGGCGCACCGAATGGATATCGCCCCGCGTTTCCAGCACGACGCGGCGCGGAATGATGGCATGTGCCTCACTGACCGTGCCATCAAACACCTTGCGGCCCTGGGTAATCAGCAGCAGGCGCTGACACAGACGTTCGGCATGCTGCATGATGTGCGTGGAGAAAATCACGGTCTGACCATTGGCCGACAGGTCCTTGATCAGCTGCTCCAGCACTTCCTGATTGACCGGGTCCAGTCCGGAGAATGGCTCATCCAGAATGACCAGCTCGGGTTCGTGGGCAATGGAGGCCAATACCTGCACTTTCTGGCCCATGCCCTTGGACAATGACTCGATGCTGGATTCGGCAAAGTCCTTCAGACCATAGCGCTCCAGCAACTCAAATGCCTTGTGGCGGGCAGCACTGCGCGACATGCCCTTCAGCGTGGCAAAGTAGCTGATGATGGCCCAGACCTTCATTTTCTTGTACAGGCCCTTTTCTTCGGGCAGGTAACCGATGCGGTGACGCACATCCATGGCCGAACGGTGGCCCAGCACATCGATATGGCCGGTATCCGGACGGATGATGTCGAGAATCATGCGGATGGTGGTGGTTTTGCCGGCCCCATTGGGTCCCAGAAAACCATAGACAGAGCCCTGCGGTATGCTCAGGTTGATCTGGTCGACGGCGGTAAAGTCGCCATAGCGTTTAGTGACGTTTTCAAGCGTCAGAACCGGTGTGCTCATTCGTCGAGTTTAGCACACGCTTGTGGCAAAAATGTCACTCACAAAAAAGGCCATCATCCGCGAGGATGACAGCCTTTGCTGTGGCAGCCGCAGCTGCCGGATATGGCGTCTTCAGTCAGACAACTCAGCTGGCTTTGGCTTCCTGCTGGCTGGCTGTGAGCTGCTGATCGATGACTTCTGCTACCAGACGGCCTTCGTCGATGGCGCGTACCACCAGAGACTGACCGCGGCGGCAATCGCCCGCAGCAAACACCTTGGGGTGGCTGGTGCGGAAGCTCTTGTACTCGGCCTTGTAGTTGGAGCGCTGATCCAGCTCCAGTCCCAGCGGCTCGCTGATGTAGTGCTCTGGCCCCAGGAAACCCATGGACAGCAGAATCAGATCGGCTTCCCAGAACTTGGTGGTGCCCGGCACTTCCTTGAAGCTGGAGTCCACTTCGACCGTGTTGATGCCCAGCAGTTTGCCGTTTTCATCACGGACAAACTCTTTGCCGCTGATGGAGTAAACACGTGGGTCGTTGCCATCGCGCTCGGCGGCCTCTTCGTGACCGTAGTCAACGCGATAGATCTTCGGCCACAGCGGCCAGGGGTTGTCCGACGGACGCTCACGTGGCGGCTTGGGCATGATCTCGAAATTGACCAGCGACTTGCAGCCGTGACGCAGAGATGTGGCGATACAGTCGGTACCGGTGTCACCGCCACCGATGACGATCACGTTCTTGCCCTTGGCGCTGATGTAGTTGCCATCTTTCAGCTCAGAGTCGAGCAGGCTGCGCGTGTTGGCAGTCAGGAACTCCATCGCAAAATGCACGCCATCACCTTCACGGCCCGGAATCTTCAGGTCACGTGCGGTAGTTGCGCCAGTCGCCAGCAACAGGGCGTCAACTTTATCCAGCAGTTCACTGACGTCCAGGCCGTTTACGCCTTTTCCGCCAACATTTACGCCGGTGACAAACTTGATGCCTTCTTCTTTCAGCAGATTGACGCGACGATCAACAACATCTTTTTCCAGCTTCATGTTGGGGATGCCGTACATGAGCAGGCCGCCGATGCGGTCTTCACGCTCATAGACAGTCACTTCATGGCCGTGCTGGTTCAGCTGCGCTGCAGCAGCCAGTCCGGCGGGACCACTGCCGACCACGGCGACTTTTTTGCCGGTGCGGAACTTCGGTGGATTCGCCCGTACCCAGCCGTTTTCAAAGCCTTTGTCGATGATGGCGTTTTCAATGTTCTTGATGGTGACCGGCGGGTTGTTGATACCCAGTACACAGGAACCTTCGCAGGGCGCCGGACATACTCGTCCAGTGAACTCCGGGAAGTTGTTGGTCTTGTGCAGCCGATCCAGCGCATCGCGCCACTGACCCTTGTAGACCAGATCGTTCCACTCGGGGATCAGGTTGTATACCGGGCAGCCGTTGTCGGACTGACAGAATGGAACACCACAGTCCATGCAGCGTGCGCCCTGCGTCTGCAGGTGCTCTTCCGCCGGGTCGGTGTAAATTTCCTTGTAGTCCAGCAGTCGCTCTGCCGGCGCACGGTAGGGAACCGTGCTGCGCTCGAACTCTTTAAAACCGGTTGGTTTACCCATGTTAAAACCTTATCTTTGCAATTTTGTACGTATCAGACAGCCACTGCCTGGGTCTGTGACTTGGCAGCCATTTCCGCCAGCACACGCTTATAGTCGGTCGGCATCACTTTCACAAAGTGCTGCAGCGATGCGTCCCAGTTATCCAGAATCTGCTGCGCCACCGTCGAGCCGGTGTAACGCAGGTGATTGCTGATCAGTGTTTTTAATTCTTCAATGTCGGTGGCATCCTGGACTGGTTCCAGTTCAAACGACTCCATGTTGCACTGACGCTCAAAGTCTTTGTCCTGATCCCAGACATAGGCGATACCGCCACTCATGCCGGCGCCAAAGTTACGGCCGGTTTTGCCCAGAATGACCACACGACCACCGGTCATGTATTCACAGCCGTGATCACCGATGCCTTCCACTACGGCGCTGGCGCCGGAGTTACGCACGGCGAATCGTTCAGCAACGATACCGCGGAAGTAGGCTTCACCACCGGTGGCGCCATACAGATTGACGTTACCGGCAATGATGTTGTCTTCCGGCTTGAAGGTGCTCTCTTTCGGTGGGTAGATCACGATCTTGCCACCAGACAGGCCCTTGCCGACGAAGTCGTTGGCGTCACCCTCAACAGTGATGGTGATGCCCTTGGCCAGCCACGCACCCAGACTCTGACCGGCGGAACCATGCAACTTGATGTTGATGGTGTCTTCCGGCAGCAGGTCTTCGCCGAATCGCTTGGCGACCTCGTTGGACAGCATGGTGCCGACAACGCGGTTGATATTGATGACCGGCAGCTCAATGTTGACCTTCTCGCCTTTTTCCAGCGCAGGTGCGGCCAGTTCGATCAGCTGGTTATCCAGTGCCTTGTCCAGACCGTGATCCTGCTCCATGGAACAGAAAGTACCGGTATTCGGGAACACTGCCTTGGCGGGTGTCAGGATGTTGCTCAGATCCAGGCCGCGGGCTTTCCAGTGGTCTACAGCCACATCGCTTTCCAGCAGGTCCACGCGACCGATCATTTCGTTGACGGTGCGAATACCCAGGCTGGCCATGATCTCGCGCATTTCTTCAGCCACCATGAACAGGTAGTTGACCACATGCTCTGGCTTGCCTTTGAACTTCTTGCGCAGCTCAGGATCCTGAGTCGCGATGCCCACTGGACAGGTGTTCAGGTGACACTTACGCATCATGATACAGCCCAGCGTGACCAGCGGCGCGGTTGCAAAGCCGTATTCTTCAGCACCCAGCAGCGCAGCGATGGCGACGTCACGGCCGGTCTTCAGCTGGCCGTCGGTCTGCAGCGCAACACGTGAACGCAGATTGTTCATTACCAGTGTCTGGTGTGTTTCTGCCAGACCCAGCTCCCACGGCAGACCCGCATGCTTGATGGAGGTCAGCGGTGAGGCACCGGTGCCACCATCATGGCCGGCGATGACCAGGTGGTCAGTCTTGGCCTTGGTAACACCAGCAGCAATAGTGCCGACGCCGATTTCCGATACCAGCTTGACGCTGATACGGGCCTGGCGGTTGGCGTTTTTCAGGTCATGGATCAGCTGAGCCATGTCCTCAATGGAGTAAATGTCGTGGTGCGGGGGCGGAGAAATCAGGCCCACACCCGGCGTTGAGTGACGAATACGGGCGATCTGCTCGTCCACTTTGCCGCCGGGCAGCTCGCCGCCTTCACCAGGCTTGGCACCCTGAGAAATCTTGATCTGAATCTCGTCGGAGTTGCTCAGATACCAGATGGTCACGCCAAAGCGGCCAGATGCGACCTGCTTGATCGCGGAGCGCTTGGAGTCGCCGTTGGCCATCGGGCTGAAACGGATCGGATCTTCACCGCCTTCACCGGTATTGGACTTGCCGCCCAGTCGGTTCATGGCAACCGCCAGTGACTCGTGGCTCTCCTGAGAGATGGAGCCAAAGCTCATGGCGCCTGTTGCAAAGCGCTTGACGATTTCCTTGGCTGGTTCCACTTCATCCAGCGAAATTGCTTTCTGGTCGGTGCGGAACTTCAGCAGGCCACGCAGCGTACAGGCGCGTGTGGTCTGCTCATTGGTGTACTTGGCAAAAACCTTGTAGGCATCCGGGCTGTTGGTGCGGGCCGCGTTCTGCAGATTGAAGATCGCGCTCGGATCCCACATGTGGCTTTCGCCACCGCTGCGCCAGTGGAAGTCGCCCGGGTTGTTGAGTACCGGGATGCGGTTCTCGTCTTTTTCCGGGAAGCCCAGACGGTGACGACGTTCGGTTTCTTCAACCAGTGTTTCGAAGTTGACGCCCTGGACCCGGCTGGCAGTGCCAACAAAGCAGCGATCAACCACATCTTTAGCCAGACCCACGGCTTCGAAGATCTGTGCGCCACGGTAGGACTGCAGTGTGGAGATGCCCATCTTGGCCATAACCTTGAGCATGCCCTTGGCAACCGCTTTCTTGTAGGCGGCAACCACGTCGCTTTCGTTCGGGTAATCTTTGCCCAGCAGACCGTCCAGCTGTGCCTGCCAGATCGCCTCAAAGGCCATGTAGGGGTTGATGGCGTCGGCGCCATAACCTACCAGCAGACAGTGGTGATGTACTTCACGCGCTTCACCAGTCTCGACGATCAGGCCGATCTTGGTGCGCTCGTGAGTACGAATCAGGTGGTGATGCACGGCACCGGTGGCTACCAGGGCGCTGATCGCAGCGCGATTCTTGCCGATCTTGCGGTCAGACAGGATAACAAAGGCAAAACCATCGGCGATGGCCTGGCTGGCTTCCTGGCAAACGCGGTCCAGACCGGCCTGATAACCATTTTCTGCATTGATGTCGTAAGTGATATCAACCACTTTGCTGCGCAGACCGTTGTGGTCCATGCGGCGAATGGTCTGCAGCTGCTTGTTCGACAGAATCGGGTGCTTCAGGCTCAGTCGATGGGCGTGCTGCTCGGTGGTTTCCAGCAGGTTGCCTTCCGGACCGATAAAGCATTCCAGTGACATCACCACTTCTTCACGGATAGAGTCGATTGCCGGGTTGGTCACCTGGGCAAACAGCTGCTTGAAGTAGTCGTAGATCATGCGCGGCTTGTCAGACAGACAGGCCAGCGCCGAGTCATTGCCCATGGAGCCAAGCGGGTCACGGGCTTCCGTGATCATTGGCAGCAGCATGAACTGCATGGTCTCGGTGGTGTAACCGAAGGCCTGCATGCGCGGCAGCACGTTGTCTGAATCCAGCGAGTGGGCTTCATTGCCGTCAGCCAGCATTTCCAGCGTGATTCTCTGGTTAGCCAGCCACTCACCATAGGGACGCTTGGCGGCAATGCTGTGCTTGAGCTCTTCGTCAGGGATCAGTCGACCCTGTTCAAAGTCCAGCAGGAACATACGGCCTGGCTGCAGACGGCCTTTTTCTTTGACGTTGGCCGGATCAACCTGAACCACACCCACTTCCGAGGCCATGATGACCTTGTCGTCGTGAGTGACATAGTAGCGGCTGGGACGCAGGCCGTTACGGTCGAGTACGGCACCAATGTAGTGGCCATCAGAGAATACAATAGAGGCCGGGCCATCCCAGGGCTCCATCAGCGCGCTGTGGAATTCGTAGAAGTCCTTCTTGTCCTGCGGCATGTTGACGTCTGACTGCCAGGCTTCCGGGATCATCATCATCACCGCTTCCTGCAGGGAACGGCCGGACAGCAGCATGAACTCAAGTACCGAGTCGAAGGAGCCGGAGTCAGAGACATCAGAGTCGATGATAGGGAACAGATCTTTCAGCTTGTCGCCAAACAGGTCAGTGTGCAGCGTGCCTTCACGTGCCACCATCTGGTTGACGTTGCCGCGCAGGGTGTTGATCTCGCCGTTGTGGCTCATGAAACGATTCGGCTGGGCACGGTCCCAAGACGGGAAGGTGTTGGTGCTGAAACGTGAATGCACCATGGCCAGGTGTGTTTCAAAGCCGGGGTTGGTCAGATCCTTGTAGAACGGGAACAGCTGACCGGGCGTCAACATACCTTTATATACAATAACTTTGGTCGACAGGCTGCAGGCATACAGCATTTTTGCCTGGCTCAGCGACGTGTCGCCGCGCAGCTTGTGCGTAAAGCGCTTGCGAATGATGTACAGCTTGCGCTCGAACGCCTCTTTATCGAGACCATCGGAAGCGCCAATGAACAGCTGGGCGATGTAGGGCTGCGCCATTCGGGCGGCCGGACCAACGTCAGCACCTTCAGCATCAGTCGGAACTTCACGCCAGCCAAGCAGGTTCTGGCCTTCTTCGGCGATGATCCTGTTGATCGCCTCGCGGCAGAACTCACGCTCTTTCTCGTTCTGGGGCAGGAAAATATTGCCGGTGGCGTACTTGCCTGCTTCTGGCAGGGTGACGTTGAGCTCGTTCTGAGCAACTTCGGCGAAGAACGTGTGTGGCAGTGCCATCAGGATGCCGGCGCCGTCGCCGGTGTTGGCTTCAAAGCCGCAACCACCTCGGTGATCCATGCGGGAGTTGAGGTGGTAGGCGTCCAGCATGATCTGGTGACTTGGGCGACCTTTGATGTCTGCAACAAAGCCTACGCCGCAGGAATCTTTCTCGTTGGCCGGGTCATACAGTCCGGTCTTCTCCGGAAAGCCAAACATGTGGGGGTATTGGGCTTGATCAGTCATAGTGTTCGCTACGTCTCTTTAATTCGTTTTTAGTGTTTCTCTTCCAGCCACCGTTGAACCCTCCCCCACATACGCTGCATCATGTAGCACTGCTGACAGGGAGATGCGTGAATTAGACATTATTGATTTGGCATGGCTCGGTGTTCTGCCGGCACCCCGGACTGCGTGTCCGGCAAGTTCCAGACGGTCCTAAAACACGTTACGCTGTTTTACGGGGGCTGGACACAATACCACTCAAACAGAATATGTCAAGTTAAGGGGCCGCACCATGCTTGGGTTTGTGGGTGTCAGGGTGACGTAGTGCCGCAGGTTTTGTCTTGATAAAACGGGGCAGCTGGATTACTCTTCGCCTTCTATATAGCGCCTCTGTTTTCCGACAATCAACGTGACAGGAAATAAAGAGAATCTGCCCACATCAACAATAAGCACAAGTTAACAGCTGAGGGGATATCACGTGGAAATTATAAGAAACAAGCGGGACGTTTGGGGTGACGAGGTCATTCTGGGTGTAGCCTGGGATCTGTTGTGGGTGGTTGCGGTCGCGGCCCTGCTGCTGTTGGCTGGTCACGCCATCGTCATGGCGGCACTGGCCAAGCGTAAAGCCAAGCCCTCAGCCGAAGGCCCCAAAGTACGCCGTCACGATGCCATCGATCGCGCCTTTCACTGGATTATGGCCGCATCTGTGCTGGTTCTGATCGCCACCGGTGTGATGCCAATTCTCGGCGTGCGCTTTGCCTGGCTGAACATTCACTGGATTGCCGGCCTGATACTGACATTTGTGGTCATCTTCCACATTATCCGCGCCACCTTCTGGCAGGATTTCAAGTCCATGCTGCTGACGCCATCCGATTTTGCCGAACCATTTGATGAAAGCCGCAAGCCGGGCAAGTACTCCTTCGAGCAGAAGGGCATGCACTGGGCCATGACCGTGCTGGTACTGCTGGTCATCGTGACAGGCGTGATTCTGTTCACCAACATCAACTCACCGTTCTGGGCACGTCCCTCGGTGCAGGATGAAGCCCAGCTGGGTCTGATGTTCCTGCTGCACGGTCTGGCGACGCTTGCCCTGGTTGCCTTTACCGCCATCCATATCTACTTCGCACTGCGTCCTGAGAAGATCTTCTACACCCGCTCCATGGTGAAGGGCTGGATCTCTGAGGACGAAATGAAGCAGAACCATGACGCAAGCAAGTGGAAGCCAGAGGCTGAGTGATAGACGTGAAAGATCTTGAGAAAGAAATAGAAGTCGTTGAGAGCGGCTACGAGTTCCTGCTGGCGTACGCCGCGCAGGGAAGGCCGCCACATGATGAAGACAGTTATCCGCCGCCCCACGCACGGCCAACATTAAAAGACATGTTGAAGGCCATGCAAAACGTTGCGGCGGCGATCAACGACGGCAGTTCACAGCATGAGTACGAGCAGGTGATTGCGGATGATATCCGCAAGGCAAGCGCAGCTCTCAGCTTTGTGCTGGCGCAGCCAAAGATGAGTTCAGAGCTGATCGATAATCTGAACGCGTCAATCCATCTGCGCGCCGTATTGACCGATTTCTTCCTCTACAGCGAAGTGTTCCGGCCAGTATCCGAGTCTGCGGGCTCGGAGCCAGCCAAGCCGGCATTCGACGCATCTCTGGCAGTTAACGCTGCCGCGCCGAAATCCGACTCCTGATCTGATAAATCAGCTAATCAGCTAGTTAGTGACACCGACTTTGGTCGGTGTCACTGGCTGGCTGCTGTCATATCTGTCCTAGCTGAACGTATAACACGCCCACCGCGATACCCACAGTCAGCAACAATAACAGCCACTTGCCGGCGCCCCCGCGTTTGTTGCCCCAGTTGTAATCTTCTTCCTCCACAAAAATCGGATTGATCTGACGTTTGAATAATCGCATTTCAGGACCTCTACTACCTTGGGTTTTAGCGGGTTCATTAATTGTGACAATAAATGCCCGGCATAATTTGCTGGACTTTGTGGCAATCCGGGGCGCATCTGTAACAAAGTGAAACCGCGGGCATTAATTGATAACCAGGCGGTCAGCCTCGTCAAAACTTGCTGATATACTCGCCCTGCTCAAAAAAAACCATAATGAAAATAATCGGGGAACTCGCAGTGATATCACCCATATCCATCACTTCTTTGCGCCTGCCTGGCACACTTGCCAGCATCACCGTGCTGACGATCTGCGCAGCGGCTTATTCCACCCACTCCTACGCCCAGAATCCGACTGCTGAAGGTGTATTGCCACTGACCCAGGTCGACAGCGATACCGCCAACATCGAGCTGGATGGCGCGCTGGATGAAGCTGTCTGGAATACGCTCCCTGCCTACGATGGCATGCGCGTGATCAACCCGGATACGCTGGCGCCCGCGTCCATGCGCACTGAAACTCGGATCTTCTACAACGATCGCGGCATTTACGTCGGCGCCATGAACTATCAGGATCCAGACACCCTGGTGGCGCGCATGAGTTCGCGGGACGAGGGCGTGCAGCGTGATGGCTATGTGATTTCCATCGATACCTCAGGTCAAGGGCTATACGGTTACTTTCTGCGCATCAATCTGGGGGGCACCTTCTCTGATGGCACCATCCTGCCCGAGAAGCAGATTAGCCGTGACTGGGATGGTCCCTGGAACGCAGTGACCCAGGAGCTGGAAAACGGCTGGTCTACAGAGATATTCATTCCCTGGGGCATGATGCAGTTGCCGCAGACTGGTGAAGTGCGCGAGATCGGTATCTACACGGAGCGCATGGTGACCCACCTGAACGAAACCTGGTCATGGCCGGCATTGCCACAGACCAATCCGGAATACCTGTCGGCGTTCCAGAAGTTCTCGGTGGCCGGTATTGATCCCAGCACGCAGTTCACCTTTTACCCCTATGCTTCCGCGACCTATAACAATATTACCGACGAGTCTGAGACGCGTGTGGGGGCTGATATTTACTGGAGGCCGACCTCCAATACCCAGGTATCGGCAACACTGAACCCAGACTTCGGTACCGTCGAGTCCGACGATATTGTTGTCAATCTGAGCGCATTCGAGACATTTTTCTCGGAGAAGCGCACATTTTTCCTCGAGGGGCAGGATATTTTCCGTGCCGGCCCACGCGCCAGTGGTGGCCCATTCGGCCCCATCACAGTGCTTAACACCCGCCGTATCGGTGCGGCGCCCTGGATCGATACCCCTGCCGGTGTCTCATTGAGTCCGACCGAGCGCAATGCGCCAACCGAGCTGCTGGGCGCTGCCAAAGTTACCGGCTCGCAGGGCAACTGGCGCTACGGCACGCTGCTGGCAGCCGAAGACGACATGAGCTTGCGAGGCCGCGATGCCGCTGGCAATCAGGTCAATCTGGAGTCCACAGGCCGTGATTTTGCCGTCGGCCGCCTGCTCTACGAGGACACCAGCGGTGGCGGCCGTCGCGGCTTTGGCTGGATTGGCACACGATTGAGCCATCCGGATCATGACGCCACTGTAAACGGTGTCGACGTCTCCTGGTTCTCTGCCGACACCCGCTGGGTGTTTGATGGCCAGGTGCTGCACAGCGATGTGAACGGAGCCACCGGTTCCGGTGCGCTGTTCGACCTGGCCTACCGACCGGAGCGCGGCGTTCAGCATTCTTTCACTGGCAACTACTTTGATGACACCTTGAACATCAATGATGTGGGTTATCTGCAGCGCAATGACCATGTGATGCTCGACTATCGCTTCAGCATCACCGAGTCAGGCCTGGACAATCTGCGTTCCCGCACGCGCAGCATGAACGTGATCAACCAGTGGAACACCGATGGTCGGCCGGTACGACTGGGTCTGTTCTTCGGCCAGAACATGACCTTTCTGGACAATACCAGTCTGAACATGAACTTCCGCTACTTCCCGCCACGCGTGGACGATCGTCTGAGCCGCGGCAATGGCACCTATAAAATACCTCACCGACTGGCCTATGACATCGAGTGGAGCAGTGACCGTTCGCGTCCGATCAGTTACAGCGCGCGCTTTGGCAATGGCCAGGAAGATCTGCGGCGCAGCAACCTGAGCTATGAAGTGGGTGTGCAGTGGCAGCCAAACGACCGCTTTAATACCGAACTAGAGCTGGAGTACCGTGACCGCGAATCGTGGCTGGTCCATCAGGGTGGCCCGCGCATGACCGCATTCCGCGCCACTGAATGGGCGCCCGAGTGGAACGTCAATTATTTCATCAATTCAAAGCAGCAGTTCCGCCTGGCGGTGCAGTGGACCGGTATCAAGGCCAAGGAAGACAAGTTCTATCGCATTGATCAGACTGATGTCCGGCATCTGATCCGTACGCCCAAGCCGAACGTGGAGCCGGATGACTTCACGGTCAGTCAGATGAGCTTCCAGGCGCGTTATCGCTGGGAGATAGCACCGCTGTCGGATCTGTTTATCGTTTATACCCGCGGCAGCAACCTTCCCACCGATCTGGGCTCGGAATTCCAGGACCTGTTGTTTGACTCCTGGAGTGAGCGCGTGACCGATACCTGGGTAGTGAAACTGCGCTATCGTCTGGGCAATGGTTGATGGTTTAGAGGTCCACCTCGGCAGGGGCTGACAGCGGCGGGTTGAGCGCTGGCCGCTGTCACCCAAGCATCAACAAAATGTCGTAGACTGCCAGGTCTGTAAAGTCCACTTTCAGATAGAAAAAAGGATACACTGATGCTCACTCGGTCGATGTCACGATTGTTGCAAGGGGTTGTGCTCATGTCTGTCATTACTGGCAATGTGCTGCCGCTGGCGCCGGCCATGGCGCAAAGTGAGCCTGCTGACAAAGTCGTTGTCGCTCACCGGGGCGCCAGTGGCTACCTGCCTGAGCACACCCTGCCAGCTGCTGCCATGGCCTACGCCATGGGCGCTGACTTCCAGGAACAGGATGTGGTCATGACGCGAGACGATCAATTGATCGTCTGGCACGACCTGACGCTGGATCGCAATACCGATGTGCGACATCAGTTTCCGGGCCGCGCCCGAGAGGATGGACGGCATTACGTTATTGATTTCACCCTGGAAGAGCTGCGTCAGCTGCGCGTCACCGAGGGCTACCGCCTGAATGATGCCGGCGACGAAGAGATGATCTACCCGCAGCGCTTCCCGCTGTGGCAGTCCACCTTCACCATTCACACCTTTGCCGAACAGCTGCAGCTGATTCAGGGGCTGAACCGCTCGACAGGCCGCGATGTTGGCATCTACCCCGAGCTGAAGTCACCGGCTTTTCACCACGAACACGGCAAGGACATCGGGATGGCCGTGCTCAGTGAGTTGAAGCGTTTTGGCTACACCAGCAAGGACAGCAATGTGTTTGTGCAGACCTTTGAGTTTGACGAGCTCAAGCGCGTTAAAGAGGAAGTACAGCCGGCCCTGGATATCGAACTGAAACTGGTACAGTTGATGGGCGATGATGAGTCTTATGCGTGGATGCTGGCGCCCGGCGGCATGCGCGAACTGGCGCAATACGCTGACGGCATCGGCCCGGAAAAAGGCATGATCATCAGTTACGAGTCGACAGCCAATAACCTGCAGATCAGTTCGCTGGTGCGAGATGCCCACCAGGCCGGCCTGAAAGTGCATCCCTACACCTTCCGCGCCGACGAAGGCCAGGTGCCCGGCTACGCCGAAGATTTTGAGCACCTGCTGGAGATTTTCCTGTTCGAAGCCAATGTCGACGGCCTGTTCACCGATTTTCCGGACCGCGCCGTGGATTTTCTGCGCTAAAGACCCAAAGGGCCTAAAGGGGACGGAGGGATTTAGCGAGCTAAATCCCTCCGTCCCCTTTTAACCGACCAGTTATTGCTGTACACTGCGCGCCCTTTTTGTAGAATATCCTCGTTTACCGCACGTCACGCCAGCAGGCACCTATTATGTCCAGCACCACCGCGCCCGATCTCGGCTTTGCCGAGCTCAATCTGCCCGCATTCCTGTTAAAAACACTGGAGCGCGTCGGGTATGAAAAACCCTCGCCTATTCAACAGGCTACAATTCCTGCCTTGCTCGAAGGAAAGGACATTGTGGGCATGGCCCAGACCGGCACCGGCAAAACAGCCGCGTTTGCACTGCCGATTCTGGCCAAAATCGATGTGAATAACCCGTCGACCCAGGCTCTGGTGCTGTGTCCAACGCGCGAGCTGGCCATTCAGGTGGCCGAGGCCTTCCAGACTTACGCCGAAGGACTGCGTGGATTCCACGTACTGCCCATCTACGGTGGTCAGGACATGAGCCGGCAACTGCAGGCACTGCGTCGTGGTGTGCACGTGGTGGTAGCAACCCCTGGCCGTCTGCTCGACCATCTTAATCGTCGCTCGCTGGATCTGAAAAAAATCAACACGCTGGTACTCGACGAAGCCGACGAGATGTTGCGCATGGGTTTTATCGACGATGTCGAAACCATTCTGCAGCAGACCCCGGACAGCCGTCAGGTAGCGCTGTTCTCTGCGACCATGCCGCCGCCCATCCGCAACGTGGCGGAAAAGTATCTACACGACCCGCAGGAAGTACGCATCAAAAGCGCAACCAGCACCAACTCCGATATCGATCAGTACTACTGGCTGGTGCAGGGCACCAACAAGCTGGACGCACTGACGCGCATGCTGGAAGTCGAAGACTTCGACGGCATGATCGTATTCGTACGTACCAAAAACAGCACCGTGGAGCTGGCCGAGAAACTCAACGCACGTGGCTTCTCTGCTGCGGCCTTGAACGGCGACATGAACCAGCAGCTGCGCACGCGTACCGTTGAGCAGTTAAAGAACGGCCAGTTGGATATCGTGGTGGCCACCGACGTGGCAGCACGCGGCCTGGATGTGGAACGCATCAGCCACGTGATGAACTACGACATTCCCTACGATAACGAAGCCTACGTACACCGTATTGGTCGTACCGGACGCGCCGGCCGCAGCGGCAAGGCGGTCCTGTTTGTTGCACCGCGCGAACAGCGTATGCTGCAGTCGATCGAGCGCACCACGCGCAAGAAAATCACGCGTATGGAACTGCCTACCCGTGGTGATCTGATCCTGAAGCGCAGCCAGCAGTTCAAGCAGACCATCGCCGATGCATTGGCACAGGACAACCTGGATTTCTTCCGCAGCCTGATCGCCGATCTTTGTCAGGAACATGAGTGTTCACTGGAAGATGCGGCAGCCGCCATGGCCTTCCTGTTGCAGAAAGACCGACCGCTGGAGCCTTCATTTAAAGAAGTGAAAGAAACCGGCTACGGCACGAGCAAAGGATTCAAGGAAAAGGCGTCAAGAGGCACACACTCTGCTGGTGACGACTATGCTGACGAACGGCCTGCCCGCAAGCAACGCAGCAAAGTCCCGACAGGTGATGAGTACATTGGCAGCCTGCTGGAAGGTGATGATGCTGGTGAGCGTGCGCCGCGCAAGCGCCGCGAGCAGCGTGACTTCAGTGATGGTGATGACGTGCCAATGGAGCACTTCCGTCTGGCAGTGGGGCACGACCATGGTGTCACGCCGCGCGAGATTGTTGGTGCCATCGCCAACGAAGGCGGCATCGAAGGTCGTTATATCGGCCGCATCCAGATTTTTGATGATCACACCACCATCGATCTGCCTACTGGCATGCCCGATGAAGTATTCCAGACCCTGCAGCGTACCCGCGTGTGCAACCAGTCCCTGAACCTGGAGCGTATTGCAGCGGGCATGGCGCCTGATCGTGGCCGCCGGCCAAGACCGGATGGCGATCGCAAACCGCGCCCGTCGCGTTCGCGTGATGCGTTTACCGAACCGACTCGACCCCCGCGCGGCCCCCGCAGTGACCGCTTCAGCGATGAGCGCGCAGCATCCGATCGTCCACGCAGTGATCGTGCCCGTACGGAACGCCCCAGGTTCGACCGTGCGGCGTCAGACAGTGCTGGTGCGGACAAGGCCGGTGCCAGCAAATTCAAGACAAAAAAATTCAAGTCCGACAGGTTCGGTGCTGACAAGGCTGGCTCCGACAAGTTTGACTCGCCGCGTGGCAAAGGTGGCAAATTTGGCGCTGATAAATTCAGCGCCGACAAACCCAAAGAAAAAAAACGCGGCGCGCCCAAAAAGCGTGTCGACAAAGACAAGGGCAAGCGACGCTCGCCGTCGCGCGACGGCAGGTAAGCCATCGGCCACTTTGGCCGCCGCATCCAGGTGGCAAGGTGTTCTGTTAGACTAGGCGCTGAGTCATATTCAGAGGCCTGATGGCGTGACACTGGACCTTGCCGGGGCACTGGCCCTGATAACCGCAATGCTGGTGCTGGCAGCGCTGCCAAGCATCAGCGTGCTGGCCGTGACCTCCAGAGCGCTGATCGGTGGCTTTCGTCACGGTGCAGCTGTCAGTGCCGGTGTTGTTGCCGGCGACCTGCTGTTTATCCTGATTGCCCTGTTTGGTATCTCCCTGTTCCTCAATGCCGCCGACGGCTGGGCCAGCTGGCTAAAATTTCTGGTTGCAGCCTATCTGTTATGGATGGCCTATGGACTGTGGCGCAGCGCTGCTGCATCGCACACGGCCACCACCACCTCTTCTGCTGATTCTTCAATACCGTCTAAAGCTGCGGATTTTTCCGGCACACTGCGTGGCAGCTTTGTCAGTGGTCTGCTGCTGACACTCGGTGATCAGAAAGCCGTCCTGTTTTACCTTGGTTTCTTCCAGGCTTTTGTGGATGTCGCCGCCATCACGTTCTGGGATGTACTGCTCATCATGGTCATTACCATCATCAGTGTTGGTGGCGTCAAATTGGTCTATGCAGCGCTGGTAGCCAGGGCGGGGCAACTATTGGCGGGGGACCCACAATTTGCTTTCTGGTCTGCGTGGCTGAACCGGCTGGCAGCGCTTTTATTGGTGGTGGCAGCCGGGCTGGTCATTCTGCGATACTAGGGTCATGAAGATCATTTACCACGCCGCTGACATCATGGAAGCCCACATTGTTGCCGGCCTGCTGCGTTCGCACGGTATTGAGCCCCATGTGGGTGGTCACTACCTGCAGGGTGCCGTGGGCGACTTGGCCGTGCAGGGTTTTGCCGAGGTCTATGTGCAGGACGATGACATCGATGCCGCAGAACAGGTCATCCGCAGCTACGACAGCCAGGCGGAGGCCCTTACGGAAGGAGCCGATACCGATGAGTATCAAGCAGATTGGACCGACCCCGATTCAGGAATATCACACGCTTAACTGTCACTGCGGTGCCGTGCAGATAGAGTTGCACCTGCCTGATGGCGTGGTGTCGCCGCGACGCTGCGACTGCTCCTTCTGCCGGCGCCGTGGTGCGATCATGGGTACCACCAGTCTGCCGGCCATCCGCATTGTCAAAGGTGAGGACGTACTGAGCCTGTATCAGTTCAATACCCAGGTAGCCAGACACTACTTCTGCTCCCGCTGCGGCATCTACACGCATCACCAGCGCCGCTCCGATCCCAACGAATATGGCTTCAACGTCGGCTGCCTGGAAGGCGTCAATCCCAAAGACCTGGGTGAAGTGCCGATCATGGATGGTGTGAATCATCCTTCTGACCGGCGGTAAGCTTTTGCGTGTCACCGGGTCTTTAGTTTTGAGAGACTTTTGATAACAAACAAAAACTGCCGCTGGAGGCACCATGAACCGTTTGTTCAAGCTGGTTTTCTGCGCAATGTTTGCGCTGTCTGCGACTGTGTCACTGGCACAGGAATTTGTCTGGGCGCCGGACTTTCCGGTGGGCAGTGAGATCCCGGCGATCAGTGCGCAGGATCAGACCGGCGAGGTCCGCACACTGGCCGATCTGATTGGTGAAAAAGGCCTGGTGCTGGTACTCAGCCGCTCTTTCGACTGGTGCCCGTACTGCATTGCCCAGTTGCAGCAACTGGTTGAAGTGGCCGACGAGTTTGAGGCCATGGGATTTAATGTCGCCACCATGACCTACGATTCGCTGGAAACCCTGCAGGGTGCCGAAATCGACCACGGTACCGACTTTCCGCTGCTGCGCGACGAAGACACCACCCACGTAACCGCGCTGGGCATTTTGAACACTGAGTACGAACCTGACAGCCGCGCCTACGGCATTCCGTATCCCGGCATTTTCGTCCTCAGCCCGGACGGTACTGTATTGGCCAAGTTTGCCGAGGCAGATTATCGGGACCGGCCGGACTTTGATCACGTGCTGCAGGCGGCCAGCGAGCTGTAATCTGGCTGCTACCGCTCGCTGGCAAGCAATACTCAGATGAACTGCCATTAAGCGTGATGTTGCGCCCACTCGTCACGAATCACTCTATTGGCTAGTTGCAAAGCATCCCCGTTTGCATTAAACAGGAAACACAATCACGCCCGGCTGCATGACCGGGCGCAAACAGGGAGAACGGGTTGTGTTTGTTGTTATCTTTCGCGCCAAGGTCAAACAGGCTGACGAGCTGTATTCAGCGACCACCAGCCGCCTGCGCGAACTTGCCTTGACCGAATTCGGTTGTCTGGAATTCACCGCGGTCAACGAAGGCGATACCGAAATCGCACTCTCCTACTGGCCTTCCGAAGAGCATATCCTGGCCTGGAAGGCCCATCCCGAACATCGCACCGCCCAGCAGCTGGGCCGTGAACGCTGGTATGCCTCCTACTCTGTAGAAATCGCCGAGATTGGTCGCCGCTACGAGTCGTAGCCGGCGCCGTTCTGTTGTTGCGCGATACGGGCTCCAGTGA
Organism: Gammaproteobacteria bacterium; assembly: GCA_002706685.1. Taxonomy (GTDB): domain Bacteria; phylum Pseudomonadota; class Gammaproteobacteria; order Pseudomonadales; family Pseudohongiellaceae; genus Pseudohongiella. Next base: position 9,345 of record PALV01000010.1, on the reverse strand, counting down.
TATTCGCCGGGCAGTCAACCGGCCTTAGCTTGCGGGACACCCGCAGGGCGGTAGCGTGCCTGGATTTTTGTCATCCGCCACTTAAACAAGAATAACGGAGTACCCGACATGACCGCACAAACCGTATCCGGCAGCTGCCTGTGCAGTGCCGTCACCCTGACCGTGCCCACCGAGGGCCACATTGAAGCCTGCCATTGTGGCATGTGCCGAAAATGGGGGGGCGGCCCGCTATTGGCGCTGATGCCCACTGGCAAACCCGAGATCACGGGCGCCGACAACATCGGCACCTACAGCTCCTCCGAATGGGCTGAGCGCGCCTTCTGTAAATCCTGCGGCACCCATCTGTACTACCGCATGAAGGAGCACGACAACTACGCCATCCCGGCTGGACTGTTCAAAGATTCCGGCAGTTTCAGCATGCATGAGCAGATATTCATCGATAAAAAGCCGGGCTATTACGAGTTCGCCAACGACACACCCAAGCTGACGCAGAAAGAGGTGTTTGAAAAGTTTGGGGTGAGTTGAGGGCTGATGGGAGATATTGAACCGTTGTGAGAAGCATCAACGTTGAGGTCGCGATCAGTGGTTAAATAACAAATATGGAGGCAAGCGTTGCAACTTAACCTGGATGAGATGTCAGACTTCCTTCTCAAGCTAGACAAGCTCAAATCCGTCAATCGTCGCACGTATATAAACGGTGGGGAGCGCGTCGAGAACTCAGCAGAACACTCATGGCACCTCGCCATGGCCTGCTGGGCTTTTGCCTCTGTTTTAGGGGAAGATTTGGATCTCCTAAAACTTCTGCAGATGGCTTTGGTGCACGATCTTGGGAAAATTGATGCAGGTGACACATTTCTGTATGGGAAAAACCGCGGTGAAGCTCACCTCAAGGAGCGCGAGTGTGCACAGCGTCTGTCGTCGTATCCTGGAAACACAATCCCGAACCTGAGTAATACCTGGGAAGAGCAGGAAACAGGCCAAAGCAAAGAGGCCAGGCTGCTAAAAGTAATAGACAGGCTACTGCCGTTTCTTCACAACATCACCAGTGACGGGCGAGCCTGGCGGGACAACAATGTTTCGAAAGAACAGGTTCTGAAAGCGCACAAATTTATCGAGAATGAAGCGCCAGAGATTCATGCCTGGGTCGTAAAGAAACTGGAAGACGCGGTCGAGAAGGGATGGTTGAAAGCCGCATGAGCTCAACTTTAAGTCTGGAGTATGAAGCTACTTTTCCTGAACATCTCGATGAGCTCGGTCTTCCAGTTGCCGTCACCGCGCTCCGAGGTAGTGAGTCCAACAGGTTTTATGAACGCCACGGATTCGTGTATCAGGATGAGGCGGAGTGGGATATAAACTATATCCGCCAGCCTCGGAATCATTCAGCCTAATAACACATTGCATGAGGCGGCCATGGATAAGCAGCTAAAGGAACTGAGACTACTGTCAATAACAACTGCGCTACTGTCTGGTACAGCATTTGTCACAATGCTAAGACTTGCGGCGTTTCCAACTTCAGGATCGGCAGAATTGTATGCCTTTGCGTTGATTGGAGTATTTCTGATTGTGGTTCCGCATATGGCTGTCCATTCCAAAATCAAAAAAGTCAGGAGGACATATGGAGCTGAGCGAAACTGAACAACGTATGCTGGATAATCTGGAGAAACGTCAAGCCAGATGGAAATTTGGACGCTGGCTTGTGTTGTTAATTTCCCTGCTTCTTTTGCTTGGTATTTTCCCCAGCGTATCTGACGATAGCATCTACAAGATGATTGGGGCCGCTGCAATTGGCATGACTCTTTCCATGTGGAATGGTAACCCCGAGTCGATACTGCTGGTCAGGGTCGTAAAACACAATCTGGGGCACGATGAGAGTGAGCGTTAAGCTTCGTAAAGTCGTATCTTCATTGCAGAAAAGCGATCGAACAAGTAATGGACACTTTAGCCAGAATAAAACAATGGATAGCTAACGACCCCGAACGGATGAAGGCGCTTGACGTTGCTGCGAGACTGGACCTGCCCGAATGGTGTCTTGCCGCCGGGTTTGTGCGCAATCTGGCTTGGGACAAACTTCATGGCTATGTGCACGCCACACCATTAAACGACATTGATCTCATTTACTTTGATCCAGCAGACACGACAGAGATTAAAGAGAAAGAAAGTGAACAGAAACTTGGCAGCGTGTTGGATGTGCCGTGGTCGGTCAAGAACCAGGCGAGGATGCACCTACGGAACGACGACAGACCCTACAGCTCAACCTCAGATGCCATGAGCTTCTGGGTTGAAGTGGAGACGGCTGTAGGCGCGACGCTAAACAGCGCAGGTGACATCGTATTGGTATCGCCTTTTGGCTTTGACAAACTCTTCGATCTTACAGTAACCATCAATGCGAAAAGACCCAAGCCAGCGGATTTCCATAAAAGGATGACTTCAAAGCGGTGGCTGAATATATGGCCGAGGTTGGTGGTTAACGCTTGAACGAACACAGCAATGGCTGCACGGGAGGCTTACAAATACTGAATGGGTAACTGCGAATGGAAACACCGAAATTGATCTCGAAATTTTTTGAGCTAGAAAGGTCTGAGCAGGACAAACTGATCAATTTAGCTCGACAGGATGCTGGCAATGAAAAAGGAAGACTGAGCTTTTGGCTAAAATGGAGTCTGGCCCATGTCGGAGTATTGGTCGTGACTGCTTTTGTGGCTGGCTTCTGTATTGCTGCGCTGTTCGAAATGTTTGGGTCGAGATCTCCTGGCCCTACAACTGTTGGGGCTGTTGTAGGTGTAGGCTATGTGATGTTATGGCCATATCTCCAGAGAGTAATCAGTGTGTACCTGCTTAAATCTGAAATAAGATCGAGACTGGACCTCGCATCAATTTGACAATGCCTAGCACTTCCACCCAGCAAACTTGGGGCAGAGCCTCGCTTCGCCCAGTCTGTTTTGGCGATGTTAGAGCTATGAGGCTGATTGTACTCCTTAGCTTCACGTTGGCGTCGTCTCATTCGTTTTCTGAATGTATGGGGCGTGGATACTTCGTGGGTCAGGAAAGCCCGCGTTTTGTAGTGATTTAGGGGCGACCATGGACCTGAGCAATGTCTGAAACGATAGTATGTGTTGGTGCTGTGGTTTATCGCGGTGATGAAATCCTGTTAGCCCGCCAGGCAAAAGGTCACTCCTTGTAAGGGCAATGGACGATTCCTTGGGGTAGACTTGATATTGGGGAGTCTCCAATGACGGCGGCAAGATACTTTACTAAAGCAGAGCTGGCTGTCTTTGATGAGACTATTGGACCTCTCTCTGCTTGGTTAGTTCACGTTTCTATAACGATGACCTCAAGGTGATTCCAGCAAATCCGTTGAATCTGTTGCAATCACGAGGATCGTTTCTTTGATAAATTGCCTAACAAAATCTTCAGCAGCGAGTCATCAGTGCCTAACACAGCACTTCGAGCTACGCCGGTTATGAGAGGTGTTTGGCCACCGACATGATTCAAGCTGTGTTGTTCGATCTTGATGAAACTCTAGTTGACCGCACAGAAACGATGCGGAAGTTTCTTATGGGACAACACAAGAGAGTCACGGCATTAAATAGTATGGATTGTTTTGAATACGTCGATGCATGCCTCAAGTATCAAGAGAACGGGTACGCTGACAAGCATGACGCATATAAACTGGCGTGCGAGGCAATTGGCCCATCTGTCGCAAACTTGGCCGATCTGCTTGTTGAAGATTTTAAAGAGTACTACGGCAAAGAACCGGTCTTGTTTCCAGGTGTCCTCGACACACTTAGCATTTTGCACAAGAGTTACATCATGGGATTGGTGAGCAATGGAAGAACCAAAGTCCAGGCCGCAAAGATCGAAGCAAGTGGTATAGCCAGGTTTTTCTCTTCCGTATGTATATCCGAGGCGATTGGTGTCAAAAAGCCAGACCGAGAAATATTTATTAAATGTCTTGATGACTTGTCGGTTAAACCTCTCGATGCGGTTTTCGTGGGTGACAATCCTTCATTAGACATTGAGCCAGCCAAAGCTTTAGGGATGCGAGCTATTTGGCGAAGGAACGGGTACTTTCCGGAACCGCAATCTTGTGACGGCATATATTCCAACATAGACGAATTGCCAGGGATGCTGAAAAATGTTGACTAACCAAGTCATTAACTGCGCGCCGCCAGCGCCAGGCACGGACCACGGCCGCGCCGGTTATGGACGGCGTTATGTGAACAGGGAGATCAAACGTGAAATTTGGTTTTAGAAAGAGCACCTTGGTAAAGCTCGGTTTAATTCTACTACTTGTTGCGGTAGCTCCATTCCTTGTTCCTTTCACGCTTGAGTTCATCATAGTAGCTGACCTGATGGGACTCGAGGCATTAATCGTATTTCTGTTTGCTTATGGAAAATCGATATTCAACTCTTTAAGACTACGTGTCGAAGAGTTCTCAAATCATATCGTGCATACGGTTCGATTAGTTTCCGAGCTGTATATGTTCAAACCTTCTATATTCGTTGGGCATGCAACGGTTAGTAGTATTGCAATGGTTCTCGCTTGCTCTGTACTGCTAGCCTGTGCGGCATGGGTGCCTGTCATGCTAATGAGCTCGGTGTACATGACCTAGCTGCGCCCGCGTAACTCAAAAATGAATACACCAGAGCGTGTTCACATAACAATGAATTCCAAGCGCCCAGCTACGCCGGCGCTTGAACCAGGGCGTTATGCGCCCGAAGTAGCTTTGAACCAAACTGATGCGTGATATACGAGTGGAGCATAGGGGCGAAAGAGATCTAATAGCTAGGGCTGAGGCTTGGCTAAAGGAACTTGACGCAGAACTATTGAAATTTAGTCGCGAGAATGGGCTATTCTCTGCTCTTAAACGAGGGCAACAGGATCCTTTACCAAGTCGCACTTTGACTTGGGGGTTGCCGATCCAGAAATACATTATCGTAGCAGTAGATGATCTGTATGTACTTACGTTTAAAGTCGAAGTCAGAGCTTGGTTGGATGACTACGGAATGAGATATAGTCGTTCGAATACGGTAGCACGAGGAATGTCAGCTGAAGAATTGAACAGTATGTTGTTACCTTGCCTAGAAGAATGCATGGCATTGAGTAACTCTTGGAGTCAGAACGATCTACTACTTGTGCGTAATGGGTAGTCGGGGCTGAAATAGTGCGACTCAAGCACATAACAATTAATTGCAGTCCGTTACGGCCCTTGCGGGCCTACACCGGGCGCGGCCTGACGGCGCGCCGCTGAATGAATGGCGTTAGTTGCTTATGCATAAATCGAAAAAGGTAATCGCATTGATCGCTCCAGCGCTTCTATGGTGGGTAGTGCTGTGTCCATTCGTCATTCTTACTATGGACTGGTTTAGTCCTATATGGATAGGCGGAGGTTTCGGGCTAATTGGATTATGTTTGAGCTACTCTCGCTTAGGGGTTAAGAACAAGTTTATGTTTTCAATTTCATTATCGTTGATTTCGATTGGCATACTATCCGCGGCAAGCGGCTTCTACTTCGCAATTCCCTCTGAGAGTGAGCTAGCCAATTCACAGACGCCGGAGATCGTATTCGACATATTGGTGGCACTCAGAATCTGTATGGTTTCTGCTGTGCTAGGTGGACTTCTACAACTGTATAATTTTGGGGGATACGGAATACGTATCTTGTCCGCAACTAACAAACGCTTTCAAAGTGACGCGAATTTCTCGCGCACTTGAAGCGAAGCGTTACTGCACTATGGGGTGCCAGGGTTGAGTAGTCACCGTCCGGTAGTAGGCAAAGTGCCGCTCGGTATGGGCAAGGATCGAGATGGTGCTAAGTTTGTACTGTCTTGTGGCTGTTTACGGTGACAAGGTTGCTCAACAAACAAAACAGATTCTTCGGTGCTGTGGTTGTCGTCGGAACCAGTAAAAAATGTGCCATCAATGGTGGTGTGGCAACTGGACAAGGAGCTGCAAAATAATGGCAGTTAATGGTGGGTCAAATTCTCTGGATCTCATCAGAGAGAAGAGGTCCGGATTTACCCCGCGGTTGCCGGCAACTCCATGCTACGCTATCGCTACACATACTGGGCTTCGCTCAACACCAGCACACCGTGCAGTAACAATACAATTAACTTCGCTCCCTTCGGTCGCCAGACGCGCGCTACGCGCGGCGCTGGTTATTATGGGGCGTTATGTCCCTCTTCACGAATTGTGGTTACGCCTGGAGATAGTAAATGCAGATAGTTGGACTTGATCATGTTCAGCTGGCAATGCCGAGAGGTAAAGAAGCTCAGGCACGAGCATTTTATTGTGACGTTCTTGGAATGTCGGAAGTACCAAAGCCAGCTACATTAGCTAGCCGAGGTGGTGTTTGGTTCGAGCGTGGTGTGGTGAAAATTCATTTGGGAGTAGAGGATGAATTTAGAGCTGCGAGAAAGGCACATCCAGCATTAGTCGTGACGGAATTAGGGGAACTAATTAGAACCCTTGCTGCGAATGGGTATGAGGTTCTAGAAGACACTGGTATTCCTGGCGTGTGTAGAGCTTTCTCCCATGACCCTTTTGGAAACCGTATAGAGTTTATTCAAGATGTCACGGCGTCGGGACATAACAATTAGATTAACTACGCGCCTACGGCGCCGGGCACGAACTGCGCTCGTGCCGGTTATCAAAGGGCGTTATAAGCCACTATTAGGTCGGCATCTATGAAATATATTCTAAGAAGAATTCCTCTGAATGGCACTTCGCTTCTGGAGATAGATGAGGATCAATTCCTGTTCTTGGAGAAGTCTCAGTCTTGCTTAGTTGCTGCGCTTACGATCGAGGAAAACTATGAGCTACTCTTGTCGAATTACCTAGAGCTTGAAAAAGATTCATTGTCCATAACATGCGATGCCATGATTCGAACCAATCAAAGGTACTCAGACTTCTTTGATATAAGATTACAATTCAACAGGCGCCTCGTTAACTTATTGACTGCAACAAAGCTATATATAGACCATGTTGGCCAGCACGTATCTTCCTGTATGTCGTCAGAAACCGCTGAGAGCCCTGACATCCCAAAACTATTTTCTCGATATTACGATGAGCACTTTGAATATCGTCTAATGGAGGCATTACGCAACTACGTCCAACATCGTGGTTTAGCGGTGCACTCGGCATCTATGGGAGGTCAATGGACTACCCCTGATAAGGTAAATGGTCATATGGAGTACCAAACAGGAATATATGTCCATAAAGATAAGGTATTAAAGGACAGTAAGTTTAAGAAGGCCGTAGCACGCGAGATGCCGGATAAAGTTGAGCTTATTAATGCTGTCCGGGTTTATATAGAATCTTTGAGTCAGATCCACAACGAAATTCGTAGTATTGTTCGAGAAGATGTTCTATGCGCCAGAGAAGCGATAGATTCCACGGTCGGCAAATTCGATGGCGAAGACGGTAAGAGACCTATCGGCGTTGAGGTTGTCTCCGTTCATGCTGACAATGAAAGGCCAATCAAGGATTCTTTCTACCTCCTCTTAGAATGGGACAATATTCGCTTGGAGTTGGAGAAGTCCAATAAGCCTTTGACTAATCTCCATAAACGCTATGTCTCAGGGAAGGCTTATAACAATTAGTTTCAGTCCGTTACGGCCCATGGGCCTCCACCGGACGCCACTAAAAGTGGCGCCGCTGAACAAGCGGCGTTACTGCACTATGGGGTGCCAGGGTTGAGTGATCACCGTCCGGTAGTTGGCGTAGTGCCGCTCGGTATAGGCAAAAATCGAGGTTGTGCTAAATTTGAATTGTCTTGTGGCAGTTTACAGTGACAAGGTTGCTTACGAACAAGACAGATTCTTCGGTGGTGTGGTTGTTGTCGGGTGCAGTAAAGAATGTGCCGCCAATGGAGATGTGGCAACCGGACAAGGAACTGCAAAAGGAGTGGCAGTCGATGGTGACGCACACGTGGTGAACTTTATCAGAGAAACGTGGCACGGAATTACCCCGGGGTTGTCGGCGGCTTTATGCTCCGCTATCGCTTCACATATTGGGTTCCGCTCAACTTCAGCACTCCGTGCAGTAACAATACAATTAACTTCGCTCCCTTCGGTCGCCAGACGCGCGCTTCGCGCAGCGCTGGTTATTATGGGGCGTTAGTGAATTCCCAGCGGCAAGGAGTTTGGCTTGAAAAATAAAACTATAGCTGAACTTATTGAGGAAGCTACGTCGGGACTCAATAGTTCAATTTACCCGTCTGCTGAATATAGGCGTTTACTCATCGAGAATAGTGGCTTACTCGGGGTTTCGAATTACCATTTGTTAGAGCAAAGAAGGTTATCAGAATTAATGGAAATTTATGATCCCCTAAAAGATCTGAGATCGTTAATATCGTCCAATTCTTTAGGGTCGGTTGTTGACGAAATGCGACGGCAAATGGAGTATGGGTCTTTAGGTTCCGCGATCGACGAGGCAAGACGTCAAATGGAAGTCGGGTCTTTAGGCTCGGTAGTTGATGAAATATTAAAAAGAAACAGAGAGATGCTTGAATATCAAAATTTAAGCCAATCTATTTTGGGTTACTCGGCAACTGAGCAGTTAAGAAGAGAGCTGGATTCAATAGCTGGAACATCAGCAATTGATATATTGAATACAATGCGAGACCGAGCCCTTTACCTAGGCGAATATGAATTCGAACCTGAAGTAGAGAATGAGTCGGAGGAACCATTAGAATCGAAACCTGATTCGCAGTCCACAATTATCTTGCCGGAAGATGCTGACTTTCAGTTAAAACGCGTTGATTATTTCCCTATAAGTATTATTCAAAAGGTAATTTCTGATCCGGAATTGATGAGAAAGATACCGCCTCGTGACTTTGAGCTTTTCGTGGGTGAATTGATAGATAAACTTGGGTTTTCTGATGTATCAGTAACACCAAGAAGCAATGATCAGGGGAGAGATATAATCGCCTCTAAAAGTATCAATGGTGTTCCAGTTTTATTCGCTTTTGAGTGCAAGCAATATTCACCGAATAGGAAAATTCAAATTGATACTATGAGATCATTACTTGGAACTATTTCACACGGACCCACAAAGGCCAATATAGGTGTGCTAGTAACTACGTCAACCTTCACTAAAGGAGCAAAGAACTTTTACTTAAGCGAAGCTTTGCTAGATGGTAAAGATTTCAACGACTTAGTTAATTGGCTAAAACAGGTGAAATCAAAAATTCACTAACAAACCGATGCAGAGCGACCAAAAAACTTTGTCATGCCTTTTGCAGTCGGAGTTATGCTGATTTCTGGTGTATGGCATTGAGGTAAACAGGTGGCGTATCCTGTTGGTTGATCACCACGACGATCACAACCAACAGTAGGAGATAC
>PALV01000009.1 GCA_002706685.1 Gammaproteobacteria bacterium | reverse complement strand
GGGTTGGACGCCCGAGGATACCGACAGGGTTCTCAATTGCGAATCCGGCTGGCGGGGTCTGTCCGGCGGAATCGATAACATGGCGGATTTGTTTGCGAGCGAACAGTTTCAACACCAGCTGGCGTTTGATTTTTTCCGTTATCGATTCCAGAAAACACTGGGCGCGTATTTCGCCATTCTGGGCGGGCTGGACGGTATCGTGCTTAGCGGCGGTATTGCGGAAAACAACGTCGATATTTGCTGCCGCTTGTTGTCCGGTCTTTCCCACTTGGGTATTGCATTAAAAGAGCCTCTGGTTCAGTCTGCTTTACCACTGATTTTATCGCAACCAGCATCACCAGTGCAGTGTTGGGTGGTGGCCGCCGATGAGGCGGATTCTATGTTGCGCTCCATACAACACCACTTTTCTTTTTAGAATGAATTTCAGTCGTTGACTGATTGAGGAAATTCCATGTATGCCATAGATCAACAAAACGATCATCGGACACAACAGCGGGCAAAGTTATATCGAGATACCTATCCCTCCTTTGCGCGCTGGGCGGAAGGTTATGGTGTGATCCAACACCGGGACGAAACGCAGGTGAGAGTGTTCGATCTTTGCCAGCAACTGCTGTGTACAGGACGGTTTAAACAGATCGATGAAGTGCTGGATATATTGTCTGCCGCAGATCGCCTTGCCAGCGCGTCCATGTGGTTGGTGGTGCATATGACCTATAGCAACAGAGTGGATTTCAGCGGCAGCGCACTCGGGCCATCAGATTTTAAAACTAACCCTCAGGGGCATACCGGCGGCTCCCTGAATATGGTGCCTGCCTATGTGGGCTATATGGCTGCCAATCGCCTGGCCGGTATCACCCGCAGTTGGTTGATGGGACAAGGGCACTGTGTGGCCGCCATCGATTCGGTCAACGTGCTGTTGCAAAACCTCTATCCGGAGCAGTCTGAACGCTATCCGTTGAGTGAACAGGGGCTGACACAGCTAGCGCAGGATTTTTACAGCTACGCCATAACGGATGATGGTCGCCCCGGCGTTCCTCTGGGTAGCCATGTGAGTCCTCACACCGCCGGTGGCCTGATTGAGGGCGGCTATTTGGGCTTCGCTGAACTGCAATACGTGCATATGCCCTTATCCGGCGAAAGGCTAGTGGCGTTTTTAAGTGACGGTGCCTTTGAAGAACAGCGCGGTAGCGACTGGGCCAGCCGCTGGTGGCGCGCCGAGGATTGCGGGCTGGTGACACCGGTGATGATTGCCAATGGCAGGCGCATTGACCAGCGTTCCACAATGTATCAGCAAGGTGGTTTGTCCTGGTTTTACGAACATCTGGAACACAATGATTTTCACCCCATCGCCATCGACGGGCGTGATCCGGCGGCGTTTGTCTGGGGTATTTTTGAATCCGAAGCGCGGCTGGAAGCCTGCAGCGCGCACATCCGTGAAGGCCATATGCACTATCCGGTGAAGCTGCCTTACCTAATAGCGGAAACAGAAAAAGGCTACGGCTTTTACGGTGCCGGTACCAATGCCGCCCACGGCACGCCCCTACCGGGTAACCCCGGTATTGATGAACACTCCCGCAACTTGTTTAACGAACATGCGGCCAAATTATTTCTTCCGCGAAGTGAGCTGGAACTGGCTATCTCACAAATTGCGCAGCATGAGGCCGATAATCGCGTATCAGAAAAACATCATGCCCTGTGTATGCGCAACGTCATGCTTCAATCTCCCACAGAACCACAATGGCAAACCGAGGGCGACCCGATATCGCCGATGGCAGCGGTGGACGCGCGATTCTGCGAATGGCACCTTGGTAATCCCGATAGGCGGGTCCGTATCGGCAACCCGGATGAGCTGAGTAGCAACCGGATGGGCAAGACACTGGATTTGCTCAAGCACCGGGTGCTGAAGCCAGAACAGGGTGTGGCCGAATCCATTCACGGCTCGGTGATTACCGCACTCAATGAAGAGGCGGTCGTAAACGCGGCGCTGGGAAACAAAGGCGGTCTGAACCTGGTGGTGAGCTATGAAGCCTTCGCCATGAAAATGATCGGTGCACTGCGCCAGGAAATCATTTTTGCGCGCCATCAAAAAGCGCTGGGGCGACCGCCGGGCTGGCTGTCGGTGCCGGTGATTGCCACCTCGCATCTATGGGAGAACGGAAAGAATGAACAATCCCATCAGGATTCCGCCTTTGGCGAGGTACTGCTGGGGGAAATGAGCGATATGGCGAGAGTTGTTTATCCCGCCGATGCCAATAGTGCTGTCGCCTGCCTCGATGCCTGTTACCAGACCCAGGGTCAAATCTGGGGGATGACGATTCCCAAAAATGAAGTTGTTACAGTATTCACACCCAAGCAGGCAGCCCAGTTGGCAGAGCAGGGCGCATTGACGTTGGATAAGACTGACGGTGCACCGGTACAACTGGTCGCGGTAGGCGCCTATCAATTAGGCGTTTGTCAGGAGGTAAAACGCACTTTGTCTAAACAAGGTATTCAATGCCGCATAACGTACCTGTTGGAACCGGGTCGCTTTCGCCAACCGCGAGACCTTTATGAGCAGACTTATGTCAGCGATGTGGCTGCCCACACGAGCCTGTTTCCCGATGACATTCGTTTGCGAATTTTTGTATCACACCTGCGACCGGAAATATTGCTCGGTGTCTGCCGCCCTCTGGATCTTGGCGTTGATCGATGTATCGCTTTTGGATACTGCAATCAAGGCGGCACTTTGGATACGCCAGGTTTATTACGAGCGAATCAGTCTGATGCGCAGTCCATTGCCACAGTGGTAAGGCAGCAAATAAACAGAGGATAGGCATGAAATGACTGAAGAGAATGAGCCTCGGCGCCGGTTCCTGATAGGAGCCACCTCCGTTGTTGCAGGTGCGGGTGTGGTCGAAATCGCCGAACCCTTTTCTCTATCTAGGCTCTAGCTGTCAAACACGATTCGACACGATCTACACAGGCAGCCTATCGAGTCCTCAATTAAGGGATATTTACGCCCCGCTTGATGGTTCTATTGTAAACGGGGGAATTAACGTGTTGTTCAAGGTAGTGCTCATCATAGAAGCACGTAAAAATGTCCAACGTGATAATTTTTAAGCTGAAGAATGCGTCAGGCACCGTTTAATACGATGAAACCAATAATAAAACCAATCACCATGTCTGGATAACTTGATACTGGCCAGACCAACACACCGGCGAGAATGGCGCCATAGTTGGCGATAAAGTCATTGGGCGAGAAAATCCAGTTGGCATTCATATGTGAGCCGCTGATTTTTTCGCGATGGATTATTGTGAGACAAGCGATGTTGGCTGTTAACGCTTGCACCCGAAAGCCTGTCATCAATCCGGAAACATCCTCACTACACAAAAAGAAACGTCGCACGACCTCACTAAGTACGCTCAACGCGAGCAGCATCTGTAAAAGGCCCGGCAGATGGGCTGCACGTAACTTCAAGCTGCTGGCGCGCCCCACTGCATATAGTGCCAGCCCGTAAACTGCGGCATCTGCGAACATATCTAACGAATCTACGATCAAGCCAGTAGACTACGCTATCCAGACGACTGCTAACTCTAGAGCAAACTTAGCCGCGTTGATACCTAACAACCATTTGAGTGCTCGCGATTCTCGTGCATGATCTACATGAGTTCAACCCTTATTCATTATAAACAGAAATGTGTCGTCGTCGACGACCTTATTACCAGCACTCAAGGCTGGGTCAAAACCCGCCTGCAGGAATCGTGTAGAATTTAGAGGTCTTTCTTTATTATTGTGGTTCTGGTACATTGATTGACGAATTCTAGGTGGATTTTATGATCAAACGCTGTTTCATTTTTGCGGTAGCGCTCATGATTGCTTTGCAGTCAGTGACTTCTATTGCCTATGAAGAGCAGCTTCACCACGCGTCAGCAACGCACCATGAACATTCATTGGCGTCGGCTGACATCGAAAGAGAAGTGCATAAAAGAAATCCCTCTCAAAATGAGTCTCATCACTCCAGCGCTGATTGTCATCACAACCATAACTGTTTCCATATGGGGGTGGTGATACCACAGACAAATCTTCCCGCAACTGTCGAAGCTTCAGTTGTACTGGTTTATCGAGCCAGCTTGCTGAAAGGCATCCACCCCCCACTGCTGCGCCCTCCGATCGCCTGACACTGCTTATATCTTCCCTGATCAGGGAATAGCTGTTTTTCAGACTTTCGTAGGAGCATTCTCATGCCTTCCATATTGCCCGTGTATGCGGGGAGATGCGCATTGTCGTATCGCATTTTTTACCTATTGTTGTGGGCGGTTATTGTATATCCGCTCAATGTCACCGCCGTCCACGCGGCAGATAACACGCTCACCCTGAGCGATGCCATGTCCCGCGCCATGGCGCAAAACCCACGGTTACAGGTCTTTGACCTGCGTCTTGATGGGCTTCAGGGGCGCCGAATCACGGCCAACCTGAACCCGGCACTGGAAATCGGTGCAGAGGTCGAGAACTTTCTTGGTACCGCCGATGCGCGCGGCCTGGTGGGCGCGGAGCTTACCTTGACACTGTCGTCAACTCTCGAACTTGGCGGGCAGCGGCAGGCACGAGTCAGTGCGGTCGATTCGCGGCGAGAACTTGTAGAGGCGGAACGCCGGGCGGAAACCCTTGATCTACTGGGGCAAGTCACTCAACGTTTTGTTGCGACCCTGGCATTGCAGGAAAAACTTCAACTTGCCGCTGATGCAGTTTCACTGGCTCAGTCGACACTTGATATCGTTACCCGGCGTGCCAATCAGGGCGCTACATCCCAGGCTGAGGTATTGCGGGCCAGGGCTTCGCTGACACAAAGCCAGATTGAACAGTCACGCCTGCAATCGGAGCTGGTTAGCCGAAAGATGGCACTGGCTCTGTTGTGGGGGGACACCTCGGCAGAGTTCGGCCAGTTGCAGGGTGATCTGTTTCAATTCGGGTCCTCCGACAGTTTTGAGTCCCTGTTCCAGCGCGTCAGCGACAGCCCTGCCATACAGGTCTATGCCAGTGAACAGCGAGTGCGCGAAGCAGAGATTCAATTGGCCCGTAGCCAGTCCGAAAGCGACATTGGTTGGCAAGTGGGAGTCCGACGCAGGGAAGATACGGATGACTTCGCATTTACAGCTGGATTTTCCGTGCCACTGTTCCCCGTCCAACGTAACCGTGGCGACGTTCGCGCGGCCCGAGCGGCCCGCGACGAAGTCAGGTTTCGACGCGAGACCACGCTGCTGAACCTGCATTCATATCTGTTTGATGCCTATCAAATAAGGCAGCAAAGCATAGCCGCCGTGGAGCGGATCCGCAACGAGATGCTACCTGATCTGAGCGAGGCGCTAACTCAAACCCGCGAAGCTTATGAAAGCGGGCGCTACAGCTATGTGGAATGGATGGCCGCACAACGTGAATTACTCGCCGCACAGCGTGCTCTGGTCGACACCGCAGCAACAGCGCTGCTGAACCAGGCCTTGATCGAACAACTGACAGCCCAGCCGCTGGCTGATCGCTGAAAAAGGACAATCACTATGAAAAACGTTAATTTATTACTTATTCTTGCCAGTCTATGTGCAATGACATCAGCTCCGATGCTTGCCGCACAAGATACTCACGAACATGAAGAAAATGCTGAACACCAGAATCATGAGGCAGCCGGTGAGCATGAAGAAGGTGAGCACGAAGAGGGTGAGCAACACGGAGGCCATGAAGAGTCGGAGAGCGCCCACGTGGAAATCTCAGCCAACATGGCTGAGCAGACCGGTATCCGTAGTAGAGAGGCCGGTGACGGCACACTGATTCGAACGTTGGTGAGTTACGGAAAATTGACGCTGGACCCTGACAGCATAGTACACATTCGAGCCCGCTTTCCCGGGCAGATTGTCAATGTGAATGCAGGCCTGGGCGATAGCGTCGAGGCCGGTGACCGGCTTATTACTGTCGAGTCTAATGATAGCCTTCAAACCTACACGGTGACAACGCCCATAAGTGGCACCGTACTGGAGCGCAACGCCAATCTGGGCGGGGTGGCGGCGGAGCAGACCTTATTTACCATCGTCCCGCTTGATACGTTGTTGGCAGAGCTGAAAATCTTTCCAGGTCAACGCCAACAGGTGGCCCCCGGACAAATGGTCCGTATCGATACTGGTGATACTCAAATCGACGCCAGCATTCGCGACATCCTGCCTCAAGGCGATGACTCTCCCTATGTCATTGCCCGGGTGCAAATTGACAATTCTGATGGCTTGTTAGCCCCGGGGCGTCTGGTTACCGGACACATCGTGGTGGAGCGTATGGAGGCGCCGCTGGTTATTGAGAGACGTGCATTGCAATCCCTGGACAACTCGCAGGTTGTATTCATCCACGAAGGCAACGCATTTGAAGCACGTCCCGTGGAGCTCGGTCTCACCGATGGCGAGTTTGTCGAAGTCCTGTCCGGATTGCGGGCAGGTGAGCGCTATGTGGTCGACAACAGCTATCTCATTAAAGCCGACATTGAAAAATCCGGCGCAGAACACGCCCACTAAGCCTGGAGGCCACCATGATTGATGCAATCGTACGCTTCTCGGTTGAGAGGCGGTATCTTATGTTATCCCTGATTCTGGTGCTGATTGGGGCGGGGGTCTGGAGTTTCCAGCGCCTGCCTATTGATGCGGTGCCAGATATTACCAATGTTCAGGTACAGATCAACACAGAAGCCCCCGGCTATTCGCCTCTGGAAGCCGAACAACGTATCACCTTCCCGGTCGAAACCGCACTGTACGGGCTGCCGAATCTGTCTTACACCCGTTCGCTGTCACGCTACGGCTTGTCCCAGGTCACCGTTGTGTTTGAAGAGGGCACAGATCTCTATTTTGCGCGTAACCTGATCAACGAGCGTCTTGGCTCCATCAAGAGTGTCCTGCCACCGGGCATGGAGCCAGAAATGGGACCTATTTCTACCGGTCTGGGCGAGATTTTCATGTACACCGTGGATGCTATCCCAGGCGTTCTGCAGGAGAACGGAGAGCCCTGGGATGCCACGGCCCTTCGGGAAGTGCAGGACTGGATCATAAAACCACAACTTGCCCAGGTACCGGGTGTCATCGAAGTCAACTCCATTGGTGGCTACGATAAGCAGTATCATGTGACCCCTTATCCGGTAAAGCTGCTCGAGCTGGGCGTCAGCCTCGAAGACGTTGTTGCAGCATTGCAGAATAACAACGCTAATCGTGGTGCCGGTTATATAGAGCGCGAAGGTCAACAGCTGTTGGTACGCTCGCCCGGTCAATTGCAGACCATCAGTGACATTGAGCAGGTGGTGATAGCCAATCGCAATGGCGCCCCTGTCAGGATCGCGGATGTTGCTTCGGTGGCCATCGGCAAGGAGCTGCGCACGGGTGCGGCCACCCGCGATGGCGTGGAAACGGTGTTGGGCACCGCCATGATGTTGGTGGGCGAAAACTCTCGCAGCGTTGCTCGCGCCATCGCCGCACGGCTGGAGGAGATCCGTCCGTCCTTACCGCAAGGTGTGCGCCTGGAAACTGTCTATGACCGTACTACATTAGTTGATAAAGCCATCGCTACAGTGGAGAAGAATCTGCTGGAAGGCGCGCTACTGGTGATTGTCGTGCTGTTTCTGCTGTTGGGCAATCTGCGCGCGGCGCTGATCACCGCAGCAGTGATTCCGTTGGCGATGCTCGCCACCATTACCGGCATGGTGCGCACCGGCGTTTCCGCTAACCTGATGAGTCTGGGGGCGTTGGATTTTGGTCTCATTGTCGATGGCGCGGTCATCATCGTGGAGAATTGCACACGACGCCTGGCCGAAGCACAGCACGCCAGTGGCGGACGGCAACCGTTGAAGGAGCGGCTGCAGTTAGTGTACGAAGCGACCTCAGAGGTTATCCGACCCAGCCTGTTCGGTGTGGCCATCATTACCGTGGTGTACATCCCCATCTTCTCCCTCACCGGTGTCGAGGGCAAGATGTTCCATCCAATGGCTGCTACGGTTGTCATGGCGCTGCTTTCCGCGATGCTGCTCTCGCTGACCATTGTGCCCGCCGCGGTTGCTGTGTTCATGACCGGCAAGGTCCGGGAAAAGGAAAGTGCTGTCATCAACGTCTCCAAAAAGCTTTACCGTCCGGCTTTGGAGCTCGCGCTAAGGTTCCGTTTGATGGTACTCACCGGTGCCGGTGTGTTGCTGGCTGCCAGTCTATGGTTGGCGACAACGCTCGGTTCTGAGTTCATCCCGCAACTTAACGAAGGGGATATCGCCTTACATGCACTTCGCATTCCGGGCACGGGTCTGGAGCAGTCGATTGCCATGCAGGAGCAGCTTGAGCAGCGTATCAAGGAGTTCCCGGAGGTAGACAAGGTCTTCGCGCGAATCGGCACGCCAGAGGTCGCTACCGATCCCATGCCGCCCAACGTGGCCGACAACTTTGTGATTCTCAAGCCGAACGAGGAGTGGCCCGAGCCAGATAAACCTAGGGATACGCTGATCGCAGAAATCCAGGCGGCGGTGGAAGAATTGCCCGGCAACAACTATGAGTTCACCCAGCCCATCGAGATGCGTTTTAATGAGCTGATCTCAGGGGTGCGGGCAGATCTGGGCATCAAGGTATTCGGTGATGACCTGGATCAGTTGCTTGCCTCGGCCACTGAGGTGCTGGAGGTGGTTGAGTCGGTCACCGGCGCTGCTGATGCCCGACTGGAACAGGTCACGGGGTTGCCCATGCTTTCGGTTCATCCCAAACGCATGGCACTTTCGCGCTACGGCCTGACTGTTGATGACATGCAGGACCTGGTAGCGGCAGGCGTCGGCGGCGAGAATGCGGGCCTGATTTACGAAGGTGATCGCCGTTTCCAGTTGGTGGTCCGACTACCCGAAGATATCCGCCGGGATGTGGATAGCCTGGCGGATCTGCCCGTGCCGCTTCCTGACGGGGGCTATGTACCGTTATCGGAAGTGGCAGAGTTGGAACTGGCACCCGCACCTAACCAGATCAGCCGCGAAAACGGCAAAAGACGGGTTGTGGTTACCGCCAACGTTCGTGATCGTGACCTGGGTGGTTTTGTGGATGAGATCCGGGGACGGTTGGAGCAGGAAGTCGATCTGCCCGCCGGATACTGGCTCGACTATGGTGGCACCTTCGAACAACTGGAGTCCGCCAGTCAGCGTCTTGCGATTGTTGTGCCGGTCACACTGGCAATCATTGTGGCTTTGTTGGTGATGGCATTTGGCTCGATCAAGGATGCCTTGATTATCTTCAGTGGCGTACCGCTTGCTCTGACAGGCGGGGTATTCTCCTTATGGTTGCGAGACATGCCCTTGTCAATCTCTGCGGGGGTGGGTTTTATTGCCTTGTCGGGTGTAGCCGTGCTCAATGGACTGGTGATGGTGGCTTTCATCCGCGACCTGTGGCACGNGAATGGTGACCTGATCAAGTCAGTNACTGAAGGCGCATTGATACGTCTGCGGCCGGTGCTGATGACNGCGCTTGTCGCGGCNTTGGGTTTNGTGCCCATGGCGCTAAACACCGGAACCGGTGCTGAGGTACAAAGGCCATTGGCTACAGTCGTGATTGGCGGCATTATTTCGTCAACATTACTGACGTTGTTTGTGTTGCCGGTGCTTTATACCCTGCTGCACAGCAAAGACAAAAAACTTAAGGAAGGGTGATTGTTTTGCCCCTAGCGACCTTGCGGGGGGCAATTTTCCAGCGACTAGGACGAGGGTTATCCAATGAGTCACGAACACAACCATATGTCCGCGGAGTCGAAGGATAAACGCGTTGCCATTGCCATTTGGGCCAATGCTATTCTGACGTTTGCGCAAATCGGGGGTGGTATTTTTGCCGGCAGCCTGGCTCTTATTGCCGATGCGTTGCATAACTTTTCGGACATGGCAGCGCTGGTCATTGCGTTTGCGGCCCGAAAAATTTCGCGTCGTCCGGCTGACGCCAGAATGACCTTTGGCTATGGGCGAATTGAAGTGGTTGCGGCCCTGATAAACTACACCACCTTGATTATCATTGGGATATATCTGATATACGAAGGTGGGATGCGGATACTCGATCCCCCGGAAGTCAAAGGTTGGTGGGTCATCTGGCTTGGCGGTATTGCTCTGGCCGTGGATGCGCTGACAGCCTTGCTCACCTATTCAATGCAGAAAGGCAGCGTCAACATCCGTGCGCTGTTTCTGCATAATCTGTCCGATGCGCTCGCATCAGTCGCCGTGATCATTGGCGGTGTTTTCATCCTGCTCTACGACCTGCGCTGGGTTGACCCTGTCATCACCATCGTCATCGCAAGCTATATTCTTTATCTTGGCCTGACAGAAATCGGTGGGAGTATCAGAACATTGATGCTGGGAAGCCCTTTGGATATTGATACGGACGCTGTCATTCTGGTACTCACCAGGATCGAAGGTGTGGTTGATGTTCATCATGTGCATTGCTGGCAAATGGGTGAGCATGAAGCCTCGCTAGACGCTCATGTAGTCATTGATGCCGGCGCCTGGGATCAGTTTGAGCAGANNAAACATCGGCTAAAAANGGCGCTGGAGGCGGANTTCAACATACGGCATTCCACGCTGGANTTTGAACACCCTGATCACNGTCACCAGGATACCAAGNTATATGGGCACGGATAGAATGACACCATAGACTGTGATTGGCTGTGAGGTTGATCAGTTGCTANTCAATGTGAAGGGAACCGTTTGATTGCCATTTTGCCACGGGCTGAGGTTGTCAATTCATTGAGAATACCGCAATCAGGCGTTCTCTTTCCTTTTGAACAGCGTTTACGCAACTCAATGAGCTGGCTCTCTAGCGCACGCATGCTGACAATTTGAGTACGAATCTGAGCCAGATGTTCATCGACCAGCTGATTGATCGCNTCGCAATCTGTTGGACTACCATGTCGAAAATCGAGCAANCGCGCTATATCAGCGATNGATATATCCAGAGANCGGCATTGGCGAATGAATGCCAATCTGTCCAGGTGCCCAGGGCCATAATCGCGATAACCATTCGGCAATCGNGCAGGGTCGGGCAGCAACCCNACTTTCTCATAGTAGCGAATTGTTTCNATCCCTATGCCAGTTGCTTGGCTTAGCTGTCCTATCCGCATGCTCACCTCTNTAATTTTTCNAGATAATACCCTATTGACCCTGGAGTAGCTACAGGGTTTTAAATGTCGGCTCTTGTCAGTTCAAGAGTGAATATAGTTAATATNCATAGGCAAAGCGCGAGTATCACTCTGTTGCGGTTACCACCAAAGCGGCGTTCTACAAAGCTGACACTTCCGTCATTGATTCAGATGTCAGCCAAAATTGCAGTTNATAAAGGAGCTCTTATCATGCAGNGCTTTTTGGTCCCCGTTAGTGTGTGGAGTATTNGTATTNTGTATCGTTCAACCTGATGCGTATGGCCAATCTGATGATGATGAAGATACCCAGGAAGAGGCAGTCGAAGAAATCCTGGTGACCTCTACCNGAAGCCGTCGTTCATTGGAAGATTTGCCAACACGAGTGGAATTAATCTCGGGTGAAGAGCTNGGTGAAAAGGTGAACATGAAACCTGGTGACATCAGGATGTTGTTGAATGAAAGCACCGGCATTCAGGTTCAACAGACTTCGGCGACNACATTTAACTCGAGTATCCGTATCCAGGGGCTGGACGGCCGCTACACACAAATGTTGCGCGANGGCTTGCCATTGTATTCGGGNTTTGCCGGTGGACTTGGNTTGCTCCAGATCGCGCCTCTGGATCTGCAGGCAGTTGAGGTCATCAAGGGCTCGTCTTCTACCTTGTATGGAGGCGGCGCAATAGCGGGTTTAGTGAATCTGATCACCAAAGTGCCTGATTACGAGCCAGAGACCAGCATGTTACTAAATCGAACNTCGGCGGGTGGNCTCGATGCCAGTGCTTTTCACGCTTCGCGCAGCGACAACGTAGGTACNACGCTTTTCGCCTCATGGAACGAAAACNCTGCCTATGATCCGTCGGACGTCGGCTTGTCAGCTATTCCTGAATTTGAGCGATGGACGCTGAATCCGCGCGNATTTTTCTATCTGGATGATTCAAGCGAGCTGAGCATCGGNATTACCGCCGTTGTGGAAGANCGCCTCGGCGGCAATATGGATTACATCAAAGACAGGCCGGTCGCCGAGCCTTATTATGAAGACAATCGNACCAAGCGGTTGTCAAGTCAGCTCGAATATAGTCGGCCGCTGGGAGAGGGAACTTTAAATTTCAGAAACAGTCTGGGACACTTTGATCGAGAGCTTGAAATGGCTGATTTTGGATTTGCGGGGGTACAAAAATCAAGCTTCAGCGAGCTGCACTACGCGCTGCCGAAGGGTGCTGCTGAATGGATAACGGGCTTGAGCCTGATCACTGAAGAATTTGAACAACAGGACGCCGTACCGGGCTTTAATCAGGATTTCTCTCAGTATACGCTGGGTGCATTCATTCAAAACTCCCGACCGCTGACCGACACCGTCAGTATTGAAGCAGGCGTTCGCGTAGACCACAACGATGATCACGGTACCATTACTCTGCCGCGTGTCGCGTTTTTGTACGAGCCGACGCCTGACATTACTGTTCGCGCTGGTGGTGGCCTGGGTTATCGTTTGCCTTCATTATTCATTGAAGAAGCAGAGAGTGTGCAGTTCCGCAATGTATTACCGTTGGACCGCAGCTCAATGAATGAGGAACGGTCCAAAGGTGTCAACATGGATGTGACCTATCGGATACCCCAGAGTAACGGTAACCTTATTACGCTAAATTCGCTTCTGTTTTATACACGCGTGGACGATCCACTGGAGTTGCAGGAGCAGGGAGATAACCTTGAATTTACGCAACCAGATGGATATGTCGATACACGGGGCGTAGAGATCACTGTTACAGCCACATACGGCGACTTCAAGCTGTTTCTGGGTTATACGCATGCGAATGTGCGGGAGCACTATGCGGGTACTGTATCCAGAGCGCCGCTGGTGTCAGAACACCGGCTCAACAATGTTCTAATCTATGAGCGCGAAGATGATTTCAGGATAGGACTTGAAGCTTATTACTATGGACCGCAGCGTCTGAGCGACGGTGCCAGAGGTAAAAGCTATTGGGTCACAGGTGTGATGACAGAGAAGACTTTGGCGGAAAGCGTAAAGCTGTTCCTTAATTTCGAAAACTTTGGTGATACCCGTCAAACACGGTTCGACACTATCTACACCGGCAGCCTATCGAATCCTCAATTCAGGGATATTTATGCCCCGCTTGATGGTTTTATTGTGAATGGGGGTATTAAAGTGTTGTTCTAGGTTGCGTTCATCATAGAGTATTAAGCGACAATTAACTTGGCCGAACCGGACAAGATAGTTGACGCTGGATAATAGAGGCATGTACAAATGTCCAATGTGCTAATTTTGGGTAAGCGGATTAAATGGTTGATCTTACCTTTGCATGAGAGTGAGACAGACCGGCATCTCATCGGATTATCTGGTTGATGCTTCACCTACT
>PALV01000008.1 GCA_002706685.1 Gammaproteobacteria bacterium | reverse complement strand
CATTACCGGACGCCCCTGGATGTTCCATCCGTTCAAAGAAGACGGCTGTGGCATCATTGCGGGCACCACCAACCATATCGCGCCTTGTGACTGGACCCAGTTGGTCGTGGAAAACTCCAAAATCACACAGATCAATGAAGGCGGCGAATTTGGCCGCAAACTGCGCGATGTTATGGAGCAGACCAAGGACATCCAATATCCGACCTTCCCGGACAAGGGCATCATGCATTGGTGGGAAGCATCGATTGGCACGAACCCGCATATCCATCGCCCGCGCAAGGACTTCCCGTCAGGCTTTGTGAATTGCCTGTATGAGCGAGTCCGGTCCGGCGTTATCCATATGGGCTTTGGCACCATCATCTCATCCATGGCAGAGCGCGAAGCCGCCCGTATGGGTCATCTGGTGGGCCATTGGCATATCCATCTGTACTTCCCGACCTATACTTGCGAAATGGACGGGGATAACGAGAATATCATTGAAAACGGTCGCCTTCAGGCACTCGACGACCCGGAAATCCGCAAGATCTGCTCGAAATATGGCGATCCGGAACTGTGGATGGATGAAAGCTGGAATCCTGCTGTCCCCGGCATCAATATGGATGGGGATTACTGGGACCATTATGCCAAAGATACGCTTCACTGGGTGAAGACGGAATTGGAAGTCTGCCGCAACTATCATCCGATGTTCATGAAGATGGTTGGCGCGGACGACAAATATTGCCACGGTGCCGGGGCCGATTGGTGGAAAGGCGGATGCTGTGAACACAGCGGCGTCTCTGCACCCGTCCTACCCGGAAATTGCTGTGGACATGACCACGACTGAGAATATGTAGCATGATACAGTCTTGTGTGGCGTGTTTGATACCCGCCTCAATATAGCCTGCACAGGCTATATTGAGGCGGTTTCTACAAATCAGCTTTCCGTCAATATTGACCGATTGCGTCAGTTCTTGGCGCGCGTGCTTTTTGCAATATCCGACTGAACATCCCTTCAAAACTGGAAATTAACTCATCCCCATCACCCTGGATCTAGGATCCAGTTCTACACTTCTTTGCTGCTAATTTAATAAGATTAACTGATTAATATATTAAATTTATAAGATTGTCTCACAGCACCTTAGCACATATGACTTCATAAATGACGGGCTTGCGATCACAAGGACAGGCATCTGCCACCATGATAAGCGAGCAAAACCTCCTGATCGCGCAATTGATGTGGGAGAATAGGGCAAATACAGCACGGTAAGACGCCCTACCCGCCTATAACACGTGAAAGCGATAGGATGGCGTCCGACGTCGCACGTACAGACACAAATACTTGTAAATGAGAGGTTCCAGAAATGAAGGTTGGATTGATCGGGGTCGGGCTTATGGGCCACGGCATTGCCAAAAACATCGTCACAAAGGGATGGGAACTGAGCTTTTTGGACCAGGTCGGAAATCAATCGACGACAGATCTGCTCGAACTGGGGGCCAAACCCTATGACAAGGCCGTCGATCTTGCGGCAGCGTCAGATGTTCTTGTGCTATGTGTCACCGGCAGCCCTCAGGTTGAAGATGTCCTGACCGGATCAGGGGCGGTTCTGGACGGTCTGCGGCCAGGCTCCATCGTAATTGACTGCTCGACCGCGATTCCCAGTTCAACCCGCGCACTTGCGGCTAAGGTTGGCGATAAAGGTTCCGATTTTGTCGATGCGGCGATGACAAGAACACCGAAAGAAGCGGAAGAAGGGCGTCTTAATCTTCTGGTGGGCGGTAAGGAAGAATCGATCACACGGATCCGGTCCCTGCTGGAGAGTTTTGCTGAAAACATTTTCATTGCGGGAGATGTTGGCAGCGGTCACCAGTTGAAGCTCATTCACAATATCATCTCGATGGGAACTATAGCGCTGATCGCTGAAGTTGCTGCCTGTGCAATTCAGGATGGGATGGACACCACCGCCATGGTGGACTGTCTGCGCAAGGGTGGCGCAGGCGGCGCAGCTTTAGAGCGCGTGGCCCCCTATATCCTTGAGGGAAACGCCGACCTGCTGCGCTTTACAATCAACAACGCCTACAAAGATGTCGGATATTACAACACAATGGCCGAAGAAATGGATGCGGCACGGCTGATGTCGAAGGCCGCCTATGACACGCTTGCGGGGCAGATCGATCAGGGTAAGGGCAGCGCCTTCATGCCGGAACTGGTGAAACTACTCCAGTCGCCGTCTCAATAAGATCAAGTCATAGGCGCGGAAAACAAAGCACCTGACCAGGGCCGGACAACCGGAATATATATCAGATAATCTGATCAATTATTAAAACTAATCAGATTGTGTGAAATGTATATCAATTCTATGTAGTGCTGAGCACATTCAGAACGAATCTCTGACGACGTGCAGGAGACGATATGACAACCGTTTATGTAGAATGCGTTGTGCGCAACAAGATTGCCACGATCACGCTGAACAACCCGCCGCTGAATGTCTTCAAAATGGAGATGACGGGCCAACTGGATGCTGTTCTGGAAGATCTGCGTCGCGATGAAAATGTTCGCGCCGTCTTGCTGAAGGGGGCGGGGCGTGCTTTTTGCGCCGGCTCCGACATATCTGAATTCGAGCATTTTTATAAACCGGGCAATGTCGTTGAAATGAAGCTGCGCCGCCAGAATGCGGTGTTTCAAAAGCTGGAGGCATTTCCCAAACCTGTCGTCGCCGCGCTACATGGATTGGCCTTTGGGGGCGGTCTTGAAATTGCACTGTGCTGCGACTTGATTGTCGTCGAAGAGACCTGCCGGTTGGCATTGCCCGAAATGCGTCTGGGCGTATTTCCCAGCAGCGGGGGGCCTTATCGCACAGTTCGCCGTATCGGCCCAGCGCGCACAAAGCAGCTGATTTTTTTGACAGAACCTATCGATGCAAAAACGGCATTTGATTGGGGATTGATCGACCGCCTGGCTTCGAAAGATGAGGTTATCCAAGTAGCCGAGGCACTTGCATCCGAAATGGCCAAGCGACCACAGAGGGCGTTTTCCCTGTGCAAAACCCTGATCGCTGATGCAACCCGCCTCTCAACGGCGGACTTAATCGCGCGGTCCCTTGATGCCAGCGATCAGGTCTTCGCCTCTGCTGATTGCAGGGAAGGTGTACGCGCCTTCTTTGCCAAAGAAGAGCCAGATTTCGGGCATCAACAGAATGATACGACCATCTGACCATGATGAAACACCGTGTGCATCAGGCGTCGGGGTTTCAAATTTTTGAAAGGGAAACAGTGATGAACGATACGACCACCCGCGCAGCACTAAAGGTGCCAGAACCACTGAACCTGATTGATAATAACTGGTCGCCGCCACAAACGGGACAGGTCCTGCCTGTTATATCCCCCATCGATGGCTCGATCTTTGCCGAAATCGCCGATAGCGGCCCGGCGGATCTAGATCTGGCTGTTGCGGCTGCCAAACGGGCTTTTGAATCAGGTCCCTGGGCGGCAATGACGGCTGTGGATCGCGGCAGACTGTTATTGAAGCTGTCGACCCGTATCCTGGAAGAGGCTGAATCGCTGGCCCAACTGGAAACAAAGGACAACGGCAAGCCGATCAAACAGTCCCGCACGGATATGATTATGGCCGCCCGTTACTTTGAATTCTATGCAGGCGCGGCCGACAAGTTCCATGGCGAGGTCATTCCTTTCATGAAGGGATATGATGTCGCAATGTATCGCGAACCGCATGGTGTCGTCGGTGTGATTCTGCCCTGGAATTACCCAGCACAGCAGATTGGGCGTTCCATTGCGCCAGCTCTGGCCATGGGCAACACTGTTGTTCTGAAACCATCGGAAGATGCCTGTCTCAGTGGTCTTCGGATCGCGCAATTGGCCGTCGAAGTCGGCTTTCCGAAAGGCGTTCTGAACGTGGTAACAGGCCGGGGAGAAATCGTCGGCAAGGCCTTGTCGGAACATCGCGACGTTGACTTCATCTCCTTCACGGGCTCGCCTGAAGTTGGTGCAATGATCCAGATCGCCGCGGCTCGCAACTTTATTGGTTGCACGCTGGAGCTTGGAGGAAAGTCACCCCAGATCGTCTTCGAAGATGCCGATCTTGATGCGGCGATGCCCGTGCTGGTCAACGCCCTGATTCAGAATGCTGGACAGACCTGTTCGGCTGGAAGCCGCGTTTTGATCCAGCGCAGCATTTATGACCGGGTTACGGAAGAGTTGAAGGCACGCTTCGAGGCCATCGAAGTTGGCCCTTCCGGAGAAGACGCCGTGATGGGGCCTCTCATCTCAGCTAAACAGAAACAGCGGGTTGAGCGGTATATCTCGGACTGCAAAGAACCCATTATCGCCCGGGGGCGCATCGGTGCACATGCCCCACAGAGTGGCTTCTATGTCGAGCCCGTTCTATTCGGTCCCTGTGACCCTACATCGAAGATCGCACAAGAAGAAGTGTTCGGTCCCGTCCTGTGTGTTATTCCCTTTGAAGATGAGGATGAGGCAATCGCCATTGCAAACGGAACCGAATACGGGCTTGTCGCATCGATGTGGACCCGCGACGGCGCACGCCAAAAGCGTGTGGCGGCGGCCTTGCACTGTGGACAGGTCTTCATCAACAATTTCGGCGCTGCCGGCGGTGTCGAATTGCCATTTGGTGGCGTTCGGAAGTCAGGCCACGGGCGGGAAAAAGGCTTTGTCGCGTTGCATGAATTTTCGCGCATCAAAACTGTTGTGAACTATTTTGGCTGACTGAGGGCCAACTGTCCGCAGGGGCACCTCATTGAAGGATACTGTCAATGAAGATCGCTATTATCGGGGCGGGTGCAGTCGGGTGCTATTATGGTGCCATGCTTGCCCTTGCCGGTCATCACGTCGTGCTAGTCGGGCGCGCTTCCTTCGTCGAAGCCGTCACACAACATGGCCTGATTCTGGAAAAGGATGGAAAACGGCTAGTGGCGCAGGTGGAGGCAAGCAGCAATCCATCCGCAGTCACGGGGGCGGAGATGTTAATGGTCTGCGTCAAATCTGGCGATACGGAACAAGCCGGTAAAGAGATTGCGCCTTATCTTGATCCCAAGTGCCGCGTGCTCAGCTTACAGAACGGTGTTTCCAACGCCGAAACGCTCTCCGATATTTTTGTACAGTCGGTGTTGCCCGTAGTTGTTTATGTCGCCAGCCGCATGATCGAACCTGGCATTGTGCGCCATGAGGGTCGCGGCGACCTGGAATTGTCCGGGCAGGATGCCATGGACATTGCCGACATCCTGAATACCGCCGGTATCGAGACACGAATCTCAAAGGACGTGATGACATCGCTCTGGGCAAAACTGGTCGTCAATTGCGCCATCAATCCGCTCTCTGCCATCACCCGGTCACCCTATGGAAAAATGGCCGCACAAGAGGGAATACCAAATCTAATGGAAGACATTGCGCGCGAAGCCCTGGCTGTCGCCCGGGCGGAAGGCATCCACGTCCCAGACAACGTATTCGAGACTATTCGGAGCATTCCGGTCACCATGGCAGGGCAATACTCTTCAACCGCCCAGGACCTCATGCGGGGTAAGCAAACAGAGATTGATTTCCTGAATGGGGAAATCGTGAAGCGCGCCGCCAAACACGCAATAGCAGTCCCCATAAACCGCACCTTAATGTTACTTGTAAAAAGCGCCGAGGGCAGTGGCATGGATAATTCTAAAAATTAACCGGGAATATGCTAGGGCGTCCGTCGATTGGTGATAATATTTACACAAAATGGAAGTAAGACGATGAAAGTCCAACATATTGCCGCTTTCTCAAACGGTCCGCACGGTGGCAATCCCGCAGGTGTCATTCTCTGTGATGGATTGCCCGATACGTCGGTGATGCAAAAGGCCGCTGCAGAAATCGGTTATTCTGAATCCGTGTTTGCTGCGCCTGAAGGAGAGGCTTGGCGGGTACGATATTTCGCGCCGAAGGTCGAAGTCGATTTTTGTGGCCATGCCACGATCGCGCTTGGTGCCGCGTTGGCGCAGCAAAATGGAGCAGGCCTTTTCACGCTCGATCTCAACCACGCGCGTATCACCGTCGAGGGGCACCTGTCCAAAACAGAATGGGGAGCTTCCTTCCAGTCCCCCCCGACTCACAGTGCGCCCGTGGCAGTGACCGTTCTTGAGGATGCGATGGCGCTTTTTGGATTGAACCCCGCCAATCTTGACCCACGAATACCCCCTGCGGTGGCGCATGGTGGTGGCGATCATTTGATCCTGGCGCTGAAAGACCGCAAGACATTACACAAAATGCGTTATGATCTTGCAAAAGGCCAGATTTTGGCCCGGCGCGAGAGATATATCACCTTTAATCTGATTTACGCTGAGACCGCGCAAGTGTTTCATGCCCGCAACCCGTTCCCGCTTGGGGGCGTCTACGAAGACCCGGCGACAGGTGCCGCTGCAGCGGCTTTATCGGGATACCTGCGAGACATCGAATGGCCCCATAAAGGCAGCATTACTATCCATCAGGGTGACGATATGGGAATTCCATGTCGTCTGATGACAGAGATCACGCAACAGCGCGGTGCGAGTATCCGGGTGAGCGGAAGCACACGCACTATTCGTGAACCGCAACTTCTGGAGATTTAGAACATGTCACAGACACCGGAACAGAAACTGACATCCCTGGGGATCACCTTACCAACCGCACCCGATCCCCTGGCGGCATATCGGCCGGCTCGATTACTGGGAAACATTCTCTATCTTTCCGGACAGGTTCCGCGAAACCCGGATGGTTCGTTGATTCTGGGGCGTCTGGGTCATGATACATCCGTTGAAGACGGCTATAACGCTGCGCGCAATGTCGGCCTGCAGCTGCTTTCCGTTGCAAAATCTGCGATTGGTGAGCTTTCGCGCATCGAGGCTGTTGCTAAGGTAACCGGCATGGTCAATGCCGAACCCGACTTCCATGACCATGCCAAAGTGATTAATGGATGTTCGGAGCTGCTGATCGAAGTATTAGGCGAGGCTGGCTATCATGCCCGCTCTGCCGTGGGTATGGGGTCCTTGCCATTCGGTGTCTCAGTTGAAATCGAAGCGATTTTCCACATAAAGGCAACATGACCATGAGAGATCGTGGAGTCGATATTTCCAGCATTCGGGCGCCGCTGTTCGTCCCTGCAAATCGTCCGGAGCGCTTTGAGAAAGCAGCTCAGTCAGGCGCCGATGCGGTAATCCTTGATCTTGAAGATGCGGTCGCCATTGATGCCAAAGATACTGCGCGCGCGGCATTGCGCTGTGACTTCACCGACCTTCCCATAATCGTGCGTATCAATGCCGCTGGCAGCAGTGCTTATGACGCAGATCTGGCCGCCGTCGCGGCCCTATGCCCTGATGCGGTTATGATACCCAAAGCGGAAGACACCGAACAGTTGGAGACAGTGGCGAAATCGGTATCCTGTCCGGTCATTGCACTCATAGAAACCGCCAAAGGGCTGGCCTGGGCGCGAAAGATTGCGGCGACACCCAGCGTGCTGCGCCTGGCTTTCGGATCGATTGATATCTGCGCCGATCTGGGTTGCGCACATAGCCGCCAGATATTGGCGCCAGTCCGCTTCGAACTTGTCCTTGCGTCCCGTCTCTGCGGTATCGCCGCCCCTCTCGATGGAGTCACCGTTCAGTTGGATGATCTGTCGATAACCCAAGAGGACGCCAGCCATGCGCGGGATATGGGTATGACCGGCAAACTGTGTATCCACCCAAAGCAAATCACCCCTGTATTGAGCGCCTTTGCCCCAAACGACACTGAAATCGCCTGGGCGCGTCGTATCATACTCTCTGGAGACGGTGCGGTTCAGATCGATGGCGCTATGGTGGATGAACCCGTCCGACGCAAAGCAAGGGCAATCCTGCGGGCCGCACAACAAGACCTGTAGCATTGTGATACAAGATTTCAGAAGTGTCGCTTGTCCAAAGCTGCTCTAGATTTGCCGAACAACATCTGTCACGGACCCATCGCGATATTCTGATACCGCGACGATCCGTTCCCCTTTCGAATGTGTCGGCTGTCGTTCAGATGCTGCTGTAGCCTGGACGCGCAAGTCTTCAATATTGCACAGTGGAAGATCCGTCGTCCTCAGCCTTTCAACCAGGTCTGTGCGTTTCGGATTCACTGCAATTCCAGCCTCCGTCACCAAAACGTCAACCGTTTCTCCAGGCGTCGTTACGGTGCCGACACGATCCACAATCTTGGGGAATCCTGCTGCCGTCAGGCGTGTCGTGATGATTGTCAGTTTCGCGCCGGCAGCCGTGTCGGCATGTCCACCTGAACCACCAATGATCGTCCCATCTGCGCGTGTCGTCACATTGACGTTGAAATCAATATCAATTTCAGCAGCCCCCAACACCACAGCATCCAACATATCCACAACTGCGCCACGCCGACTGGGACTGGCATAGACCGATGCCGATATCCCCTGATGTCGGGGATTCTTTGCATAGGACTCAACGGCGGTAAGATCGAAACACTGCACATCCAGCAGCGCCTCAAAAAGGTCGTTTTCAAGCATTTTGACGTGAAACCCCGTGATGCCGCCTGATGCAAAACTGCCCTTGACGCCGGTTTGCGTCATGCGCGTGGCCAGTGCAGATGCCGTAGCAATCGATATACCCCCTGCCCCATTCTGCAATGAGAACCCTGGCACCATAAGGCCGCTTGCCTCAATAAGGGCAGCGGTGCGGTGTGCAATCTCAAGACCCAACGGTTCGGTGGTTGGCTTTGTCGTGCCCGATAGAATGCCTGCGGCATCGCCAATGCTGGAAACTTCCACGACCCAGTCGACCGCCTGTTGATCGATTTCAATCTGCGGGACCGGATACGCCATCAGAGTATCTGTAACAGCAACAACATGCCTGGCTGCTGCGACATCAGCCTTTGGATATCCCATTGTGCCACAGGCACGGGGACCGGCCGTGCCCGACACATTGCCCGACATATCCGCAGCCGGAGCCGCCACGAACGCCACGTCAATCGACAGTTCCCGGGACTCTATAGCACGGGCACGGCCCCCATGCGTGTACAGAATTGCTGGCTTGTCCAGCATGCCACGCGATATGGCCTCCGCCACTGGACCGGAGATGAAGCCGGCAGAAATTCCTGTAACCGTCCGGCGCTGTATGTGTCCGACCAGTGGCTCATGGATGGCAAAAATCGATGACGCTGCGACATGAATATCCTTCAAGCCGCGCTTCTCGGCCACAGCCAGAACCATATTCAGAACACCATCACCATTCCGCAAATGATGATGAAATGACAAAGTAGCACCGTCGCGGATATCACAAGCTGAAAACGCTGCATCTATATCCGCCAAGACCTTGTTTCGGATGGTCTGCGACGCCCCCTTACTATAGGCGCGGATATCCCCATATCCTTCAAGGTTGGACGGTAAAATCGAGTGTTCCATGGGACTTGTCACTTATTCACTTGATCGACTGAGACGGGTACATCGTGACACCGATCAGCGCCAAAGGCATTGCCGGGCGACTGCCGCAGCCGCTGTCCGTCAAATTTAATCGGATTTGCCAAAAGGCGCATGTCGGGTCGCATATCATGCGGAACATCCGCGACCATACCAACCTCCGCCACGAAAGGATTCTCCAGCGCATCGCGCACGCTAAGAATGGGCGCAATTGGCAAAGTGCCCCGAAATTCCTGAAGCCAGAATGCCGTCGGTGCCTTCGCGAATTCGATATCCAGAATTTCGGTCAATGCATCCCGGTTCTGCGACCGCTGATTCTGATCGCCAAAGCGGGGATCATCTTTCAAGTCGTTGCGGTTCAACTTGTCCAGTAACAATTCCCAGAAACGCTGAGTCATGCACATCACATAGATCCAGCCATCTTGCGCAGTGAATGTCTGAACGGGGGAAACCGACAGATGTGAACCGCGGGCGACCCGGTTGCTTTCAAGCCCCTCATTCAGATACCACGTTCCCGCATATCCCAATTGATGCAGCGCCACATCGAACAGACTGACATCAACGTCGCACCCTTCGCCGGTTTTATCGGCCCTCCGCAATGCGGCCAGAAGCCCCAGGACGCCAACAGTACCGGTCATGAAATCAATAATTGAGACGCCAAAACGCGTGGGATCAGCGGAAGGGTCACCGGTCAGATGCATCAACCCGGCCTCCGCCTGCATCAGATAATCATAACCCGGCCAGTTGGCACGGGAATTGTCCCGTCCGTAGGCGGAGATATGCAAGCAAACGATATCCTTTTTCTGCGCCTTCAGTGTTTCATAGTCGATACCCAGCTTTGCCGGCTGATCCCCCCGAAGGTTGTTCATCACGGCATCAGCCGAGCGGACAATCGCCAGGAAGGCTGCCCGATCTTGGGGGGTTTTTAAATCAAGCGCGATACTGTTCTTATTCGTATTCCATCCCTGAAAAACCAGACTGTCATTCTCCCCCAGGAAATACGGTCCCATTTTACGGGCGGGATCACCCTTTGAAACGGCGTTCTCGATCTTGAATACTGTCGCGCCCATATCTGCCAGATACATCGACCCGTAGGGGCCGGCGGCGAAATGCTCAACAGTAACGATCTTCAGACCTTCTAATGGCTTCACCTTTGATCTCCTTTCTGGACGAACCCGGCCAAGTCGCAAGACGCATCCCTGGCGAGGAAGTCACATTCACACTTGGTTTCCCACCGGTGTATGCACCGCGATCCGGTCCCAATCTTCCTGAAACTTTACCGGGGTCGAGGGGAGGAAAGACGAAAGTCCTGACGGCAACCTCGATTGATCCCATGGCAGATTTGATGCTGCTACATTGTCTGCTGGGCAAAATGCCAATAGTGCGTTATTTAAACAATCTTATTAATCTGAACGTTAATTCAGTTTTTATGATAATACTTCAATGAGAACTGGGGAGGATATGAATGTCGGTCAATCTTAAACTACTGCACACGTTCGCACGCGTCGCGCATTTGAGCAGCTTCAGCCGCGCTGCGGAGGAGCTGGGGCGCACGCCATCCGCGATCAGCATGCAGGTTGCAGAGCTTGAGGAACAGATCGGCCTGAAGCTGCTGGAGCGCACGACGCGCAATGTCACCCCAACTCCAGACGGTGCAATTCTACTGGAACGGGTCCAGGACTCAATCCAGCGCCTGGAGTCTGGTATAGTGGAAGCACGAGACGCTGCCGAGCGACGGCGCGGGCGTGTGGTTTTTGGCTGCGCCCCGACTGTTGCGGCGGGCACGCTGGCTTCTGTATTGACTGAGTTTCGCACCAGGTTTCCAAAGATCTCACTGCATATACGCGAAGTGACATCCAGCAATCTGTTAGCGGCAGTGCGAAATCGGGAGATCGATTTTGGCGTCACGCCTTTTGTGCAGGCCAAGTCCGATCTGAAATTCAAACGGTTGCTGCGTGAACCGCTGGTCGCACTGGCCGCACGTGATCATTTCAAAGATTTACCGGACGTTTTGTCCCTTAACGATCTAACGCAATTGCCCCTGCTTGTGATGCAGGGAATGCCCGTTATTGTTCTGCAAAATGGCCAGGAATTGCCAATGCTATTGACGGAGTACCTGGAACGATCGGGCCGCCCTCTCAGGATTGCCTGCAGTGTTCGGCAGGCAGCGACGCTTGTCGATTTGGCAATGTCAGGATTGGGCGTTGGGATTGTCCCCAGGTTGGCGGTACCGCCAACCCTGTCGCACGAAGTTCGAACGCTGCAATTAGCGGATCCTGAAATCGTCCGCGATATTGGAATCGCCACACTAAAAGAAGAAGTCTTGAGCAAGCCTGCCCTGGCATTGGCAGATATTTTCAAGGTACGGCTGGCCGAAACCACTCCGGCCAGGACTGTATCGTGAACCGGTTACGCTTCGTGAAACCGTCTCCTTAACGTCGACGGACTCTACCTAAATCTGGCGGGAATTTAAGAGCGCACGTCTTCAGTTCGCACTCGAGACACTCGCAAGTACGGCACTGTCAGAGGTAAATCGCCTTTGACCGAGAATGCGCCCTCCCCTAACTTTTCCAGATGAAAAGCCACAATCCATTTCGCTTCCCCGGCGATATAAGCCAAAACGGTTCCGTCCTCAGCGAGCTTGAGGCCGATGAAGTCATTGCCAGGTCGTCCATGCACTTCCTTGACCCGAGTTGGATCGCGCACGAGATCGAAGATGTATCGCGCGACCGGGGCATGCTCACGAAACTGGAAGATCGGCACGCGCCATGTCTTGCCCCCGACAAGGCTGTAATTTTCCGCGAAGATCCCGCACATGACCTCACCGAAAAGGCCTCGGATCGTCTTTGGTGGGAGGCAATTGGGATAGATCGCATAATCTCCCCATTCGCCATCTTCGGGATGAAGCGAAATTATGAGTCGGTGTCCTAGGGTCTGTGGACAATTATCGTAGAGCGATGATTGTAGCAGCGATGGTCCAGGTGGCGGCATAGCTTGTGTCGGTCTTGTCGTAGCGCGTGTTCACGCCGCGGAACTCCTTGATCTTGCTGAAGTAGTTCTCAATGAGATGACGCCATTTGTAGACGTCCCGGTCATGCGGAATAGGGTTACGACGGTTCCGTTTGGGCGGGGATCACGGCCGCGGCGTTGCGCTCTTCAAGCGCGTCGCGGAGATGATCGGCACCGAATGCCTTGTCTGCCAGCAGGGCGCCGAAGGTCAGATCCTCGATGAGTTCCGGAACCCCGACGTTCTCGCTGCGCTGTCCTGGCAGGAGCGCGAATCGGACCAAGTTTCCTAACGCATCAGTGAGCGCCAGAACCTTGGTCGTCAGCCCTCCCTTCGAGCGCCCGATGGCCTGATTTCGAGTCCCCCTTTTGCGCCGCTCGCCTTCTGGTGAGTGCTGATAGTCGTGCCGTCGACAATCAGGTATTCAAAGTCCGGATCGCCCGAGACAGCCGCGAAGATCCGGTCGAAAACGCCGTCTCGCGCCCAGCGCCTGAACCGCCGGAAGATACTGTTCCAGTTCCCGAAACCGGGCGGGAGATCACGCCACGGCCCCCCGACACGAACCTTCCAGAGAACCGCTTCCAGAAACAGCCGGTTATCCCACGCCGTCACCCCCCGACTGCGCGACGTTCCAGGCAATAGCGGCTCGATCAGCCGCCAACTCCGATCATTGATGACAAAACGTTCCGGGCGCATCGCAGCCCTCCCAAAAGGAAGGGTGAATCAGATTTGCAGGCCTTTGGGAATCCCCTAATGTCCACAGGGCCTAGTGTATGGCGCGTTTAATTTGGATCATATCCTGCGTGTCTGATGAATGCGGCTCATTCGTTAGGTGGGAATGCGTTCAGGAGGGTTCCAATCCGTCGCCATGTTTCCTCGACGGTTCGTGCCTCGGCCTTGCGGACGAGAGCCTTGAGCTTGGCGAACATCATCTCGATAGGGTTGAGATCGGGACTGTATGGCGGCAGGAAGAGGAGATGGGCACCGGCGTCTCGGACTGCCTGTCGGGCGGCGGCGCCTTTCTGACTCCCGGCTCAGCGCCGCGTTCGAAGCTTGCGATCGCTTTATAGCTGCTCGGATCGTGTGCGTGGTCGTGGCGCTGCCATGAAGGATTTGTCCCATAGTGCTTCCTTCTGATGATCACAGATCAATAGAACATCACATACTGGGACTAAACAGATAGAACAGTTGATGCCATGCTGCCCCACCTCCAATACAGCGACGAATTGAACCGGCGATAAATGGCTCCCACCGTGTCGCCGTGGCACCATACGAAGCTATCCCCGCTTTCTTGTGAGGTGGCTGTAAAGAGTGACCGTGTACAAAACCGCCAAGGTGAGGAACGGGAATACCGCCAAGAAGGAGCATCCATAGAGATGTGGAAGCTCGGCGAAGCCGCGGAGAGGCAAGAAGAGCCAGTCCGCTCCGGCGATGTGCTCCCCAGCGGATGCCGCCGATACAAAGGCATCCAAACCGATCCTAGAAGCGTGATACGAAAAACCTCGCACTCCAAGTAACGCACCACACGTGACGATAACGATGAACTCAATGCGAAAGATGAAACAAAAAGCACCGGACCTGTAGAACGCTTCCCATATAGACCATTCGCGCAATTGCCTCGCTACAAACACGAAGGACGATGCGACCAAGAAACCGAGACATAGGGGCGCGTATGCGTCAACGGCCGCTTGGGGGGACAATGCCTTTGTATCAGAAAACAGAAGGCTCGTCAGTGTGTGGTCCGCGCTGGCCGACTCGGCTGTTAAAGCGAAAGATGGTGAGACCGAGTACGCGAGCAGCCAAAAAACAGAAACGCAAAAAATCCAATTCGCGACAGCGAAGATCAATGGTCGATAAATAATGCATCGCAGCCCAGTTTTTACCACAACGCCACCATCGCCTATGACCGCCCTTAAGCAGTGGTGGATAAGGAACCGCCCATCGCTAGACTCTTTTTTCAACATTTGTTGCGAGGATTCGACCAATGGAAACCGGCGCAGAAGCCAATCCCGCAGCAAATTGGAAAGCCCTATACAAGGAAGCACCGTAGCCAATCCGAAGATCAAGCCAAAGAACACTGCTCCAGGCGAATCGAACAAGGCTCTGGAAGCCAACGTCACCGACACCGGGTACAGCAGAATCGCCGAGAATCGAAAACCGGCAACGGATTCCCACTTGGCGGTCGGATTGACGCGGTATTTTTGAGGTCCCTTAGGCATTTCCTAGCGTCGCTCCGCTCTCAAGTCCCGTTCTAATTACGCGAATGACTCTTTGGGATTTTGGAGCGTTTGAACCGTTGTGCCCCTTGGATCACAAGATGCGACACACACTGAATTCTAAGTAAAATACAGTCACACCTTCGCGGATTCGGTTTCACCTAGCTCCTCCCGAGCCTTCATGGCCGCGCACAGCTCGGCGAGCGTAACTATCTTTTTGGCGCCAACGCTGGCGACAATCATGTTCACTTGGCCGGGATCGACAAAAACAGAGTCATGCAAATCTTTCAAAATTTGCAACTCCGCACCGTAAGGCGTGACCAAGTCCACGATCCAAACGCGATCTCCAGCCGTCCATTCCTTTGGAGCGAGCTTAACCTCGCCGCGCTTGAATCTCTCCTCGGTCTCCTCGCTCAGAAATGCCCAAGAAACATACGCAAGCGGCACATTATCGCGCCGAAACAAACGAAACTGCCGGTTGGCAAGGGCAGGTATGACCAGCCACTCAAAATCACCAGCAAAAACGTGTCGATGAGGTCCAGAGGAGGCCATGAGCCATAAAACATTGCCCGACAGTTCCGCCGGCGCATGCTGTTGCGCTGGCGTGGCATCCGCTTTTACATCAAGATTTTTTCCTCTTCGGTTTCGCTGACCACGTCTTCACCCCTAGAAAACACCACCCTAAATTGAACCTGTAATACCGGCGGAATACCTCTGAAGTCAATGCCTTTGGCGAAGAGGACTGAATAATGAAGTTTTTACCGTATCAATCAAGCATACACGGACAGAAGCCATCAAGGTCGTCTTCATCGACAACATCTCCAGTTTCGTGCGAACGGGAAACGAGAACGAGGGGGATATCTGGGCACCGATCCAGGAATGGGCGGTGCAGCTCCGCAAGCGGGGGATCGCCGTGGTCTTCATCCGCGATGGAATAAGCATAGATACGCGGTCGCGCGTCTGGTTTTGGGGTGAGGATTTCATTGATGGTCAGCTTATGCATCGTCATCAACTGAGACCTCACCAACCAAGTTGTCTACCAAACCCATTGGCCGGACGATTTTTTCATTTGACCCTGTCCCTGTCCCTAAGAATGCGTCC
This sequence comes from Gammaproteobacteria bacterium, assembly GCA_002706685.1. Lineage (GTDB taxonomy): Bacteria > Pseudomonadota > Gammaproteobacteria > Pseudomonadales > Pseudohongiellaceae > Pseudohongiella. Next base: position 11,817 of record PALV01000008.1, on the reverse strand, counting down.
ATTGAGAATGAGAGATTCTGGCAAGTTCGAAGCGTATTGAGCTGAAGGAGTTTGCCATGAAGAAGTCGAAGTTTACGGGCGAGCAGATCGCGTTCGCATTGCGTCAGGCCGAGGTTGGGACACCGGTCGCCGAGGTGTGCCGGAAGATGGGTGTGTCGGAGGCGACCTATTACCGTTGGAAGCAGCAGTATGGAGGTCTGGGGCCGACGGAGCTGCGCAAGCTGTGTCAGCTTGAGAAGGAAAATCAGAAGCTGAAGCGGCTTATTGCGGATCTTTCACTGGATAAAGCCATGTTGCAGGAGGTTTTGGCAAAAAAGACTTAGCGCCTGGCCGCCGTCGGGAGATCGTACGGTGGGTGCAGGATGCGTTTCGGGTCAGCGAGCGGCGCGGCTGCGCGGCGCTTCGGTTCAATCGGAAGTCCCATCGCTACAAGTCCCGTCGGGAGGATCAGGCGCCCTTACGCCAACGGATCCGGGAGATCGCGGAGACGCGGGTTCGCTGCGGTTATCGTCGTATCCACGTTCTGCTGCGTCGGGAAGGCTGGGAGGTCAACGTGAAGCGTGTCCGGCGTCTGTATTGTCTTGAGGGCTTGAACCTGCGGGCGAAGCGTCCGCGGCGTCATGTGATGGCGGCGCGGCGCGTGGAGCGCCCGAAGGCGAGCAGGACGAACGAGATCTGGGCCATGGACTTCGTCTCGGACGCCCTGTTCAACGGCAAACGCTTCCGGGCTCTGACGGTGGTCGATGCCTATACCCGGGAATGCCTCGCGATCCACGTGGATCAGGGGATCAAGGGTGAGCAAGTCGTAGACGTGATGGACCGGCTGCTGTTCGAACGGGATGCGGCACCGGCGAAAATCCGGGTGGATAACGGTCCGGAGTTCATCTCGAAAGCGTTGGATCACTGGGCCTACATCAACCGGGTGACGCTCGACTTCTCCCGGCCCGGCAAGCCGACGGACAATGCCTATGTGGAAAGCTTCAACGGGCGCTTCCGGGACGAATGTCTGAACACGCATTGGTTCTTGTCACTGGACGACGCGCGGAGCAAGATCGAGGCATGGCGTCGGGACTTCAACGAGACCCGACCTCACACATCCCTGGGGTTCATGACACCGGCCGAATTTGCTTCATCGGCTGGGTTTAACCCCAGCCGATGAAGGTCAGATTCCCTCATTCTGACCGGACGCGATTCGGGGACAGGGTCAGGGGTCCCAGCCCAATCCGCGGGCTCGGTGAAGACCGTCGTCAGCGGATAGGCGAAGAGCTGGTCGTCATGCGGCTGCCAGCCCCCCTTTTCGTCGCAAAACCGACGCCCCCTGCTTCCTGCCTGCTTACCTATAGCTTACCCAAGCAAAAGCCCCGCTTTTGAGGGCGGGGCTAAGTGTTTGGAATATTTGGTTGCGGGGGTAGGATTTGAACCTACGACCTTCAGGTTATGAGTTAGTTTTTTAGGGGTCCTCTGGGATACGCTGATATTCTCTATATAGTCATATATCATTGTTAAATATAGTATATTTTCTGTTTTATATTCGCTCACTGACTCTCAACGGTCTTGCATTTCGCTCTCACTTGCTTCCTATATGCTTCCTGTTTTGATAAAGGAAGCACTATGACCCGTCTTAGCAAACGCACCGTTGATACCCTTTCGCCAGGTGAGAAGGAGTATTTTGTCTGGGATGAGGATATGCCGGGATTTGGCCTTCGTGTCTGGCCAACGGGTCGCAAGGTCTATCTGATACAGTACAGAGACAGTGGTGGGCGCACCCGGCGCAAGGGATTGGGCAAGCATGGCGTCGTTACCGCAGAAGATGCCCGTAAGGAAGCCCGTGAGCTATTGGCATCGGTTGCCCGGGGGGCGAACCCCTCAGGCGATGCCAAGCGCAAGCGTGTGGCCCCTACAGTCGAGGAACTGTGCGAACGGTTTATGGATGAGTATGTCCCGTCTCACTGTAAGGCATCCACGGCGAAAGAGTATCGACGGAATATCGATCTCTTCATCAAGCCGCGTCTGGGCAAGATGAAGGTGGCAGAGATTGAACGCTCGGACATTGCAGACCTTCACCATGCCCATAGGGAGATATCGTATCAGGCGAATAGAACTCTTGGCGTCTTGTCCGTCATGTTTAACCAGGCCGAAGTGTGGGGCCTTCGTCCAGACGGGTCGAATCCATGCCGCCATGTGAAGAAGTATGAGGAGAAGAAGCGGGAGCGCTATCTCTCTACTGAGGAACTCATACGGTTGGGACAGACGCTAAATGAACTAGAGGCATCGGGTGAGGAGCCCCTGCCCCCGATCCACTGTATCCGGCTTCTCATCCTTACGGGATGCCGCCTTAGCGAGATACAGACTTTACAATGGTCCTATGTACAGGGGAACCGTTTAAGGCTCCCCGATTCCAAGACCGGGGCGAAGAGTGTTTACCTGGGACCAGCCGCGCTGGAAGCCCTAGGAAAAATCGAGCGCTTTGATGATAATCCCTACGTAGTTACGGGAAAGCTCCCAGGCACGCATCTAACCGACATGCAGCGGCCTTGGCGTCGCATACGTAGGAGAGCGGGATTAGACGACCTTCGTATCCATGACCTAAGGCACTCCTTTGCATCCAGTGCCGTAGGGATGGGAGAGAGCCTTCCTATGATCGGAAAGCTTTTAGGTCATTCCCAGGTGCAGACCACAGCGCGCTATGCCCATCTTGCCGATGATCCTGTACAGGTATCAGCGGATCGGATATCGGGGGAATTGGCTAGGCTTATGGGTGGGGGCAATAGCTAACCCTACGTACATAGGGACCATGCTTAAAAGCCTAAGGCTTCGTTTCCTTAGCTAAGAAAACTTGGACCATAGCCCATACTTATGAAGGGTCTACTCACAGTCTCTAAGGGACGCACTACGCCGATAGCGTTAGAGACGAGTTTCGTCCAATTTATCTATCTTACGCTCAACGGTTTATTCACCCTAAGGAAGAAGGTACGCTAAGTCTGCAAACCGTCCCTTAGGCACGAACTACTCATGATAACGTATCTCGAATTTCATAATCGCTATATGCTACTCCAAGCATTCGACCTCCTAGGCATTAAGATATTTGGAGACGACTGGGACGGTCACGAAGCATGGGCACGACCTTCAAATGGAATCAACTCGCTTAAAGAACGTCATAGACGATTGAGAGATCAGATTGAGCAACTTGAATTGGAGATTGCCCCATTGAGAGTGAAGTTTAGCTTGGCACTCGACCGAGCGGAACAGGATAAGTTTAGCCATCAAGCGGCGGCACTTCAGGTAAAAAAAGACACGCTGTATGAAGAACTCCGCAAGCTGCCAAACAACTTTGATACGCTAGAAACTGACCAAGCGAGATTTGATCGCCGCGAACGAGTTCACAATACTTTATGGGATGCTGCCATAAAGAAAGACCTAAATCTTTTTTGTGGTCTTTACACAATTATGGAACTAGGAGCTTGGTCTAAAGAACCAGGCTTCCATTTAAATATAGGCCTCTCGATGGTTAGGGCACCTCAACGCTATGGCCGTAGGCGTGGCCCAGTATCGATTGAAAAGACGCAATTCGAGAATTGGCTACAGGATGTAGAAGTTCTGATTCCTTCTAGCAGGCCAATACCCGATCCAAGTCTGCTAGAGCAAGTCGGGGCCTTTATACAAAAATCTATTTCCGAGAATCCGAACCTCCGAAAAGATGGCATTCGGAAACTGGCACAAACGCAGTTTCCAAGGCTATCAGGTGAACTATTCAAGACTGCTTGGAAAACCTCTGCGCCTGGGACCCACACAAAAGGAGGGCGACCGAAAGGTAAAAAACCATCTGATTAGACCCACATGATTTGTCTTACGTAACTTTTTTTCAATAGTAACACGCTGATATTTAACAAAAATAAATCAGAAGGATTTACCCAACTGATTATTAAGAAATCGTAGGGACTATTAAGACTTTTTGAAAGAGGACATCTTCCGGTCAAGAGGTAAGCGCATTCGGGCGCATGCCAATCACTAGGAAGGTACCAAAATGTTAAACGACAATTTGAATATCAAAGACTCGTCCTATTTGGACAGGCTTATCAATGAACAAGAAGCCGCCGAATTTCTCGGATACACAATCCGGGCTTTGCAGAATTGGCGAGTACGAGGCGGCGGTCCCCGTTTCGTAAAGGTCTCTGGCCGGTCTATCCGCTATCGCCGCCGCCAACTGATCGAATGGGCGGATTCCAAGATGGTCAGCCATACGTCGGAAGTGGCGTAAGGCGATGGGGTTGAGCCTTTCCACAAGTTTTGCCCTGGCGGGGCTGGCCGCGCCGTCAGGGATTTTGGGGACGGATGCGGTCCAGACAGACACAGAGCGTAAGCTCTCTCAGTCTGGCTCCGCACCCGCCACAAAAGAGGGGCAGGCTCTGAGCCTGCCCCTCCCTTTCTGTCTACCCGTCCCTAAAACCCAAAGCGGCCCCGGCGCGCAGCGTCGGAACAAGCACGCGCTAGCGTGCGCTCTTTCTTTTCTGGTTTTGAACATTCGGAAACCCAAGAGGGGGGTCCTTGTAACACCCCCTTCTTCAATGACATGGCGCAATCAGGAGTAGTAATATGTAAGGCGTGGGGTGTCTACTGAATGTGATTGCGTTGAATGTTGATAACCTCGACCATATTGATGTACAGTTTCCTTGGAAGGCCTACCGTCTTGCCAGGAGATACCGAGAAGAACTCGGGTTTAAAGAACTTAGGGACAAAGCCACTGAAACTCGAACGCGACTAGAACCCTTAATCGGACTCGACTTCGCGACCTCATAAAGGAATGACCGGGGATGGTCCACTAACGTCTCGGAATCAGCCATAACCAAGGGGAGTTCGTGACGGTCTCAACGGCACTGACGCGGTCATCTTAACTGTGACACGTCATCCAACGACCGGCAAACCTGACGCCACGCCACGTAAGTTAACACAAAAAAACAAACAAAAGGGCGACACTAACGACCCCCCAATTTCTGTCAGCGGCGGAAGCAACAATGTTTCCGAAGAAGTAGCCAGTTCCAACCAGTATGCCAGCCCAAAGAGCTGCGGACGCTGCGTTTAATATAGTAAAGGTTCGCCACGGAATTTCTCCCAAACCAACAGGTATTGCACCTATCGTGCGCATTCCCTTAGGGTAGCGATATATAAACAAGTACAAGATGCCGTATCGGGCCATAAGGATACGCGCTCTTTTTATGGCTTCCTGGGTCCAGGTCCATCTTGCGAAAATGTGCTCACCATAGCGCCGCGCCAATGCAAACCGCAGCTCATCGCCCAGATACCCACCCGCAAAGCTCAAGATCAGAACGATACTTGGGTCCAATGCGCCCTTGTAGGCCGCGAAACCCGCGAATAGGGGGAGTGCTCCACTCTTCAAACTGCAGTAAGCGGATAGGCAAGGCGTAAACCAGCAAGCCATACTCTTCCAACAAGGCGAGAAATGTTTCCATTGCACCTTATTTCTTCACAGGTAACGCTGTGGCGGCTTGAAGCTACAACACCCGGCGTATCTTTTGGACGGCCACTCCTGGAGGTTCATGCTGATCGATTGTGGTAACGAACTCTCCATTAGCATTGTATACGAACACGCTGGCGGAATGGTTCATTGTGTAGCTTTCATCCACCGTTACGCGCTCATACGTGACTCTGAATGATTCGGCGGCTTTGAGCGTTTGACCAGCCGAGCCCGAATAACCGGTGATCGCTGTATGGAAATTGCTGACATAATCCGCCATCACCTGAACAGTATCCCGTTCAGGGTCAACCGTAATGAAAACTGCCTGGATGGGAGACGTTTTATCGCCAAGTTCTTCCAGCCATCCCGATATGTTGGATAGGGTTGTTGGGCAGACATCAGGACAATATGTGAACCCAAAGAATACAAGAGTGGGGCGTCCGATCCAGTCCTTCGGGTGTGTCCGACCTGAATGATCCGTTAGTTGGAAGTTCATTTCATAAAATGGAAGTGGGAGAGATTGTGATGCAACTGAATAGGGGTCGATAGCTCGCCCTGGACCATCGACCTGCCACCAACCAATGAACAGTGTTATCGCGACTAAGCCGAGGCCGCCTGCAATATACACAATCAATTGACGAACTGCGCCGTTCATTGACCAGTATCCAGCTGACTTCCGCGCGGCTTTGATTTCGGTGATTGATCTTCTTCCTGGTTAGATTTACTGGATTGCGTTTTCATGGTGAACGCAAGTAAGCACACTACACCTACCGTGATGAAAATATCCGCGACGTTAAAAACCGGCCAATGATACGAACCAACATATAGAGCGATAAAATCCGTGACCGCTCCGTCATGCATTCGATCAACAACGTTACCCAGCGTGCCTCCGATAACTGCGGCGAATATGTACATCTTGCCCCGATGTCGCGTACGCCAAAACCAAAACCCAAAAACCCCAATGATCACAATAGCAAGCCCTGACAGTATCAATGGCCCCCATACCCCGAGACCGCCAAGCAACCCAAAACTAACGCCGCGATTATAGACAAGCACAAAGTCGAAGAATGGGAGGATGGGAATACGTTTAGGAGGGTCCATGATGACTGTTAGCACGTACCACTTCGTGCCGATATCAACGCCAGTCAAAAGGACGGCGAATAGAAAGGCCGCCATGGCGTTTCGTACATGATGTCGCATTATCAATCTCTATCCATTTGAAAAACCAACGTCGGGTGGCGGATTGGGTAAGTCTGAGTTTTGTCAATCTGAAAACTTTGGGCCTGAGGCGGCTATCCCATAGACGGGAACCGCAACATCAACTGGCCCTGCATTCTCAAAGTGCAGGGTCATTGATATGGTTTCCCCCTTTTTCAACGGATTTTTCAATTCCATGAGCATGATGTGCAATCCCCCTGGCTCCAGGATGGCCGTTGTTCCAGCAGAAACTTCGACATTACCCGCAGGACTCATTCTCGCAAGACCGTCTTTAACCTCTGATTTATGGACCTCAGCCATACCAGCGGCAGGTGTAGTGACCATTGTAAGAACGTCGGTAACGGCTCCACCGTTTCGAATTGTGAGATAAACAGCAGTTGGTCTTGATACGCCAATTGACGCGCGAGCCCATGGTTTCTCTACAACAAGATCGGACGCATAAACGTCGGCTGCAGACGTCAATAGAACCGCGATAACTGCTATAAACACGAAAAGAGCGGTCTGTTTTATTCTGAACATCAGCAATAATCCTTACAATCTTTTATTTAGTTCCGTGACAAAAACCTCCGTCGCGGTGCCGTACCCGAAGGTTCGTACGAAGGTACCGTCGGGTGAGATGAGATAGACCGCAGACGTGTGAGCTACGGCATAGTTGCTTTGATCTCTATCCGGCTGTTGCTTTTCATAATAGGCCTTAAAGGTTTCGACGGCGCTGGCAATCTGTTTCTCGGCGCCGGTCAGCCCAACGATAGTAGGATGGAATGCCGACACGTACTCCGCCATACTTTCAACGCGGTCACGCTCAGGATCAACTGAGATAAAAAGTGGTGTCACGCTAGCTGCCTTCCCACCAATCTGATCTATGACCACCGCAAGGTCCGAAAGCGTCGTCGGGCAGATATCAGGGCAGTTCGTAAATCCGAAGAAGACTAAGAGCCACTGCCCCCTGTAGGTCTTCTCGGTGACTGTATTCCCTTGGTGATCAACAAGCATAAAACTTGGCGAGAAGGCATTCGATTCGGATTGTGACGATGCCTCAAAAACTGGGTTTCCTGTGCCGCGCCAAACAAAGAGGCCGATATACACGGCCAACATGATCGCAACGGTCCCCCAGAGAATGTATCGGATTTTCTTCAATTGTCTTCAACCTCAGACCGCACGAGTTCATAGAGTTGCTGGGGACCAAATTCTTGCAGCGACTTTCCGTTCACAAAGAAGGTAGGCGTACCTTTTACGCCAGCTGCTTTCACATCCGAAGCATCTTGATCAAGCACCCTTGTAACTTCTGGTAACAAGGCATCTTTCTTGGCGCGGGTTATATCCAACCCTGTACCGGCAATGACGGACCAAACGCTATCTGCTGCGCGTCCGTGCGGGGCCCAAAGGGGTTGAGTCTCGAGTAACCGTTCTAGCACCACTTCAAACTTTCCTTGCATGCGTGCAGCTTCCAGAATCCGAATAGCGCCTTCAGATTGCGGATGAAAATTGGCGTATCGCAGGACAACTCGGACCTTGCCTTCGAAATTTGACATGATGTCTTTAACGTAGGGATGAAAGGCACGGCACGCCTCGCATGCTGGATCGAAGAACTCTACAATCGTTACCGGAGCGTCCACTGGCCCAAGGACGGGTGCATGCGAACGCACAAGGAAAGTCTCATCCGCTGCATTTCTAACAGCGTTTTTGTCCACCGTTGGAACGTACATATACGCTCCAAGGCCAAAAATACCGACAGCCGCGATACCGGTTGAAACGAGAATAGTCCGACGATTCATGACAACCTCTTCAGATAAGGGTGCAGAAGGAGAAAAGTGATAGCGACGAACGCCGCAAAGGACAAAAACGGCAACGGCACAATGCCGAAAACCGTCTGTTTTGCACCGGCGCATGACGGCCCACTTAGCTCACAAGGTTGAATTATTTCCGGGACAATCCCGATAAAGAGCAAGCTGTGCCAAAAAGCGATCAGTCCGCCCACGATTGAAATCGGCAACACGTAACGGTAAATGGTTGTATCCTCCAAATAAGCGGCGATACCCAGGATCAGGGCCAGAGGAAACATGGCGATACGCTGATACCAACAGAGAACACAAGGCGTCTGCCCCATAACTTCACCGATAAAAAGCGCCCCCAAAGTCGATACGAGAGCAATGATCCAGGCCAACGAGAGCGCGGAGTTCTGTAAGGATCTGCTGGTCACCTGCTCGTGCCCTTCACTCTGCTGGAGCGGTCGCAGCATGATGCCGCCGCTCCCTCAGTGCCTGTAAGACGATTTGAAATGCAGACCATAGGAATAGCCCCGCCATCAGGGCTGCCACGATCAAATCCGGCCACGCGGACTGGGTGAGGAATACGGTACCGGCCGCTCCAATAACTGCGACATTGCCGATTGCGTCGTTTCGACTGCATAGCCAAACCGAGCGAACATTCGCATCCCCGTCCTTGAACCGAAGCAAGATAAGAACACTGACCACATTTGCAGTGAGCGCCAGAATTCCAATCGTTCCCATAATCGGGGCACTTGGCACACCAAGGATCAAAACTTGATACGCGGTCGATCCAAATACCCATACGCCCATAGCAGCAAGGCTGATCCCTTTGATAAGAGCAGCGGTAGCGCGTACCCGGAGTGACATGCCGATCACAAAGAGAGACATCCCGTAGGTCAGAGTATCTCCCAGAAAATCTAACGCATCGGCTTGTAACGCTTGTGACCCGGCAAAGGCTCCGGCTGCCATCTCGATGAAGAACATCGTGGCGTTGATGGCAATCACCCACCACAAAGCCTGTCGGAAATCCTTAGACGCCCCATCGAACTTCGCCTCTGTTCCACAACACCCACTCATATTGGTCTCAATCCTCTTGTAGTAACCTGATCGAACCCTCATTCTAATTGCTATAGTTATTGTAGGTTCAAGAGGAAAATTACATGGCCGTTTTATTGACGATCGGACGGGTAGCGAAAGCCACCGGCTGCACGGTGCAGACAATTAGGTATTACGAGCAGATTGACCTGATTCCAGCCCCAGACCGATCAGTGGGCAATCAGCGCATTTATGAACCATGTCATGTCGACCGACTATATTTTGTGAAGCATGCCCGCGAACTGGGGTTCTCACTCGCCGCTATACGCGAGTTGCTCAGCTTGTCCGATGATCCAAACCAGTCGTGTGCAGCCGCTGACATTATCGCCCGGGACCAACTGGCACAGGTCGAGCGAAGAATTACGCAACTGGAATCCTTGAAAACAGAGCTTGAACGCATGATCAAACAGTGCAGCGGTGGCCGCATTGAAGACTGCAGAGTGATCGAGGTGCTGGGAGATCACCACCAATGCCTTACTAACCATAAGAACGCTGTTGGATGACCTCTGGGAAGAGTTTAGCAAAATAGGCAGCCCCAAAGTTCTTTGGAGCAATCCGTTAGCAATGAACAGAAAGTTAAGAAACTTCGGCTTTTGGCTAGCAACAAATCTTCCCGATTGCCACGGAATACGTCCAATATGGTAGCAAACGCAGAACTTGTGCTCCCTAATGCGCCTCCACCCCTGCTTCCTATATGCTTCCTAAAGCAGAAGCCCCGCTGGTGAGAGCGGGGCTAAAGTATTGATTTATTTGGTTGCGGGGGTAGGATTTGAACCTACGACCTTCAGGTTATGAGCCTGACGAGCTACCGGGCTGCTCCACCCCGCGTGGGTGTGGTTAGGTAGGAGGTTGGGTATTTGCATGGTGTATTGCTGAGGTGACTTGAGATCTGTCCGCATGGAAGACTTGGCAGCGACCTACTCTCCCGTGGCTTGAGCCAAAGTACCATTGGCGCGGGAAGGTTTCACGGCCGAGTTCGGGATGGGATCGGGTGTTGGGCCTTCCGCTATGGCCACCAAGTCGTCGATGCGGACAGATATTCTGTCGGTATCAGCAAATGGGGTGTTTTGAAGCATTTGGTTTTGTTGTTTGCGATATGCTGATCTTGTTTTCCGGGAGCCGCTTTATGGGCGATGCCTGGTTTTGTAAAGATCGGCGGATCTCTCGCGAGTAGTCTTAAGTATTGCATTGAACTTTGTGTACCTGTGGCTCTTTTCAGTCCAGACGTGCAACGGCTTTTACCGTCATACGAAGGGAAGATTGGAAGCCGATCGAGCAATTAGTACCGGTAAGCTTCACGTGTTACCACGCTTCCACACCCGGCCTATCGACGTAGTGGTCTACTACGGCTCTCAGGCGAGACCTAGTTTTGAGGTTGGTTTCCCGCTTAGATGCCTTCAGCGGTTATCCAGTCCATACATAGCTACGCGGCAGTGCCACTGGCGTGACAACCGCTCCACCAGAGGTATGTCCATCCCGGTCCTCTCGTACTAGGGACAGATCCTCTCAAGTCTCGTACACCCACGGCAGATAGGGACCGAACTGTCTCACGACGTTCTAAACCCAGCTCACGTACCTCTTTAAATGGCGAACAGCCATACCCTTGGGACCTGCTCCAGCCCCAGGATGAGATGAGCCGACATCGAGGTGCCAAACACCCCCGTCGATGTGGACTCTTGGGGGGTATCAGCCTGTTATCCCCGGAGTACCTTTTATCCGTTGAGCGATGGCCCTTCCACGCGGGACCACCGGATCACTAGGACCGACTTTCGTCTCTGTTCCACCCGTCGGTGTCACAGTCAGGCGAGCTTATGCCCTTGCACTCAACGAGCGATTTCCGACCGCTCTGAGCTCACCTTCGCGCGCCTCCGTTACTCTTTGGGAGGCGACCGCCCCAGTCAAACTACCCACCACGCAGGGTCCCGGACCCGGATAGACGGGCCGCGGTTAGACAACAAGACAGTTAAGGGCGGTATTTCAAGGGTGACTCCACAAGAACTAGCGTCCCTGCTTCAATGTCTCCCGCCTATCCTACACATAACGGTCCTGTTGCCACTGCGAAGCTATAGTAAAGGTTCACGGGGTCTTTCCGTCTGACCGCGGGAACTCCGCATCTTCACGGAGAGTTCAATTTCGCTGAGTCCGCGTTGGAGACAGTAGGGCAGTCGTTACGCCATTCGTGCAGGTCGGAACTTACCCGACAAGGAATTTCGCTACCTTAGGACCGTTATAGTTACGGCCGCCGTTTACCGGGGCTTCAAT
>PALV01000007.1 GCA_002706685.1 Gammaproteobacteria bacterium | reverse complement strand
CTCACCCGGGGCCAGCGCCACTTCAAACGACAGACCGTTCTGCTGGATCTGGGTATCGACGATATCCAGACCTTCGTAGCTGTTGCTATCCAGCACACCGACGTGTGGGTAGAAGAAGTCTGAGTAGGCTTCAATGCGCAGCAAGGTAGTGCCAGTTGCACCACTCAGATCCAGGCTGAAGAAGTCCGCCATAATATGGTCTTCTTCAAAGTAGCAGTCGGTGAACGGGGTGAGTTCACCGTTGGCACGCTCGCCCACCGTCAACGTGGTCTGGCTGTCACAAGCGGCTTGCGTGCCCAGCGCCAGGCCGGTCAGACCCGGGTTGGCCCACAGATCCACCACGCCCATATCCAGAACGGCCTGCGGCACGGCGCCGCTGAGCTGGTTGCTGCGCAGGTTGATTGACGTCGCATTGCTCAGATTGGCCAGCTCCACTGGAATCTCACCAGTGAAGGCATTGTAGGCCAGGTCAAGATTGGTCAGACTGGTCATGTCACCCAGAAATGCCGGCAGCGAGCCATTAAGAGTATTGTTGCCTCCCAGTGACAGGTGCTCCAGCGCGGTCAGGTTGGCCCACTCGGCGGGGATGGGACCACTAAACTGGTTGCCCCACAGGAACAGGAAGCGCAGACCGTCCGCACTGCCCAGGCTTGCCGGCAGTGAACCACTGTAGTCGTTGCCGCCCAGATCCAGACTATGCAGCTGGTTCAGCGCCGCGAAAGTAGTCGAATCGGGAAAATCGCCTGACAGATTGTTGCTGTTTACGCTGAGCGACTGCAGCGTGGTAGTGCTCCACAGCTCGTCTGGCAATACCCCAGTCAGGTTGTTATTTGAGAGGTTCAGGCCTGTCAGGGCACCTTGTTGATCACACTGAACACCAAACCAGTCACACTCTGTACCAGCCTCACCCAGCCAGCCACTGCTATTTACCCAGTTGGCACCCCCGGTTGAATTGTAGACTGCCTGAAGGGCCGTCCTTGTGTCTGTCTGCGCGGCGGCGATGCTGTTAAATGTCAAACCCAGGAAAAGGCTGAGCGCCAGGGCAACTGAATTTACTCTTCGCTTGTCACTTTGCCGGCAGCGCTCCTCTGTATGATTTCCTGAAACTGATTTCGAGGGCGCTGACTTATTGGCTACTGTTATTGTCATGACACAGATTCCTGATTCCGAATGGCGACGTTGCTGGTTCTGCCTGTTGCCTTGATTGGCCCGATGAATGGGACCAAATAGCAATACGCAGACTTTGTGTGTCTGCTTGAGGAAAGTCTGTCGTGACCACGCGGAATGTCTCAGCCAGTGTGAAAAAAATTGACAAAGACCCGGGGTGTTTTCAGGCTCCAGCCTGGTTGCCTGTGCGCGTGGCTGAGGTATTACTGAGGGATGCTTAGAAAGTCAGGCTTGGGTCGGGACTGACCGAGGTGAGTGTGTACGCGGCCCAGTAGAACGGGTCGCGATAATTAGGGTTCTGTTGCATGTCCAGCTGCGCCGACTTAAGCGCATCGGCAACATTGCCGGTCTGATGCAGGTGTCTGTAGAAGATTGCCATGAAATCGGCGGAGGCTCTATCGGACACTGGCCAGAGAGTCGAAATGACGTGTTTTGCGCCTTGAACCATGAAGCCACGAGCCAGACCCATCATGCCCTCTCCTCCCAGCTGTCGTCCCATCGCGGTATCACAGCCACTGACAACAACCAGTTCGTTGTTGAATCGGTAGGAAAACAGCTCCGGGAGGGTAACGAAGCCCGTGTCAGGATTCCCGAACTCATCTATGACTGAAAAGCCCAGGCCAACATTGTCTTCATTGGCGGCGTTAAAGTAGCCGTGCGTTGCAATATGCAGAACCTTGGCATTGCGTACATCTTCTCGAGCGAGGTTGCTGCGTGAAGCTCGTTGTCCTGTAAACAGTTGGGTACGGTCTTCTCCAAAAAGCTCTGTCAGTTTGGCGGCCTCGAACGCGGTGTTGGGCAGTCGCTGCAGACTGTCTGACCAGCCTCGCAGCCCAGTTACATCTAGGCTTTCCAGCGCTGCCAATTGCTGAGTCAGCTCGTTTGCATCGAACAGCGGGTCTGCAAAGACGGCGATATCAACCTGAGCGTTGCTGGAATTCAGTGACTTTTCCATCAAGTAGGCAGTCAGCGACGGCAGAGTCTGCACGCTGAAGCGCGATATCAATGGTGTGTAGCCAGGTTCGTCCGGAAGGGCCAGTGCCGCAAATGGAACTGCGTGAAAAGCGCCGTGTGGCACTATCAAGAGGTCTGTCTTGCCTGGCAGTTCATTGATGCCCCCCAACAAATGCCTGGAGAGCTGAGCCAGCGAATTGTATGGCAGTGAATTAGGGTCAGCCAACTGCTGTCGCAGCGTGTCGACCAGTCCTGCTGGCAGTGAGTCGGGGAGTTTCGCTACCGACAACGCATCTGAGGTGACAGTAAACACGAAGTTATCTGAATCCGTCGTCAGATAGTAAAGTGCTGCCTGTTCAGGTCTGAGCCTGGACTGTATCTGCGCCAGTGGCATGGCCTGTGGTAATGGTATGCTTGAGACTCCGTGCAGGCGATGCAGGGACAGAACGTCCTGGTGATGATAGTAGTTGATTGGCAGGCTGATATCGGCGCTGTCGATACTGGCTGTCATGTTTTTGCTGGCAAACTCATTGGCAATACGACTGATCGCATCGATCTGGGCTTTGGCAGCCTCCTGGCTGATGGAGTTGTCGCCAACATTGCCGACCGGTTCTGCGCTGCGGTCGCTTTGCTGATACCTTGAAAATTGCTGACGTAAACTTGCTGCTCTAGATCTTTCCGTTATTGCAAAGGCCTTGCCAAGTGCCTGCTGATCGCCGGTAGCCAGATGCTGCCTGATATAGGCCTCCGCCAATTGAACGTAAATCCTGTGCGTTCGTGACCCCCAGCTTGGACCCAGCCTTTCTGACTCAAACTGCTCGTATTGTGTTTCGACAAGATCAATCGCCAACAGCCCGTGTTGCTCTGCTAGCGCCATGTCTCCCTGTACAAGACCGATATTCATGGCCATAGCCAGGTTTTCTATTTTATCGGCCATATCCAATCGTGCCTGCTCTTCGTTTTGCTGAACCAGAGCTTCATTAATAATGAACGAAGCCTGCTCCTGATTCCCCCTAAGCTGGGATAACCATGCGTACAGCCTCATTACGCGGGCTCGCAAAGCCGGGCTTATATCAGACGCCCCCTGTTGCCATGCCCACTGCACATTTAACCAGGCCGCTTCCTGATCACCCTTCATTAACAGGCTTTCAGCCAACTCATAACGAGCCAGAATTGTCGCTCGGGTATTGTCGGTCGCCTCAGCCTGTCGCAGGCAAAGATTCTGCTCTGCTAAAGCTCTGTCGATGTCGCCTTTCATGCGCAGTGTTGCACCCAGTGCACAGCGTGTTGTTGAAATGGTTCCGCTGGAGCTCTCTGAGAAAGTGATGGATTGCCGGTAGTAACTTTCCGACCTGTCGTAGTCGGCAGTCACCTGATAGAGCCGCCCCAGATTCGAATAAGCAAAACGATAGACCAGTGGGTGTTCTCCTGGATCAACCGTATCGAGAATATTGCGATAATGAATAAGCGCACGCCGGTATTCACCGAGGCGATCATAGACGAATCCCAGATTGTTCTCGAACGCCGCCATCGGGATCGGATCCGCTGACTCCTGGGAATAGATCCTGCCGGCAAGCATGATGTCGATTGCTTCTGACAGATGTTGCCGCTGCTCGGCAAGTGTCAGTCCAGGCAGATCACTTCGACGGATTGCCAGGAAACCCATTACGTCGTGCAGACGTCCTGTCAGTCGGTACTCGTCACCCGAGGTTTCTGCCGCCAGGTCGATCTGCGCTTCTGCCTGTTCAATCTGCCAGGAGGCCAGGAATGACTCCGCAAGCAGGATGCGTATATCAACCAGATCCCTTGACGCTTTGTCTGAAAGCCCGGCAGGAAAATTCAGAATAATATCCACTGATCTTTGCAGAGCATCGATGGCTCCGGGCAGGTCATTCAGACGAAGATTCGCTTCACCGATTGCCCACGCTGCCTTATAGCCTTTAATCGGATCATCCAGTTCAGCCGGCAACTCTGACAGGGTATTCAGTGCATTTGCGAAATCCGCCTGTCGAAGCTGTGCTTTTGCCATCATCAGCAATGCGTCTGTCATCAGTTCTTCTGAAACAGACCTGGCCGCTGCCGCTACCTGACCAAAAATCTCAATGGCCTCGTTGCGGGACTGAAACGTATCGTCAGCCCAAAGACGGAAGGCTGCTGACATCAATGACAATAACTCCGCCTCGCTCGTGCTTATGTTGCGCAGTGGTATCTCGTCCAGAAACTGGCTGCTCGGACGGGACTGCTGATATCGTGCATACATGCAAACCTGATACGTCTCGTTGACAGCATCACTGCCCAATACAATGGGATGCTCTAACGCCGCGCCTGCAGGGCTAGCCGACGAGAACGATTGCCCATTTCCGTGCAGCTCAACAATGAGCGACTCAGCACCCGGGGCAACGCGAAGCAGCAGACCTCCTTCAGGCACCTGAACCTGATGTTCTTCGCGAAAGGCGTCATCTCCAGTCCTGCACTGGGCCTCAGCCTGATTGCTGGCTATCAATAAGCCAATCAACGTGCCTGTTAAAGCAAGTGATTTCATGGATATCTGCAGCAGAACCACTTCTGGATGTCGTAGAAGGTCTTGGTGCTACCTGGCGTTTTATCGTATTGCACTGACCAGATCAGCTCGTTGACCATGACCTGCTTTCCATCCGATGCGGTATGCAGGCGCACAAGTACAACGACTGATTTTGTACTGCTGAGTGTCAGCGGCGACGATATGGCATGATCACCAACCACAAGAAATCGCGCAGTACTGAGTACTTCTTTTCCCAGAAAATCGTCGCCCGAAATTTCCAGCCTAAAGGTTCTCAGCTTTGTTGCCGGTACCCGCTCTGGTTTGCCGTGGTGGTCGACAGCGTACTCGCCACGAGTCTCTTCCTGGCATTTTAATTTTATGTGCACACCACTCGGTGGGTAATAGGGTTCATTGTCTCGTACCAGTTGCTCGCGCCAATCATCTTCAGGGAAGGGGTTGAATTGTTTGTTTCTTACAGTGCTTCCACCTACCGAGTGCCACTCACTATTTTGAATGTCTGTCCAGAAATCATTCGCTGACATTTGCTTTTCCTCGTTTTGATTGAATGGCGCTACTGCCTTGTTATGAACGTAGTGGGGTCTGAGACACCGGAGTTGGCTGCAAGAATCAGATCACTCATTTGCAGAAACTTTCTCTCCAGATAACCGGGAATCTGCTTGCTGGGGGCGATGTCTTGTCGGCGCGTTTTATACCTCATTGAGTTTCGGTCAAGCTGCAATAAGCCTCGGACAGACTCTGCCACAAGCAGACTTCCCAGGGGACCCAGCTTGCCAATTCCCTCAATGGTTTCCACGCACGCTTCGGCTAACACGTAATACCATAACGGCGTTTGATTACTCAGTGCCGGGTTGCAGCGATCGAGAACGTGTCGCGAATAGTCTGGCTTATTGAGGTTAAGCTGATCTCTATCGAGTAAGCGGACTGGAATTTCCAGCTCACGTAACCGGGTTTCAAAATTATTTAACAAGTAATTCACTGCCGCCTGGCCGGAGCTGAGTCGCATCTGCAGACCTCTGAGCAGATTTCGCGTAGCCAGGTTGGTTTCCTCTGGCACAGCCAAAGACTGTGTATTGGTCAGATTAACGCGAACCCGCGGCGAGATTCTTAAAGCCTTGTTACGCGATGGCAGGCCCCGTGTACTTTGATCAGGGAAGTCAAAAAACAGTCGCCAGTCGATTAAATGGCTTGCCGGCATTCGCAGATACTTACCGCCAAAACCGCCCTCACCGGTCATCTCAAACAGTTCTGAAACACTGACACTGGTCACTGCATTGAGGTTGTAATTGTTCTGAACCATTGCGTGTCCGAATCTACCCGCTGCGGCGGTATACTCAATCGGCAACACTGCAGGCTCTGTAGAGTCCGGGTCCCACAGTATATGTTCGTTCTCAAGGATTATGGCTTTCCAAACTGCCGGATGGAGAATTTCATACAGGAAATCATAAAGAATAACCTCCTGATAGTGGAGGATGACCTGTTCTCTGGCTGACTCGAAAAGCGAGTCAGTGCCAAGACCCGGATGATCGTGGCTGATTTCCCTGACAAAGAAATTATGAAGTTTCAGGAACTGAACGTGCAGCTGGGAAACGATTAGATTTTCGTCATTACGGTCATCGCCGACACAGGCACGCAAGCCGTTGCGAGGCAGGTCGTAACCTGCAAGGTCGGGCCCATCGGAAACATGCGCATCGCCCAGGGCCATAAAGGCGCTTCCGGTTTTCCGCATCAAACTGCCAGCTACAGCACCTTCGTAAACACTGCTGAGATCCAGTACGGAACTGACATCGCTGCGCAGGATGTCGGTGGTGAACGATTTGACCGTCTTATTGTGACCCTTAATTCGCAGTCGACTCAGGTCATGAGCCAGAAACTGTCCAAGATAGGTATAGCCAGCCATTGCTGACACGTTGGAGGCCTGCAGGTCCCGCATCGCGGCACCCAGTTTGCGCAAATCAGTGACGTCAAAGCCTGCCTGCGGAACTTTGTTGTTAAACAGCGTGTAGAGCTTTACGCCATCAGGTAAGGTCTTGAATTGCCCTTTTTCATTAAGACCTCGCACTAGTTCCATGGCAACACTCCTGGCCCGTAGGGAGAGTTAGTTAGGACTATCCGTTGAATTCGAGCAGGTAGGCTTGTTCCGATTGGCCACTACTGCCTGATTGCTGCACGCTCAGCAGATAACGACCTTCAAGCTTTGCGGGTGTCAGGAGCCGGACCATTCCGTTGGCATCTGCATGCAGCTGAAACTCAAAGCGTGGATTGCCGTCTTCATGAGTAAGCACAACCTGGTACGGCGCATCGTCAAGGCTAATGCCAACATCAATCTGAAGTAGTTGCGTGTCGCCGTTTAATTGAATTTCATTATCCGCGCTGCGGGTTGACTGCAGCGTGGTCACGGAGTTCAAGGCGAGCCCATTGGATAGCGATACGCCGTCGGTTAGCTGACTCTCTCCGCGGATCAGCAGGGTAGCTGCTACAGCGAGTAGCACCGTTGCCGCCATCGACATTGGTTGCGCTATCCATTGTTTAAAAGATGTGCGTGTTTCATGCGGAGTTTCAGATTTTATCGGGTGAATTGATGCTGATGCAGAGTTTTCCAGCTGACTGAATGAGGTCAGCATGAGCTCTGCCTGACGGACCTGTTCGTGGAACTCCGGATCTTCCAGCATCCACAGTTCTACCTGTGCACGCTCCTCATCGGGCAGGGTGTCACGCAGGTACGCGTCAATCATCTCATCTCGAACATTGCTTTTTTCATCAAGCATGCTCGCTACCCTCCTGGACTGACTGACGCCGGCTAACTAATCTGGCCTCTGGTCTCAATCAGCTCTTTGAAACGAGTTCTTGCCCTTGATATCACTTTGTCAAAGTGACGGTGACTCAATGACAGTTCGTCGCAGATAATCTGTTTGTCCAGTTCATCTATGTAATAGCGCCTCAGTATCCTCTGATCGCGCTCGTTATCCAGTTCGTCGAGCAGTGCCCTGACGGCAGCCGCTGCTCTCTCACGGTCTAGCTGTGTAAACTGGTCCGCATTCTGGTCAGCGAATTGGTCAATAAAGTCGCTGTCCGTATAAGTCTGTCTTCTTGCCGCCTTTCGACTGTCGGCGATGCAAAGCTTGGTTGCCACACTATGTAGAAATGCAGGTAATTTATCCGGCTCCGACAATGGTTCTGACCGCAAGCGTTCCAGCGTAATGCGAAACGTCTCCTGACAGAGGTCGCGCGCCTGATTCTCATCCTGAACCCGTTTTTTCAGAATGTACAACACTATCCGGTAATAACGCTCAACAAGCAGGGTTTCTGCCTGGCTGTCTCCCCGGCTAATGGCCGTGGCTATTTCTTCAGCGCTATCTTGGTTAGATTGCACGTATCGGTCCACCAGGTGGTTGTACAATGGCTATGGCCATCAGACTACTTTATCCAAACAATAACAATTGGTTAAAGCAGGTAGGAACTCCCGATGTTACGATACGATCGTCACAAAAGCCATGCCCCGGAAGGTATGTTTTTGTTTCGCTCTACCAGTACTGTCACCAGTCACTGAAATGTCTCAGAGCGAAACAAAAACAATTAGCCATATGTGTAGTTAAACAATAAAGTTGGTAACTAAAAGTCCCTCTAGGCCTTGTTTTACCGTTAAAAACTAGCATGGTGAAAAAATAAAGTTGGTAACTTTTGAGATGCTTAGGGTATGTAATGTGAAAATTCCATACAAGAAAGTTGGTAACTTTATGGTCAGCTTCCCGATGAAATGCAGGATCACTGTCGACATCGCCGTGTACTCATAGCAACCCCTCGGTTGGTGAATATGGTTTCAAGTGTTGCCGGCTCACACTGAAATTCCGTATTCCTGCTCACCTTTTCCATACCTAGCTCTATAGCGTACAGCTCCATCGTATGCATCAGCTCAGACTCCTCAAGCGAGACCTTTTCGAACCCATTCTTGACCATATGGATATGGAGAACTGCAGCCAGAAGCTCTGTACAGACCGGACTGTCGTCTTCGTTGTCCAACTCTTCCAAATTTGCCATTTCGTCTGCCTGCATTAACAGAACATCCAACCATTCGTCACGTAAATTGCATGGCAGTGTGCTCTCTGGGCCAGTTTCCAATACCTCAGTTTTGAATCGGCTGATCAGGTCATTGTTATTCATTGCTATTTCCCTCAGTTTGCTCATGTAATACCCCCATTTTAAGGGGCAATTATTCGTAGAAATTTTATGCGGCCATCAACAACTTCTTCGATGAAGTGCTCCGACGCTGGCTTCGGCTGCGCTATAGTCGGATCTATTGGCTGAGCGCAGCGAGTAACACAAAAACGCGTAGCTTTTTGGCGTCAGTTTGGAGGCTTGTTATGTGTTGAAAACTAGTGTGACCGTATCCCCAAACCAATGTCCCAAGAACTGTTCTGGTCTAATGGAACCGGACACTTTAGTAAGCGACAATAATTGTCTGTTATTGAGTGTCAATATGGCTCAGAAAATTACGCGATAGCCCGCCAGAACCATTCTTTACTCTTATTATTTCCAATGTTTACTCTGTTTTTTGTAAATTAAAGGCCCCTATCCAGCTTAAACTATCTTGTCCGGCTCAAGGTCTAAATAATTGTCACTGAATAATTTACAGGCGACGTCTAGGGCTGATGGGGTGAAACAGACAATAAAATGGCAACTTGTGTTCGCCTCGACCACGCCTTAATTTTTCAACATGCTTGAACTATTGCAGTGTCAACTAGCGACCTTAGATGATGC
This sequence comes from Gammaproteobacteria bacterium, assembly GCA_002706685.1. Taxonomy (GTDB): domain Bacteria; phylum Pseudomonadota; class Gammaproteobacteria; order Pseudomonadales; family Pseudohongiellaceae; genus Pseudohongiella. Next base: position 24,480 of record PALV01000007.1, on the reverse strand, counting down.
TCTAACATACTCGGTACTGATCCCCCTGTAATCAAAACTCCAGCCTCCATGTTTTTCTCCATCGCGTGCCCGGTAAGATTCGCGCTAGTGATAAAACACACCTTCCCATCGGCAACCGCAACTTTGGCGTGGACGCGCCCTTCGGAGAAAGGATCGGCCTTGTCTCGCCAGGCATAGAGTCTGGCGGCGGGGACCAGCGTCCTCATCTTGCCGATAGCATCGAAGGTGATGCTGCCGCCGTGGTCCTGAGACAATTCGAGCAGCATGGAGATGACCACTCCGCGATCAATTGCCGCATTCAGTGCATTGACGATGGTCGATACGTCATAGGCAACGAAGCTGGTGATGAACAGGGTCTGCTCAGCGGCGTTGATGACCTGCAGTAGCGCCTGCTCGGTTCGTCGTGCCGAGACGAAGGGTGTCGTCGGCCCCGTCCACACGAGTTCGGTGGATTGTTGATTCGTCGCCTTGGTGAAGACATGGCCGGCGGCGAGCAGCATCGATGCCAGTTCCTCGGCGCTGACAGAGGTGCTTCGCCAAGCATCGATGAGCTGATCCACAACCTCAGCAGCAACGGGGGTGCTGACTACGCCCGACAGTGCACCGGCTGCTTTGACGGCATCAGTCCGACGAATCCGGCTGGCTATGGCCTGGACCTTCTCTGGAGATACCAGACAGACCACGGCTGCGACTGCATCCAAGAGCTTCTCCATGTCACAAGCCCTTGAAGAAGGCCGCGTCGATGCGTTCCAGGGTCGGAACCAGCAATGATCGATCCAAGTAGCGATTGCCGCGCTCGCAGGAGGTCTCGGCCACCAGGCTACAAGCGTGGCACGCCGCCGCATGAAGTGAGCGATCTTTCTCGGGATCGTGCTCGGAGCAGAGCGGGTCAGAGGAGCAGATCTTCGAACGATTCAAGGCTTGTTCCAATAGGCGACCCAGATTCTCCGGCTTGCCGAGATCGACGAGACCGCCCAGCGTTCCATCAGAATCCGCTGCTGCCGTGTAGATGAGGATACCGGCCTGTGGACTTCCGCCCGAGGTGTCGGCATAGATGCGCTCGCGGATACTCGCTGCGTTGTAGCCGCACTCCAACGCCAGCTCACGAATCAGCAGGTGCGAGAGTGTGTGGAGCATGGCGTAGCGAATGCCGGGGTAGCCTTCGTCAGGATCGAGATGACGTGAATTGCGCCATCCCCTGTGGCCGCCTCGGAGCATCTTGTCGATCTGTTCGACGGCCGGCAGTGCTTCCCAAGCGACGAGCGCCTGCTCGTCGAACTGGATGAAGATACCCTCACCATGCACCTGGTTTGCAGGAACCCAGTCCGGTTTGCCTCGTGAGAGGTTGGCCATCTGGGGCCGTTCGTTCGGGTCACCCGTTTCTTCGGGCGCCTCCACGCGAGTGAAACCGAGCAAGGCATTGACCTCGCGCAGTCGCTCCAGAAGCAGCACTCTGCTGATGTGCTTTGCAAAGGCCGGTGGCGTACCGACCTTCTTGCTCATGAAGTGCGGGTAGTCCGTGGGTGGGTTCGCCTCTGTCAGCACGTCCCACTCGGGGCCCTTGATGTCCGCCTCACCCACGACTTCCTGTCCGCCACCAGCACGGTGCGCCTCGATGGCCGACCAGATCGCCGCCGCTGGATATTTGTCGATCCCTGGCAGTGCCCCGGTCTTCTTCAAGGTCTTCACCGTCACCGACACTTCGGCTTCGGACTCCAGTTCCTCGAAGAACTCCCAGCCATCCTGGATCAGCTGACTGAGTGGGTCCTTGGTCTGGGGAATGGCGAGCGCCGAAAGTGTGATCGGGAACCAACTGTTCGTGGCGCCCAACAGAACCGCCCGCGCTTCCTCGTCGCATTCGTTGTCGAAGTGATCGAGGTGGGGATGTCGTCCGCGACACCCCGGCAAATTCTCTTTCCCGGCCTTGCCGAAGGCGTGTGCCATGCTCCTCGAAGCACCACAGGCATCGCACTTCGCCCACAGGTTCTCGGTCTGCAACGAGGCGCCGCTCTCGAAGAAGCGCAGCGTGCCCTTACAGGAACTGTTGCCGCCGTGGACGAAGTAGTGCCAAGGGAAGTCGTCCAGGTGGCCGTCGCGGCAGGCCAACAGGAAGCGTGCCGGTACGGCATCGGCGTCCTTGGCGGGTTGATCGCCCTTCGAACCCCGACATCCTTTATGGACGAACCGGGTTCGCTCGGGCCTGAAACGGTTCTCCTTGATCTCGAACAGTCCGGCATCGAAGGGGGACAGCAGGCCGCATTTCACGCAGCGCATCCAACGCGGGAACGGCCGAACGGGAACGCCGATGTTGGCCTCGGCCGACCAGACATCGACGAGCTCGCTTTTCTGGAACGGCGGCATCCGCAGGTTCTCGACCTGTGCTCCAAGCACCTTCCGGACAGCGGCCAGCAGTCTGGCTTCCTGGATTGGTTGGCAGCGGTCCTTCTCCCATCGGTCGATGCCGAGCGTCACGACGGACAGGCTCGGCAGGTCGATCAACGCCCCTGGCCCGTAGGTCCAGAGCAACTGGCTGGGTCTGACTTCTCCGACTGGAGTCTTATTGGTCGTCGTCATGTTCAATCCTCATCCTTCGTCGCGGGACGAGGCTTCCAATCGTGGTCGTCCGAGATGTGGCTGGTATTCATGATCAAGCGCACACCGGGCTCCACCTCACGCATCGACATGGGCACGGTCCAGTTGTCCCAGGCCTGGATGCCCGGTGACCTGATCAATGCAACGGTCTTGTCCTTCTCGGGGCCGCGCTTCTCATAGGCCAGAATGCGACCGCCTTTGCCCACTTCCTTGGCCCATTCATCCGCACGCTCCTTGAGTTCCTGTTCGGCCAGGCTCTTGGTGCTGGACAGCTCGCTGACGTTCCAGGCTCGTTTGACGAGCACATCGATGGCATCGGTGATCTCGGTCTGGTCTGACTTGTCCAGCTTGCCCGCACCCTCGTTGGGGCTGAACGAATCGTTCTCCAGGCGCATCAGGCTCAGTAGCGAGCCGGTCAGGCCACGGTCCATCGCGCGCGGCGAGAAGGGTGTCACCGACTGCGCTTCGACGTGCTTGTAGAAGGTGGCGTGGTAGTGCTCGAAGGTTTCGTAGTGCGAGAGGTCGCGTGGCCGTGCCCATGTGAGCACGGTGCAGACCAAGCCGGGGAAAGAACGTCCCACCCGGCTGGTGGCCTGGATGTACTCCGCCGTGCCCTTGGGTTGACCGTTGACCGCCATCAGTCCCAGCCGATTGACGTCGACTCCCACCGACAGCATGTTGGTGGCCAGCACCACGTCGATCGCCCGGGTGTCGCCCTCTTGCCACTTGGTCACGTATTTGCCGGCTACGGCATCGAACTCGGATTTGAACTTCACCTCGAGGTTGTCGAGGTACTTTGGGATGTCCTGGCTGGAGACTCGTGAGGTCAGCTCGCGAATATTGCTGACGCTGCGTTGCGCCAGCGCGGGGCGCTCGACCATGCTCATCTGCACCCGGTAGGAACGCGTCTGCACGTCGTCCTCGGCCAAGCGCTTCATACCCCCCAGCTCTCGCAGCGAGTTGAAGTAGCCGACCATGGTCATATAGGGGTCTGCGGGCTCGCCGAAGCGGTCGAACAACGCCTGAGCAGCGGTCAGGAATGCCGTGTAGACGCGAATCAGCATCGCAGGTCGTGAACTTCCGGGAGAGCAGACCCCGAGGTAGCGCCGTCCCGGCTTGTCCTCGATGGGTCGTTGGACAGAGAAGTAGTTGTCCTCCACGTCCAGCCCATGAGGCGGGAACACCGACACTTGGCGCATGAAGACGTTGTTCACTTGCTCGCGGGCCTTACGCACCGTGGCGGTCGACGCGATGATCTTCGGCTTGACCATACGATCGCCAAACTTCCAGCCGCACAGTTCGTCCACGGCCGTCTCGTACAGGCCAACCATGGTGCCGAGCGGCCCACTGATCAGGTGGAACTCGTCCTGAATGATCAGATCTGGCGGTCGGATCGGGCTGATATTCTTGACCTTGGTCGCACTAAGCCCCCTGCCTGCCTGATGGTTGCCATTGCAGTCCGCGCCTTGCCATAGCAGGCCGTGCCGCTCGCATTCCTGGCCGACCCGACCGAACAGCGTGCGCACTTGGCCCCGCCACGCCATCATGGCGAACTTGTCCACGGTGGCGATCATCATCGTCGGGGGACGGTGGTAGATCTCCTCGTCCACGACGAGCACCGGGATGCCCGGGTGACGGAGCTTGCTGGACTTGCCCTTCGAGAAGTCGCAGCGGCCTTTCTTGTCGCCGCAGTAGACGAAGGTGCGCCCACGGCCCTTGTCGACCTCTACGTCGCGCCCAGGGGCGACTTCCGAACCACACCAGGGGCAGCTGGTCAGTTGCGCGGGTGAGGCCGCCCCGGCGTTGTACTTGCCGGGGTTGCGGATGTCCTCGATGGCCCGATGGCTGTCCTCGGTTGTGCCCGGCGTCACCTTGTTGCCCACCCACAGTCCGATGGTGAAGGGTTCGGTGCCGAGCGATTCGTCACCCTTGGCCAGCGCCTCGCGACGCAGCACCTCCATCGCACAGATCAGAGCCGTGGCACGCTGGAACTGCTGCAGCGTCAGCAGCCGCAGGGTGTAACGCATGATCACTGCCAGACCGCGCGAGCCGTCGTAACCACCAAGATTGCCCTGCATGCGCCGAATGGCCATGGTGAAGGCGGCCACACCCAGGTACGCCTCGGTCTTGCCGCCGCCGGTGGGGAACCACAGCAGGTCGGCATGGGCTTCGACGGGCTGCACGCGATCCGGGTGCGTGGGGTCGGCCAGGGATGGGATCGACAGCAGCAGGAAAGCCAACTGGAACGGGCGCCAGCTGCGGTTCTTCAGCACGTCGAACTGCTCGACAGTGACGTCCTTGCCGCGCCGGATTTCGAGGGCGTATTGGCTACGCACGCGCTGCGTGGCCATCGCCCGGTTGGCGAAACGGAAGGCTGCCAGCGCTCTCTCGTCGCTCTTGAGAGTATCGATGCCCTGCTGCAGACGCGCGTGGATCTCCTGGCATCGGTCCATCGCCTGTCGGGCCTGCGCGTCGTAGCCGAGCACGTCGACACCAACTCGAGCACGCTGCTCGTCGATCCACGCGGCGTAATCCTTCGTCAGCAGATTCAGGGCATCGACCAGAGGACCGATGTCCAAGGTGGCGAGGCGCTGCATGTCGAGCAGACCACTGCTCACCATTTCCTTCATCGCCGGTCGGTCGGCGGGATCGAGACCCGGTGTCTCGGTGACCTGCACCTCGTATTGAGGCATGACGATGGTGCGCACCTCGGTGGCCAGCGTTACGTCATCCGCCGTTTCGGCATGGACGGCGACACCATGACCCACCGCGAACTCCACCCGGTTGCGGTAGATCATCTCCAGCGACTCCCGCTCCGGGTCCATGCCGTCCGCATCCAGTACGGGGCGGCGACGGAAGACGGCGCGCTTGGGAGCTTCTGCTTCCGATCGAACGATCAGCTCCGGCTGGAACACCCAGGCGGAATCGCGGTTGGTCTCGGGTTCCTCCTGTGCATTGACCAGGAAGAGTGTCACCAGGCGGTCACCATTCGCGTTCTTGGCACGCACGGAGCCTTGCACCCGCACTTCGGGATAGCTCTTGTCTGGCGCTTGATGGGGGATCACGCCCTCGGTGAGCGGCAGCACCAGCTTGCCGCCGCACGGGATGCGCTGCCATACCTTCGCCTTGGTCTGCTCCTCGGCGCCGGTTTCCTTGTTCTTGCGGGTGCGGTAGATCTCGTGCTCGTCGCTGCGCTCATAGCGACCCCAGCGCACCTCGATCTCGATTCGCTCGGCGTCGCCAGCCACACAAAAGGTCATGCCGAGGCTGCTTGGCACCAGAGACTGATTGCTGGCCGCGTCGATCTCGTCTGCCGCATCGGATTCGGGCTCGACACGCCCCGTCGCCGTGCCGAACTCCGCACCGGGTTCATGCTGGCCGGGCGCCTTCGGGTCGGTGGGCTCTTCGACCTCGTCGTTTGCCAGTGGCCCTTCGAGCCCTTCGATGCCGCCCTGTGCTGCCTCACGCGGAGCGAGCTTGCCCACCAGATAGCGACCACGCACACCCATGTCGACGATACGCTCATGAGGACCGCCAGCCGGACCGAGCAGATCGTCCATCACGGCCAGTTGCAGCAATTCGCGGATGTAGGCGAGTTCCTGCTGATGCTGGGGTGAACGGGCGTCGGAACCGACCGTCGGCACGTCTGCGATGGTCTTGTGCAAAGCCTTGGGCAGGGCTTCGACGAAATCGGTCCACTGTACCCGACCAATACTTCCAGAAGACGGTGGCGTGAGTGCAGTGAGGCCGATTGAGACTGGGTCGGTGACCGAGAGCAGTCGGTCGAAATAGAGCGTGGTGGTCTCAAGATCGGAACGAATCCGCAGCACTCGCCCGACACGGGTGATGCTACCAACGGGGTTCAGAACCAGAACCCAGTCATCCTCCTCGATAGCCCTATACAGAGAATGGTCGCCCTTCAGAACGAGGATATGGTGGGTCAGCCTGCGATCAGTACCGAGGCCATGATCAATGGCGATCCATGCGTTGGGGTTCGTGTTGTGTGCCATGCCAGCTTCCCTCAGGCGCTTCGAATAGGAATCAGCGTCCCGAGGTACGCTTTGTTGTCAGCTCTGGTCTTCTTCTCATAACCCAGCGCATCACAGACCGCTTCGATCTTCTGGCAGAAAACATCCGCGTTCAGTGGAATCATCCACAGCTCGCCTTTGGTTGGTTCCTCCCGGTTGGTGCTTTGCCACTGCACCTCATCGTTCAGAGGATGCTCGGGTCTGAACGGATGAACATTGAAGATCTTATGGTCGACCTGGGTGATCCAGGACGCGCCCACTTCCGTGATTGCACCCCAGGAAACCTTGGTGTTCTCGCTCGTCACGAAGAGGACGAATATTTTTTGAGTCGAATAGCTCTCTACGAAAAACTCTCTCAAATAGTCGTAGACACCTCTGCCTTCGGGTACGCGGCAGATTTCATCGTCACAATTCGTATACAGGATGTCCTCGGCTGGCACGTTGTTGTGCAGGAGCATCTGATAAATGATGTCGGCGAACGGTTTGTCCGGGTATGTCTGACTGATGAGTATCTTTTTCTTCTGGGAATCGATGAGCGACTTCAGCCCAAGGTCTGGGCTGTTGTCGTTTATCGATTTTGTGATGGCACCTTCGATCGCTTCGCGAGACAAACCAGAGCCAAGGTCCAGCAGGTTGTTGGCGGCTTCTTCGCTTGCTTTCCTGCGGAAGGCATCGACATTGCGCCGTAGCCGCTCCTCATTGTCTTTTTGCTCGTCTTGCTTTTGCTTCTTCTTCTTTGATTTTCCTATGTCCGTGAAAATTTCCCGCTTTCTCAGAATCTCTGCCAGAAGCTCCCTCCTCACATAGTCCAAGACTGCGACATATCGCGGATCGTCAGATTTGTATCCCTGACGGTTGCTCAATGCCATATCTGGCAGTTCGGTCAGCTCGAACAAGTCGACGTGTAGTTGCCCAACGACATAAACCTCATTCAACTTGTTCTGGCCAACGACAGGCAGGATATTGAACTCCCCCATCTTTTTGTTCGCGAACAGCGAGATGAAGTTGTCAGGGAAATCTGATATTTCGGCCTTGCGACCTCGCGTCGTTTTGTATGTCCCGATCCAACCGGCGATCTGAAGGGTGTATTCGTGCTCGACCCCTTCGCTGTCCTTCATGACCAGGGGAATGGCTTTCTCGTCCCTGCTGGTGACCAGGTCCGTTCGCCTTTGTGGATAGATATCAGGTACGAGGTCTATCAATGGCGAATACTCATCGCCAAGCGCGATCAGCGTGCCGAGCTCCGCCATCACGTTTCTGTCGAAATCGTCGATGATCTCGGATTCCTGCCCTCTGATGACGTGGATGCGAAAATCAGCATTTATCAAGGGGAAAATCTTCAGCAGATTGCGCTTTACGGCAGCAAGCGTCTTGTGGAGCCTGTACTGCGGGTTGCGCATCACGACGGCGGAGCCATGCTCTTGGACATGATCAAACTTGATGTCGGCGTCGGCAATGGCACGGAGCTTGCTGCCTTCATCCGGATGCCGAGAAAGAACGAACCCTGACTTCTCGCCATCTGCCACGGTCAGGATGTCGACATTCTCGGAGACCGACAGCGCCGCCAGCTTTCCTACGCCCTTGCGACCCATTTTTCGCCGCGCTCCGGACTTGGAGAACGAGTCGGCTTCCTTGATTCGTGAAACGCCCGCCACATTGAGATAGTTGGCTATATCCCCCTTCTCGTAGGACATGCCGTGGCCATCATCTTCAACCCGGATGTCGTCCTTGTTGGCAACGATGTAGACGTTCTTTGCGTCGGCGTCATACGCGTTGGCAATCAACTCCGCCAACACGTAGTAAATGTTCGTGTAGAGATTCGGGCCGAGTAGTTCCAAGATGCGCGGATCGACATTCAGTTGATACTCTTTCATTTTTTCGTCCCTTCGATCGCCACTCGATAACGCGCTCCGCGCTTTTCACCCTGGCAATCGACTTTCCCTTTCGCGATCAGATCGGCGATTGCAGCTCTCCATTGGCCATCGGTGATGCCGATGGCGGCGACGACATCCGACTTGGCATGCCAGCCCGGACTGGCACTCAGGAAATCTAGGATCGCCTTGTTGGGCGTCGTAACATTGACTGTTGTTGCAGTCTCGCTCTCGAAGTCGAGCAAGGGCTGAACCGTCGCAGCCCTAGCGGGGCGGCCGGCACGCGTCGAAGCGCGTGACGTGTGATCACCGTGCAGACTCGCTGCGACTTCTTCCTCATGGCGCTGCAAATTGAGCTCAAGCAATCGCCGGAGAACCTCCAAGCGGGCAGCTTCTGATATTGTGAATCGAACCTCGTTACCACCGGCCAAGTAACTGACCGTGTGAAACCCATGCCCAAGATCAATGTCACTCCAGCCATAAGAACGTGCCACAAGACTATCAAGCTCTATTTGCAACTCCCGAAAGTTCTGAAAGTTGCCATGAGTCTCTTCGGGGTTATGAATTGCGTTGTAAAAATCCGTGAGCCCGATCTGAGTAGATGACATGATTCGTTCGCGAGTATGGAAGTATTTGCTTCCCACAACTCTCAATTCATCTTGAAAATCTTGCGGCAAAGGAAACGTATCAAAAAGATCCGATGGGCTATATCGAATGAGCATGAGGTTGTAGCTACCATAACGCCTTGCCCAAACATCGTGAACACTTGAAGAGACTACGCCAGCAAGTGAAAAATCATCGCTGGCGATGATGGCGATTGCGTTCGAGTAAACGCGCTTACCGGTGACCCTGCCAAAGGCAATGTATTTGGTAGCTTGTGTCGCAACTGCAAGTGCCCAATCTAGACGATCTAGCCTTTCGTACATTTCAGCTCTGGTTCTCCAGAATTGCCACCACAGTTGATGCCTGTTTTTCTCTAGCCTTTCCGGATAGACATCTTGTCTAAGAATTTCGAGGCACAGCGGGTAGTCTTCTGCTACGGGCCCAGAGTAACCGCTTGGAGCGCTTTCTCGGGAAAGCGGCCAATCGCGAAAATTAATGATCCATTTTGATGGCTCGTGGCATGGATCAATGTTCAGTTCTTGTCCGACCAAGTAAGGATAAATAACATCTTTATATTTGCTATGTAAGCCGACCATCTCTTTCGCCACCTCATCAGAAATAACAAATCCTTTGCCGAGTGGAATTGATCCTTGATAACTCAAATCATAATTTGCTTTCAACTTAAAGGGATCAAACTCACGCCCTGACTGCTCCGTGAGGTAGGGGCTAATAGAAACCACTTTATTTTCATTCAGAACAACTTCACCACCCCAAGCACCGTTGAACAACCAGATTGGCGAGACTGTGACGCTGGCTTTTCCTGGCCATGGAAATTTGCTTGCACCTCTGATCAGTAGCCAGCCATTTCCCAAAAGATAGTCAAGGCCAAAATTGCGAGTATCCCCTTCGGAAATGGAACTAGTCGCGATAAAGCCATTGACCCCCCCGGCGCTTGATAGCATTGCGCAGCGCCTGATAAAAAATGCACAAATATCTGCATTGGCACTAGCATTCTGGAACAGGTTTTTTGTAAGAAACTCCAGAAATACACCACCAAGTGCCCCTCTTATTTTTCTTCCGCCCAAGTAAGGAGGATTCGCAACCATCGCATCAAAACCGTCGCGCATTTCGAACACCTCAGGAAACTCCAAAGGCCAGTGAAATGGTTTTCGAGCCCCCCTGTCGATTGGTGAATCAATAGAAAGACGTGAGTTTGCGTTATCAAGAACAAATTTCCGCGAATCAGAACTTTCTTGAATTGCTTGCTCAGCCTGTACGGCTAATTCAGTCAACGCGCTTTCAAGCCGACTATTGTTTCGGCCATACGCAAAAATTGCGCCAATAAATGAATTTGCTATCTCTCCCGGCAATTCAAGGCAACGACGAGCTTCAGCATTCAGACGCGCCATTGCCTCTACATCACGGATATCGCGGATAGGCATCTGGCGAAGCGTCTGCCGCAACTTGATCGCCTCGCGAACCGCCCGCTCAATGTTCTGCCCGAACAAGCGTTGCTGGCCTTTCCCGGTCGGCACCATTGAGAGCTCGGTGAGCTGATCCAGACGATGGATGCCGAGCAGACTGTCGCCGCAGCGCAGGTTGTGATCAAGGAAGCCGAAGGGCCGCCCCTTAGCCAGCGTCACCAACCAGATGGAGAGCTTCGCGAGTTCAACTGCCAGGGGATTCAGGTCCACGCCATACAGGCAACGCTCGGCGATGAGGCGGCGAGCGATCAGGGTGCGGGCCTCGGTGTCGCGAGGCAACGACTCCTTCGTGTCGGGCCCATCCAGCACCTCGCCATCCACACTCACTGTCTTTCTAGTGGCTTCGGCCAGTGACCAAGCCTCCACCAAGCGATCGGCCAGCCAGCGGCAGGCCTGCACCAGGAAAGCGCCCGAGCCCATGGCAGGGTCACAGATCTTCAGATCCAGCAGTTCGGCGGGTGACTTCAACACCCACTGCTCACGCAGGGTGCCCTCTGCCGGTCCCACATAGGCGATCGGCGTCAAGGTTTCGGTGACGATAGCCTCGGTCAACGATATCGGCGTGTAGTGGGTGCCGGTCTCGCGCCGGTCGGAGCCGGTGGTGACGATGAAGGCCCCGGCGGGATAGACCAACGGATAGCCCCATGGATCGGTGCGTACCAGACGGGCAAAGGGCTTGATGCGGTTCCGAAGGCTGCTATCCCCATGGCAGGCGGCCAGCAGACGGTCAGCAAGGGTGTCGTCGACTGGCTTGGCTAGATCGTTGCGCACACGGCTGGCGGAACTGCCGGAACGCTCCTGGAGCAGTTGGGCAAGGCATTCGGCGCCGTCGAGGCGGGCGGATTCCAGTTCGGCCAACTTGACCCAGGGCGCCTTGGCGTTCTTGGTGCCATCCAGTTGCAGCGTGACCTCGGCGGTTCGCTTGACGGTACGTTCCAGCAAGCCCTCATAGACGTAGCCGATCTGTTCGACGTCCAGTGCGCGGTAGGACAGTGTTCGGCCCTGGAACTGCTGAATGGCTTCGAGCAACAACAGCACGGTGCGGTTGTCGATCGGCAGCGGTTTGGCCGTGTCGGTGCGCCAGTCAGAGCCCTTGGCGCGGCCCTCAAGGAAGGGAAAACGATCCGGGTCGAACAGCGAGCCGCCCAGTGCGGGCAAGCGCAGGTTCTCATGCTCGATGCCGCCAAATACGGCGCGGAAGATCGCCAGCAGGCGCGACCAGGCATCCCAGCGGCGTTCGAGGATCTCCTCGGATTCCTTGCGCAATTGCATGCGCAGGGTCGAGAGCGCGTAGTTGGCCTCGTAGCGCTCGTCGCCGAGCAACAGCAAGCCGCGTTCCTCGGCAGAGAGCAGGAACACCAGCCTCATCATCACCGTCAGCGCGGCTTCGTAGAGTTCCGGCTCCTTCACGTCACGCAGCAATTCGCGGTCGCGGTCCTGGTCGGCCTTGTCGAGCGCCTGGATCAGCACTTCCACGGCGCACCGCACCTGCTCCCCAAGGGCATCGGTGACTTCGTCCTGATACTTCAGCGAGCGGTCGAACAGTGCCGGCAGTTGCTCGGCTTCATCGACGAAGAAGCGACGAATGCCCAGCAGGTGCACGAAGGCTTGCAGGGTGATGGGCTCTTGACTCCAGATGCGGGCGTACCAGCTGGCAAAGGTGGTGACGGCGCCCACTGGGGCGTCGACCAGCATCCAGCGCTCGCCATTGGTCACTAGCCCGAGGCGGCAGCCTGTGGCGCGGCACAACTGAACCATGCGATCGGCCGGGGTGGCGGCCCATCCGTCCAACTTCAGGGAGGCATCGAGGTCGACATCCTGGCCGTAGGTGTGGATGTGCATCAGCGGCTTATTGCCACGCTGCTCATCGATCACCGCGAGGTCCGGGGCCAGCATGACGCCATGCTCTGGCAGGGCGGCACTCAGGTTGGCTGCACACCATTCGGCGCGCTTCAGAACGTCGGCCCTGGCATCCTCATCGAGTTCCAGCCCACGCGTCAGCACCTCATCAATCCAGGCGGTGTGCAGCTCGGGAAATTGTGGATCATCCGTTTCAAGCGCCTCACGCCATTCCTCGTAGGCCTGACGCAGCCGTTTGCGCTTGGTTCCGTCGAGTTCTTCCAGGCCTTGAGGAAAGGCCTCCTTGAGAACGGGAACGGCGAGGAACGGGCCGGAGATCTCGATCAGCGCCAGCCAGTCGTGGTGCAGGTCGTGATTGCTCATACCGCACCCCCTTTCATGGCTGATTCTGGAACCAGGAAAACGACTGCAACCGGGAAGGTGCGATCATCAAGCTTGGCATATCGGGTCTCGATGGCCTGGACCTCCTGGATGCGCTCGGCAGGAATGCGCGCGAGGCGCGCCTCCAGCGCGGCGGTATCGCGCCTGAGCTGGGTGCGCTCGTCCTCGGTGAACAGCGACATCTGCTCGGGCTGCTGGTCCTTTTTCAGTTCACTCTGGATCGCCTTCTCGAGCTCGTCCAGCACGGCACCGATGTCGTCCAACTCTCGTTGCTTGCGGGTCTGCAGTGTGTTGGCCAGGAACTTGAGTCGATCCTTCGAGCGGGAGTCGACTGCCTGCAGGATGGCGGGTCGAGTGCGATCGAAGCGCACCCGAAGGGCATCGAACAGCGAATCGTTCGCTGTGATGGGCTGCGCCTCGTCCAGCCACTGCTGGACACGCGTGACGCCCTCTTCGCGCCGGAACGACTGATCGCGCAGATAGCCGCCCGAGACGGTCAGTTCCTCGTGAAGGCGATGGTGGTTGCCGCCGGTGATGACCAGCCGCGAGATGACGACCACAGCCGGACCCTCGATGCTGCCATCCGGCAATGTGCGCACGGTGACGCGATGGAGTTTCTTCACGTCATCCTGCGCCCAGACCTCGGCGCGCAACAGCCGCAGGCACATCTGCACCAATCGATGATTCAGGTGGACCAAGACGACATCGTCTCGCCCCTTGGCCACGGCGTGGTCGAAGGTGATGGGGCGTATCTGCTGGGTATGCGGGTGACGCAGGCCCTCCAGACAGCGCGCCCATGATCCCGAGAGGGGTGGCATCCTGAATGCGCTGCCTTGGGGTGCATCTGAGAGGGCGACGGGTTCCAACGGGGGGCGACCCGCCAGCGCGAGACCAGTCTTCACCGCCATCTGGATATGGTCGGGGGTGAGGTGGAAATCCTGCTGGGTGGCGAGGAGCCGTTCATGGAGCTTGGCGACACGCTCTTTCAGCTCGCGTTCGGCGCGCACGAAGCGCCTGGCCTTGGCAATCTTGGCCTCCGCGAGGCGGGTGTCCAGATCCTTCAGCGAGCCTTCGATGAGTCCGGACATCTGGGGCGCGATGACTGGATTGACGCTGCCCATGTCGGCGCGCATCGACTCCAGTTTGCGCAGCGCACGCAGGATGTCGTCACCATGGCCACCGACCGAGGCATGGCCTTTGTCACTGCCGTCGACGGGGTGCCAGATCAACACTTCTTTCTCGCGTTGCCCGTGACGGTCGATACGCCCGTTACGCTGCTCCATCACGTTGGGGTTGTAGGGGATCTCCAGGTGGATGAGGCAGTTACAGTGGTTCTGCAGGTCGATACCTTCGGAGGCCGCATCGGTGGCGAGCAGGATGCGGACAGGGGAATCCTTGGGAGATGCCTGGAAGGCTGCCTTGATGGGTTCACGCTCATCCTGAGTGAGTCCTCCGTGGAGCAGACCGAGTCGTTCGCCGCCGAAACCATGGCTGGCGAGGATCTCGTGCATCCACTGGTGAGTGGTGCGGTATTCGGTGAACAAGATCACGCGGCGATCGTTCCATTGGCCGCCCGTTTTCAGATTGGCTGAGAGCCAATCAAGGATGGCTCTGGCCTTGGCATCGGTCTGGTTCTTAGCGCGCTGGGCCCATTGCCTCAGATCGGCCAGCATTCGCTGCTGTTCTTGATTCAGCGGCTGGGCTCGTCGCGAAGCCTCCTCGACGGCCTCCGATTGAGCATTCTCGACTTCCTGGTCGTTGGCGTAATCCTCGTCTGCTTTCAGGATGGCTTTGCGCAGGATGCGCTCGGCCATGGCATCTCGAGCCTTGGGCTTGACGCCATTCGACAGCGAGGCGACGTGCTTCTCAAGTGTGGAAGCGAATGCAGCGGGCGACGAGAACAGGCGCTTCTTGAGCAGCTGGTTGACGAATGAAGTACCGAAGGTGCTGCCGGTCTTCTCCGCATCTTTTTCGCGGCTGGCACAGTAATCGTTGAGCTTCTGGTGGATCTCCCGTTCCTCATCCGTGTAAGGGACCGCCAGCGCCTGGAGCTTGCGCTGGGCATACAGGGGCTTCCCGTCGGCATCGACGAGATCGCTCTTCAGGCGACGGATCATCACCTGGCTCAGCTGCTTCTCGTCGGGGAGGATGTTGCGGGCGAAGCGTTGGTCGTCCAGCAACTCCAGCAGCGAGGTGAACGATTCGGTGTAGCCGTTGTGCGGCGTCGCGGTCAGGAACAGCCGATGCTGGAAGTGTGGACTGATCGCGCGGATGAAGCGCGTCCGCTGACTCTCCAGCGCGTAATGCGCGCCGGCGGCGGGGGCGATGTTGTGCGCTTCGTCGACGACCAGTAGATCGAATTTGCGTGGATGGCCGGCATGGGGCGGCAGGACATCGCGCATGGCGCGCAGCCCCTCGCCACTCTTGACCCAGTCCATCGAGGCGATCAGGCGCGGATGAGACGTCCACGGGTTGGCGTGGATGCCGCGTTCGCGCCGCAATTTCTTGATGTAGGCAGTGTCGACCACGCGAAAGTCGAGGCCGAACTTCTCCAGCATCTCGATGCGCCATTTCTCCTGAAGGGATGCAGGACAGATGATCAAGACGGTGCGGGCACGGTGCCGGAGTAGCATCTCCTGGATCACCAGCCCCGCCTCAATGGTCTTGCCCAAGCCGACGTCGTCGGCGATGAGCAGGTTGACGCGGGCCATATCGATGGCGCGTACCAGAGGGTCGAGCTGAAAGTCCTCTATGCTGACGCCGCTCCGGAACGGTGCCTGCAAAAATCCTCGGTCTGCATTGGTGGCGGCGCCCCAACGCACTGCATCCAGGAAAGCTTCGAGCGTGTCGGAGTCATCTTGCCCTGTAATGGAAGGCAGGCCCGCACGCTCGATGACCTGTGCGCCGGGTTCGATCTCCCAGATGACTTCCAGCTCCTCGCCGAGACCGTCCTCGTCGATGGAGGACAGCGTCACGAGGCTTTGGGCCGCCTGAAATGACGACTTTGTTTGGCCTTTTACCTCATAGGGCGTTTTACTGTAACTGACGCCCATTACATCGGGTTGATTATTTAAGCCAGCCGCGTTTGTTTCAGCGACGACCCATTGCCGTCGCCTGACTTCTACCAATTGTCCTGGTTCTGGTTTCGCTTGATACGCGACGCCATTTTGTCGTTTTTCTTTTTCCATGTAATCTTCCACTGATCGCACTGAGTATTCTTATTCGAGCGTGGAACTTTGAATTGCGAAGACACCGCTAAGCAAAACTTACTGACTCCAGATGCGTATTGATAGATCGAGCTATAGCACGCCCCAAATTTACAGGCACAGCGTTACCGATTAGTCGACCAAGTGTCCTGAACTGAACCTCAGCGCCTTTAGGCACAAAAGCGTAACTCTTTGGAAAACTTTGCAAGATAGCTGCTTCTCGCAATGAAATAGCCCTATCTTGCTCTGGATGTCCAAATCGACCGTTGCCAAAACCATAACATTGTGTGGTCATGGTTGGTGCTGGCTTGTCCCACTCCATTCTCCCGTAGACAGCGGGGAAGGTTCTTCCGCTCTCGGCACGATGACAATCAGCAATCAAGTGGTCTGGCCATTCTCTCCAGGTTCCCCCTGGCCGTGACACACGAATCCTCTGAAGGTTAGTCTCTGAAAGGCTTGCAGCAATATGTAAGCTATCTTTCAAGTGAGATTCGCCGGCCTTCAGCGGTGCAAGCTTACCAATCGCCTGACGGACTGTTTTAGGGGAACGAGATGTTGGCGGAATAAGCGAGATGTCTCCATGCTGAGACGCGAGCAGTACCATCCGCAGCCGTTGCTGCGGAACTCCATATTGAGAGCTATCAACTATTCCATACCAGACGTGATAACCGAGCTTTTTCAGGGTTTTCACGAAATCTCGAAAAACCGTATGCCTTTCAACAGATGGAACATTTTCCATGGTGACAACATCAGGCAACGCCCCCTTTGCGAGACGACCAAACTCGTAAAGTAGATCCCATTTACCACTATGGTTCGATCCAGCATATCTTTGAGCGTAGGTCGAGAACGGCTGGCACGGAGCGCAACCAGCGAGCACGGTCGCATCGCTTCTCCCGAATAGCTGCTTAATTTCGCTAACAGTAACTTTGCTTACGTCTTTTTGGACAAAGGTAGCCCCGTTGTTGGCCTCAAACGGGAACTTGCAGGCAGGATCGAGATCAATTCCTGCGGTGACTGGCAAACCTTCCTTGACGAAACCGTGAGTCAAACCACCAACACCACAGAATAGGTCAATGCACGATATCCTTCTCAACGGACGACCCCAATAATTATATCTATAAATTTCAAATATTTAAGTTGAAATTTCGGGTTTCAAGCTAAGTGAAAGGATCACCGTGAAAAACCTGAAAACCGAAAGCTTTACTAAAGTGATATTAACCGCGACAACATCACATCTACACCATTTTTTGACAAGTCAACGACAAAATCTGCGAGTTATAACACCTTATTTGTTCTGCTACCACTTATCAATCCATGATGGATCGAGCATCACTGATCTTGTTTTTTCAGTAATGCTGTTACTACATTCTTGCAAGTATCCGTTCTGCCCAATGCTCAACCGAATCTGCGTCCATAATATCTTGGTTTTTTTCGGGGTTTCGAGGATGTTTGATTCTCTGCACATTGTGGTTAATGAACTTGGAATTGAGGTACTTGGTTGGCCACTTCAGCGAGTCACGAACCACTCGTTTTTCGATTTCAGGGAGCACAGCGGCCCAGTAAAAGTCATCAGAAGGCTGTTTGACCAACAGAGTCGACAGACGGGTGTTACTGCCCTGGGTATCGACTTCCATCAGAGCAAAGATAGCTTTCTTAAACGATAAAATCTGTATTGACCAGCACCTAGGGTTGCCGTCTTCCAGACGTTGCTTTGAAAATCCTTCAATTTCTGGCAGTTTCCGCAGCTTGGAGAGCAACACTTCACAGCCATTTATTTTCAGCACTTCAACCATCGCGTTGAAGGCCTCAAAGCGCGTGGCGTAGTTATTTGTGTCATCGCTTTGGTCATGAATGCTGTCGATGCCACCGGCAATTAGTTGGCCAATCTTACTGGATTCATCGGTACTGATGTCGATAACGCCATCATTGCGCCCTTCGTCAGTTTCGCTTTCTTTTTGCCTGCCCGACGACCGAGGTCTACTTTTGCCATTTCGCGTAGTATGAGCAGGGTTACGGTATGTTCGGATAATCTGCGGGGTTTCCAGGACGAATTCCTGAGCCCCTCTTGCCAGGGGAATATCGTCATCGTCTATTTCAACGTCTGCGCACATTTTCGGTTGAACTGGCACCACCCCCCCCTGCCCAGAGGTCTGGCTGGCGAAACTAGGATCAAAAAAATGAACATTATGAGGGTGGTTGGATTTCAGCCCTTCTAGACCGTAAATTTCGTAAACGAACATGGACGATGTCGTCTGGTCAAAATGACCTCGGACAGTAAGCCGAACCTGATCTAGAGAAGGTGGATCAAAACGGAATTGCCAAACGCGATAGTTATTTATGTACTTACCGTATTCGATCTGGTACCTGGAGATAGAATCGAACGCGTGCCTCATTTCCGGGTCTAGGATGATCATAGCCAATGCTCGACGCAGTTCATTATCGCCGCGCACATGCCTTGGCAGGCTACAGCTGGGAAGCAAGTTGATTTGAATGCTATCGGGATCGTCTAGTTGTTGGACGTCAAACTCCTCAAGAAGACCACCTGGGCTCATAACCAGACGGCATAGGTATGGCTCATACAAAATCAGAGCTCGGGCTAACTCAAGCTGCGGTAAATATATCTGATTACCACCTGCCTCAATCCTGAAGCACCACTGCTCCCGGTCTTGCCGCCGTGCCACTCCCGGCAACGGGATGTGCTTAATTTTTACCGCATCCCAATGGCTATTTTTCAGATCGAATACCATCCTAAAGCCCGCAGGCTGAGTCACTTTTGTAGCATTGAGTATTCGTCTTCGAGCCAATAAAGGTATCTGGGATATTCCTAAGCTGTGCTTAATTTGCCCAGGCTCAAACTCGACATTGATTTTCCAGCTTGAGTTGTCCAAACGTCTATAGATGTTACCTATTGTTCTAATCTGACTGTCGTTTTCGATTCCTTTGATTTTTGGGACTTTCCGTGACATCTGAGTTCTCTGTAAGTGCGTTCAGAAACGTTCGTGCTGCTAGTGTCAGTCGTTGCTCGCTCAGGCCCGAACCTCGGAGTAAGCGCCATCTTTGAGGCTGACTCATGCGCTCCTTCAAGTCTACATAGCTATTCTCCAGTCGCCTGATCTGAAAATCAGCGACGGTTTCTGTATAGCGCTGAATAAAGGCTTGGGTCAATGGCAAGCGCGCGAGTTGTTTTTCTAATGTTGAGGGCGCCTTCAGTCTTTTTAGCCAGAAGTTATGGGAACGTCTGGGGCCATCACTGGTTGCTGTAACAAATATCGCCAGTTCTTGCAGGCAGCGCAGATATTCGGTATCCCGAGCTTGCCAGTTGATGCGACTTTGTCGTTCAGGCTGCGTTGGGCGTTTATGGTCTTTGTTGACGGCAGTTAGCCAGGCTCGTTGAGACCGATACAGCCGGGCGTACAGGGCCGGGTGTTGCTGTCGCGCTGCCTTAGCCTCCTGGAGGCTTAGAAGCTTTAACCAATGTTGCTGGTCTGGATTTAGAGCGTTAGTTTTGGCCGGATTATCCGGGATGTTATCAACATGCTTCGGTTTCAGAGCAATTGAACGGGCCTCATCGATAGCTTCAGTGATGTTCCAGGTTGCTGGTCGCAGAGCGCCATGTACAACAAGGTGCTGTAGAAAGCTGAAAGATTTTCGGTGTTTACGAAAGATACTTCTTAGCCAGCAATGGTCCTCATCCTTTAAGGACAGCCCCATAGCTCTTAGCTTTTGTGGTGGCCAGAATGAGAGGACTCTGTGAGCAATTTCATTATGTTCAATCTGTAATCTGCCTTTGGTTAGGCCAGCGTCCTGGGCCAGACGTCGGTAATACTCGGTCCACTGAGCCAATGACGGAGAGGCTCTTGGTGGTAGGTGTAGTAGAACGACTGCCTGTTCAGCAATCCATTTGTCTATATCGGATGCTGGTTTCGATGGGAATAGTGGGCAGTGCTCAGGCGTTGCCGGCCAGAATGTCAACGGCAATCTAATTTTGACCCACCTAGCGGCAATGTAAAATTGACCCACCCTTGGCGGTTTACTCGTTATCTTGCTGGCTGATGACCACCGGAGCGATGCCGGCGGCTTTCTTGCCTTTCAGTCGGTAGCTGTTCCCAGAGATCTGTACAATATGCGCATGATGCAGCAGCCGATCGAGCAAGGCTGCTGTCAGCGTTTGATCATCTGCAAAGGCGGTTGACCACTGAGAGAACGGCAAGTTGCTGGTCACAATGATGCTGCCATGTTCATAGCGTTTGGCGATGACATTAAAGAACAGTGTCGCCTCCTCGCGGCCGAAGGGCAGATAACCGATCTCGTCGATCACCAGTAGTTTGGGACCCAGTACGCTGCGTTTTATGTAGCTTTCAAGCCGCTCCTGTTTTTTTGCTGTCGCCAGTTGCAGCATCAGATCGGCTGCGGTTATGAAGCGCACCTTGATCCCTTTCTGAACAGCCTGATAGGCATAGCTGAGCGCCAGATGGCTTTTGCCAACACCGCTGGGCCCAAGTAGTACGATGTTCTCAGCTCGTTCAATGAAGGCCAGGCTTGTCAGCTCCTGCAGCTGCTTTTTCGGCGCGCCGGTAGCGAACCGGAAGTCATAGTCCTCAAAGGTTTTTATCGCAGGCAGACCAGCGAACTTCAGTAGTGTGTCGCGCGTACGCTGTTTTCTTGCATCGAGCTCCAGGTCCAGCAGCTGCTCCAGAAAGTCTGATAATGTTGTGCCTTTGCTGGCTGCTCTGTCAGCCATGGCCGACCATTCCACGGCCAGTGTATTGAGCTTAAGTATCTCGCAGGCACTGTGGATCCTTTGCATCTGAAGGTTCATCGCACCGCCTCCAACAACTGGTCATAGACACTCAACGGATGCTGGAAGCTCTCGACGGGCATCGCCTGACGCGATTTAATGACAACTACCTTGGCAGGTGACGGGCGCATGGGCAGATCAGCCAGACTCAACCGTTCCTTGATCAATAGGCTTTGCGGTTTCTGCTTGGTAGTGCCATGGATACGCTGGTGTGCGACCTCGTTTAGCCACGGCCCGATCTGGCCGTTGGCGGCATCAACATCCAGCGCCAGGCCGGCCTGCTTCAAGGTGGCCGCCAGGGGCGTGATAAAGCTGTTCTTCAAATAGCCATTGAAGCGCTCGACTTTGCCTTTGGTCTTGGCCCGGTACGGTCGACAGGCGCGCAGCCGGAAGCCGTAATCAGCTGACAGTTGCAGCAGTTGGGCATTCCAGCGGTGACGACCTTCACCGTAGGCATCGCGTTCGATCATGATGCATTTGGCGTTATCAAACAGGACCTCTTTGGGCACGCCGCCAAAGTAGTGCAAAGCCTCCTCGATACCGATAAGCCAGTCCTCCTGACGCTCATGGGCGCTGAAGCGGACGTAGCTGGCCCGGCTGTAACCCAGAGTCGCGACGAAGCCTTTGAGTCTATTGTGGCCGCGCCGGATGGTCGTAAAATCAACCTGCATCTGTTGACCGGGCAGAGTCTCAAAACGCACGACTTCTTCCTGGGTGTCTGGCTTGAACTGACGGATGTAGTTTTTAACAATGCCTTCTTTGCCATCAAAGCCTTGCGTTGTTATCTCCCGATGCAGCACGGTGGCCGGTATCCAGTATGGCTTGGCTGCTTCGATGCGCTCGTGCAAATACGGCTTGAACGGGTCGAGCTTCGACGCTCTGTCGGCCCGCGGACCATAGGCGGGGGTTCTGGCCAGGTCCCGCAGGTAGCTGCGCACTGTGTTGCGCGCGATACCCATCTGACGGCTGATGGCCCGGATGCTGTGTCCTTGTCTGTGTAGCACGTGAATATCCACTAATGACTCCTGATTTAACATTGCATCTCAACCGCCGCTTTATCGCTAAAAGGCGGTCATTGTGCCTCAGGTGGGTCAATTTTAAATTGTCGTTAGTGGGTCAGTTTTACATTGCCGGTGACAACTGCGCAACATTTGTGTTACTCGCTGTCGCTCAAACAATAACACAAACGCCGCTCCGTGCTCGCTGCGGCTGAACTGGGCGTTATGTGTCTCTGGTCGCAGCGAGCAAACTCACACAGGAAGCTGAAATGGACATCCTTAAAGGTCTGAGAAAAGGCGAGACACCAGTGATTATAATTGCAGGGCTTTGTCTTGGGACGATTTCGGCCCTCCTGATTGATCCACTAAGCCTATCCTTTGGAATCGCAATGGGATTAATTGGTGCAATAACCGCCAAGCTTGTTCTCAGCTCTATCCGTAACGGTAAGGAAAAAGTGAAAACTTCAAACGATGACACATAACCATTACATCAAGTACGCGCCTTCGGCGCCGGACGCGGCTACGCCGCGCCGCTTATGAAAAGGCGTTAGGCACGGCCGCCAACTTAGACAGGGAAGAATGGACACAGAACTGGAAAGATATCTTCGAAGATCGCCCAAGCCGCAATTCAGTGCTGAGCTGTTCCGTGCCGGTGTGACGTCAAAATTCACAAGAGATTGCCAGGCTGAAATCTATGAGATTGGATCCGTCGGCAAGGTTTTTACAACCACCTTATTGGCGATTCTGGATCGACAAGGTTTCATAAGTATCAACGATCTGGTTTCTAAGTTTCGGTCTGATTTGCCATTTGCTGGCCAAGTTTCTCTGAGACAGCTTGCCTCACATACTTCGGGCCTACCGAGCAACCCGGTGACAGGGGCAAAACTTGTCACAGAGTCTTATTTGGGCATGTTCATTAGCAGTTTCAGAGAAGAAGACTTTAATCGATATCTCAGAAATTTGAGGAAACTCCGCAGTCCAGGGCGCTTCAGATACTCGAACGTAGGAATGGCATTGCTAGGCGAAATCCTTTCTTCCGCGCTGGGCACAAGTTATGAGTCTGCTATTCTTGAGCACATATGCAAACCATTAGGCATGAGTGATACATCAGTCGCTGTGCCACAAACGCAAGGCAACCTTGTAGTTGGGCACAATTCCAAAGGCAGGCCAGTCGAACCATTTAAATGGGCTGGGATGGAAGCCGCTGGAGTTTGGCGTTCTACCACAGGGGATATGATGAAATTTCTCAGAGCTATGCTCGGGTATTCAGGAGATGGTTGGCGCGAACTTGCCGGCGTTACTACCAATCCAGTAGCAAAAGTATCCAAGAGGATGGCTGTTGGTCTGGGATGGCTAACTTACAAGTCTGAACGTGCTGGTACTCTGATTTGGCATGATGGGGGCACATTGGGCCAGAACGCTGCGGTTGCCTGGAGTCAGGAACTGGACAGCGCGTGCGTGCTGTGTACAAATCAGCGACCTGGGCTGCGAGAAATATTACTGCCAGGTCGAGACATTGGAACTGTAGCTCTCAGAATATTAAGTGGTTCAAATGGTAAGAGTACCTAACAATCCGCAGCAATCGCTCCCGTTGGTCGCTGGGACAGCCAAAACGCTGCGCTTAATTGGCCGCCCGTGTGCGGGGCGTTAGGGCTCGTCGTAGTGACCACCCAGGGCGAAGATATAGATTGATGATTCATCGAACCGATACACAATCCTATCTTTTTGGGATATGCGTCTGGACCAAAAACCTGACAGGTTATGTTTCAGCGGTTCAGGTTTGCCCAAACCAACAGCGGGGTCGTCGCAGCGAATGAGCTCTTTGATTATTTTGCGCGTCGCATCGTGCAGTTTTTTGTCCCTTTGGCGCATGGCTTCATACGCCTCCCAGGTCTTGCCCTCAAATACCAGTGATCTCATCCATTTGCTCTTTGGTCGGCGTGTATCCTTTACGCTCTGCGTGGGTTTTGGCCGACTCGGCCAGTTGTCGCATCAGGCTACTGTTTTGCAGAACATACAGCGTTTCCTGCTCGCGCTCCCAGTCTTCGGCGCTCATCACCACAAAGTCTTGCCCAGATCGCCGGGAGACCCTGATCGGCTCATGTCTATTAACACTTTGTTCTACAAGCTTTTTCAGGTTATCCCTGAACTTATTTACACTTACTGTTTCCATCGCAACCACCAATATATGTACGGGAATGCCGTACAAGTATACTCTAGCCGCCCTAACAATCACAAGCAATCGGACGCCAGCGAAGCTGGCGCCGATGTTGATGGGCGTTATGCAGCTTGACACTGTTGCGCAACACGCTACACTGTAGGCCATGATCAAGACTTTCAAGCACAAGGGACTGAGGCTGTACTACGAAACGGGCAGCACCCGTGGCATCCAGGCAAATCATACTGGACGTCTTAGGATGCAACTGGCTGCTTTGGATACTGCAATGGAAGTCTCGGATCTCGACATTCCTGGATACAAACTGCACCCGCTCAAAGGCAATCGAAAAGGCATTTGGGCCATAACTGTCAGTGGCAACTGGCGGCTTACCTTTGAGTTTCGCGACGGGCATGTGTATCTGCTTGATTATGAGGATTACCATTAATGGCTATGTACAACCCGCCCCATCCCGGCGAATTTATTTATGTAACTTACATGGAG
>PALV01000006.1 GCA_002706685.1 Gammaproteobacteria bacterium | reverse complement strand
GTGAACCACCTGATCCCTTCCCGAACTCAGAAGTGAAACCGCTCAGCGCCGATGGTAGTGTGGGGCCTCCCCATGTGAGAGTAGGACATCGTCAGGCATCAAAAAAGCAAAAACCCCTATCGGCGCTGCCGGTAGGGGTTTTTTGTTTTTGATACTCGCCAATGTCCTACGGGCATGGTCACTCGGGCCGTCCTGGCCCTCGCCCTTCTGGCAGCCTTCGGCAGTGCAAAACGGCTGTCCTGCCGTTTTGTCAGGCATTAAAATCAAAAAGGGCTATCCCATTTGGGGTAGCCCTTTTTTTATTTTAACCTTGCTGAATAGTCTGCTCTCACATGGGGTTCCCCATGTAGAGTAGACAGCTAACTGCTCCTGCGTTAGCTGCATTCCCGCCATCCCTGGCGGTTGGTGAGCCACGGTGCCCGAAGGGCAAAGCAAGCACTGCTTGCTTAGTGAGCGAACGACCCGCATCTGCGATGCGGGGCTGGACCATCGTCAGGCATCAAAACGGGAAAATCCCCGGTCTCATCAGAGGCCGGGGATTTTTTTGCACCTCTGCAAAGCCTGCCGATGTCCACTGGCCGTCCGCCAGGGATGGCGGAAGTGCCGGTTTTGCAGCAGCAAAAACCGGCCATGGTGATTCGGATCATCCATGATCCTCACCCCTGCGGGGCGCCGTGTCCGGCGTCCAAAACGGCTGTCCTGCCGTTTTGTCAGGCATCAAAAAAGCAAAAACCCCTATCGGCGCTGCCGGTAGGGTTTTTTTGTTTTTAATCCAATTCGATTTCTCGTTTCGTATAAAGTTAGTTGCTGATTCTGGTTGGATTATTTTACTAAGGACATTTATCCTCAAGAATCGCTCTGGTGACATACAGGCTAAATCCACGCAACGTGAACATCCAGATTACTGGACCACGATCAATGGGGAACGCTTATGACCTCTGGAAGCAGTAAAAAGACCATTAGAGAAGCAGTGGCAGTATTCTACGATGGAGAGCAACTGAAAAAGACCGTGAATTCCTTGCTTGACGCTGGTTACACCAACGATCAGATTGGTTTGCTGGCAAGCGAAAACTCCATCAAAACCTCCCTGGGCGATTTTTACCACCGAACCAATGACAGTCAGGAAGCAGACCAAAAGCCTGTCACTGCCTTCGTTGGCAAGAAAGACGGCGAGACGGAGCAGGGTTCTTTTGGTGGCAGTCTGTTCTTCATAGGTACCACAGGTGCAATGGGCGGGGTTGTCGCATCTTCTGCTGTGTTGGGCGGTGCCTTGATGGCGGCTTTAAGCGGGATCCTCGCCGTTGGCCTGGTGGGAGCTCTTGCGGGCAAAATTATCCACCAGAGTGACGCAGATTATCTGCAGCAACAGATTGATGAAGGGCATATATTGCTCTTTGTACGGATAACCGATGAGGACAGTGAGAAAAAACTAAGTAAGATGCTCGAATCAGAAAGTGGTGACAAGGTTCGTATCTTTGAGATCAAAGTTTAAGCCTGCATCACCTTGCTGAACCGGGCCGGCTACAAATGCTTAGCTACTGAGCCGGCCCGTCAGCCATAACCTCCGTTCCTGTAAGACCTCTCAAATCACCCTCCTGACGCTCTTCATCAATCTTGGCTCGCTATTTGCGTGATTATTGCATGTAGTCCTTTCGTACGCGCTGTGCATTGCCTGCCAGTCCGTACCTGGTCTCTGGTGTATCAGTACCTGTCACACTAAGAGAGTATTATTTTGAGCGGGAGGTCGCGATGATCTGTGACATGTTAGTCATTGGGGGCGATGGGGATCTGGCATACAGAAAACTGTATCCAGCGCTGTATCATTTGCACGTAGCCGGATGTCTCTCCCCCTGTCTGAAGATTGTCAGTGTCTCCCGCACTCAGGACAAGCACGACTCATTCAGAGATAAAGTGCTGGAAAAGCTTTCAGAATATCTGGAAGGTGAGACCGTAGTTGCTAAACAGGCGCAAAGTTTCGCACTGCGTCTATTCAGTTATGCCGTTGATGCAACCAGCGAGACCGAGCTCCGGGTTCTGAGCCGGGATGTGTTTACTGATACAAAAAGGGATTTGATAGTTTATCTGGCTACCCCTCCAGGAATTTTTGCGCCTGTCTGCCAGTCACTTTGGGCTGTAGGGTTAGTACGCCCCAATATGCGTCTGGTGATAGAGAAGCCCCTGGGACATGACCGTGAAAGCTTTCTGGAAATTAACGAAAGCCTGATGGGGATCTTTGATGAGTCACAGATTTACCGGATAGATCATTATCTGGGTAAGGAAACAGTCCAGAATCTTCTTACATTGCGGTTTGCAAACGCACTCTTTGAGCCCCTGTGGAACCATACTTACATTGATCATGTGCAGATCACCGCCGCGGAAACAGTCGGTGTGGGCGGTCGCTGGTCTTTCTACGATAAAGCCGGTGCGCTACGTGATATGGTCCAGAATCATTTACTGCAACTCCTTTGTCTTTTGGCAATGGAGCCGCCGGCCTCACTCGACCCGCATGCAGTGCACGACGAAAAACTGAAAGTGTTAAGAAGCCTGGCACCAATGAAAGGCAAGGCGGTCGCTGAGCACACTGTCAGGGCTCAGTACAGCCAGGGATCGATTGGTAACAAGATCGTTCCTGCCTACCTTCAGGAAGATGGCGCAGAAGGCAGATCCGCCACTGAGACCTTTGTGGCCATCAAGGCGCATATCAATAACTGGCGTTGGGCCGGTGTTCCGTTCTATCTGCGCACCGGGAAGAGGCTGGCTCGCCGATACTGCGAGATCGTGGTGCAGTTCAAAGAACTTCCGCATGCGATCTTCCCGGATCAGACTGGGGCTGGAAATGCGAACAGACTGGTAATACGACTTCAACCAGAGGAAGGTATCCGTTTGCATTTACTTAACAAAGTGCCAGGGCTGGACGAACAGAACCCGCTTGAGCCGGTGTCTCTGAACCTTTCGTTAACTGAAGCATTTACGGACCGCAGACTGCCAGAGGCGTATGAAAGGCTCTTGTATGACGTGATGCGAGCCAACTCGACATTGTTCATGCGTGCGGATCTTGTGGAAGCCGCGTGGTCCTGGGTTGACGATATTCGGAGTGGCTGGCAGAGCAACAAGCAGAAAACGGTTTTCTATCCGGCAGGTAGCGTGGGTCCCACGGAAAGTGTGGCACTGATAGCACGTGATGGCCGCTACTGGCAGGATTGATGATGAGGTACCTGCATGAGTTTTCTAACAACGACAGCCTGGTCACAGAGTTGACCGATCGTCTCGTACGGCAGATTAAAACCGCCGCCGCTGCACATGGTCATGTATCTTTGGCGGTGTCTGGTGGCAGGACACCAGTGCCGCTTTTCGAGAAACTTTCTACACAGCCACTGCCCTGGTCTGAGGTGATAGTTAGCCTGGTGGATGAGCGCTGGGTGGACGAAGACCATGAAGATTCCAATGCCGCGCTGGTTCGTCGATCACTGCTCGGAGGCGCAGCCGGTGAGGCGCGCTTCATTCCGATGAAGCAGTCGACAGCGGATGCTCACGCAGCTCGCCCGCAGCTGGATGAATTGCTGCGGGCGCATGTCATGCCGCTGGATATCGTGCTGCTCGGTATGGGCGAAGATGGCCATACTGCATCGTTGTTTCCGTCCGCCAGAGGGCTGAGCGAGGCATTGGATATTTCCCGGACAGAGTTCTGTAGCGTCATCGAAGTTGAGGGCATGGCCTATCCGCGCATGACTTTAACACTACGAAGTCTGCTGACGGCTCGTTACCGGTTTCTTTATGTAACCGGTCAGCGCAAGTTCCAGGTACTTGAGCAGGCGTTCCAGCCCGGCGCCGCAGAAGAGCTACCAGTGAGAGCCATCCTGCATTATCCGGGCATCACAACACATATCTTTTACACTCCAGAAGACTGAAGGCACAGGGGGTTCACCATGGTGACGATTCATCCGGAAGTCGAGGCTGTAACAGCAGATATCCGTCAGCGCAGCCTAGAGCAGCGGCAACGTTATTTGAACCAGATGTCAGAAACGATGAAGCGTTTGCCCCCGCGCAAAGGCTTGTCCTGTGGAAATCTGGCTCATGCCTGGGCGGCCTGTGCCGCGCATGAGAAACAGGTTCTGGCCAGTATGCAGCAGCCCAATCTGGGGATGGTTACGGCATATAATGATATGCTTTCCGCACACCAGCCTCTGAAAGACTATCCGGAACGGATCAAACAGTTTGCCGCTGAAATTGGTGCTACGGCCCAGGTAGCCGGTGGTGTGCCAGCCATGTGTGACGGCGTGACTCAGGGACAGCCCGGTATGGAGCTTAGTCTGTTCAGTCGGGATGTGATCGCCATGGCTACCGCAGTAAGCCTGTCGCACAATATGTTCGATGGGGTTTTGTGTCTTGGCGTCTGCGACAAGATTGTTCCGGGCCTGCTTATTGGTGCGCTGCAGTTCGGCCACCTGCCAGCGGGATTTATCCCCGCTGGCCCAATGGGCTCGGGTATTCCGAACAAAGAAAAGGCATTGGTACGCCAGCGCTACGCGCAAGGCAAGGCAGACCGTGAGGAGCTGCTGGCTGTGGAGTCTGGTTCCTATCACAGTCATGGCACCTGTACGTTCTATGGCACCGCCAACAGCAATCAGGTGATGGTTGAAATGCTGGGGGTGCAATTGCCGGGAGCTTCCTTTGTGCATCCGGACGACCCTCTGCGCCATGCTCTGACCCGCGCGACAGTGCAGCGCGTCATCGCCGCTTCAGCCAACTCCCAGCACAGTCGTCCGCTCGCCGCGCTGGTGACGGAGTCATCACTGGTAAACGCCGCCGTTGCACTGCTCGCAACGGGCGGCTCTACCAATCACACCCTGCACCTGCTGGCGATTGCAGCCGCTGCGGGAATCACCCTGTGCTGGTCAGATCTTGATCGGTTATCGCGTGTAACACCTTTGCTTGCTCGTGTGTACCCCAATGGCGAGGCGGACGTGAACACCTTTCAGGCAGCGGGCGGCATGGCATTTCTGGTTAGAGAGTTGCGCGGAGCGGGTCTGCTGAATGAGGATGTTGTGACCCTGATGGGAGAGGGTATGGCCGATTACGCCAGACGTCCTGTATTACAGGACTCAGGGGAGGTAAGCTGGGTCGACCACGAGGCAGCGAGCACGCGCCATGACGTCCTGCGCCCGATCAGTGATCCCTTCGTTTCCGAAGGCGGATTAAAAATGCTGCAGGGAAATCTTGGCGAAGGAGTGGTCAAAACCTCAGCAGTGGCTGAGCAGCATAGGCGCGTGACGGCGCCCTGTCGTATATTCGACTCGCAGGAGGCGCTTGGTGCAGCGTTCAAAAACGGCGAGTTGACCGGCGACCTTGTTGCCGTTGTTCGCTTTCAGGGCCCACGCGCCAACGGAATGCCCGAGCTGCACCAACTGACACCAGTGCTGGGATCGCTGCTCGACAATGGCCAGCAGGTTGCGGTCGTCACAGATGGAAGAATGTCTGGCGCCTCTGGCAAAGTGCCTGCAGCAATCCATGTGAGCCCTGAAGCCCTGGACGGAGGTCCACTGGCTAGACTCTGTGACGGTGATGTGCTGACTCTGGACGCCGTGACAGGAGAGCTAAACGTGCACCTTGATGATGAGGAGTTGGCGCAGCGGCCATTGGCGAGCCCGCCACCAGAAGATCTGTTGCAAACCTCACTGGGCAGACAGTTGTTTGCCAATATGCGGGCTGTGGTCGGACCAGGCAATCACGGTGCGAGCAGCCTGTAAATGTTGTATCAGCATGCTTGAACAGGAGTATGACAACCATGGTTTATCTTCGCGAGCAGCTTGATGGCGTGCGGGTGCTTCCCGTTTTGCAGGTAGAGTCTGAGGAGCAGGCAGTTGGTTTGTGTCGCGCGCTGCAGGCGGGTGGGTTGAAAGGTGTTGAAATCACGTTGCGCACAAGTGCTGCGCTGGCAGCCATCAGTGCGGTAAAGAAAACCCTGCCAGATTTGATGGTCGCAGCTGGCACTGTCAACAGTATTCGCGACATGGAGTCAGTGGCTGCTGCGGGTGTCGACCTGGCTGTAAGCCCCGGATTGACGCGACTGTTGTCCGACTGCGCGCGAGAGCTGGGCATGCCATTCCTGCCGGGAGTCAGCACGGCTTCGGAGATCCTGGGTGGGCTGGAGCTCGGTTATACGACATTCAAGTTTTTTCCCGCTGAAACCAGTGGCGGCGTTGCGGCGCTCAGCGCTTTTGGCGCTCCATTTCAGGGAGTCAGCTTCTGCCCAACAGGAGGCATAAATCAGGAGAACCTGGCAGATTATCTGAAGCTGCCCAATGTCATCTGTGCCGGCGGCTCCTGGATGGTGCCAAAGGATTTGCTCGCGGACCGGGACTGGCAGGCCATTGAGTCTAGGGCGAGACAACTGCTTGAGTTTTTGGGCCAGCTTCCGGCGCGGGAGTCCTGACATGTCAATTCCAGTTCTACTTGCGGATATAGGCGGCACCCATGCCAGACTGGCGCTGTTCTACCCACAATCCACGCTCGAGGCAGGCGGTGCTGCCCAGCTTTGGTGCGTCGAGAAATTGCGGTGCGCTGATTTCGGGCGAATCCAGGACGTTATACGTGCGTACCTGATGCTGCCAGCAGTCAGACAATATGCCGTGCCAGAAAAAGCTGTGTTGGCTGTGGCTGCGCCAATCAGTCAGTCAAAAGTACGATTTACCAACTCAGCCTGGGAGTTTGATACCGATGAGTTGGCCGCCGAGCTCAAGCTATCGGTCAAGATTCTTAATGACTTTGAAGCTCAAGCCTACGCACTTGCATGGATTCAACATCTGCCCGTGCGCTGGTTACAGATAGGTGCTCAGTCTGCATACGAAGGACTTCGCACCACTGCTGGACCGGGTACCGGTTTTGGTGCCGCCAGCCTGAGTCGTGGTGGCGAGGTGATCAGCTGTGAACCCGGACATGTCGCTTTCGCCCCGCAGAATCAGCAGCAGGTCAGGCTCCTTTCCCAGTTGTGGTCGTGGTATCCGCGGGTCACTGTAGAGCATCTGGTTTCTGGCCCGGGGATTGCAAATATCTATGCAGCACTCAGCACCCTTGGAGGTCAGCCAATGACGCCGCGCGAGGCTCCGA
This sequence comes from Gammaproteobacteria bacterium, assembly GCA_002706685.1. GTDB lineage: Bacteria > Pseudomonadota > Gammaproteobacteria > Pseudomonadales > Pseudohongiellaceae > Pseudohongiella. The sequence continues at coordinate 85,975 of PALV01000006.1, read as the reverse complement.
CTCCGGAAGCCATCAGTGAGCAGTTGATCGACGATAAACAATCTGTCGACTCGACCTCCATTGCTGTAAACACCATGAGCCTGTTCAGCTCAATTCTCGGGGCTGTATGTGGGGATCTGGCTTTGGCGCATGGCTGTCGAGGAGCCTTTCTGGTCAGCGGCCAGCTGATTGCCTCACTGGGTAGAGGCTTCGATGAACGACTGTTTCTTGAGGCTTTTCATGACAAGGCTCAATATGCAGACTGGTGTCGGGCGATCCCGGTAGGCCTGTTGCAGTCAGACTGGCCTGGTCTTGAGGGGTGCGCGGCGTGGTGCTGTCTCAACCGTTGAGTCAAAGCCAGACACGCGGGATGGTGAATAGAATCACCACCCCGCATTGTCATGTTTACTGTTTTCGAAACGCGTAGATGGCGCCGAGTACGACTGCAATCACACCGCCAATCAGATACCACATTGTTTCATCAGTGAAGCGACCAGTGACTGCCTCTGTGACTTGCTCTCCCACAGACTGGGAAGACTGCCATCCAAAAAATAATAACAGTACACCCAGGACCAATAGAACAATACCGATAACCTGTTTGCTTGGCATAAGAAAACCTCCGCAATTGATGGTTGGAATCTGAATTCATGCTGCTGTTGGTGCTGTCGTTTCCTCCCTTTTGGCCGACGGGTGTCAGTGTTCAGGCCCGCGTTTCTATGATGCGAACCCAGTGAATTGGCAAATTCAGCTGGCTGGCGGCGAGTTTTATGCATACCAGCAATGGTACGGCGAGCAGGACGCCAATAAAGCCCCACAGCCAGCCCCACATGATCAGCCAGAGCATCAGAACCAGAGGGTTCAGCCGCATATGCTTGCCAAGAATTGTGGGCGTGACAAACTGAGCTTCCAGACCATTGATGGCAAAAAAGATCAGGGCAGGCACGACCGAGAATGCCGTAAATCCATATTGAGCCAACCCCGCCAATGTGAGGACTGTCAGACTGATGAACATCCCTACATACGGTGCAAAGTTGAACAGTCCGACAAGAACTCCCCAAAGCAGGGCATCTTCTACCCCAATTATCCAAAGCGCGGCAGCAGTCGTTAAGCCGAGCAGGGCGTTGATGATACTCACCGTCAGTATGTAGCGGGACAGCTCAACTTCGATGGTGTCCACCAGGCCGTGCGCGGCATCTTTATCGCTCACTTGTGGCAGGTATGTGATGGCAGAGTCGAACAGTCGAGGGCCAAACACGAGCAGAAATATCGTCAGGGTCAGGCAGGTTATCAGCTGAGCCAGAAAAACCGGGGCCACTCCAAGCAGGTAGACCACAATTTCTACGCCACCCTGTGTGATTCTCTCGGTCACCGCACTATTGCCGTCGTCTTCGGCGGCTTCTTCGCCTGCGTCATCACGTCCGAACAACCTGGAAAAAAAATCCCGGGAGGGATCATTTTCGCTGGACTCCTGTGCCTCGCCTTCAAACGCGGAGGTCAACGTGTCTATCTGTTGTGTGAAGTGCGCAGACAGTTCTGGCACTCGCTGGGCCCACTTTTGCGCCGGCTCAGCCAATTCCATGCCCAGCAGCGTAAATGGGACCGCGAGAATACAAAGCAGTGAGACCGCCGATACCACACCTGGTACATGGAAGCGTCGCAGGGCCTTCACGGCAGGGCCAAGCAGTAAGGTAAGCAGCAAGGCTACTACTATCGGCACCAAGAGGGTTTTTGCGAAATACAGTGTGTAAAGAAATGCCAAAGCAGCGAGTAACTGCAAAGACCTTGCGGTTATCCGCGAGGGAGACATTCGCCTGCCAGACGGTCGCTTTTTTTCCGTTGCATCCATGAGTAACGGGGGTCCTAAATTGGGTTGATAATCCTCATCAGCAGCGGCTGTAAACGCTTGGCAGTAATGACTGCTGATAAAAGTGCTGACAGTCGTGCGCGTCCGGTTGCTTTACTGGCAATCAACCCTGCCGCTATTCCACCGAGTGGAGCCAGCCACCCATAATGACGGTGGATCAGCTGTAAGGGGCGCTGGCCTCCAATCCAACACTGCGTTCTGGCGGCCAGAACCTGGTATTCAAGCGTCCTGATGTGATCCTGTCGGTCTTTGCGGTTCATTTGAAAAGTCCTTGCTCATCTCACGGATATGTTTGCGCGTCACTGGAAGAGAAAGTGAGCGACGGTACACCGAGATCAATCGTATTAGTAACAAAGCAGTCAGACACTGGATCAGAAAAAAGCTGAGGAAGCCGACCCAAGGTGCCTCAAAGTACGAGTAACTTAGCCATGATAAAAATATCGATAAGCCCAACCAGCTCAACAGAACCAGTGGAATTAACAGGAAAGCGCATAACAGCAGTCGGCCCAGATCACCGGCGGCCAGCCGAAGTTCTGCTTCAAACAGGCGCACCAGTGTGCGCGCAAGAACAATAAGCTGATTCAACCAGTTGAACCAGATGTCGATCTCACTGCGCTGTGTTCCGCGCTCCTGGGCGTGCTCGTCTTCCGGCGAATCGCGATACTGATCGCTCATGCGCGTATGCGCCCTAGCGTTTGAAGAACACTTGAGATAACAGGTACCCGCCGATGAACGCGAAAGCCAGTGCATTTATGGGCTTCTCGCGAGCGTATTCGCTGATAGACTTGGCAATATCTTCGGCTTTTTCGCTACCTTTGATCAGTTCATCAAGAGCTTCTTCTTTAAGCTCGAGTCCCGCCGATCGGGCAGCTTCCCGAAAATGCGCTTTTGCCTCGAGCAGCTTTTCAAATGCTTCGCGGGCCTCAACCTTGCTCACACTGATGTCTGCTTCCGATCCTTGCTTCTTGGCAGTCGCCATAACAGCTCTCCTTTTGCGAGTTGGCGTGGATGTAGCCTTAAACTTGCTTCTTCATACTAATTAAACTCGGGACAACTGGCAAATCAGCATCTGCCGGGTTATCACTAGATATTGATCAGTATCACGTAGAGCAGGGCGCCCGTCATGCCGAAAGCCAGGAATGCGAGCAGGCCATCTCTTGAAATCAAAGCCAGCCCAAAAGCCATCCAGATGGTCCCGGCTATGTTGGCGCTAAACGGAATGAATTCCAGCGCTGGAGTTGTCATCGCCACCAGAATACTGATTATTGCAATGATATAGGCGGCGACGCCGTGAACCAGAAGCGTGAACCTGGGGCGCAGCACGCTGTCAATGGCATTGGCGGGGCGCTTGAACCAGCCAATGGCTTTGGTCAGTTTGTCTGCGGAGATCGAGCGCTGCAACAGCCAGTCTGGCAGCCAGAAATGCTCTGACCTGAATAAAACCTGCCCGATCATCAGAATGACAATCAGACCCATGGTGATGGGTACGCCCGGTATGTCGCCGACAATCGGTGCCATCGTAATCAAACCTGCCAGCAGAAGAACTGGGCCGAAGGTCCGGGTACCTATCACATCCATGGCATTGTCAACTGAGACGACCTGCCGCTGTTGCGCCATCGTCTCAAGGCACTCCAGCATGTCCTTCAGGTCATGGATGTCCGGTGATTGCTCGTTAGCCTCAGTAATGGCAAACCTCCTGTTAACGAGAAAAACCTGGCGTCTCCGGTATGGTTCTAGCCTGGCATGGGGCTGACACCGATCAGGTAGACATGCAGATACATGGCAAAAACCGCCCAGGACACGATGCCGATAACGATGGTCATGATGTCGCCTTTCAGCGTACCACTGCTATAAGTCACTGCGTTGACACGATCGCGACGTCGCAAAATCACGAACCCCATCACAGCCCATGCCAGGAAGCCGCCGAAGAGCAGGATATCCGCGAGTGAGCCGTTGGCCAGCAGATGCGCCAAGGCCCAGAACTTTACACCCAGTAACATCGGGTGCCCGATTCGGGCTTTAATTCGATTGGCAGGTATGTAAGTCGCAACCAGTAAAATGAATGCTGGCAGCGTCAGCAGCAGTGCCAGGTGCCGCAAGCCCGCTGGCGGCTGCCAAAGCCAGAATGGCGTCTGTCTGGCAATACCGTAACCGTAGACAATCAGCACCAGGGACACAATTGACAGCACTGAGTAAACGCCTTTCCAGCCGCCGGCCCCCATTCGTTCGATCATGCGGCTGCGCAGCGACGGATAGAGAATTGAGGCGGAGTGCGTGGTCAAGAAAATCACCAGGCCCGTTATTAGCATTATCATGTTGGCTCATCCTGTGTCTGCTGGGTATCCGTGCAGAATATCGAAGTCGTGGGCGACTGCGCAATGACGCAGCGCCTTTAAATCGCTAGAATGCGGACAAAACTACAAAACTCTGGGGGAATGACATGTCTGATTTAATGATGGAAGGGCTGAACCTGGCCCTTTATGGCATGGGCTTCGTGTTTGTATTTCTTATTGTGCTGGTCGGTCTGACCACTGCCATGTCTGCCATCGTAGCCCGTTATTTCCCCGCACCGGTTGTTCCGGTGTCCCCCCGCAATAGCGGACGTAAGCCCGCTAAAGGCAATAAATCCAGCGCATCGTCAAACGATGAGCAGCAGCGCGTAGTGGCGGCCATCAGCGCCGCCATCAAACAGCACCAGAACACGCGGCGCGGATAGTTGCGCACCCATCATTTAAAACAATCTTGAAAATAATAAGCTAAGGGAAAGATTCAATGAGCCACTCCAGCCAACCTCTTGCGATAACCGATGTCATCCTGCGTGACGCCCATCAATCCCTGCTGGCGACCCGGATGCGACTGGACGACATGTTGCCGATCGCAGACAAACTGGACCAGGTTGGCTTCTGGGCTGTCGAGTCCTGGGGTGGCGCCACATTCGACGCCTGTATCCGTTACCTGGGTGAGGATCCCTGGGAGAGGATACGCAAGCTCAAGGAAGCGATGCCCAATACTCGCCAGCAGATGTTGTTCAGGGGACAGAACATTCTTGGTTATCGACATTATGCCGATGACATTGTGGATCGGTTTGTAGAGCGTGCGGCCGTGAATGGCGTGGACGTTTTCCGGGTGTTCGACGCGATGAATGACGTTCGTAACCTGGAAATGGCAATCAAATCTGTCAAAAAACATGAAAAGCACGCTCAAGGCACCATGTCGTATACGGTCAGTCCCGTGCATACCCTGGACAGCTGGCTGGAGATGGCCCGACAGATTGAGGAGATGGGCGCGGACTCGCTGTGTATCAAGGATATGGCAGGACTCCTGGCGCCGTACACCGCTTACGAGTTGATCAGCGGACTGAAAAAAACGATCTCCATCCCGGTTCACATGCAGTGTCATGCCACGACCGGTCTGTCGACAGCCACCTACATCAAGGCGGTCGAGGCGGGGATTGATAATCTTGATACTGCAATATCGTCAATGAGTCTTACCTATGGCCACACACCCACAGAAACCATGGTTGCCATGTTGCAGGGGACCGAACGGGATACTGGTCTGGATATTGGTCTGCTGGAGGAAATTGCCTCCTACTTCAGGCAGGTCCGCAAGAAGTATGCAAAATTCGAGGGTGCACTGAAGGGGATAGATTCACGAATTCTGGTGGCGCAGGTGCCTGGCGGGATGCTGACCAACCTGGAAAATCAGCTGCGAGAGCAGAACGCGTCGGACCGGCTGGATGAGGTATTGGAAGAAATTCCTCGCGTTCGTGAAGATCTGGGTTTTATCCCCCTGGTAACACCGACTTCACAGATCGTGGGTACCCAGGCAGTGCTCAATGTCCTGTCTGGAGAGCGCTATAAAAACATCACTCGCGAGACGGAAGGGGTGCTCAAGGGTGAATACGGGGCAACACCGGCAGAGGTTGATAAAACGCTGCAAAAACGCGTATTGGCTGGCAAAGAGCCCATTACCTGCCGTCCTGCTGACCTGATTGAGGCAGAATTTGAAAAACAGCAGACTCAGCTTCTGAAAATTGCAGAGGAAGAAGGGTTCGAACTGGTCAACGATATCGACGATACATTGACCTATGTGCTGTTTCCACAGGTGGCTCTTAAGTTTTTCCGCAATCGCAACAATCCTGACGCGTTTGAACCAGTGCCAGAAGCCGGGCAGCCAAAAACCGAATCCAGCAAGTCTTCATCCAGGCAGAGCAAACAGACTGACAAAGACAGTGGCGTCTACACCGTCGAAGTGGATGGTCGCAGCTATGTGGTCCGGGTCTCTGAGGGTGGCGATGTCAGCGCGCTGGCCGAACGCAAACAGTCGGCCGACTCGCAGGCCGCGACGAAACAGGAATCAGCAAAATCATCAGGCGGTGAAACACATGACGTGTTGGCGCCATTGTCAGGTACCGTGCACAAGCTGATGGTAGCTGAAGGTGATGAAGTGGCTGACGGCGATGTACTGCTGGTTCTGGAAGCAATGAAAATGGAGACAGAAATTCGCAGTAACCACTCTGGTGTTGTCCAGGAGATTCTCGTCGATGAAGGCGACAGCGTCGGTTCCGGCGATGTCCTGGTCACGCTGGAGTAATCGCCATGTCACAATTGATTGAGCTTTGGCATTCCACGGGAATTTATCAAATCGAGCTGAAGCAGTTCATCATGATCCTTGTGAGTCTGGTGCTGCTTTATCTCGCAATCGCCAAAAAGTTTGAGCCACTGTTGTTATTGCCGATTGGTTTTGGGGGCATGCTTGCCAACATTCCGGGTGTTGAAATCGCTGTTGGTACCGGCGTGCTGGCACAGTTTTACGCCATGGGACTGCAGACGGGTATTTTTCCGCTCCTTATTTTCCTTGGGGTTGGCAGCATGACTGATTTTGGTCCCTTGCTGGCAAATCCCAAAACACTGTTGCTTGGGGCCGCCGCCCAGTTCGGTATCTTCGCCACCGTACTGGGTGCCTTATTGCTGAGTGATCTGGGGCTGTTCGACTTCAGCTTGCAGCAGGCGGCTGCAATCGGAATCATTGGTGGGGCAGATGGCCCAACCGCCATTTACGTCGCCGGCATACTGGCGCCGGAATTGTTGGGTGCGATTGCGGTATCGGCATACTCGTATATGGCACTGGTACCGCTGATACAACCGCCCATCATGCGAGCGCTGACCTCAGAAAGCGAACGCAAAATCGAAATGAAGCAGTTAAGGCCAGTGTCGCAGCGCGAGAAAATACTGTTCCCGCTGGTACTTCTGGTTCTTGTTGCGCTCGTCATACCAAGCGCTGCGCCTCTGCTGGGCATGTTCTGTCTCGGCAATCTTATGCGGGAGTGTGGTGTTGTGGATCGACTTACCAAAACCGCCCAGAATGCGCTAATCAACACAGTGACCATATTGTTGGGACTTGCTGTTGGCTCGCGCCTGATTGCAGATGAGTTTCTGGTACCCAGCACGCTCGGTATTCTGGCGCTGGGCATCGTGGCGTTCTCGATTGGTACCGCCTCAGGCGTGCTGATGGGAAAACTCATGAACCGATTGTCTGCCAGCAAGATAAACCCACTGATCGGGGCCGCTGGCGTATCTGCCGTGCCGATGGCTGCGCGGGTGGCCAACAAACTGGGTACAGAGGCCAATCCCCATAACTTCCTGCTGATGCACGCGATGGGTCCCAATGTGGCCGGTGTCATCGGCTCGGCCGTGGCTGCCGGTATTCTGATTCAGATTGCTGGCTAGCGCACGCCAGCAAATCTTTACGATCATGCTATTGAGGATTTCACACTCTTGTCTGGTGTGGAATCCTCTGTCACACTGATGTCAATTTTGCAGTTTAGTGTCAATCCCACGAATTCATGACCGAGACATCTGCTGTGCCACTGCGCGCTATTTACTACGTACTCGATACAAATGTTCTGATACACGATCCCACCGCTGTCTGGAATTTCGACGAGCACCATGTGGTCATACCCATGACCGTCCTGGAAGAACTGGATAATCTGAAAAGTGGCCGCGGTGCTGTGGCCGCCGACAGCCGACAGGCCATTCGCGAGATTGACCGTATCCTGGGCGACGCCGCGCCAAAGGCCGTGGAGAAGGGAGTCCCCATCCAGCGTGGTGGTAAACAGAGTGAACCCAGCGGCATGATGTCGGTTCTGACCGGCGAAACACCAATCGATCAGCAGATACTGCCGCCCCACCTTAACGACAATAAAATTCTCAATGCGGTCGCGCTGCTAAAGCACCTGCATCCAAAACGCAGCGTGGTGCTGGTAACCAAAGATATCAATATGCGGCTGAAGGCCAGGGCCTGCGGCATCGATGCGGAAGACTACCATACTGATCATCTGGTCACTGACATCAACGAACTCTACAAGGGTTATCTGGAATTCGGTGCGGGGTTCTGGTCCCAGATTGGTGATGTTGAAACCGAACAGACTCACGGCGGACAGACCTTCCATCGTATTCCGCGCAGTAGCATCAATCATGATGTGTTTCCCAACCAGTTTTTCCTGGATGACGCCGGATTCGTAGCACGGGTCGTGGCTCTCACAGACACTCAAATAGTGCTGCAGCATCTGGATCGCGAGCGATTGATGTCACAGGAAACCTGGGGCCTGAAACCCAGAGATATTTACCAGGCCATGGCATTGAACCTGCTGCTCGATCCGGATGTGCATCTGGTCAACATGACGGGCTCGGCCGGTTCCGGCAAAACAATTCTTGCGTTGGCAGCGGCTATCGAAATGACGCTGACCGACAAGCTGTATCGACGCATCATTGCAACTCGCAGCACGCAGGGACTGGATGAGGATATCGGGTTTTTGCCTGGCACCGAAGCAGAAAAAATGGAGCCATGGCTGGGCGCGATCACGGATAACCTGGAGGCCCTGCACATGGACGACGAGAATAGCGCGGGCAGTATCGACTATGTCCTTTCGCGAGTTCCTCTGCAGTTCAAGTCATTGAACTACATTCGTGGTCGCAGTTTTCAGCACAGTCTTATCCTGATTGATGAATCTCAAAACCTTACACCCCACCAGATAAAGACGATTGTAACGCGGGCGGGCAATGGCTCCAAAGTGATCTGTCTGGGCAATCTGGCGCAGATCGATACACCTTACCTGACGCCTATCAGTTCGGGGTTGACCTATCTGACTGAACGGTTCAAACATTTTGCACACGGCGGCAACCTGCAGCTGCAGGGAGTGCCCAGGTCGGCACTCGCAGCCTATGCGGAAGAGTATCTGTAAGAACCGACGCTACTCGCTTTCAACAAGCTGGTTCATGGTATGAGACGGATTGTCGGGACAGGGTTTGCCGATGTGATGTGCAGGTACACCAACAACCGTTGTATGCGGCGGAACATCCTTGAGAACAACGCTGCCAGCTCCGACCTTGGCGCTGCGTCCGATTTCAATATTACCAAGCACTTTGGCGCCTGCCGAAATCAGTACACCAGATCGGATCTTGGGGTGGCGATCACCCTTTTCATTGCCGGTGCCACCAAGCGTGACTGATTGCATGATGGAAACATCATCTTCAATGACGGTTGTTTCGCCGATCACAATTCCGGTCGCGTGGTCGAACATGATGCCCTTGCCAATAATGCAGGCAGGGTGTATGTCCACGCCAAACACTTCAGAGTTGCGGCTTTGCAGATACAATGCCAGGTCTTTGCGGCCGTTCTTCCACAGATGATGGGCAACGCGATGAACCTGAATTGATTGATATCCCTTCAGATAGAGTATGACTGGCAGATACGCGCTGGTGGCGGCGTCGCGTTCATACACAGCTTTTATATCAACTGCGGCCGAGTCGACTATTTGCGGGTTATCTGCAAATGCACGATCGAACAGCTCCCGGATCGCAACAGCAGACATTACATAATTTGCCAGTTTGTGGGCAAGCAGGTAGCTGAGCGATGAGCTTAGGCTGTTGTGGTTAAGCACGCAGGCATAGACGTAACTGGCCAACAAGGGTTCCCTGGCGATTAGCTCACGTGCCTCCGCCTGTAATTCGTTCCAGATCGTGTCAGACATAGATAAAACCGCTTACTTTGCTTTAAAGATGGATGTGTGACGTGTTCGCTCAGCTGATCCGCGCATCTTACACGTATTGCAGCTCGAGCGTATTACTTGCCTGCTGCAGGTGAGCCAGCTCAATGCCAGCAGCCCCTGACTGAGAAGCGATAACAGCTGAGCGGCGCATCAGGGTATTGATCACCCTGGGGACACCGTGGCTGAGTGAATATATACTTTCGATCACTTCGGTGTTCAACCAGTCGTCTTCCGGAGTAAATCCTGCCAGCGCAAGGCGGGCCTGGATATATTGCTCTGTTTCCTCTCGGGTCAATGCCCGCAGATGATAACACTTTTGCACTATTTCGCTCAGTCTTGCCAGGTTGGCGTTTGCCAGCCTTGACTCCAACAGTGGTTGCCCGAACAGTACCAGCGATAAGTTGTCTGTTTTGGCCAGATGCTTGCTGATGACCAGCAAAGCATCATTCGAAACGGCCTGGGCCTCGTCTATCAGGATTATGGAGTGGCGAGTGTTGTTTAGTCCGGTCAGTCGCGTTTTCAGCTCCCTTGCGTCTATGGCGGGATAGGGAAGCAGATCAACTTCATAACGGCTGGCATGCGCTTTCAGGCTGAAGAACAACTTTCTGCATAGCAGCGTCTTACCAGTGCCAGCATCAGCGATTATCTTTAACAGCGGGGTGCGCTCATTCAGCGCCAGGATGATGTCCGCGTAAATCGCTTTTACCTGCTCTGATTGCCAAAGAAGACGCACGTCTGGGGTGTCGCCGAAGACTTCTGCCGTTTCAGTCGGTGTGACTGGTTTCATACTGTGCCCGATAAGGAGGCCATGTTTGCGGTCCTTAAAATATTGCTAATGTTTCGCAGCCATATGCCGTTAACTGACAATAATAACACCATTAGTGCCCGTGTCAGCGGGCCAGGCTCAGCAAGGCAGGAGTTCTCATGTTCAGTAAATTCACTATTCGCTCTCGTATCGGTCTGATTGTTCTGATCAGTGTGCTCTCGATTATTGGCTTGAGCGTGTCAATGCTCATGCAGGCGCGCGAGCAGTTCATGGGACAGCTACGCACAGGTAGTGTCAACCAGGTCCAGATGGTCATTGATGCCCTGGAAGGCCTGAATCAACAAGTGTCGCAAGGCGTCATGACCGAAACCGAAGCCAAGCGCATGGGACGTTTCCTGATCAACAATACCATGGTCGATGAGCGCAATTATTTGTTGCTCTACCACGAGCTGGGCGTAATTCTCGCCCACCCGCTTCGTAATGTCGATGCAGCTCTCGACACAGAGGCTCAGGTGCGTGCTAACCTGGCGTCAACGGCAACCACGCCTGAGCAGCGTATGCGCGACCTTGGTTATCGCGAACCAACCCCGACAATGACCGAAATCATCCATAGCTTCACTGGTGATAGTTACACTGGTTTCGCCGAATATCTGTATTACCCTGAGCCAGAGTTTGGCCGTAGATTCCTGACCTATACCGATGACCCTCTTGCCCACCCCCTGGCAGAAGTAAAAACAGTTTATTCAGAGCTTTTTGAGCCTTGGGGCTGGGTGGTCATTCACGGCCTGTATGAAGAGGACGTAAATGCGATGTTCCTGGAGTGGGTGGCCACTGCTGCGGTCATGGTGATTGTGATTCTTGCCATCCTGATTGGCGCGGCCTACTACCTGTCAATTTCCATTACCTCGCCGCTGGTCAAGGCCAAGAGCTACATGCAGGATATCGCGCAGGGTTCTGGCGACCTGAGCCAACGTCTTGCCGATGACGGCAGAGACGAGATTTCAGAGCTGGGCGCCAGCTTTAACACCTTCGTCAGCAAGCTGGCGGGGATCATCGGGCAGGTTCTCTCGACCAGTGCTGAGGTAAGTGGAAAGTCTGCCCAGTTCTCTGACATGATCGAGCGTACTGCGGGACGTTCTGCAGCGCAGTTGGAAGAGACTGAGCTGCTGGCATCGTCGACCACTGAGTTGTCGTCCTCGCTCGCGGATGTGGCGGACGGCGCCCAGGCAAGTGTAAGCGCGGCAAGCGAAGCTAACGGTGCGACACAGAAGGCAACTCAGGTTGTGTCCAAGACCCGCACCTCTGTTGAGCAGCTGGCCGGCTCCCTGGCGCAGATCCAGCAGCAGGTTCACGATATGCGCGATCACAACGAGAAAGTGCATTCAGTTCTTGAGGTGATTCAGGGTATTGCCGAGCAGACCAACCTGCTGGCGCTGAATGCCGCGATTGAGGCAGCACGTGCCGGTGAACAGGGTCGCGGTTTTGCCGTGGTAGCTGACGAAGTCCGCAGCCTGGCGCAGAAAACTCAATCTTCCACGCACGAAATCAATACCATCATTCAAAACCTGCAGGACAACACCGCTCAGATCGTCACAGCAATGGATGGCGGCGTCAGTCTGTCAAAAGAGTGTGTGGGCACGGCAAACTCTGCGAATGAGCTGCTGCAGTCAGTATTGTCTTCAGTGGCGCTGATTACCGACCGCAGTCAGGATATTGCCAATGCTGTTAAGCAGCAGTCTGAAGTAACCGATGGCATTGCCAAGAGCAGTGTCAAGATTGCAGGTGACGGCCGTGCCAACACCGAAGACTACCTGCAGTGCAAACGTTACAACTCGGAGATCAACCAGTTGCTGGCGTCGCTGGACAACCTGGTCAGTCAGTTCAAGCTGGGTTAGTGTCCTGTCTGGCTAGTTCACATCATTTCAATTCTCGATCCGTATCCGGCGTATGGCAGCCAGCTCGCGCTGCCCGGTGCCGGATACGGTTTCCACCGCCAGTTCATATTGCCCGTTCGCAAACTCCCTGGTATCCAGCTCTACGCTGAAACCCAGCAATGGGGCCTGCGGGTCACTTCCACCGTCGGCAATCTCTACGACATCCTCGCGTGATATCTGCCTTTCAGTCTGTGCTGTTGTTTCACGGTTAAGCAGAACATTGACAAGCTCGACGCCGTAACCCGGTGCCACGGCCCAGCCCGAGACGGTTACGGTGCCACTGAGGGTCGCATTCGCAGCAGGGCTATCTAGCCACACACTTGTCGGCAGCGGGCAGGGCTGGCCGGCGTCTTTGCCTGACCCAAGTGACGGGACATAGTAATAGCTGAAGCGTTTGTCTCCCTGATACAGAGAAAGCTGGTCAATAAATACCAGATTGCCCAGGGTCTGGCAGGCACGTGTCATGACTGCTGTTTTCTCGTTGATATCCAGAGTGCTGTCTTCAGTGACCAGCACCGCCGACCGGCCGGTGTGACTCGCCAGGAGCCCCTGGGTATCCAACTGCCAGATTGCATATTGTGTGTAGCGACCATCGCGAACGGTTTTATCCTCATCAATGGTGTAGGTGGGAGTGTCGGGCAAGGCGAAGCGTATCTGCGCCTGGGTGTAATAGTTGTCTGTTACGATCAGCGAATTTTCTGCGACTGCATGGCGTTGATGCAGTGTCCGCAGGTCATTCGTCAGAGGCTGCCAGCCAGCCATCTTGTTGGAGAGCACGTTGCTGCCAACAATTTGCTGTAACTGGTCATTGAAACCCTGAGAGCCAATACCGGCAAGGACCAGCAGGGAGCCAATAAAACCGGTCAAAGGAATAGCGTAAATCGCACGCCTGGCTGTGGGCGGCTGCCAGTAGCTCGATAGTGAGGAGAGTAGTTGGCGGGCAGCCAGTGGCATCGCAACCAGTAGCGGCAGATAACCCGAAAGGGGCCAGTGCAGGGTTGTTCGTGTGGTATCACTCCAGGGCGCCAGAATCAGATAGACTCCCAGGTTACACGCCGAGAAGCTGAGCAGCAGGCCTGCACGGGAGTCGCCTTTACGAGCCAGCCGGAACAGGAACCAGAGCGTGTACCAGCAAAACGCATACATCAGCGGGGTGACGACCGCCGCCTGGATGAACGGATGCAACAGTCCTTCAGTCTGAAATTGCCACGGATGGCGGTCAAGCAAATGGTAGTCAAGCCCGCTCAGCTCATTGGTCAAATTGAAACTGAGTGCCGGATACAGACCGGCCGCCGCAATCAGGGCTGCCAGCCAGACGACTGGCTGGCGCCAGACCCACCAATGGCTTTTGCTGACCAGCAGAAACAGCGCGGCGGCCGCCGGGTACAGGACAAATCGATAGTGACTGCTGAGCCCCAGCCCTGCCGCGATACCCGCCGCCAGCCAGAAGCCTTTTCTGTTGGTGCGCGTAGCACGCTCAGTAAACCCGATGAACAATATGCCCCAGAAAATCAAAGGTACATCTGGCACTGCCAGCAGCCCAAGAAAGGCTGCCATGGGCAGGCACAGCGTCAGAATGGCCGATTCCAGCGCGCGTTTGCTGCCCGTTACAGGCTGTGCCAGCCAGAATATGAGCAGCGGCAGGCTGCTCCCCATGACAAGAAAAAGTATACGAACTGCCCAGGCATGATTGCCGCCCAGGTCGGCTCCCAGTCCGGCCAGCAAGGCGGTCATGAAGGGCAGGTCGCTGTATGCCAGCGCGGGAAACTGAGATGCCTGCCAGTAGAATATCTCATCGCTGTAGAGCTCAAGCCGAAAAGCCAGTGCCAGTTTGGTGGCCAGAATGCTGCCTGTCAGGGCGATCAGAACGAGTAACAGAGTTGGTTTGGCTTGGCTTGATTGCATTGTGAGTGTTCCGGTTGAGGCTGCATGGCTAACGTGCTTTAATCACCGCTGTTTGGAGGCAGAAAACCAGCAAATGTACGCATGCATTGACCTTGGGTCCAATAGTTTCCACCTGCTGATCGCCAACTGGCACGATGGTCGGCATGATATCGTGGAGCGCTTCAGTGACAAAGTCCAATTGGGTGAGGGTCTGGCTGACGGCGGCAGACTGACTGATGACGCCTTTGCTCGTGGTTTGCGCTGTCTGCATACCTTTCGACATGCGCTTGATCGCTACCCCATCCAGCACTGCTGGGCAGTTGGTACCAACGCATTGCGCATTGCATCGAATGCCGACGAGTTTCTCAAAGCGGCATCTCAGCTGGGTATCAATATAGACATCGTCAGTGGGCTTGAAGAAGCAGCACTGGTCTATGCCGGTGTTACCTCAGCATTGCCTGAGTCGCCTGAGCCTCGCCTGATCATTGATATCGGTGGTGGAAGCACGGAGTTGGTCATAGGCCAGGGCGACACGCGACTGCAGTCGCACAGCATGCCAATAGGTTGTATCAGCTGGCGTGACCGCTGGTTCGCCGAACAGCCTGCAGACGCGAATGAGCTGGAAAAACGTCTCGATCTCGCTCTGCAAAGTGCTGAACAGGTCTTTGCTCAAGTCACCCAGTCGCTGGCTTCCAATCCGTGGTCAGACGTTTATGCGTCATCCGGCACGGCCAAGATGCTGGCCGGTGTCTGCGCACAGCGAATGGGGGCCTCGTCGCCGAATTCAGTTGACCTGCCGCTGTTGAAGTCTTTTAAACCCGACATTCTGCAGGTGGCCCGTGACCCGACTTATGTGCTCCCCGGTCTGAAAAACGGCAGGCGCGAGCTGGTGCTGCCAGGCTGGGCGGTGTTGTGTGGATTCATGCAGGCGACAGGTGTGCAATCGCTGCGCTTCAGCCCATCAGCTCTGCGCGAGGGCATGCTGCACTACATGGTCAAAGCGGCGATCAGCGGCGATTCACCGTTGCATGAATTGAGAGCGAATTAAGCAGCTGGTTCTGCACCCCGTCGCCGACTTCCTCGACACTGTCAACATCCGGACGCAGGTAGGTACCATCCGATTGTAATTCCCAGGTCTGTCGCTTGTCAGACAGGTGCAGTTCCATTTCCTCTACGATGCGGTTGATCCACTTCTTCTTGAGAATCGGGAAGGCTACTTCTATACGACGCTGCAGATTGCGTTCCATCCAGTCTGCGCTCGAACAATACAGTGGGCAGGTCGCGTTTGAGAAGTAATACACCCGCGAATGCTCCAGGAATCGACCGATGGTAGATACAACCCGGATGTTCTCTGAAACGCCGGGTACACCAGGCTTCAGGCAGCAAATGCCGCGCACGATCAAATCGATTTTCACGCCACTCTGAGAGGCGCAGTACAATTCGCGAATGATGGCAGGGTCGGTCAACGAATTGATTTTGGCAATGATTCGCGCCGGTTTGCCATCCAGGGCCGCCTGTTTCTCCTGTGTAATCAATTGCACCAGACCCTTCATCAGTTTGAACGGCGCGTGCAGAATCAGGTCAGGAGAGATCTTTTTTCCCATGCCAGTGATTTGCTGGAACACCTTGTGCACATCGGCGCACAAAGTTTCATCGCAGGTCATCAGGCTGTAGTCAGTGTAGATCAAGGAATTTTTGCGATGATAATTGCCGGTGCCCAGATGCGCATAGCGCTTCAGTCGACCGCTCTCACGTCGCACAATCAGAAGCATCTTGGCGTGGGTCTTGTAACCCATGACGCCGTAAACCACTACGGCACCAGCTTCCTGCAGGATGCTGGCAAACTGGATGTTGTCCTCTTCGTCGAATCGGGCTCGCAATTCGATGACCACGGTAACTTCCTTGCCATTGCGAGCAGCCTCGGACAGCGCCTCAACCAGTTCTGAAGATTCGTTGGTTCGATACAGTGTCTGTTTGATGGAGATCACGCCACTGTCGCGTGCCGCCTGACGAACCCAGTCGATGACAGGAATAAACGACTGGTACGGATGCAGCAGCAGCTGATCCTCACGCGTCACCGCAGTGAAGATACAATTATTTTCCTCCAGTGCTGACGGCAGTCCTGGCGAAAATGGCGGGAATTGCAGATCGGGGCGGTTGATCATGCTGTTCAGGGCCATCAAGCGCTGCAGATTGACGGGGCCGTCCAGTCGGAACAACTCTTCTTCCGTCAAATTGAAACGTTCAAGCAAAAAGTCCGTCAACTCAGCCGGGCAACCAGATCCTACTTCGAGTTTCGCAGCGGCGCCAAAGCGGCGCATGTGAAGCTCGCCCTGCAGTGCACTGGCAACGTCTTCAACTTCCACATTACTCATTTCCAGGTCCGAATTGCGTGTGACCCGGAACTGGTGACATTCCTTGACGCGCATGCCCGGGAAAAACTCCTCCACATGGGCATGAATGACCGACGAAAGAAATATGAAGTTGTCGCCATCGGGCATGATATGTGATGGGACCTTGATCAAACGTGGTAGCGCGCGCGGGGCTGGCACGATAGCCAGTCCACTGTCACGGCCAAAGGCATCCTTGCCTTCCAGTGACAGGATAAAATTCAGGCTTTTATTGACCAGCCTTGGGAAGGGGTGCGCCGGATCCAGACCAAGCGGGCTGATGACCGGCAGTACCTCATTGCGAAAGTACTCCTGAGTCCATTCTGTCAGACTGGCGCTCCATTCATGGCGGTACAAAAAACGAATATTCTGATCGGCCATGGCAGGCAGCAGTTCTTCATTCAGTATTCGATACTGTTCCTGCAGAGCCTGGCGCACCGTAGCGTGAATCTCGCTGAGTACTTCCTGAGGATATTTTCCGTCGGGACCAGGTCGCTGGCGACCAAATCCCAACTGTTTCTTCAGGCCAGAAACGCGGATCTCGTAAAACTCGTCAAGGTTAGAGCTGAAGATCAGCAGGAACATCAGTCGTTCCAACAGCGGGTGCCTGGTATTGCGCGCCTGATCGAGCACGCGCAGATTGAACTGCAAATAACTCAGCTCACGATTCAGATAATAGGCACTGTCATCCAGATCAATATCCTCGGCGATAGCAGGACAGCCAATTGATTCCGGTGCATCGGGCAGTGGTTGTGGCTCTATACGTTCACTTTGATCGCGGGTACTCATGCGTACTTCCTGAAAGGGCTTACCAGGTGGCGTTTAACAATGTATTCTAACGTAGTGGGCGATCAATACACACTGTTACGGTGTGACAGTTTTTTGTCAGTCGTTGTCACATAAGTGTCATATTTCAGCGTTATAGTGCGGTGCAAACTGCAAGGATCCCTATCATGAAAACCGATGCCGGCGTTCACAGCCACCATATTTCCCAACAATTCAATATCGAGCTGGAAGAAATCAAGAGCAGCATGCTTGAGATGGGTGGCCTGGTGGAGAAGCAATTGGCCGATGCCCTGGTTGCCCTGATTACCGCCGACAGCGACCTGGGTCATACGGTGCGTGAGACCGATGACGTTGTCAATGAGATGGAGTTGACCATCGACGAAGCCTGCAATCGTATTCTGGCACGTCGACAGCCTGCAGCCAGCGACCTGCGACTTGTCATGGGTATTATCAAGGCGGTTAACGACCTTGAAAGAATTGGCGACGAGGCGGCTAAAATTGCCAGGCTGGCGATGGAACTGGCCTCACAGGATGAATCCTCAAAAGGTTACGTCGAAATCCGTCATATTGGCGAACGTGTCCGCCACATGGTCAATATGGCACTTGACGCCTTCGCGCGCTATGACGCCGAGGCGGCGCTGGCGGTGGCCAAGGAAGACGTCAATGTTGACATGGAATACGGCAGCGCCATGCGCGAAATGATCACCTACATGATCGAAGACCCACGTAGTATCACTCGTGTGCTGAATATCATTTGGGCATTACGTTCACTGGAACGTGCCGGCGATCACGCCAAGAACATTGCCGAGCACGTGGTGTACATGGTCATGGGTACCGACGTACGTCACGCCGGCCTCACCGGTATGGAAGAGCAGGTCAAGTCAGAGCTCTGATTTGCCTGCACTCCGGTTCTCCCGCCCATCCTGAAATCCGATTCAACCCTGAAGTTTCTCGGGGGTTTGCTCGCTGCCACTGCTCAGGCGTTCGATGGGGAAGTGACAGATGAACTGGCTGCCTTTTCCAACCTGGCTTTTGATCTCCAGCGTAGCATCGTGGCGTGCCAGGACGTGTTTAACGATGGCCAGGCCGAGGCCTGTTCCACCCGTATCAGTTGAACGGCTTTCGTCGACGCGATAGAAGCGCTCAGTCAGCCTGGGAATATGATGCGGTGCGATCCCCGGACCGTCGTCAGCAACGCTGACATCCAGCCCCCGTTCTCCAATGCCGACTGTCAGACTGATCTGTCCGCCCGGCTGAGTATATTTGGCGGCATTAAGCACCAGGTTGGACACGGCGCTGTACAGTTCGTTCAGATTTCCGCGCAGGTAGTGTTCATCATCACAGCTCAGCGAGAAGGTCTGGCCTTTCTCGGCAAACACCTGCTCGGCGTCCTGTTTTATATCACGCAGCAGCGACAGCAGGTTGATGGCGCTCTGTTGCTTGGACGCCGAACGCGTCTCCAGCTGCGAAAGGGTCAGCAGGTCACGGATTATGTTTTCCATCCGGTGTGACTGTTGCGCCATCTGTTCAATTGGGCGTACCCAGCGTTTTGGCAGATTGTCTCTGTCGTCCAGCATGGTTTCCAGATAACCGGTAATGACCGTGATGGGGGTACGCAGTTCGTGCGACACATTACCCACAAAATCCTTGCGCATCATCTCCAGTCGATGCAGTTGGGAAATATCCCGAACCAGCATTAGTCGTTCACCTTCGCCAAAACTGGTGATCTGGAATTCCAGCATGACAGAGGGTTTCACCGGGGAGTTCAGCTTGAGGGGGTTCTTGTAGAGTCCACGATTGAAATACTCGATGAACTGCGGCTCGCGAATCAGGTTGGTTACCGGCTGGTGACGATCCTTGGGGCTTTGCAGGCCCAGCAGTCGGTTGGCAGCGGGGTTCCACCAGACCAGAGACCCTTTGCCGCTGATCATGATTACTGCCATTTCCAGCGCTGATGTCGACTCCTGGGCTTTGTCGATAATGCTCTTTTGTTCCAGCAGGGCTTCGCGCTCACGTCGCTGCAGCAGGTACATGGCGTCAAAGACATAACCCCAGATACCTCGGCCCTCAGGGGGTGGTGAGGGTTGTGCGCCTTCATTGCTCTTAAGCCAGTTGTAAAGTCGACGCAGTTGCAGCAGGTGATAAACGAGGTAAATCAGTGTGCCGATCAGCACCACCAGTGCTGGTTGGCCAATCAGCCAGCCAGCCAGCAGCAATGCCGAAAAAATCAACAAAAGTCGACGAAGTGCGGAATACCAGTCGGAGAACAAACGTTACATCCAGTGATTGTTTTAAATGACTGTAAAGCGTAGGCGCTTATTCGGGTTTTGTCGAGAAGCGATAGCCGGCGCCGCGCACGGTCTGGATAAGACCAGCGTAGTTGATACCGGGGTTCGAAGCCGACGTCAGCGCTTTGCGAAGGCGACCGATATGGACGTCAACGGTACGTTCTTCGAGGTACACATTGGCGCCCCAGACCTGGTCCTGAATATGGTCGCGGGAAAACACTTTTTCGGGGTGTGTCATGAAGAAGTTCAGCAATCGATATTCAGTGGGCCCCATGTCTACTGCTTTTTCTTCGATGGTGACACGATGACTGGCTGGATCGAGTTCGAGGTCAAAAACGCGAATCGGCTTGTCACGCAGATTGCCGGTGCTGCGGCGCAGCACCGCTTTGATGCGGGCGATCAGCTCGCGCGGCGAGAAGGGTTTGGTAACGTAGTCATCAACACCTACGTCAAGTCCCTGGACTTTGTTGTCCTCACTGGTCTTGGCTGTCAGCATGATGATTGGAATGTCAGCCGTAAGTTCCTCGCGCTTCAGTCGGCGGGCCAGCTCGATGCCGCTGCCACCGGGCAGCATCCAGTCGAGCAGCACCAGGTCAGGGCGTTTATCCACAATGTTGACGTGGGCTTCCAGCGCGCTTTCAGCCTCCATGCTGTTAAAGCCGGCCGTGTCCAGAGCAACGCCGATCATGTCGCGTATGGCGGCTTCATCGTCAACTATAAGAATGGTGGGCTCGGTCGTCATCTGAATCGTCCTGCAATCTATTTGTAATGCCCGCATTGTAGGCATTGAAATATTACAATTTTATGACTCGGTGGTGGAAAATATGCGCCAACACGCTGGTAAAACAAAGATTATTTGTGAGTTGAAGCGTAAAAACGATACACAGATGTGTATTAGATATTCTGCTGATATATAATGCCGGTCCGGATTTGCACCGATGCAGATCCACCATTTTACGTACGAAGTGCCCGGGGGGCAGAGGAGAAGTCATGATTACAAAACCACTACGAGCAATTGGTCTGGCAGCCGCGATGGCGTCAGGGCTGCTTGCGCTCGGTGTTCAGTCTGCTGCTGCAGATGAGGGTCGATTCTACATCGTGCCTGGCGTTCAGTGGATGGACTTCGACAGCACGCGTCAATCGGATCACGAAACTGGATACTCACTGGGTGCCGGTTATGGTCTGTCAGAGCATGTGTCAACCGAGCTGACATACTCCCGTATCAACATGAACACTCTTGCCGGCCGTGATCGTCTGCGCGCCCTGCGACTGGACGTCCTTTATAATGTCAGCAATGAAATCGGTGATTTCTCTCCGTTCTTCGTAGCTGGCCTTGGTGATACCAAGTTCGACACCAACCACGACACAACGGCAAATCTTGGCGCTGGTGTAAAGTACCGCTTCAGCGATCGCGTCGAGTGGAGAGCTGCAGCCCGCACTTTCTACGGTTTTGACGACAAGACTTACGATTTCGGTATCGACACAGGTCTGGTCTTCCATCTGGGTGCGGCCCCTGCGCCGGCCACAGTAGAGCCTACCCCGGCACCGGTTGAACGCGACTCTGACGGTGATGGCGTTCCAGACAGCCGTGATGACTGCCCGAACACCCCACGCAACTACGCTGTGGATGACCGTGGCTGTCCGATCATGCTGGAAGAAGTGGCGCGAATCACGCTTGATGTCCAGTTCGACTTTGACATGGCAGTCGTCAAGCCTGAATACTTCGACGACATTCGCCAGGTAGCAGATTTCCTGAGCGAGCACGATGATGTGATGGCAGAGCTTGGTGGTCATACTGACAGCGTTGGTACTGACGAATATAACCTGGGACTGTCTGAGCGTCGCGCAAATGCAGTGCGTGACGTGCTGATCGAACGGTTTAACGTCAATCCTGCGCGTATCTCGGCTCGTGGCTACGGCGAATCCCAGCCTGTCGCGACCAATGACACCTCAGCTGGCCGTGCAGAAAACCGTCGTGTTGAGAGCGTAATGTCGACAACAGTTCAGCGTCCGCAATTGCGCAACTGATAGTCAGGCAATCATGATATGACAGCGAACTCCCTGCTACCGTCGACGGTGGCAGGGAGTTTTGCTTTAGCTGAGCAGATGCCGTGCAGGATATTCTAAAGCACAGGCCCTTCAGGGCCGACCTCAATCAGGCCTGGCGGCCAATCCAGCAATGCCTGCCCGGGCCCGATGCCTTCTGGCGTGACTGGTTGCTTGAATCAGGCTCACTGACACGCCGTCTTCAAGCTGTATCTGATGACACCTTTCAGGTCAGGGTGCTTGCGGAGGGCTGGATACGAGGCAGCAGCCATCAAATGCAGTTGCTGGGCAGTCACAGGCCAGGGCATTGGCTCTGGAGCCGACACGTCGAGCTATGCCTCTATGGCAAACCCTGGGTTGCCGCTCATTCATTGATTCCCTATAACAGCATGCGCGGTCATCTGCGACAGCTGTCACGTCTTCGGGATAAACCACTGGGTGGATTTCTTTTTGAACAGCCCGGTCTGTCGCGACAGCCACCAGAAATTACGCGATCCAATGACTGTTGGGGACGTCGATCCCTGTTTTCCCTGCAGCAGCGCCCGTTACTGGTCGCTGAGTTCTTTCTGCCGGAAATGCGTTATCATCTTGTCAACATGGAGATTCAGTAAATGGGCACCCTGGATGGCATCAAGATAATCGACCTGACACGTGTTCTGGGCGGGCCTTACTGCACACAGGTATTGGCCGATCACGGCGCTGAGGTCATCAAAATTGAACCTCCGCAGGGCGATGAAGTACGTGACTGGGGGCCTCCCTTCCATGGTGAGGACGCTGCCTACTTTATCGGTGTCAATCGCAACAAGCGCGCCATGGCGCTGGATCTGTCCAGCGAGCGCGGGCAGCAGCTGTTACTCGAACTGCTGGCCGACGCGGATGTCCTGATAGAAAACTATAAACCGGGATCAATGGAGCGTTGGGGTCTTGGCTACCATGAGACCCTCAGTAAACGCTTTCCCCGTCTTGTTCACTGCCGCATAAGCGGCTTTGGTGCGGATGGTCCATTAGGTGGATATCCAGGCTACGACGCTATTGTGCAGGCGATGGCTGGCTGGTTCAGTGTCAATGGTACCAAAGGTGGTGACCCGACAAGACTGGGCGTCGCCATGGTTGATATGGGGACCGGCTTGTACGCTGCGGTTGCCATACTCATGGCTGTCATCGAGCGTCAGCGATCCGGTCATGGCCAGTATATTGATATGACGCTGTATGATTGTGCTGTGTCGCTGATGCACCCTCATGTTGTCAATTACGCCATGTCAGGCAAAGTACCTGAGCCTACCGGTAATGCACACCCCAACATCAGTCCCTATGAAACCTTCCGCACGCGCACAGTCGATATTTTTATCGGCGCAGGCAACAACCGCGCCTTCGACAAACTTTGCACCGCCCTGGAGGCGCGCGAATTGCTGGATGATGGCAGATTCACCAGTAATGCCAGTCGCTGTGAGCACCGCGAAGCACTCAAGGTCGAACTCGAGTCGCGTCTGATGCGAATCGATGGTGCGGCTTTGGCTGAAAAGCTTCTGAGCCTGGGCTTGCCGGCAGGACCGATATACAACACCGCGCAGGTGGTTGAGCATGCGCACACGCGCCATCGCCAGATGTTTATCGATAATGACTGGTATAAAATGACGGGAATACCGATCAAATTTTCGCGGACCCCTGGTTCTGTTCGCGAATTGCCGCCTGTCTTCAGTCAGCACAGTCGTCAGCTGTTGGCCGCAATTGGCTACTCGGATTCAGAGATTGATGAGCTGCAGTCAAGCGGTGTTGTTCCCGCACAGCGACAGCGCTGAAAGCAGAAGACCCGGCCAGGCTCAAGGCCGGGTTCTGTGTCTGATCAATCCTGATTCAGGCTGATCAGGGTCAGTCGAACATTTTGCCGGCGCTGCGCTTCGCCATCAATCAGGACTGGTCGGAATTGCAGGCTTCGCAAGGCATCCCTTCCCTGAATGCGGGCACCAGTCGTGTCCGGCGTAGCATCGATAATGTCGATATTCTCTGCCTGTCCATTGACGCCGATGCGAAACTCCAACAGGGTTTTGACGCCGTCAGTGGTCATTTCACGCTGGGTCTGTGGCAACTCTTCGTAGGCAAATGCAGGCAATGCGCCTTCTGTCATGACCACGTTGTTTATCGTCATTAGTGCATCTTCACCGGTGGTTTCGCAGTGACTGTTCCCGGTCGTCAATTCAAGTGACAGCGTTTGCAGGGGCAACAGAGCGGGGCAGGCAAAGTAGGCATTTAGCTCTGAGTCGCTGTACCCGGCCTCTTTGAAAAGCTCCCAGGCGTCTCGATAATAGGTGGCGGCGTTACCTATGTTATTGCTGCCCCGTGCATCGCTGATCAGTGTGCCGGTGCGTAACTCGTATTGCTGGCGCAGTAACACCGAGTCGCCAAGATACAATTTCAGCATCGCCTGGACTTCGGGTTCCTCCGACTGTCGCTCACCAATTTCTTCGATCAACTGATAGTGGCGTGTCATGGCGGATCGATGAGCGCGCTCAATGACGGTTGTAGTCCGCGAACCGTACATTGTTTCCAGGTCACTGACGGATGTTATGCGTTGAAGTGGCCGCAATGGCGTCGTCGACGGAATGCCGTGTTCTTCGTTAATCAGCGCCTGGCTGGTGTCTGTGGTTGTGACCATTGCCAGTCCAATGTACAGCTCGGCAAGCGCCAGGTCGTATTGCAATGCGTCTATCTGTTCTGTGTTGCCGGCATCCAGGGCCAGTTCGAGGGCCTGTTCACGCTGTTCCCGAAGTTGAAGCAGGTAGCGAGCTTCGCGCTCGCGCGGGCCGTGCAGTAATGCAAAGCGCAGGCGTTCATCTGTCTGCTGCAGAACAGTGAGCTTTGTTTCCAGCGGCATCTCCGGGGCGCGCGGCAGCATCCAGTGGATATAATCCAGGCGATCAGAAACCTCCTCCCATTGCCGCTGGCCAGCGAGCACATCCACTATCTGCAGCAGGACCGGAATCTGCGCGTCTGAATAGAGTCCGTCGTGTACCTTGATAATCTGCAATTGTTGATCCAGAGCATCAAGCGCCTCACCTTCCGCCCTCGCCAGCAGCAGGGTCTCTGTCAGAGATTGCAGTAGAGCCAGCATATCATCGCTGTTCTGGCCGAACGTGCCCTGTTCCTGCTGCATGGTCGCAAGTGCCTCTCGCTGCTCATTAAGCTGAGCAATAAGAGCCTCTGTGTCAGCAGGGTCGACAGTTTGGGCGGCAACGGGTATGAGTGTGCTTAACGCGATAGCTGACGCTATCGAGGCGAAAGAGTGCGTGGCCCTTTTATTTCGGGTCGAGCGCGGTTGTCTACGGACTGGTAATCGTGTCATCACAAAGGCCACCTGGCAGGTTTGCGACACAGGTTGTCAGGTTTAATGTACTATTTTCCTTAACACAGGGCTACAGGCGTCTGCACACAGTCCACTGGTTTTAAATAGAATTTATTGACAAGTTCGCTTCAGATCAAATACAGTCCCGCGCCTGGACTTACCTAAATCAGACGTTCAAATGACCTCTTTCAGCTGTTTCATGCCCGTCTCTGCAACTGTTGCCCTGGCAGCAGCGGCACGTCGTGCGCGTGCGGCAGCGCGTGCGCGTATGCCAGTGGCACCGGGGTTGAGGATTGCAGCATAGTCGATTTAAGTAGTTAAAACCAAAGACTGACGAAGCACCAAAAACCTCCGGGGCCATAGGCCCCGGAGGTTTTTTTTTGCCTGTCCAGAGGTGGCTTCGTCGGTACTAAAACCTGTAGACGAGGAGAAAAAGCATGAATGTTCAAGAAGTTGAGGATTATTACGGCCTGTCTGTGTGCCGAAGACAAGACCTGGTTGTGGAGCGCGGGCAAGGGGTCTGGGTGTGGGATCAGGATGGTCGTCAAATACTGGATTTTACCTCCGGCTGGGGTGTCACCTGCCTTGGTCACAGTCATCCTGTGATGGTGAACACCATCGCCGAACAGAGTGTCAAAGTAATGCAGAATCCCAATTCAGGGTTCACCTATTCGCCAGCGCGAGCAGCCCTGATGAAGGAGCTGGCCAAAGTCCTGCCGGAGGGACTGTCCAAAATGTGGTTTGCCAACAGTGGTGCGGAAGCCAATGATGCCGCACTAAAACTGGCCCGTAAGGTGACGGGACGCCAGGCGGTTGTGTCAATCGGTGGTGCTTTTCACGGGCGGACTCTGGCCACTCTGTCGGCATCAGGAGGCAGCGACAATGCTGCCCGGTATCTGCCACGGCTGCCCGATCATCGATTCGCCGAGCTCAACAACAGCGAAGAGCTCGAGCAATTGATAGATAGCTCCGTTGCCGCAGTAATAGTGGAGTTGGTTCAGGGGGAGGGCGGTGTCCGCTCACTCACCTCGGACTATATCAACACCTTGCAAGAAAAATGCAAACAGCACGGCTGTCTGCTGATAGTTGATGAAGTGCAGACCGGCTTTTGCAGAACTGGCCATTTCTTCGCCTGCGACCGCTTTGCGCTGACCCCGGACATGATGACCCTGGGTAAAGGTATTGCGGGCGGTCTGCCATTTGCTGCGCTGGTCATGCGTCCCGAGATTGCTGTCCGTGTGCAACTGGGCGACCACGGCGGCACGTACTGCGGGAACCCGCTGGTGTCTGCTGTCGCAGCGGCTGTTGTGAAGTACTTGCGAGAAGAGCAGGTGTCCAGGCGTGTCGCTACGCTGTCGGAACGGGCTCTGGCAGATCTGAAACGACTCAAGCAGCAGTATCCGGATCTGATCCAGGAGGTCCGTGGCGAAGGTCTGCTGCTGGCACTGCAGTTGACTGCTTCGGTGGATGTCTGGACATTCTCAGAACAATGCCTGGATCAGGGCCTGCTGGTAACGCCGACGCGAAATGGTGTTGTTCGACTGATACCTTCGCTGCTGATCACGAATGACGAGTGGCAGCAGGGGGTCGGGCTGTTGGAGCTCGCGCTGGGGAACTTGTGGGCCCAGGGTCAGTGGGCTAGTATGCGGTCAGCCTGAAAATCACGATTAATTGGGAGCAGTTATGAAAAATCAGAAAATGTTGATGGCCAAGCGACCTGTAGGCGAGCCAGCAGATGAGTGTTTTCGACTGGTTGAGGAAGACGTTGCGCCGCTGGCCTCGGGCCAGATTTTAATCAAGGTTATCTGGCTGTCACTGGATCCTTACATGCGTGGTCGTATGAATGACGTGAAGTCATACGCAAAACCGCTGGAAGTTGGCGACGTCATGACAGGTGAGTCGGCCGGCATCGTGCTTGAATCAAAGTCTGAGCGATTCAAGGCGGGTGACTACGTCACTGCTCATATGGGATGGCAGTCCCTGATTGTTGCTGATGACGATGAGCCGCGCCTGATGAAGGTCGATCTGAAAAACGGCACCCTTTCCGCGCATCTTGGGGTGGTCGGAATGCCCGGCAGGACGGCCTACTTTGGTTTAATGGAAGTAGGCAAACCACGTACAGGAGAAACACTTGTCGTGGCTGCAGCGTCAGGTGCAGTAGGCTCGGTAGTGGGTCAGATTGCCAAACTCAAGGGGTTGCGTGTCATAGGCATCGCAGGCGGTGCTGAAAAGTGCCAGTACGTCAGGGACGAGCTCGGCTTTGACGAATGCATTGATTACAAAAATGAGGATCTGTCTGCGCGACTAAAGGAATGCTGCCCTGATGGTATCGATATCTACTTTGAGAATGTGGGGGGAGATGTTACCCGGGCAGTCGCACCATTGTTGAATGAAGGTTCACGTGTGCCGATCTGCGGCTATATTTCCAACTACAACGACCAGGATATCACCAAAGCGGAAACACCGTTCCAGATTCTCAAGTCTGCCAGACACGTCCCTGAGCACCGGTTTTTTGTGGTTACCGAATGGCAGGACCAGTGGCAGCAGGCCACGGAGCAGCTTGGTGAATGGGTCAACGCTGGCAAAATCAAGTATCGAGAGTCTGTTGGTGAAGGCCTGGAACGTGCTCCCGAGTTGTTCAGGGGGCTGCTCAAAGGACGCAATTTTGGCAAGCAACTGGTGAAAATCGCAGATGAATGACATGAACAGCCCGGATTTGAGTGTAGCATCGCTGTTTTCGGTACAAGGCAAAACAGCGCTGGTGACCGGTGGCAGCAGTGGGCTTGGTCTCATTATGGCTGAAGCCCTTCTGCGCGGCGGAGCCAGGGTCATGATTGCCTCGCGCAAACAGCAGCGCTGTGATGAGGCGCTGGCCATGCTGGCGCCGCTTGGCGACTGTCAGGCGGTGGCGGCTGATGTGACTATCGCAGATCATCGGCAGCGTCTGGTGCAGGAGCTCGATACATGGTGCGGTGAGCAGGGCCTGAATATTCTGGTCAACAATGCAGGTGCTAACTGGGGGGCACGCATCGAGGACTATCCCGATGAGGCCTTTGCCAAGGTCATGAGCACCAATGTCAATGCAGTATTTTCTCTGACGCGTGATCTGCTGCCGACACTGCAGCGCGCGGCGCAGCCGAAGGATCCTGCCCGCGTGGTCAATATTGGCTCAATGGATGGGTTGCATGTCCCGATTGTTCAGCGTGTGCCGACATTCGCCTATTCGGCGAGCAAAGCTGCACTGCACCATTTGACGCGAACTTTGGCGGTGGATCTTGGGGCGCGCCATATTACCGTAAATGCCGTTGCACCCGGCTTTTTTCAGTCCCGCATGACCGACTACGTTCTGTCTGAATATGGCGATGATATCGCCGCAGACAGCCCGCTTGGCCGGGCCGGGCAGGCTGAGGAAATTGCCGGTGTGTTGCTTTATCTGGTCACACGAGCTGGCGCTTATACGACAGGTGCAGTTGTTCCTGTGGACGGCGGAACGCATATCAGCAAAGGCAGCAGACCGTGGATGCATGACGATGTCTGATCTGTCATGCGAGTTGTCCAGATTCCTTGCAGAAAAATGTGCCTTTGAATCCGAGTGAGGTCTGACTTATAATCCGGTGTGGTTATATTCATTTTGTTTATAATGTTGTTGGCGCTCAGATACTTGTCACAATGGGCAAGCAATAAAACTAAAATCATGTTGGAGGAGGGGGCAAAATGGAGTTGTTCGATCTGACCGGAAAGGTCGCCTTGATTACAGGCTCAACCAAGGGCATTGGCAAGGCAATCGCGGAGCGAATGGCTGACGCGGGCGCCAAAGTTGTTATTTCCAGTCGAAATCAGGATGCCTGTGACGAAGTGGCAGCCGAGATCAAGGCTAGCGGTGGCGAAGCACTACCAATAGCCTGCAACATCAACTACAAGGAGCAGCTGCAGGCGCTGGTAGACAAGACTCTGGCGCACTATGGCAGTATCGATATTCTGGTCATCAATGCGGCGCTGAATCCTTTTTATGGAAAGTCTCAGGATATTCCTGACGAGGCCTTCGACAAAATCATGAGCTCGAATGTAGGCAGCGCCCATCGCCTTTGCCAGATGGCGCTGCCAGGCATGGCGGCCAATGGTGGCGGGGCGGCGATCATCGTGTCTTCGATTGCCGGACTGAAGGGTAGCGATGTGTTGGGGGCCTACGGTATCTCCAAAGCTGCTGACATGCAGATAGCACGCAACCTTGCCGTCGAGTGGGGGCCCAGCAACATACGGGTGAACTGTATAGCGCCTGGCCTGATTCGAACCGATTTTGCGCGCGCGCTGTGGGAAAATCCTGAGACCTACGAAAGAACGGTATCAAAATATCCGCTGCGTCGAATTGGTGAACCTGATGAAATCGCCGGAGCAGCAATCTTCCTGGCCTCATCGGCCGGCAGTTTTACGACTGGCCAGACAATCGTCATAGACGGCGGTGGCACCATTACCGGTTAACCACTCGAACAGACAAATAACACGACTATCCAATCTAATACTGAGGAATTGACCATGAACCTGGGCCTGTCCGAAGAAATGCAGGAAGTGCGGGAAAAAATCCGCAATTTTGTTGAACAAGATGTAGCCGCTGTAGAAAAAGAATATCAGGCTGAGGTCAGTGTCGGTGACCGCTGGTCGCACACGCCAAGACAGGACGAAATCCTGGAAGGTCTGAAAGAAAAAGCACGCTCTCTGGGCCTGTGGAACTTCTTCCTGCCAAAAAGTCAGGGCGGAGCGGGCATCAGCAATCTTGAATATGCTCACCTGGCAGAGATCATGGGCCGCAGCCGATTGGCATCCGAGGCGTTTAACTGCAGCGCACCGGACACTGGCAATATGGAAGTTCTGGAGCGATATGGTTCTGAGGAACAGAAAGAACAATGGCTCAAGCCACTGCTGGCGGGCAAGATACGCTCAGCCTTCGCAATGACGGAGCCGGCCGTGGCCTCATCAGACGCCACCAATATCTCAACCAGCGCTGTGCTGGATGGCGACGAGTGGGTCATCAATGGTGAGAAATTCTACATCTCCGGTGCTGGCGACGCGCGGTGTAAAATCATGATCGTGATGGTGGTAACTGACCCGGATGCGCCCAAGCACAACCGTCAGTCCCAGATCCTGGTGCCTATGGACACACCCGGAGTAGAAGTGCTGCGGCCAATGTGTGTATTCGGGCATGATGATGCACCGCACGGCCATATGCACATCCGTTTCACTAACGTGCGTGTGCCAAAAGAAAACATCATCCTGGGCCGTGGCCGTGGATTTGAGATTTCTCAGGGACGTCTGGGGCCAGGTCGCATTCACCATTGTATGCGTTCGATCGGTGCTGCTGAAAAGGCGCTGGAGCTGCTTTGTAAGCGCGCAGTTGATCGGGAAGCGTTTGGCAAGCCGCTGGCCGAGCTGGGCGGTAACTACGATGTTATTGCAGACAGCCGTATCGAAATAGAAATGTGTCGTCTGCTGGTATTCCGCGCTGCCTATCTGATGGACACCATCGGCAACAAGGCTGCACGTGATGCCATTTCGCAGATCAAAGTGGCCGTGCCGAATATGGCGCTGCGCGTCATTGATCGCGCCATCCAGGTACATGGCGCTGCTGGTGTGTCACAGGACTTCCCGCTGGCAGCATTGTGGACATCACAGCGTACGCTGCGACTGGCTGACGGCCCTGACGAAGTGCACCGACGCGTTGTGGCCCGCAAGGAGCTCGCCCAGTACCGCGACTAAAACACCGCGATTGACACGCTGACCACGCGCGTTGGTTCGTGGAGCAAGAAAACCCGGCGGTATTTACCGACCGGGTTTTTTTGTGCCACTAGTCCAAGCTGGGATTTGTGACGTATCCACCGAATCGCCAGAATTACAAGGAATGCTGCGTTGAAAATAGCCATTATTGGGACCGGTATCGCCGGCCTGACTGCCGCTTACAAGTTAAATCCACATCATGAGGTGACGGTGTTCGAAGCCTCCGACCGTATCGGCGGTCACACCGCAACCATTGACGTGGAACTAGCTGGTCAACACTACCAGGTAGACACCGGGTTTATCGTCTTCAACGATTGGACTTACCCCCACTTTATTGAGCTTATGGACGAGCTTGGGATCGCCTGGCGCGAATCAGACATGAGTTTCGGGGTGCAGTGTCAGCAGACGGGACTCCAGTATGCAGGTGTCACTGGCAGATTCGCCATGTACAACGGTCTGTTTGCTCAGCGCAGCAATCTGTTCTCACCCGCCTATATCAAGATGCTGCTGGACATACTGGCATTTAACAAGGCGGCAATTGCTGACGTGGAAAACCACACAATTCCCGACATGACACTGCTCGAATACCTGAAGCATATCGGCATCGGTGATCGCTGCCGCGATCAGTATCTGGTGCCCATGACATCAGCCATCTGGTCGACACCGTTTCTACAGATGTACGAATTTCCAGTGCGCTTCATGCTGCCCTTCATGTATCGGCACGGCTTGTTGAATGTGCACAACCGACCTCGCTGGCGGACACTGGTGGGGGGCTCGCAGGCCTACCTGAAGCCAATGTCAGCGCCATTTGCTGGTCGTATTCATCTATCCGCTCCCGTCACACAGGTGCGTCGCTACGAGGGAGGAGTTCTGGTCAGCAGTGCTCGCGGGCAGGAGCATTTTGATCATGTTGTTTTTGCCTGCCATAGCGACCAGTGCCTTGAGATCCTGGGCGATGCCAGCTCTGCCGAGTCAGATGTGTTATCGGCGATCCGCTATCAGGCCAACGATGTTGTTTTGCATACCGATGTCCGGGTGATGCCGGACAATCGGCGCGCCTGGGCAAGCTGGAATTATTACCTGCCGGCGCAACCAGAAGGGCTGCCAAGAGTCACCTACGATATGAATCGATTGATGGGCATCGACGCGCCCGTGAATTTTCTAGTGAGTCTGAATGACACGGACCGGATAGACGAGTCGCAGATTCTTGGTCGATATGATTACGCACACCCGGTTTTCACCCGGGCTGCGGCTGATGCACAGGGGCGCTGGGAACAGATCAATACCGCGACCACATCATACTGCGGGGCATGGTGGGGCAAGGGGTTTCATGAGGATGGGGTGGTCAGCGCGCTGCGCGTGGTGACGCGACTGAATGAGCGCCAAACGGCGGCTCACGACGCGACAAGCCGCCGGGCAGCAGAGGCCGTCTTCAGCTAGGCCGACGTCAGGTCAACTTTCCACTCTGCTCGGGTTCATGCAGCTGCACTGGTGTTACCGGTTTTCGGTATAGCTCGTGCAGCGCGAGCGTTCCCATATCGAGCAGCATCAATCGCTTGTATGCCGCATCACTGGCTTCCAGCATCTTGTTAACGACGGTGAACAGGATGCCGTCGCCCAACGGAGACCATTGCATTGATGTAATCTGTTCGTCTGTCGTGAAGGCGACCCAGGTTTCCGTTGATTCCGCTAACGCGGGTTTCAGTTTGAGGCTGGACACATCGCCCTGTTTTTCCACATAGGCCAGAATATGTCCATCCGGTGCCAGCATTGTCAGCTGATGTGAGGCATCACCGTCGATCGCAAAATCATGTTGATCGCTTTCCCACAAAAGTGGGGATGGTGAAAGATGCAGCGTCGATGCGCCAGATGCAAGCTCGCTGCCTGTCATGGTGGCCGTTGCCACTGAATCGATCATGGACGCAGAGCTTGCCTGGGCTGGCAATGACCGATTGCTGCGAACTTCGTCGAGCATGCCGGGCGATGTCTCACCTGGCACCACTTGCGCAGGCTGTCCGGAGGCCAGCGGAGTAACCGGGTTCTGGTTCGACTGAGAGAACAATTCCAGCGCAATGTTGCCTGTCAGGAGTACTGCCGCTGCCGCAGCCGGCAACCACCGCCAGACCCTGTTGCTCAGCAAACCAACGCTGAGGGCATCGCCAGTGCCTGCCAGATTGTTAACGGTTCCGCTGCTGACGTTGTCGCTCCAGTGCCCGGCAGGGATACCCTGATTGGTATTGTCTGGCACGACGACAGTGCCAGACAGCGAGTACCCGCGCTTGGGAACGGTTTCAATCCGCACTGGTCGGGTATCTGCATCAGGATTGGCAGTGGAGTCAGTGACCGATGCGGTCTGCAAGGTCAGCGCCTTGCGCAGATCGGAAACTGCGCGGGTCAGAGAATTATCGTTGACGATCACACGTGGCCACAGGTATTCGACCAGTGTCTCGCGACTGACCACACGACCAGGCTGTTCTGCGAGGCGGCACAGCAGCTTCATCAGGCGTGGTTCGAGTGTGCGTTCACACAGCGCCTGCAGGTCGCCGATACCGTGAGCCGATGCTCTGGCACCGCCCGTCACCAGCGTCAATGTATGGTGCTCGGGTGCCACCCACCAGCTGTTCAGCCAGAAGCCTTCAAGGTCGCACAGGCGCGAATTCCGTGAATTCATGCTGTCGTCTACAGAGCTGTTTTCCAGGTGGCTGATATTACTCATAGTACTGCTTAGGCATTGACCATGCGGCAAAGTTCCTGTTGTGAATATTTGTAACATAACGGCGATTATTTTGGCAGTCCTTCACCTGTAATCGCTGCAATTTCACATTTTCTGGATGTTTTTTTCCGCTTTTCCTCAGTTATTTACCGATAGCCGTCCGTATTCTGACAAGCGTCGAAATATCAACGGGAGACGCAATTCATGGTCAAAGTGAAGTCAGTAGCAAGTATCAGACAGTCAGGCGTCGCAACACTAGTGCTGTTCGCACTGCTGGTGGTCGGCCTGGGAGTCACCACGCCATCACGTGCAGAGCTTGATCTACAGGGTCGCGTGGCAGGCCCAATGCCATCGCTTGCCCCCATGCTTGAACAGGTCACGCCAGCAGTCGTCAATATTGCTGTGGTCAAATCCCAGCGGCTGCCCGAGTCT
Source organism: Gammaproteobacteria bacterium (assembly GCA_002706685.1). Taxonomy (GTDB): domain Bacteria; phylum Pseudomonadota; class Gammaproteobacteria; order Pseudomonadales; family Pseudohongiellaceae; genus Pseudohongiella. The sequence goes on along the minus strand of PALV01000006.1, from coordinate 51,734 downwards.
TTCAATTTCTTCGGTGGTCCCTCCGGTGAGCCTCCCGTGCGCCGATCGCGCGGTGCCGGTTCTGGCGTTGTGGTTGATGCCGAACAGGGGCACATCATTACTAACCATCATGTAGTGACCGGCGCGGATACCATCAGTGTTGCACTGCAGGACGGCCGCGTCTTTGAAGCGGAATTGATCGGCAGTGACGAGCGCACTGACATCGCTCTGCTGCAGGTTGATGCCGATGATCTGCAGGCACTGTCCTTCGTTTCCGCCGATGATTATCGGGTTGGTGACTACGTAGTGGCCATCGGTAATCCGTTTGGCATTGGCCAGACTGTGACCTCGGGCATCATCAGTGCGCTGGGTCGCGCCGGCATCAACAATGAGAACTACGAGGATTTCATTCAGACCGATGCCGCCATCAATGTCGGTAACTCCGGCGGTGCACTGGTCGACCTCAATGGACGGCTGGTAGGCATCAACACCGCGATCATATCTGGCTCGGGCACCAACTCAGGTGTTGGCTTTGCTGTGCCAGCCAATATGGTCAGCACAGTCATGGGCCACCTGATTCGAGATGGTGAGGTTCGCCGCGGTCAGATTGGTGTGATCATCCGTGACCATACCCCGGTTCTGGAAGAAGGTCTCGGGCTGGGTGCCGAACAGGGCGCGCTGATCATGCAGATCGCCCCGGACTCTCCAGCAGCGCGTGCAGGCCTGCAGGTGTCGGACCTGGTGGTGGCCATTGAAGGTCAACCTGTGGCCAGCAGTCGCGATCTGCGCAATGCTGTCGGGCTGGCAGGTGTTGGACGTGAGCTGACGCTGTCAGTGATTCGTGATGGTCGTGCCCGTGATGTGGTGGTCGCCATTCCGGGGGACGGCAGCGCGATCGCCGACAACAGCGGCGGTGATGCCGACCAGGGTCGCGACCTGAATGACAATCGCTTCTTTGGTGCGCTGCTGGATGAGACATCGGACGGCGTTCGTGTGGCCAATATTGATCAGCGAAGCCCGGCATTCGCTGCTGGATTGCGGCCTGGTGACATGATCACCTCTTTCAACCGTCAACCGGTGGACACCCTGTCTGACATTAACGAGTTGATCAACGCTGAACCACGGGTCATGGCACTGACCGTAGAGCGTGACGGTCAGCAGATTCTGGTGATCATGCCCTGACAGGCAAGCTGAATCCCGCAAGAGGCACGTTGTGATGGGCATACAGCAGCGTGTTGATAGATGCTCTCTGCCCGTTTCAGGTCAGTCGGTCTGCCGCCGACTGGCCTTTTTTTTGTGACTGACAGGCATCCCAAAATCGCCCCATTCGCAGCCTCACACTTGCAATATTTGCTTGTCATGGTATTTTCCATGGCAACTCGATTTCGCCCGGCAGGTTGGTATTTTGTTTTTGCCCCGAAAACCGTTCCATCACATTTCTGCGAATAATCCGGGCTTAAGGCGCGGCCGAACGCATCGCTCGGCGCGGCTGCTGGCGTCAGTGATGCTGACAGCGGTTGCTGGCCTTTCCTTCTACGGGATGACACACGCTGAAGAACTGCCAGGCACTGGAAACTATCGCCCGGCAACCTTTCAGCAGTTAACACCAGGGCAATTACCACAACCCGTATCGCCGGCCGAGCAACTGGACTACAGTGCCTACAAGAACTGGTTACAGGCTCAGGTCAATGAGCTGGGGATCCCGGGTGTTGCGCTGGCAATCGTTTCTTCGCGAGGGCTGATTGATGTCCAGACGCTTGGCGTGCGCAGTGTTGCAGAAAATGAGGCAGTAGACGCCCAAACGGTGTTCCGCATCGCCTCGGTGTCGAAAACCTTTGCCGGCACAGTCGCCTCTCAGCTGGTGAGCCATAATATTTTCAGCTGGGATGACCCTGTCGCTGGCATTCTGCCGCAATACTCGATTGGCACCGACCCTGCCACGCAAAGCATGACCCTGCGCCACGTTCTCAGTCACTCAACAGGGCTGATGCCGCACGCATTTTCCAACATGCTTGATGCTGGCGTGGCCTATCAGAAGATTCAGGAAAAGTTTCATGAGATTCCCACAGTCTGTGCACCCGGGGAATGCTACGGTTATCAGAATGTGGTGTTCTCGCTGGTTGCCGATGTCGTAGAAGCCAGTCTGCAGACCCATTATGATGATTTTGTGCGTGAGAATATTTTTGCGCCACTGCAGATGCGCTCGGCCTCCATGGGCTATGAGGACTATATCAATAACCCGTATGCCAGTGAGCCGCACCAGCGTGGGCGAGGCGGTTGGCGCGTCAGCACAACCAATCCTGCATATTACACAGCCGGCCCGGCTGCCGGTGTGAATGCGACGATTGTTGATATGGCGCGCTGGGTCCAGGCCAATCTGGGTGGCGTACCGGATGTTTTATCCCCGGAGCTGCTGGCCATGCAGCATACTCCAGTTGTGGAAACCCCCTACGGCAACTATTTCAACCGCTGGCCAAAGGTACAGAAGGCCTGGTACGGCCTGGGCTGGCGCATCATGGACTACGATGGGGTGAGGATTGTGCACCATGGCGGTGGTGTTCGCGGTTTCCGTTCGGAAATGGTGTTGATCCCCGAATACGACGTCGGCATGGTCGTGCTGTTTAATGCCACGACCTCGCTGGCCAATGACGTTGTGCCCCAGTTTCTTGATACCGTTCTGGCAGAAGTGACATCACAATGAATGCAACCATGGAATTGCTGCAGGCGCATCGCAGCATACGAAAATTCAAAGATCAGCCTTTGGCCGATGGCCTGCTTGAGCAGATCATAACGGCCGGGCAGTGCGCGGCAACATCAAGCTTCCTGCAGGGTGCCACCATCATTCGCGTCACCAGTCAGGAAAGCCGTCAGGCTCTGGCCGGTTACGCCGGCAACCAGCCTTATGTCGCTGCGGCGGCAGAGTTCCTGGTGTTCTGTGCCGACCTGCGTCGCGCCGGCAAATGCTGTGAAAAGTACCAGAAGCCATTCTCGGGCGAATATACGGAGCAATTTATCATCGCAACGGTTGATGCTGCCCTGTTCGCACAGAATGTTGTGGTAGCCGCTGAATCGGAAGGGCTGGGCATCTGTTATATCGGTGGTTTACGTAACAACCCACGTCAGGTGTCGGACCTGCTGAAACTGCCACGCGGAGTGTATCCGGTTTTTGGCCTGTGTCTCGGGTATCCGGATCAGGATCCTGAAACCAAGCCCCGTCTGCCTCTGCCAGTGATCCTCAAGCAGGATACCTACGACGACAGTGAGGACGCGGCGCTCATTGAGGATTATGACGAGGCGGTTCGCGAGTATTATCGTAACCGCACGGGTGGCGGTCATGGCATTTGCTGGAGTGAGCAGGTTTCAACACTGCTCAGCGAAAAATCCAGACCGCATATGCGAGGATTTCTGGCCGAGCAGGGTTTCGACTTCAAGTGACGGCGACGAATGTCTGTTTGATCAGATAACCCGTTTACCTCGAAGCTCGTCAATCTGGGCAGCATCATAACCCAGTGAGGCCATGATCTGATCAGTATGCTCCCCCAGCGTCGGTGCGCGGCGTTCCACCGACGGGGGCGTCGCGGAGAGGCTGAACGGCGTCTTCATGACTGGCGCAGGCTTATCGGCACCCGGATAGCTCAGTTTCTCAAACATCTGCCTTGCGGCAACATGCGGGTCGTCCAGTACCTGCTGGGGTGACATTACAGGCCCGGCAGGAATACGCGCCTTTTCCATGGTCTCCAGTACTTCGGCCGATGTGCGTTCAGCGCACCAGGCTGCCAGCCGTTCGCTGATCACCTCTCCATTGTTGCCACGGCTGATGTCGTCCTTGAAACGGGGATCCTCCAGCCAGTGCGGTTCGCCCATCAGTTCGACCCAGCGTTCAAACAATGGCCCGCCTACCGACTGCACCAGCACCCAGCCGTCCCTGGTGCGATAGGTATCTGCGGGTCCGGAGGTCTGCGAGCGGTTGAGAGTGGCGACGCGATCGGGTGCGATCATGGCCTGTTCGATCAGCGTGCCGTTCATCATGGTCAGGGCGGTATTGAACAGCGAGGCCTCGACAACCTGGCCACGACCGGTCTTCTGTCGCTCTAGCAGGGCTGCCATGGTTCCGACAGCGCTCAGGCTGGCGGTTCCAAAGTCAATAAATGGCGCATAGGACTTAACCGGCTGATCAGATGTACCTGACATATACATGGCGCCAGACATGGCCTGTCCAAGTCCGTCAAACCCTACCCGGTTGCTATAAGGGCCACCGGTACCGAATGCGGAAATCATGGTCAGAATGATATCGGGCTTTACTGCCTTCAGGCTCTCGTAATCCAGCCCCATGGCCTGCAGAGTATCGGGGGGCAGATTCGCGACTACAACATCGGCACTGACGACCAGCTTGCGGACAATCTCGCGGCCTTCCGGTTTCATCGGGTTCAGGGTCATGCCCAGTTTGTTGCGGCCCATCTGCATGAACAGGGCGCCATCACCCGCATCTGATACTGGTGACAGGAAGCGGTCCTCGCTGCCCTGAACTTTCTCAATGCGGATGACCTCCGCGCCCATATCGCTCAGCAGGCTGGCACAAAAGGGTCCTGCAATATAGCGACCAAAGTCCAGTACACGAATACCTTCCAACACCTTGCTCATGATTTCTTCTTCCTCGGCTGTGGTTGACTCGAATGGTCATAAGACAAGCGCTCGATTTTACAGCTGACTTTCATGGCAAGTCCATGGCTGTCTGTGCGGTATCTCTTCAGAGTCCTGGCTGCGTTAGTCAGGTGTTTGCATTACAATCAGGGTCCGGTTCACACAGGAGTATTGCTAATGAAGAGACTAATCGCGCGACAGATGGGCATGTTTGCGCTGATCGCTGCCGGCCTGCTTGCCGCGTCAGCCCAGTCAGCGGAACATCCGGGTTATGAGCACGATCCAGGCCGAAGCCAGGGCGGAATCGGCAAGTTCTACATGGGCCGCGAGATTTCCGGTGTGATGGGGCATCAGGGGGCCGGCTGGCTGGAGCGCACCCAGCGCACACACGAAGAAATGCCAGATGAAGTGGTCGCCAATATGAATCTGGAACCCGACGATGTGGTGGCAGATATTGGCGCAGGCACCGGCTATTTTTCCTTCCGTATGGCACAGCAGGTACCACAGGGCAAGGTGATCGCTGTGGATATTCAGCCAGAAATGCTGGCCATCATCGAGCAGCGCAAGGCAGAGACGGGACTGGATAATGTGGAAATGGTACTGGGTGAAGTGGACAACCCGCGCCTGGAACCCAATAGTGTCGATGCTGTGCTACTGGTTGACGCCTACCATGAGTTTTCGCACCCGTTTGAAATGATGCAGGTGATTTATGATGCCATGCGCCCGGGTGGTCGTATATTTCTGGTTGAATATCGCGCGGAAGACGACACGGTGCCAATTCGCCCACTTCACAAGATGAGTGTGGAGCAGGTCGTGCGGGAAATGAGTGTATTTGGTCTGGAATGGGACGATACGCTGGACTTTTTGCCCTGGCAGCATATGTTCGTCTTCTCCAAACCAGAGTCCTGATTCGGGTCGGCGCTGCACCTGGAAGTTCAGCGCCGCAAGGCCCGTCTGCTTGCTCCGGTTCTGAACCACAGGATCAGAACCGGATCATTCTTCAGAACGTTGTTCTTACCTTCAGCGCCAGTTTCTGGCCAGCAACCCAGCAGGCATCCTCAAGTTCGCGGATCTGGCCGGACGCTGTCGTACCATCATAGCGAACCCGGTTACGACACCATTCGTCACCCAGTGTGTTGTTTGATTCCAGACGGAACGTTACATCATCAAACATCACGGTGGATACAAACATGGTCAGGCTGGTCGGATCGTGTGACCAGTCAATGCTGCTGATGTCGACATTGCGATTGCCGCCATTCAAGGGCATGCCGTAATTAAAGCCGTAATTGAAATTCCAGCGTGTAACATCATGCTGGAATCCCAGCTGAAAACGCCCGCGCCCATTGATGCGCTCTGTCGTGCCAAGCAATGCGTCGGTCACTTCCGAGTCAAACAGATACAGGCTGGTGGAAATCAGCGCATCTGGAAGGCCCAGCATGTTCAGCCGTGTGCTGCCATCGAGATAAACACCCCAACGCTTTGCGTCACCGATATTGCCGGCAGCAGAGATCGGCGAGCTGGGGTTCACGGTCGCGTCAACACGGCCAATCTGGTCTTCCAGGTCTCTCAGGAAAAAGCGTGAACTGACAACGCCTGTTTCATTGGGCAGGCGATACTCAAGCGTCAGTTCATAGCGAACCTCCTGGGTCGGGACCAGATCAGGGTTGCCAGCATTGGCGTCCTGCTCGTTGTCTGAGGTGTTGGCAGTGGCCGAGAAATTCTCAAAACTAAGCTGCTGCACTTCCTTGCCAACAGTCGCACGCAGCTGCAGTGCCTCAGTGATATTGAAACGATAGTCCACAGAAGGCTTGATAAAACTGAACTCGCGCGAGTTGCTGGCACTGCCGGACAGAGATATCTCAGAGGTCTCATACTCAACACTGCTTTCCAGCGTCATACGGTCATTGAGTGTCCAGTTGTGAACGGCAAAACCCTCGTAACGCATTTCTTCGACGGTAGACCCCAGGTTGGAGACACCCAGTGCCGGGCGCAGGCCCCCGAATTCTGGTGATGGCGCCGTAGAACCGCTGTCGCGACCGATCAGCAGAGCTGAATCGAGAATGGTCTGTGCCCGTTCAACCCCCAGTTGCATGTCCTGCGAATCCGTCAGACCCCAGTTGTAGGTTGTCTGCACAATGCGTTCCTGAGTCTGTCGGTCAGAGTCGATAAACAGCGTCTTGCGCTCTTCGCCATCAATCTGGCCGGGTGAGTCGTTGTCAAATCGATTGCGTGTGTAGTCATTAGTGTCGCTGTTTACGATGAACAGAAGCAGGGCACGCGAACCGTCGTCGAAGGTATATTCGTAGTCGCCACCGACTTCCCAGTTGTTGTTTACGTTATCGAACTGCTCCCGCTCCAGGCGCGTCAGTTGATTATTGGTGCCTGGGGAAAAATAACTTCGGTCCACATCGACGGGGTGGTCTGCGGTGGCGTACAGCGCATTGAGCTGCATGCGGTGCTGGTTCATCTGGTAGCCCATGATAGCGCTGGTCTGATAACGCATGCGATCACGGACTTTGTCTTCTTCCATCAGCTGGGTGGGTGTCAGGTCTGGCGCAAAACTGCGCTCCAGACGCTCTTCATGCCAGTACTGCGGGTCAGCTGCAGCGCTCAGCATGACGCTGAGGCCGCCACTTTGACGACTGTGTGAAATGGATCCGCCGGGCTGCAGAGAGCCGTCAATCTGGCGATCAGTACTAAGCTCCACGGAGGTGGAAGCACGCGCTCCACTGTCCTGTAGAACAACGTTGACCACCTGGCCTGAGCCACGAACCGCGAGTTCGCCAGAGGTGCCACGAATAATTTCAATACGTTCTACTTCACGTGCCGCAATACGGCTCAGCTGATCTCTCGGAGAATTGTCCTTGCCAGCCAGACGCTGACCGTTAATCAGCAGGTCGCCGCCACTGCCAAGACCCCGGCCGCCGGAATTGCCACTGATGCTGACACCGGGTATCCGGTCTATCATGTCGTTGACCGACACCGGATTGTAGGGCTGAAAAAATGAGGCGGGGTAAATAACGGTGGACGATTCGTCCTGTGCTTCGAGATCTGGATTCTGTTCGGTGGCGTAGGCAAGGTTAACCAGCGCGCCCAGACTGAATGCAACCAGACTGAGTGCACTGGCACGAATTAGAGGCGAGATAATGATCTTGCGCGTCATGAATACTCCAAAAAGATGCGGCTATTCGGGTTAGTCGTGGATCGGATCTACGGGGTGTAATTTAGAATAATCCGAATATTATCAAAAAAATGCATCGCACTGTTGTGACAATTTGTGAGATTCTGGGGGCGAATTGCCATAATGTGGGCATAATTCTGGCAAGCTGCCTGAGGCGGCAATGGAGGAATTTGAATGCGGATTCTGATGACAGGCGGCACCGGTTTTATAGGTCAGGCGCTGGTTCGTGAACTGCTTGCCGCGAGCCACTCACTGACCATTCTGGTGCGCGATTATGCGGCTGCCAGAGTCAAACTGGGTGCTGGCCCGGAACTGGTTCGCAACCTCGATGAGCTGGGACAGGACGAACACTTTGACGCTGTCATCAACCTGGCAGGAGAAGGTATCGCGGCAAAACGCTGGACAGCTGCGCGGAAGAAGGTTTTGATGAATAGCAGGCTGGACACAACGCGAGAGGTCATTCAGCTGCTGCAACGCCTCGACCACAAACCCGAGTGTCTGATCAACGCCTCCGCCGTGGGGTATTACGGGACCGAGCGTGATCGACCGCTGACTGAAAGAGACAGTGGAGGCAGTGGTTTCTCGCATGAGCTATGCAAACGCTGGGAAGATGAAGCCCGCAAAGCGGAGTCGCTGGGAGTGAGAGTCTGCCTGATGCGCTTTGGTGTGGTACTGGGAGCTGGTGGCGGCATGCTGGCGCGTCTGTTGCCGTTTTATCGATTCTGGTTGGGTGGTCGCCTGGGGCACGGTGAACAGATGCTGTCCTGGATTCATAGAACTGACCTGATAAACGCGCTGCAATGGGTTCTGCAGGACCACGAGCAGACAGGCGTATTTAACGTCACAGCGCCGCACCCGGTCAGCAACCGTCAGTTTAATGATACGCTGTCGGACCTGCTGCGCCGTCCAGCTGTGTTCCACCAGCCTCCCGCCATGGTACTGCTGATGTTTGGCGAGATGGGGGACCAGCTGCTGCTGAAAGGGCAGCAGGTTTTGCCGGCACGGCTCGAACATGCCGGTTTTACATTTCAATACCCGGAAATCCATGGTGCGCTGCAGGCCTGCCTTTGCGATTTGGGGTTGAATTAAGGATAATACGCTGCCCATGTAAGGGCCATCACGCGTAATGCCGCACAAGTCAGGGGGAGTGAGTTTATGCAGCGCGAATCTATGGAAGTCGATGTCGTTATCGTAGGCGCGGGTCCTGCGGGTCTGGCGACTGCCTGCCGGTTGTTGCAACTGGCACAGGAAGCAGAGAAAGAGATATCGGTTTGCGTTCTGGAAAAGGGCTCTGAAGTCGGTGCTCACATTCTGTCAGGTGCGGTTTTCGAACCCGCAGCACTGACTGAACTGTTTCCAGACTGGAAGGAAAAAGGCGCGCCCTTGCATACCGCCGTAACAGGCGATGACATATATTATCTGCCCGGAGCAGAGAAAGCCGTTCGTTTTCCCGACATGATTGTGCCCAAACCCATGCGCAATCACGGCAATTACATCATTTCACTGGGCAATCTTTGCCGATGGCTGGCTGACCAGGCCATGGAGCTGGGCGCCGAGGTGTTTCCCGGATTTGCCGCTGCCGAAATTCTCTACAATGAAGATGGTTCGGTGAAGGGTGTCGCCACGGGTGATATGGGCGTTGACGCTAATGGCGAAAAGAAAGATGCCTTCGAGCCGGGCTTCGAATTCCACGCCAAGTATACAATTTTCGCAGAAGGCTGCCGGGGACACCTGGGCAAAGAGTTGATCGCCAAATTTGAACTGGACAAGGACAGCGATCCACAGCATTACGGTATAGGTCTCAAAGAGGTCTGGGAAATCCCGCCGGAAAAACACAAGGAAGGGCTGGTCGTGCACACCGCCGGCTATCCAATGATCGGAGACAGCTATGCTGGTTCCAGTGGTGGCTTCCTGTATCACGCTGAAAATAATCAGGTTTATGTGGGTCTTATTGTCGACCTCGGATATCAGAATCCGCACATCAGCCCGTATGATGAATTCCAGAAGTACAAGCTTCACCCTGTCATCAAACAGTACCTGGAAGGCGGCAAGCGCATCAGCTACGGCGCACGAGCCCTCAACAAGGGTGGTTTGAATTCGCTGCCCAAGATGAGCTTCCCGGGTGGTCTGATCATTGGCTGTGATGCCGGCACCCTTAACGCTGCCAAAATCAAGGGCAGCCATACAGCCTTGCGCTCTGGCATGCTGGCCGCCGAATCGATCATGGAATCGCTCAAGCAGGGTGAAGTTGCGGCCGGTCAGGACCTGACTGAATACGGCGAACGCTTCCGCAAGTCCAGTCTGCACGACGAACTGCACAAGGCCCGTAACTTCAGCGCCGGTTTCCACAAGTTCGGTTTCTGGATTGGCAGCAGTCTGACCTTCATCGAGCACAATATCTTTGCTGGTCATTTTCCGATGACCTTCCACGACACGACACCGGACTATGCCCAGCTGAAAAAAGCTGACCAGTGCCGCAAGATCGAGTATCCCAAGCCGGATGGTCAGATTACATTCGACAAGCTGTCTTCCGTGTTTCTCTCGAATACCAACCATGTAGAGGATCAGCCCTGCCATTTGCAGCTGATCGATCCGGAAGTGCCAATCAAGCACAACCTGCCGCTGTATGACGAACCAGCGCAGCGCTACTGCCCAGCCGGTGTCTACGAAGTTCTGGAGGAAAGCGATGGTACGCGCCGCTTCCAGATCAACGCGCAGAACTGTGTGCACTGCAAGACCTGTGACATCAAGGATCCGGCACAGAATATCCGCTGGGTAGTTCCTGAGGGCAGCGGCGGTCCAAGCTATCCAAACATGTAGGTCATCGCATCAATTGGGCCAGGCTTGCTGGAATGAAACTTCAGGATTGACGGTCTGATATCAGAGCGTCGAGAATCGCTTGACTATGTGGATGGCCATGGCGGGACGTCATGGCCGGAGCGGTTTTCATCGACCCGCTCTCTGGGGAGAGAGGCGGGGGGAGAATGAAGTTGCTAGCATCGTTGTCACTACCAGGTCCATCCGCGCTGACCGGGCGCGTCCTGAAATCTGTTGCCATGGCAGGTTTGGCTGTCTCATTGGCTGCCTGCCAGGTATTCAATCTCAATCCTGATTTCGAACCCGATCCACAACTGGAGCGGCGCATTCTGGGTGAACATTCCGTGGATGTGCCCGAAGTGGGGCTGCTGGATATGGACCCGGCGCTGCAGGCCTATCTCGATGAGCATGTAGACGAGAGGCTTAGGGGCTGGGACCTGGTCAGTCGTCTGCAGGAGTTGCTGTTCGATCCAGAGTATCTGAATATCCAGTATGATGATGCAGCCAATCTGACAGCTGCGCAGGCCTTCCAGGAGCGACGCGCAAATTGCCTGTCACTGGTTGGACTTTACATCACCATGGCGCGGCACTTTGGTCTGCAGGTGAACTATCAGACAGTTCAGGTGAGACCGGTCTGGGACCGACGGGGTGAGATTCTGATTCTCAGCGAGCACGTCAATGCACTGGGTCGGCTGGGTGTCTATGACCACTACATTGTCGATTTTACACCGCAGATTCGTCTGCAGCGCGACACCGCCCAGCAGGTCAGCGATGAAGAGGCGCTGGCGCTGTACTTCAACAATATGGCAGTGGAGAGTCTGCTGGAGAACGACCTGCAGCAGGCCCTGCAATATGGCCGTTACGCAATCGTCACTGACCCGGAACTGGATATCGCCTGGAACACCCTGGGCAGTATTCTGAACCGTCAGGAAGCCTTTGATCTCGCTGAATACAGCTATCAGCGTGCAGCATCACTAAACCGCAGCAGCGCCAGTGTCATCAACAACCTGGCGCGATTCTATTCCATGCAGGGCAATGAGGATGAAGCCGAGCGGTATCGGCGCGCAGTACAGGCCTACAATCAGCGCAATCCCTACTTTCACTACGTGCAGGGGAATATTGCGTTCGAGCAAGAGAACTTTGAGCAGGCACTGACCCATTTCCAGCGCGCCATTCGGCGCAATGATCTGGAGCCAGACTTCTATTTCGCACTCGGCAGCACCTACCGGCAACTGGGTGACGAGGAGACGGCCGAAGAGGCGATACAGCTGGCAACCGCCATCCTGGAGCTGGGGGATCAGACCTACCGGTCAACTCAAAGCAGGGTGCGCCGCCTCGATGGTCGCACCATTTTGCGCTCGAGCAGTGCCGGCATCCGCATCGAAGTCGCCAACTGATCAGGTGTTGGCGAAGTCACTCCGAACGCCATTGTAAGTCTCGAGCAGTGCCTGTGCGGCTGGCTGCTGGGTGCTGTCTTCGAGCGTTACGCTGGCCAGCATGCCTTTTTTGCCATCCATTCGCGCGCTAACACTGGCATTGATGCCCTCTCGCTGCAGATGTTCGGTCAGTACGATTGAAGTAATCTTCTCCCGTAAAGCTGGCCGAAAAATCTTGCCGACGGCGGTGATGGGCATGGTCTCAATGATTTCCAGGCGTTTAGGGATAGCGGCGCGCTCCTGAATATGAGCTTCGCTGTAGGTCAGCAGCTCTTCAGCTGTTGTCTTGCTGCCAGGTTTCAGTACCACAAATGCCATGGGCAACTCACCGGCATAGGGGTCAGGCATACCGATTGCTGTAGCGCTGACAACATCGGGATGGCCATTCAGGGGTTCTTCGATGGTCTCGGGGTCGATGTTGTGCCCGCTGCGGATAATCAGGTCTTTCGCGCGTCCAGTCAGGTAAAGGAAGCCGTCTTCATCCAGATAACCCAGATCTCCGGTGTTGAACCACTCCCCATCAATCCAGGCTTCGGCGTTATCTGCCTCGCTTTTGTATCCAGCAAACACCTGTGGGCCTTTGACCAGCACTACACCGCTTTCTCCCAGTGGACAATCCTTCGTGACCTGGGCGCCGTCCAGATGTGCTATACGAATTTGCGAATAGGGCAGGCGCAGCCCGACACTGCCGGGCGGTTGCTGATCCGGGGCACGGCTGATCAGGGATGTTGTTTCGGTCATGCCGTAGCCATTGGTGACAATGACATTGAAATTCTCTTCAAAGCGCTGTTCGAAGGCGGGTGACAGCGGGGCGGCTCCGGAATTGATGCGGCGCAGCCTGCTGATATCTTCGTCGCCTACGGGAATCTGCGACAGCGCCGCGAGCACAGTTGGTACTGCGGAGAAACTGTTGGCCTTGAATCGGGCGACATGATGCCAGAGGTTCTTGATTACCTCGGGGTTGCGAAAGCCTGAGGGTGTCATCAGCACGATCCGATTACCCGCCGAGAACGCTCCGATACCCAGAATAATGACGCCAAAAATATGAAACAACGGCAGACCGCACAGCACCGTCTGTCTTCCCAGATGGGCGTTGAGGACACGGGCCAGCTGGCCCAGATAGGCCATGTTGCCATGCGTTAGCTGAGCTATTTTGGGCTTGCCAGTCGTGCCACCGGTGTGGAAGCAGGCGGCGATGGTGTTTTTGTCGAGCTTGCGGGCGTGGGTCAGGGAGTCACCCTGCTGCGCCGCAACCGCGCTGTTATAGTCGATGGTCTTTACGTTGCCGGGCAGGGTCGTGCTGGCATGCGGGTCGGTCAGCCCCGGGTGGTGAATCACCAGAACCGTGTGCACCTGAGGCAGAGATGGCAGTATGCTGCTCAGCTTTTGCCACAGATCGCTGTGTGGTGACGGGGCCAGACAGGCTACCATGGTGGCACCTGCCGACTGAATGATCTCGGCTATATGCGCGGGCTCCAGCAGTGGATTGATCGGGTTGGCGATACCCGCGACCTGGCTTCCCAATATCAGTGGGTGAGACTGCGGCAGGGTCGGCAGAATGATGGATACTGCCTGATCTCCCTGTAAGCCCAGATGGCCCAGCAGATTGGCCGTTTTTCGGGTCTGGCTTAGAAGGTCATTGTAGCTGAGAGTGACTGCAGGATCGTCGCGGCGTCCGGTAAGAATGAAATCGATGACCGGATCACTGCCATACTTTTCAGCACTCTCTTCAATCAGCGCGAGGGCATTGGTCAGCGGGAAGCGCTTGGCCAGGGGTTGTTTTTCGAATTCGATTATATCTGCCAGGGTGTCCAGCATGGGCCGGGTCATGTTCTTATCATCTCCTTTTTTCCGGGTCCTGTAGTCCAGGTGTCGGGACGCGGGCGATCAGAAATGATTTAACATACCTGGCCGTGAAAAACTACTGTTCAGTCAGATAGTGTTCGAATCTGGCTCAGTTGACGCGAGCTACGGCCAGATCACACATGGTGAGCATGGCGTCACGATAGTCGGACGCTGGCAGCACGGACAGTTGTGCACGTGCCAGATCGGCCTGCTCATTGGCGAGCCTGCGGGTGTATTCCAGAGCACCGCTTTGCTGGATGATGCCGATGACCTCTGTCAGATGCTCACTGCCACCGCTCTGCACCGCCTGGCTCAACAAAGCCTTCTGATCCTCGGAGCAGTGCTGCATGGCGTGGATCAGTGGCAGGGTTGGCTTGCCTTCCGCCAGGTCGTCGCCGACATTCTTTCCCAGATCCTCTGCGTTACCATCATAGTCCAGTGCATCGTCGACAAGCTGGAAGGCCAGGCCGAGGTGCAGGCCGGCACTCTTCAGTGCCTGACAGCTTGCTTCCGGCGCACCGGCGATCAGTGCGCCGCAGTGCGCCGCCGCTTCGAACAGCACAGCGGTTTTATCGCGGATCACCCGCATGTAGTCTTCTTCGGAGGTTTCAATGCGGTGCTTGTTCAGAAGCTGCATGACCTCGCCTTCCGCAATGGTGTTGGTCGTATCGGCAATCACCTGCATGATCTGGTGGTGGCCCAGTGCAACCAGGACCTGGAAAGCACGCGAATAAATGAAGTCACCGACCAGCACGCTGGACGGGTTGTTCCATTGTTCATTGGCTGTCGGGCGGCCACGGCGCATGGCGGACATGTCCACCACATCATCGTGCAGCAGGGTGGCGGTGTGAATGAACTCTATGACGGCGGCCAGCTTTACCGGGCGGTCATCCCGGGCTCCGCAGGCCCGCGCGGCCAGTAATACCAGCAGCGGGCGCATGCGTTTGCCGCCGGCGCCTATAATGTAGTGGCCAATGTTCTCTACCAGGTCTACCCGGGAGTGCAGTTGTTCGATAATGAACGCATTGACGGCGTCAAAATCGTCTGCCACAGTTGCGCGAATCTGATTGTGCATGGGTATGTTGCTTTTGAATTGCCTTGCTGTTGAAGTGCCGGGATGCGCCGCAATGCTAGGGGGGCTGCCATGCGGTGTCAAGCAACTGCAGTGGACAAAAGCGGGTTGACGCGCCTCAATCCCATAAAGCTGCAATTAATGCGGCACAAACACTTGCTTGCAATCTCCTATTCTCGTAAAATGCCCGCCCTTAAAGCATCAGGCCTGAAGTTTCTGCCGGGCCCGGCGTGACCAAATTCTGGAGTTAATTATGTACGCGGTTATTGAGAGTGGTGGCAAGCAGCATCGAGTCGTTGAGGGCGAAACGCTGAAGCTGGAAAAAATTGAAGTGGCAACCGGCGAATCAATCGACTTTGATAAAGTGCTGATGGTGGGTGAAGGCGAATCTGTAAAGATCGGCGCTCCCTACGTTGAAGGCAGCAAGGTTACTGCTGAAGTCGTCGCTCAGGGCCGCGCCAAGAAAGTTACCATTATCAAGTTCAATCGTCGTAAGCACTACCGTAAGCGTCAGGGCCACCGTCAGTGGTTTACGGAAGTTCGTATTACAGGTATCAAGGCCTGATTGGGCCGGGAGTAGAAAATGGCACATAAAAAAGCAGGCGGCAGTACCAGTAACGGTCGCGATTCCATTTCCAAACGCCTGGGCGTCAAAAAGTTCGGCGGTGAACACGTTCTGGCTGGAAACATCATCGTGCGTCAGCGCGGTACACGTTTCCACGCTGGCAAAAACGTAGGCATTGGCAAGGACCACACTCTGTTCGCAACAGCGGAAGGCAAAGTGCAGTTCGAAGTCAAAGGCTCGCGCAGCCGCAAGTTTGTCAGCATCGTCACTGCCTGATAGGCAGTCCTCATGCTGCGCTGCCAGTCGGGCGGTGTAACAGAGGTTTAGCAAGACCAGTGGCATGATGCGTCACGGATAAAAGCCCTGTCACTCGACAGGGCTTTTTTATATGGGTAGATTTTTCCCCACAAGCGAATGGGACAGGAAAACACGTGAAGTTTGTTGATGAAGCCGAGATAACCGTTGAAGCCGGCAAGGGTGGCAACGGCTGCATGAGTTTCCGTCGAGAAAAATTCATCCCCAAGGGTGGTCCCGATGGTGGAGATGGCGGCAATGGTGGCAGTGTCTACCTGGTTGGCGACGCCAATCTCAACACACTGGTCGACTTTCGCTACCAGCGGCGCTACAAGGCCGAGTCAGGTCAGCAGGGCATGGGCAGTAATTGTACCGGTAAGGCGGGTGAAGACCTGTATGTGCGGGTTCCCGTCGGCACCTCGGTAGTCGACAAGCATACCGAAGAGCTTATTGCTGACATCGCTGAACCCGGCCAGACCGTTATGGTCGCCAAGGGTGGTTTTCACGGCCTGGGCAATACCCGGTTTAAATCCAGCACCAACCGTTCTCCTACCAAGGCAACCAAAGGCACCGAAGGCGAACTGAGAACGCTGCAGTTGCAGTTGAAGGTTATCGCCGATGTCGGGCTGCTCGGAATGCCAAATGCCGGCAAATCGACATTGCTGCGCGCGGTATCGGCTGCGCGCCCCAAGGTTGCCAATTATCCGTTCACGACCCTGGTTCCCGGGCTTGGTGTTGTTCGCATCGAGCTGGAGCGCAGCTTTGTTATGGCAGATATCCCTGGCTTGATTGAGGGGGCTTCCGAAGGTGCCGGACTGGGTATTCGATTCCTCAAGCATCTGGCGCGCACCCGCGTTCTGCTGCATATGGTGGACGCTGCGCCGCTGGACGAGTCGGATCCGGTCGAGCAGGCGCGTGCGATTGTTGACGAGCTGGCCGGTTTCAGCCCGACACTTGCCAGCAAAGAGCGCTGGCTGGTGCTCAATAAAACTGACCTGGTGGCAGAAGAGGATATTCAGGCGTTACAGCAAAGATTTATCGATGAGCTGGGCTGGGATCTGCCTGTCTACCGTATCGCCGCAATCAGCGGCACTGGCTGTCAGAAGCTGTGCCATGACATCATGCTTTCCGTCGAAAAACACCGCGAACTGATGCAGGACGACGAAAGTTATCGAGAGCAGCAGGAGGAGCGCGATCGCGCCATGGAGCTGGAAATTCGTCAGAGCGTCGAGCGGGCTCGCGCGCAGCATGCGGCAGCACGTCAAAGCGCGGAAGACGATTTCGACGATTTTGATGATTATGACGACTGACGTGAATGAGTATGCAGCAATCTGAATCGATGGTTTCGCGCCGCTGGGTTGTCAAAATTGGCAGCTCCCTGATTACCAATAATGGCACTGGCCTCGACCGCAAGGCCATAGGTGAGTGGGTTGCCCAGTTGGTGGGGCTGCAGAAGCAGGGAATAGAGGTTGTACTGGTATCTTCCGGCGCAGTAGCAGAAGGTGTTGCCAGGCTGGGGCTGAAATCACGTCCCAAGGAAGTTCATCTGCAGCAGGCAGCCGCCGCTGTCGGCCAGATGGGTCTGATCCAGACCTATGAAACCAGCTTTCAGCAGTATGGCGTCCATACGGCCCAGGTGCTGCTTACTCATGATGATCTCGCTCATCGCCGCCGTTACTTGAATGCCCGCAGCACATTGACCGGCCTGGTCGAAATGGGTGTGGTGCCTGTCATCAATGAAAATGACACGGTTGCGACCGCTGAACTGTGTTTCGGTGACAATGACTCGCTTGGTGCTCTGGTTTCCAACCTGCTGGGTGCAGATACGCTGGTGATACTGACCGATCAGAAAGGCCTGTATGAGGCCGATCCGCGCACTCAGCCAGATGCCCCTCTGGTCACCGAGGCCATGGCTGATGACCGTCGCCTGTTGGCCATGGCTGGAGGTAGTGGCAGTCTTGGTCGTGGTGGCATGGCCACAAAAATCACTGCGGCCCGACTGGCCGCGCGATCCGGAGCGCGCACCATTATCGCCTCTGGGCGGGAAGATGACGTTTTATTGCGCCTGGCGGCCGGTGAGTCGATTGGTACGCTACTATTGCCTAAAAAGCAGCCCATGGCCGCGCGCAAGCAATGGCTTGCAGGACAGTTGAAAGTAAAAGGTCAGCTGACCATTGATGCGGGTGCCGAGAAAGTATTACGGGAGTCAGGTCGCAGTCTGCTGCCAGTTGGTGTAGTTGCAGTGCTGGGGCACTTTGACCGCGGTGAGGTGGTCGCCTGTGTCAATGAGACTGGTCAGGAGATCGCGCGCGGGCTGGTTAACTACAACAGTCGCGAAGCCGAACAGCTGGCGCGTCAGCCAAGCCGGATGATCGAGAAGTTGCTGGGATACGCAGGAGATCCCGAAATGATCCATCGGGATAACATGGTCATCACAGATATCTGACAGACACCGTCCGAAAATAAAACGAAATCGGGGACGCTGCCGGATACTCTAGTTTGAGTGCCGGAGGCGTCCCCGATGCTGTTCTGTAAAGCTGGTTTTTAAGCTTTCAGAGCCAGGATGGCAGAATTCAGACGGCTCTTGTGACGAGCAGCCTTATTCTTGTGGATGATACCTTTATCAGCCATGCGGTCGATGACAGGCACAGCCTTGTTGTAGGCGGCTGTGGCGTTGTCATAGTTGCCTTCCTGGATGGCAGCAACTACTTTTTTGATGTAGGTGCGAACCATGGAACGGAAACTGGCGTTGTGACGGCGTGCGGTTTCATTTTGCCGCGCGCGTTTACGGGCTTGTGCAGTGTTGGCCAACTGATGCTCCTTACGATACTGTCAACGTGTGGCAAAATTCAAGACGCGGTACTATGCCGATTCAGCTTCCGATTGTCAAGGCCGAATTCACGCTTATCAGGCAGGTTTCATATGTTAAGCTAACAGACAAGCTGTGTGATTTCACAGAACCCATGACCCAAGGAGTATGATTCATGAGTAAGATTGATATCGGAATCAAACAGGCTGACAGAGAGAGTATTGCAGACGGCCTCAAACGCCTGCTGGCCGACTCATATACCCTTTATCTGCAGACACACAACTTCCACTGGAACGTGGAAGGACCGTCGTTTCGTGAGCTGCACCTGATGTTCGAAGAACATTATGTGGAGCTGGCGCAGGCGGTAGATGATATTGCTGAGCGTATTCGCACGCTCGATGTACCCGCGCCAGGTACTTACAAAGAGTTTGCCCGTCTGAGTTCTATCAAGGAAGTCGACGGTGTCCCGTCAGCCAAGGAGATGGTAGATCTGCTGACCAAAGGACATGAGCAGGTCGTTAAAACCTGTCGGGAAGTCGTCAAGCTGGCGCAGCAGGGCGATGACGAGTCATCCGCGGCTCTCGCGTCCGACCGCATGCGCATTCATGAAAAAACTGCGTGGATGCTGCGCGCTCTCAACAAGTAAGCAGACATTTGTGCTGCGGCGTCTGGTGCCTGTTCAGAAGAACAGGTACCAGACCAGATAAACCAGCGCAAAGCCCGTCAGATACACCATACCCACCCAGGCCAGTACATTCATACCGCGGGAAATTTGATTCCCTCTCACCAGACTGAAGTTCAACCAGGCAAAGAATGGCGTGGTCAGAAAGGCCAGTGTCATTGCAAAGGTGAGCATGGGGCTCAGGGCTGTCTGAAAAAACAGAATGATCGCCATGCCTGCGGCGGACTGTCCAACAATCCAGGCGCTCAACGGCCAGCGAGGTCGATCTTTGTCTTTGCTGCTGAGCAGGTGGAATGACTCGTTCAGTGTGCGGGCATATCCATCCAGCACCGCCAGCGTGGTCCCAAACATGCACATGAACGCGATGAAGGCGATAAACAGTCGTGCCCAGTCCCCGATGGTTGCCGAGTACATGGCAACCAGCTGCTGCGCAAACGCCGCTCCGGCCATCTGAATTTCCTGCTCGGTACCGTGTTGCAGCAGTGCTCCCAGCGCCAGGAAAACCACAGCCAGCACTATGGCAACCGCATATCCCAGGTTAAAGTCAAAGAGTCCGTCGCTCAGGCTGACTTTAGCCAGCCGTTGCTTGGAACGCAGCCACATCGAATTGATCGCCGAGAGCTCGATGGGTACCGGCATCCAGCCCATGGTGGCAACAATAAATGCCAGTGCCGACAGCTGCCACGGTGATGGGCTGACATAATCTGGCGGCGCCATAGGTCCATTCTGCCAGGCAATCGCCAGTGCCACGAAGGTACAGACTGTGAGAACCAGCATCAGCACACGTGAGAGCCCATCCAGCACCCTGTAATGACCCGCCAGCAGAATCAACAGGCAGATAGCCAGCAACAGCAGGCAGAGCAGCGTCAGCGACAGATTGCCCGGAATGAAATATTGCAGCAGGCTGGCCGTCAACAGCAGGACACCGGCGGTATTGACCACGGCCGCCAGCAGGTTCAATAAGGTGAAGGCGATCAGCCAGCCACGACCCTTGCGCAGGTATCCTTCCACCAGGCTTTCGTCATTCAGCAGGGTGTATTGGACACCAAAGCGGAAGAAAGGGTATTTGAGAATGTTGACGGCCACAATCAGCCACAATAGCTGCCAGCCAAACAGCGCGCCAGACTGGGTTGAGGCGACCAGATGTGAAGCACCAACCGCGGCCGCCGCCATCACCAGTCCTGGTCCGGTTGCACGCCAGCGTTCCAGTATTCGAGATGTATCCATAGTTATTGTTCTTTGTTGTTCAGAGGTCATCGAGTTCAGCGCAGATCGTGGGTGCGCCGGAGTGTCCGGCAGTGCGATAATGCGCCAGACGCAGCATAATGGAATGCCGGGCGCCGGTACAGACTTTACAGGAATCAGTACGCTTTGACCGAACAGCCAACAGATCAACCGCAGGGCGATACGCCACTGCCAAAAAAACGCGGTTTGCTGCGCTCCAGTGCCGTGACGGGCAGCATGACCTTTGTCTCCAGAATTCTGGGGCTGGTGCGTGATGTGGTGCTGGCCCGTGCGTTTGGTCCCGGCGACGGGGCAGATGCCTTTTTTCTGGCCTTCAAGATTCCCAACTTTCTGCGACGGCTTTTTGCCGAGGGTGCGTTCAACCAGGCTTTTGTGCCGGTCTTGTCGGAGTATCGCAATCAGCGATCACGCGCAGAGATTCGGGAACTGATTGATGCCGTCGCGGGTTATCTTGGGACTGTGTTGCTGCTGATCACAGTCGCCGTGGTGGCGGCAGCTCCCTTTGTTGCCTGGCCAATAGCCTACGGGTTTACTTCTGACCCTGAAAAATTTGATCTGTTTGTGCACATGCTGCGCATCAATTTTCCCTATCTGCTGCTGATATCTCTGACGGCATTTTGTGGCGCAATACTTAACAGCTACGACCGTTTCGCTGTGCCAGCTCTGACGCCAGCGCTGTTGAATCTTTCCCTGATTGGCTCGGCACTGCTGCTGAGCCCCTATTTTGCCCAGCCGGAAGTTGCGCTGGCATGGGGGGTGCTGCTCGCCGGTATCAGTCAGCTGCTGTTCCAGTTGCCATTCCTGGTAAGAATGCAGTTGATGCCGCGCCCCCGCCTGATCCGTCAACACGAGGGCGTGAGCCGGATCGTCAAATTGATGATACCCGCAATGTTTGGCGTGTCAGTCAGCCAGATCAATCTTCTGTTCGACACATTCATAGCCTCCTTGCTGGTGGCCGGCAGTGTCTCCTGGCTGTATTTTTCCGAGCGCCTGATGGACCTGCCGCTGGGCATATTTGCGGTGGCAGTAGCGACAGTTGTGTTGCCCAGCCTGTCCCGCCGACATGCTGATCGTTCTGTTGAGGATTTTGCGGCTTTGCTGGACTGGGCATTTCGCCTGATTCTTCTGATCGCAGTACCGGCCAGTCTGGCGCTGGTTCTGCTGGCAGAACCGATCATCATCACCCTGTTTGGCAGTGATAACTTTAATACCAATGACGTCATCCAGGTGACCAAGAGTCTGCAGGCCTACTCACTGGGGCTGGTCGCCTTCATGGCCATCAAAGTGTTTGCGCCGGGATTTTACTCCCGCCAGGATACCCGCACACCAGTGCGAATCGGCATTGTTGCGATGGTCGTTAACATGGTGCTGAATGTTATATTGGTGTTCGTCTTTGATATGGCCCACACAGGTCTGGCGCTGGCGACATCCCTGGCTGCTTTTCTCAATGCCGGACTGCTACTGGCAGGCTTGCGCAAAGAGGGGGTGTTCCAGTTCCAGGCAGGGTGGCTGGTCTTTGCGCTGCGCGTAGCGTTTGCCAACACAATGATGTGCCTTTTTCTGGTCTGGCTGGCGGGTGACTGGCAGCAGTGGCTTGTGTGGAGCACCTGGCACCAGGCGGGCGTGATGGCCTTATTGTGTTTTGGCGGCATGGCGTTATACGCGCTGATGTTGTTCCTGACCGGGATGCGCGTGGCGCATTTTCGTCGTCACGCCTGATTCACGCGCTTGAAACAGGCCCCACCTGCCTTCATTATTGGTAATAGATAACTATTTGCTTGAGAGTC
Source organism: Gammaproteobacteria bacterium (assembly GCA_002706685.1). Classification (GTDB taxonomy): domain Bacteria; phylum Pseudomonadota; class Gammaproteobacteria; order Pseudomonadales; family Pseudohongiellaceae; genus Pseudohongiella. The sequence goes on along the minus strand of PALV01000006.1, from coordinate 29,381 downwards.
CAACATGTCCAAATCAGCCAGTCAGGTCGAAAATCTGCATATCATTGCCAGTGAGGAGCTGCCGCCGCCAGCGCAGTTGAAGAAGGAAATGCCACTGCAGGGCAGGGCGCTCGATACGGTGCTCTACGGGCACAAGAGCGTCAAGGATATTCTGGACGGCAACGACCAGCGATTGCTGGTGATTGTTGGCCCCTGTTCAATTCATGACACTAAGGTGGCGATGGACTATGCGAGACTTCTCAAGCCACTCGCCGAAGAACTGAAAGACACACTGATGATTGTGATGCGCGTCTACTTCGAAAAGCCGCGCACAACCGTGGGCTGGGAAGGTCTGATTTACGACCCCTATCTTGATGGCAGTCATCGCATCGAGCATGGTTTGCGCATCGGTCGACAATTGATGCTGGATATCAATGAACTGGGACTGCCTATTGGGGTTGAAGCGCTTGATCTGATCTCCCCGCAGTATCTGCAGGATCTGGTGAGCTGGACAGCCATTGGCGCCCGTACCACAGAGTCGCCCACTCATCGCAAGCTCTCCAGTGGTATCTCCTCAGCCGTGGGTTTCAAAAATAACGTTGATGGTGGTTTGACTGTTGCCGTGAACGCCATTCGCGCAGCGTCTGCCATCAACACGTTTATCAGCGTTACTGATGAAGGCAAGGTGGCGGCCTTTCGGACCTCAGGAAACCCACATTGTCATGTGATACTTCGTGGTGGCAAGCAGCCCAACTACCAGGCTGAGCATGTGCAGGCCTGTGAGCAGGAGCTACGCAAGGCTGCGATCAGAGAAAACATCATGATTGACTGCAGTCACGGAAATTCCAGCAAACAGCATGAGCGTCAGGTGTCGGTGCTGGAGGATGTAACGAAGCAGATCGTGGATGGTAACCAGTCCATTATCGGTGTGATGCTGGAAAGTCATATTCACGCAGGTAATCAGCCCATTCCAGATGATCTGGAAGAAATACGCTACGGCGTTTCAATCACCGATGCCTGTATCGACTGGCCAGCAACGGAAGCTGCCTTGCGTAAGCTTGCTGCAGCGCTGAAACCCGTATTGCCAGGGCGTCGATAACGGGCCCTGGCAAACAGTTCCTGACGCATCCCGGACTCAGCCAATTGCATTTCCCAGCAGCGTGGAAATGGTAATGAGCATCACCGCGACCAGTGCGATAGTACCAATAGCGATGCCCATGTTGCGCAATACAATCTTGTCTTCCATTTTTTAAACTCCGGTTAATTGCCTGTCGGTGATGTCATATTGATACCGCTCAGACCTGTCGGAATTGATCTGGATCAACGAGTTCAGCAACAGATTTACAGGATCGCTGCAAAAATTGATCGACCTCAAGCTTTTCACTATGATGAAGTTACACCTCAACGGGTGGACACCTAAAAAAGGAGAGCAGACATGGCTGGATACAAGAAAGTACTGATTGCCGTCGATGGTTCCGAGGAATCAGTCAGGATCGTGGACAAAGGTCTGGCGATTGCTGCCGACAGTAATGCGCAGGTCGATGTTGTAATGGTATTCGAGCCCCTGCTGGGCAGCTACTCATTCGAATTGAACATGGCAGACTTCGAAAAAGTCCAGCAGGACCACCAGGCTCAGGTGGCTGAGAAAATGACTGCCGAGCTGGCTGTACGCTTTCCGTCCGTCAAGGCAGATCACATACACTTTCTACGAGGGAAACCAGCTACCGAAATCAAGGCGCTGGCTGAAAAGCTGGGCGTTGATCTGGTCGTAATTGGCACCCACGGCCAGAACCCGGTCAGGGCCATGCTGGGCTCAACCGCAAACGCCGTCCTGCACGGCACACCCTGCGATATCCTGACCGTCCGCGTCTAAACAGCCCGGCAGTCCTCGGCTAAACAGTAAGTAGCATGCTGGAGTGTGCTGGCTCGAACTTATCGAGTCAGCACCTCTGCGATGCCACGAGTCAGGTAGGCAAGATTGCTGTGGTTGATGCCAGCGATATTGATACGGCTGGAGTCCACCAGGTAAATGCTGTAATCGTCAATCAGGTTGCGAACCTGCTCAACGCTCAGCCCCAAAAATGAGAACATGCCTTTTTCGCGCTCGATGAAACTGAAATCCCGGTCTACGCCCTGTGCAGTCAAAGCGTTGACCAACTCGGAGCGCAGCGCATTGATTCGCTCACGAACCTCTTTCAGTTCCAGGTCCCAGTCCTGTTTCAGGGCAGGGTCCTGCAGTATTGTTGTGACAACTGCTGCGCCATGGTCCGGTGGCATTGAGTAAATGCCGCGGGCGGTTGCCGCAATCTGGCTGGCAGCGGCGCGGGTGGCGTCGGCGTTGTCTGTGATTACCGTCAACGCACCGGTGCGCTCACGGTAAAGGCCAAAGTTCTTTGAACAGGAGTTGACCACGATCAATTCCGGCAGCCGCTCAGCCATCAGGCGGACACCAAAACTATCGGCATCAATGCCGTCGCCCAGGCCCTGATAAGCCAGATCGATAAACGGTGTGAAGCCGTTCTTTTCTGCCAGATCGGTGACACTGCGCCACTGATCCTGATCCAGATCGGCCCCGCAGGGGTTGTGACAACAGCCGTGTAACAAGACCAGATCGCCCGGGGCGGCTTTTTGCAGCGCCTGCATCATGTCGTCAAAGCGAATCGCGTGTTGCTGGTAATCGTAGTAGGGGTACTTCTCAATCTGCAGGCCGGCTTCGCCCAGCAGGGGAATGTGGTTGGCCCAGGTAGGATCGCTGACCAGTATCTTGGCGCCAGGTTTAACCTTTTGAATGAACTCGGCGCCAAGGCGCAGGCCGCCGCAGCCTCCCGGCGTCTGGAATGTCACGCGTCGAGCGCCCAGAGATTCACGCAGGCCATCACCAAGCACCAGACCGGCGGTCAGGTGGTTAAATGCATCCTGTCCGGCCGGGCCAACATAGGATTTGCTGTCCTGTGTCTCCAGCAGTTTCTGCTCCGCCGCCTTAACCGCACGCATCACCGGCGTATTGCCGTTTTCGTCCTTGTAGACGCCTACACCCAGATCAATCTTGTGTGAATTGTTGTCAACGCGGTAGGCGGCCAGTAGGCCAAGAATCGGATCTGCGGGCAGGCTTTTGGTGTTTTGGAACATGATGTGGTCCTTAGAACTGGCCGCGCAACTGTTGCGCCTTCAGGGTATTTTGGAGCAGGGACGCCCGGGTCATCGGGCCGACACCACCAGGCACGGGAGTAATAAACGAGCATTTTTCACTGACTGAGGCGAAGTCGACGTCGCCAGTCAGCCGGAAGCCGCGCGGGCGGGTTTCGTCTGGTACACGGGTTATACCGACATCGATCACAACGGCGCCATCCTTGACCATGTCGCCGGTTACAAAATCCGGTTTGCCAATGGCGACAATCAGAATGTCTGCGCTGCGGCATACCTCAACCATGTTCGGTGTGCGGCTGTGCACCAGTGTGACTGTAGAATTACCCGGATTGCTGTTGCGCGACATCAGAATGGACATGGGAGTGCCAACGATATTGCTGCGACCAACCACCACACAGTGCTTGCCGCTGGTCTCGACTTTATAGCGTTTGAGCAGCTCCATGATGCCATTGGGCGTCGCCGAGATAAACGTTGGCAGACTCAGGCACATACGACCCACACTGGCCGGAGAAAAGCCGTCAACGTCTTTGGCAGGGTCGATGGACAAGGTGACTCGGGTCTCGTCGATATGGGCGGGCAGCGGTACCTGAACAATGAATCCATCGATGTCATCGTTCTCGTTCAATTTGGCGATCTCTGCCAGCAGGGCTGCTTCAGAGACATCTTCGGGCAACCGAATCAGCGTGGAATCAAAACCCACCTGTTCACAGTCCAGCACCTTGGCATTGACGTAGGTCTCACTGGCGCCATCATTGCCGACCAGAATGGCCGCCAGGTGGGGCACTTTTCCACCCGCTGCCTTGATCTCGGCGACCTGCTGCGCGATCTCGGCTTTTATCTGCTCAGCTGTCTGTTTTCCGTCAAGTAATTGCATGTTTCTGCCCCTGGCCGTTGACCCATCTTTGAAAGGTCGCAATCATAAACGAGCGCTGCCTTCGTCTCAAGCTGGCAAGTACCTGAATGCACTTACCATTTGCCGGTATTCGGCATGCTTTCCCAGGGCTCCGCCGCAGGCAGAGGATCGCCTGCCTGCAAAAGCTCAATGGAGATGTTATCCGGTGATCGAATAAAGGCCATGCGGCCATCCCTTGGTGGACGGTTGATGGTGACACCCTGATCCATCAGTGACTGGCACAGCTCGTAGATGTTCTCTACCCGGTAGGCGAGATGGCCGAAGTTGCGACCCTCGCCATACTCCTCCGGATCCCAGTTCCAGGTCAGTTCGATCTGAGCATCTTCATCACCGGGTGCGGCCAGAAACACCAATGTAAAGCGGCCTTTTTCATTGACCTTGCGTTGTATCTCACACATGCCCAGTTTGTTGCAGTAAAAGTCCAGCGACTCATCCAGGTCGCTGACGCGGACCATGGTGTGCAGGTATTTCATAGTATCAACCTCAAACGTCTCGGTTTGCTTTGGTATCAGTCTGCTGCTGGTGTCAGGCGAAGCGGGACATATTCGCCAGACTGGCTCCAGTCCCCCTCAATGGCAACAACTTCAGTGCCAGCATCATTCAGAACCAGGTTGCCATAGAATTCAACCTGCAGAGCTGGGACCCGAAGCGTAATATTGTTTCCGCGGGGCGAGAATGGATTAACCGGCACACCAGCCTGGAACTGCGAGGGGATGTCCAGCGCTGCGCTGTACTGATCGTCCGCTGCTGCTGTGATGGTCAGTATCAGCGGTATCGGCTGATAGCGCGCCGCTACCAGCTCGCCCTCCCAGCGGCCTTCCAGCGATGGCAGCGCGCTGTCGGCGGCGGTTAAACTGCCGAGTGCCAGCAGTGCTAGTGCAGTGAGAAGCGAGCGGAATCTGAATAGGCCTTTCATGTCTTGCGTCCTGATTGACAACAGACCGCAAGCATAGCGTGCGACAAGGCATAAAAAAAGGCTGCGGTGGATGCCGCAGCCTTTTTGACAGGACCAGATACTGTTACTTTTTCAAGTACTCGTAAGTGATGTTGTAGGACTGGTTGACAGTGACGCCCGACGTCGTGGTTGTCGCTTTGAACTGCGCACGGAAGAAGACGCGGCTGTCGCTAACGCTGATTTCGCTGATCTGGAAGTCGGTGAACGTCGCTACATCTACGTTCTCGACTTCCTTGAAGGCATCCTTGACGTCTTTCTCGAGTTCCTCAACCGTGGTTGAGTCAGGAGCTTCGATCGAGTCGATGGTCAGGCCGAAATCTGATGATGTGGTTACACCAAAGACTGTGGCACCGACAACACCGGAAATTGTCAGTTTGTAGTCACCCTCCGGTATGTCTACTTTCGGCTCTTCAACCGGCGTCACGGGCTCACCAGTCACCGTTGAGATCAGTTGTGCGCGTGTGTTCGCCACTGTACCGATTGTTACCGGCTGAGTGCCAAATTCGCCGCCGAGCACATAAACAGTGCCGTTACGTATGCCAATATAAGTGCCTGTAGATGCATAGCCGCGGGCGATGAAGCCATCAATGATTTCGAAAGTATTGTCTACCTGGGCGTTCGGGAACAGGGATGCGTAAGCCTGTTCGGCATATTTGAAAATATCGGCAATGGCGCTCATGTCGGGTGGTGTGCCACCCAGCATGGCGCAGCTGGTTTCGTTGCTGACTTTGGAACCACTTAGCTGACCCAGGAAAGCGTCAGAAGATGACATGACGTTGAGTTCGTTGAAGCTGCCGCTCTGAATGTTGGACAGGCGCAGTTTCAGACCCAGCGCTGCTGAGGTGTAAACAGCTTCTGCAGTGGAGTTGTCTGCCTGCACTGGATTTGAGAACAGGTACTCGGCGATGCAGATGGCGCCGCCTGGAGCGATGACCATGGTGGCCGTGGTGCCGTTGGTCAATGGCGCGCCCGGCTGTGCGGAGCCGAATGTGACATTGTAGGTGCCCTGCATGGACGCGGGGATAGTGGCAGCAGTCTGAGCCATGGCGACACTGCCACTGAGCAGCATGGCCGCGGCAACGAGAGATCGGTTGAACAGCTTCATTACGTTAACTCCAGAATTCGTAAGTGTAGTGACGGCATAGCGTAAGGAATCGCACTGATTGCCGGCACCCCCTGAAAAGGGGGCGGAAAACGGGGCAAGTTTCATCGTGTGCAAAAAATGCTACTATTCGCGGCTGCCCCGAAAACAAGTAGATTTGAGCAAGATGAGCATAGAAGATCGCCACAAATACGTATTGACAGTTTCCTGCCCCGAGGCCAATGGCATAGTGCGTGCCGTCAGTGATTTCCTCTATCAGCGGGGGGCAACAATCAGCGAGGCAGCACAGCATCGAGATCCTGTCATTGATCGCTTCTTCATGCGCGTTGAGTTCGAAGAGGTCGAGGTAGACCTGCCGTCATCAGAAAAGCTTGACGAAGACTTTGCCGAGCTCGCCACCAGGTTTGACATGCAGTGGAGTTTTTTCGATCTGAGAAAGCGGCCCAGAGTCCTGCTGGCTGTTTCTCAGCACGGGCACTGCCTGATCGATATGCTGCATCGCTGGAGTAGCGGTGCATTGCCAGCGGACGTGGTGGGGGTTGTATCCAATCACGATGACATGCGGGGCATCACCGAGTGGTATGGTCTTGATTATTATCACCTGCCTGTGACCGCTGAAACAAAGCAGCAGCAGGAAGCCGCGATTCTCGACATCATCCGCGACAAGTCAGTTGATCTGCTGGCGCTGGCGCGCTATATGCAGATCCTCTCACCAACCATGTGCGAGGCCATGGCGGGTCGGGCCATCAATATTCATCACTCGTTTTTGCCCGGATTTAAAGGTGCCAATCCATATCGTCAGGCCTATATGCGAGGTGTCAAGATAATCGGCGCGACGGCACACTACGTCACCACCGAGCTGGATGAAGGCCCAATCATAGAGCAGGCGGTTGAACGCATTGATCACAATTTCGACATTGATGAATTGATGCAGATCGGCAGGGATGCAGAGTGTGCGGCATTTGCCCGCGCAGTGAAGTGGCACTGCGAGCATCGCATTATCGTCAACGGCAACAAGACCGTCGTGTTCAAATAGGCAGCAGGCTTTTAAATCTGACAGATTTAATGCCCGTCGGCCCGCATGGGCGCCGAGAGCGGCAGAATAATTTCAAAGCAGCTGCCCGTTTCGCTGGGTATAAGGCAGATAGAGCCGCCCAGCAAATCCACTACCCGCGTGTAAGCGATATGAAGCCCAAGGCCGCTGCCAGCGGCTGCCTGCGTGGTGAAAAACGGCTCGAAAATACGATTGTGCATATCAGCAGGAATGCCAACACCATCGTCGGTAAAGCGCAGGCTCACTGACTGGCGTTGCAGCTCTGCGGACAGAGACAGGATGCCTTCAGTCTTGTGACCGGGGGGATAGGCATGAACCAATGCATTGCCTATCAAGGCACTGAGCACTTGATAGAGCGCTCCCGGATAGCTGTCCAGTAAGATATTGCCCGGTACATCAAGCTGGAGTTTTAGCTTATTGGTCCGCAGCCCCGGCGCCAGCGTTTCTGCCAGTTCCTCTATCGCTTCAAGCAGATTGAAACTGCGTCTTTGTTCGGTGCTCTGGTCACTGGCAATGCGCTGAAACCCATTCAGGATCACCATGACCCGTCGCACATTCTGGTCAAGCGCGGTCAGTGCGCTGCCTGTTTTTGAGTCACCGGCCAGGCGCTGCTCCAGCTCTGTGACTGTTTCCCGTATCTGGTTGATGGGTCTGTCGAGTCCCTGGGTAACACCGCTGACCAGTTGTCCCAGGGCTGCCAGTTTTTCTTTCTGCAACAACTGGTGCTGTGTCTGCCTCAGCTCTTCGGTGCGCTCCGATATTTGCTGATTGACCACGGCTCTTTGCTGCAACAGGGTGTAGAAAACCAGGCTTAGCAGCAAACTTATCAACATACCGCCAAAGAGCACGAGATAAGCCTGGCTGATATCAATGTCAGGTTCCTGATCGGCGTCAAACAGCCATTCCAGTTGCCAGATATCCAGGCCGACAGGCACCCGCACAGTATGTCGATTTTCAGCCTCGGTACTCAGCGGCGGCAGATTGGCGTGATTCACGCCTGGCGTCAGTGGGTGGTAGATATTGACGGTTGTGTGACCGTTCAGTACATCACTCATGACGATAGACAGCAGTCGACTGAAGTCCAGCAACAGCATCAATACACCGCCGGTGTCGCCGTTGCTGGCGGTCAGCACCATTGGCAGATAGCTGTCGCCATCTTTCCGTATCGGAGCATGAATCACCACAGCGCCAGGCGTCATCCTGGCTGCGTCTACAGCTGCCCGCAACTGCATGTCCAGCGGGCTGCTGGCGCGAGTTGGCAGCAGTGCCAGCTGACCATGTGCCTGCTCGGCCAGGTAGTCTCCGTTTTGGCTTGTGACGAATGCAACGGAATGGGCGATCTGCTTATCCGTTGTCTCTATGATGAGCTCATGCGCAGCAACAAGTTCGCTCTGGGTAACGTCGTCGGAGCCTGAGTAAAGGCTTGCGATGGCTATCAGTGGTTCGCGATTAGCGAGAATCCGGAATCTGAGTTCGGCACTCAGGAGCTCCGCATTGGTTACAGACTGTAGTTGCCAGAGTCGCTGGTCGTTAGTGGATACCTGCCAGGCGGCCAGCGATGAAATCGCCAGCCCGGTGAGCAGGAGCACCGCGCAAAGGAAGAGGTTCCACAGATCGTATCTGGACATAAGTGCCTTGAAGACGTCAGCCCGGCCTTCCAATCTATACCAGTAGGGGCGAGGCTGGCAATTCCCGGATGGCAGCGAGTACACTGGTGACCACAGTTGGCGCCATATTGAGACAGGGATAACGATAGGATGTTGGTGACACTAGGGACATTGCTGGGCGGCCTGGGTATTTTCCTGCTGGCCGTGTCCATGATTACGGATGGTCTGAAACTGGCGGCAGGCCGTGCCTTGCGAGATATCCTGGCGCGTTCGACGCGGACTCCGGTCAGAGGCATAGCATCGGGATTTTTGCTGACCAGTGTGGTGTTGTCATCCAGCGCAGTGACAATTGCCACCATAGGTTTTGTCAATGCCGGGCTACTGGGTCTCAAGCAGGCGATGAGCATTATTCTTGGGGCTACTATCGGGACCACCGTGATGGGCTGGCTGGTGTCCATTGTTGGTTTTGATCTGAATATTGCCAGCTTTGCGCTGCCGATGGTGGGGCTGGGTATGATGCTGCGCCTTTTTGGACCCAGCAAACGGCTGGGAGCAGTAGGGGAGGCGGTGGCAGGCTTCGGCTTGTTTTTTATCGGGGTCGATTTTCTGGGTGATGCTTTCGAAAATGTGTCTGCCAGTATCGACCTTGAGTCCCTGCGTCCCCAGGGACTGATGGGCATAGCAATGTTTGTGCTGATTGGGCTGGTAACCACCTTACTGACGCAATCCTCTGGCGCCGCAATTGCGCTGGCGCTGACGGCAATGGCAGGCGGTCTGATTCAGTTCCCGGAGGCAGCGGCCGCCACCATCGGGGCTACTGTGGGCACGACTTCCACTTCGGCGCTGGCGGTGATAGGCGCCACACCCAATGCGAAACGGGTGGCTGCCAGTCATGTGTTGATCAACAGCTTTAATGCCATGGTAGGACTGGCGTTATTGCCACTGGCGATCATGGCATTTAATTCAGGCAGCAGCCTGTCAGGCAACCCGGCCATGGCTGTTGCTCTGTTTCATACCGTATTCAATACCCTGGGCGTTATTCTGCAGCAACCCCTCAGTGGACGCTTCAGCAACTGGCTGGCAAGACGTTTTACAAACTTTGTGGAACAACTCGGAAGGCCTCAGTATGTTGACCGAAACGTGATCGCCTCACCCAGCCTGGCCATGGACGCGTTTTTACTGGAACTGCAGCGTATGGCTGCCCTGACCCGGCAACACGCGGCGATGGCAGCCAGTCATCAGGCCAAGGACCTGGAGTCGCTGCAGGACCAACATGACGGTCTGCGGCAATTGGCCCAGGCCGTGGAGATGGCTGTGACACGGCTGGAAACTGACCGCCTGCATTCGGATATTGCGCGTCAGTTGCCACAGGTGTTGCGAATTGCCGGATATATTGATGAAGCGGTGGCGCAGGCACAGGAAAACGTCGAGCACCACGAGGATGTAAAGGTTTTGCTGAAGGGCGCCATGCGTGACCAGGTGATCGACTATCAAAAGGCGGTCGTCGCCATGATTGAGTACTGTGATCCTCAACTGCCAGGCTTTGATGTCAGTGACATGGAAGCGCGATATCAGTCGCTGCGCGAGCAATGGCGGGCGCTCAAGACAGACTTGCTGGAAGCTGGGGCCAATCGGCAACTTCCGGTTGCAAGTCTGAACCCTGCGATTGATAATCTGCGCATTCTGCTGCGAGTGGCCGAGCGTGTAACGCGCATTGCCAGCCGCATGCGGGAGCTGGCGCGGTCCTTGCCGGAGGTCCGTAAATCCGGCCGAGATGAAACGCAGCTTGCTGGTAGTGATCAGGCTGGAAAGTGATCGCTGCGTAACAATGCTGTCACATAATTGTCATAAGCAGTCGGTATAGTCCGAGACCGAAATTTGTTGGATTCGAATCCACAACGGAACGGAGAATTGACGCATGACCCCTCTGAAATTTGCCCCACTGAAAAAACTGTTTGCTGTTGTCGCATTTGCTGGCACAGCGACATTCTCAGCATCGCTGTTGGCCGACGTAGATCCCGCTTTGTCGGACTACGAACGCGCCTCAGGCGTGTCTGGCAATCTGTCGAGCATCGGTTCTGATACCCTGAACAACCTGATGACGCTGTGGGCAGAGGCTTTCAACACCTACTACCCTAATGTCAACGTGCAGATCCAGGGTGCCGGCTCTTCCACTGCGCCGCCCGCTCTGACACAGGGCACTGCCATGCTGGCTCCTATGAGCCGTGGTATGCGTCAGTCCGAGATTCAGGAGTTCGAAGCACAGCACGGCTATCGGCCGACAGAGCTGCCGGTTGCAGTCGACATGCTGGCGGTTTTTGTTAATCGGGATAACCCCATCGAATCATTGAGCCTGCCGCAGATCGACGCCATTTTCTCTGCGACCCGTCGTTGTGGCTTTGCTGAAGACATCACCCGTTGGGGACAACTGGGTCTGGGCGACGCCTGGGCGAACCGTGATTTTGCGCTGTACAGCCGTAACGCGGTATCAGGCACCTACGGTTTCTTCAAGGACAACGCCATGTGCGGCGGTGACTTCAAGTCCAGCATCAATGAGCAGCCCGGCTCCTCATCTGTAGTGCAGGGTATCAGCGAATCTATCAACGGTATCGGTTACTCCGGCATCGGTTATCGTACCTCTGGAGTGCGCGCACTGCCGATCGCTGCAAGTCACGGTGGCCAGGCTTTTGAGCCGACGCCAGACAACGCCGCGACAGGTGATTACCCGCTGGCGCGCTACCTGTTTATCTACATCAACAAGCACCCGAACCGCGAGCTGGATCCCCTGACCCGCGAATTCATCAAGATGGTCTATAGCAAGCAAGGCCAGGAAATTGTTGATCGCGATGGCTTTGTGACACTGCCCGCCGCAGTAGCAGATCGTTACCTGGCTGAGCTGGGAATCGAATAAGACAGTTTTGTCATAAAACGGTCACAATACTGTCGTAGACTGCGCGCCGTTGAATAAATGCCTGGCTGAATCGTTCAGCCGGGCATTGCTTAAATAAGAATCAGAGCCTTTACAGACCACCTGCACAGGACCGCGTTCACTCATGTCTGACCTTGCCCCGGATATCCCAACTCCCGACAAACCCAGGGTCAGTCTGTTGCCCGGCGCGGAACAACGCCAGCGCATGCGTCAACGGCGTGCACGTCGTGACAAACTCTCCAAGTGGGGCATTACGGCGGCGGGTTATGGTGTCGTTCTGGCACTGGCTACCATCTTCATATACCTGTTTTACGAGGTAGCGCCGATATTTCGCGGTGCCACCGTTGACGCAGGTGCCAGCTATCAACCTGCGGTATCCGAGGCTGAAACACGTCAGCTGTTGCTGGAACGTTATCAAACCATGGGTGTGCAATACACCGATGATGCTGAGGTTGTCTTTTTCGATTCTGACACGGGTGCGACCCTGCAGCGTTTCCCCGTGCCATTGCCCTCTGGCGCTGAGCCGACCAGCTTCTACGCCGCCGAGCCCATTTCCAATATGCACGTGTATGGTCTCAGTAACGGCCAGGCTCAGGTCGTTCAGCATCAGTTCGATATCAGCTTCCCGGTAGACGAGCGTGTTTTGACACCGCGGCTGGCCTACCCATTGGGACAGCAGCCCATTACAGTTGATACCGAAGGGCAGCCACTGGATCTGGTTGCGGTGGAAACCAATACCCGTGGCGTCACGGCCAGCGCACTGGCGGCCTACACCCGTGATGGGCGCATGCTTTTGACCTCAGTGAGTTCCCGCAACAATCTGCTGACCGGTCAAGTACAGATATCGTCAGTGACCTATGAGCTGCCTGACCTGCCGGCGACCCCACAGCAACTGCTGCTGGACAAGTCACTGCGCAATCTCTTTGTCATCGATACCACCGGCAATGTTCACTACTATGATATTTCCACGCCAACTGCGGCACGACTGGTGCAGACAGTAGATGCAGGAAACGGTGAGCGGATTACAGCGGCGGCATTTCTGGTTGGCACGGTGTCGCTGGTTCTGGGCACCGAGAGCGGTGAATTGAGTCAATGGTTTCTGGTCCGCAATGAGCAGAACAATTTTCGGCTTGAAGAGATTCGGCGCTTTGACTCCCATGGAGCGGAAATTACCGCCATCGCTCCGGAACACACACGCAAGGGATTCATCGCTGTCGACCGTGCCGGCCAGATCGGCATTCACTACGGAACCTCGTCGCGAACATTGCTGCTCGACGAATTTTCAGATGTACCCCTGACTCATGTTGCTGTTTCCCAGATCAATCAACGCGTTCTCTACATGGACGAGCAGGGCACGGTCACCGAAGCCGAGCTGTGGAATGAACACCCACAACTGTCCTGGGCAGCCATGTGGAACCGGGTCTGGTATGAGGGACGTGAAGATCCGGAGTTCATCTGGCAGTCGTCTTCTGGTTCTGATGAATTCGAATCCAAGTTCAGTCTGGTGCCATTGAGCCTTGGAACACTGAAGGCTGCATTCTACGCGATGCTGTTTGCCATGCCGCTGGGTATCGCTGGGGCCATCTATACCGCTTACTTCATGACGCCCAAGCTACGTGGAGTGGTCAAACCCAGTATTGAAATCATGGAAGCACTGCCCACCGTCATTTTGGGTTTTCTGGCTGGTTTGTGGCTGGCGCCATTCGTGGAAAGCAATCTGCCGGCGGTGTTCAGTATACTGTTCCTGATGCCGGTCATGTTGCTGGTTTTCGCCTACGCCTGGTCCAGATTGCCTGTCAACATCCGCAGTCGGGTTCCTGAGGGCTGGGAAGCAGCGCTGCTGGTGCCGGTTATCCTGATTTTTGGTTACCTTTGTCTGGCTGCCAGCCCCTGGGTGGAAGTCTGGATGTTTGGCGGCAGCATGCGTCAGTGGTTTACCAATATTGGTATCAACTATGATCAGCGCAATGCTCTTATTGTGGGGATTGCCATGGGTTTTGCCGTCATCCCCACCATCTTTTCGATTGCTGAAGATGCCGTCTTTACAGTACCCAAGCACCTGACCCAGGGGTCACTGGCGCTTGGAGCCACGCGTTGGCAGACTGTGGTCGGTGTCGTGCTGCCGACTGCCAGCCCCGGTATATTTTCAGCCGTCATGATGGGTTTTGGCCGCGCGGTTGGTGAAACCATGATTGTGCTGATGGCTACCGGCAACAGCCCGGTGGTGAACTTCAATATCTTTGAAGGCATGCGCACCCTGTCTGCAAATATTGCAGTGGAGCTTCCGGAGACCGCAGTTGGATCCTCTCACTTCAGGGTGTTGTTCCTGGCAGCACTGGTCCTGCTGGCGCTTACATTTGTAGTGAATACACTGGCAGAAATAATTCGACAGCGGCTGCGGCATCGCTACAGCAACCTGTAATCGCGCGCTGATCTGGCTGAACGACGACTGAGAGACATTTGCATGAGACAGTGGTTTAAGAGTGGCTCACCGTGGATCTGGCTGAACGCCGGTGCCGTGTCCCTGTGTATGATCATGGTGGTTGGCCTGATTGGTCTGATCGCCATCCGGGGCTTTGGGCACTTCTGGCCGGCGGATGTTGCGCAAATCACCATGGTCGGCGCTGATGGCGAGCGACGGGAATTGATTGGTGAGCTGGTTCGCAGTCAGACGGTGCCCGCGGCAGTTGCCAGAGACTCTGGTGAAGTGGTACCGGAATCGGAAGAGCTGGTTGTTCGTCACCTTATCAAGGTGGGTAATCGTGACCAGACCGGCCAGGATTTCGTCTGGCATCTCGACCTGTACATGGAACCCTGGCAGTACCCGGACAATATATTTGTAGTCGAACGTCGCGAATGGGGTAATTTTTACGGGACACCTGTTGCCCTGCTGCAGGATGGCAATGTTGTCAGTACACCTACGGACGACACATTCTGGCCATCATTGCAGGCAGCGATCGACCGTAGTCTGCAGATATACGGCCGTATCCGTGAACTGGAGCGAGGAGAGATCGGTCGCATCAATACTGCGCTTGAGCGACTTCGCCTGGATGAGCGGACGCTTGAACTGAATCCGCCCTCGCCAGAAATGGAAGCTCTGGAGCGCGCGCGAATCGCCACCGGTCGTTCCCAGCTGGAAGCCGAATATGCATTGCTGCGTCAGGAACTGGACGCGCTTTACGACTCTACCGAGCGTGACACACTCCGCATGCAGACCAGTCAGGGCAATGAGGTCAATATTTCTTTTGCTCACATCATGCGTGTGACTGCACCCAACACCATGTCGGTGTTCCAGAAGTCAGTGCAGTATGTTGAACGCCTGTGGGAGTTCATGACCGACGAGCCGCGTGAGGCCAACACTGAAGGCGGTATATTCCCTGCCATCTTTGGCACCGTCACCATGGTCATGGTGATGTCTATCATCGTGACACCGTTTGGCATTCTGGCAGCGATTTATCTGCGCGAATACGCCAAGCAGGGCACCATGACGCGCATCATCCGAATCTCTGTGTATAACCTCGCCGGTGTGCCGTCCATTGTTTATGGTGTATTCGGTCTGGGTTTCTTTGTCTACTTTCTGGGCGGCAACATTGACCAGTTGTTCTACGAGGCATCATTGCCCGCACCAACCTTCGGCACACCAGGCCTGTTCTGGGCATCGCTGACGCTGGCGCTGCTGACCCTGCCTATCGTGATTGTCTCCACTGAAGAAGGGTTGTCGCGTATTCCGAGCACCATTCGCCAGGGTAGCCTTGCACTGGGTGCGACCAAGTCAGAGACGCTCTGGAAGGTGATCGTGCCATTGGCCACGCCTGCGATGATGACTGGTCTGATTCTGGCAATCGCACGTGCTGCGGGTGAAGTGGCACCTTTGATGCTGGTAGGCGTAGTCAAGCTGGCACCGACACTACCGATTGATGGCACTTTCCCGTTCATTCACCTGGAACGTAAGATCATGCACCTGGGTTTCCATATTTATGATGTGGGTTTCCAGAGCCCCAACGTAGAAGCTGCCAGACCACTGGTTTACGCGACTGCATTGATACTGGTGATGTTGATTGTGATACTTAACCTGACTGCCATCAGTATCCGCAACCATCTGCGTGAACGTTACCGCAGTGCAGGTGATTAAGCAGCCCCATAGATAGCGACGACAACCACGGCCAACCCGATTCAAAGATGACAGGATCTACAAACATGACAGCAGAAAATCCAGATACCGCCGACAGCAGCGTCAATCGTACTGAACGGCCAGCTGTGTCTGCGGCGTCGGCCCGATTGGTGACCGAGCGCGAATCCTTTGCCATAGAAGAGGAGACGCCGAAAATCACTGTCGACAATCTGAATCTTTACTATGGCAATGACCAGGCGCTTCACAATATCAATCTGACAATTCCAGAAAAGCGGGTAACTGCTTTCATTGGACCGTCAGGCTGCGGCAAGTCGACACTGCTGCGCTGCTTCAATCGCATGAACGATCTGGTTGATATCTGCCGAATCGACGGCGAGATCCGCATGGACGGCAAGAATATCTACGACCGCGATGTGGATGTCGCTGACCTGCGTCGCAGTGTCGGTATGGTATTCCAGAAGCCCAACCCGTTCCCAAAATCAATCTACGAAAATGTAGCCTACGGCCTGCGACTGCAGGGTGTGAAGTCACGCCGTGTATTGGACGAAGTTGTTGAAAAATCGCTGCGTGCTGCAGCACTATGGGATGAGGTCAAGGACCGTCTGCAGGACAATGCATTCGGCATGTCAGGTGGTCAGCAGCAACGTCTGGTGATTGCCCGCGCCATTGCCATTGAGCCTGAAGTCATTCTGCTGGATGAACCGGCNTCNGCNCTNGANCCNATCTCGACGCTGAAGATCGAAGAGCTGATCAACGAGCTGAAGCACCAGTACACTATCATTATTGTAACCCACAATATGCAACAAGCAGCACGTGTCTCAGATTACACGGCGTTTATGTATATGGGTAAGCTGATTGAGTTCGGGGATACGGATACGCTGTTTACGAACCCNAGCAAGAAGCAGACCGAGGACTACATCACCGGTCGCTACGGTTAACCGAAGCGTTCAACGCGTCCGGCACCGGAATCAGGTTCAACGCTCCCGGCCTCGGAATCAGGTTCAACGCATCCGGCCTCGGAACTAGGGTGGCAGTCCTTATATCTGAATTTCTCTCTTTTGCTACACTGGTTTAGCTAACCAATGTGGCGAAGCGTCAGTATCGCTGCGGCAGTCCTGAGTACCTGGATACTGGTGACGAGATAAGCAACTGACGCTTTCTTTCTTAACAAACTGGATGGTATCCAAGCGCCTTTGCTCCGGCAAAGTGATGCTGCATGTATAAGGGGAGTGTTAGGAAAATGACCAGTTACGTCGGAGTGGATGTTGCGAAGCACAAGATCGATTGCGCCTGGCTGAGAGACCCGGACAACAACAAGATTAAAACCAAGGCGCTGCCGAACCACAAAGCGGGTTTTGAGCAGTTGATCCAGTGGCTCAGTGCTCAGGTCAGCGCAGACCTTTCGTCCATCCACGTCATCATGGAAGCTACGGGGATCTATCACGAGGCATTGGCTTATACGCTTAATTCACGAGGCTTACAGGTCAGTGTGGTAAACCCGGCACGCGTGCACGATTTCGCCAAAAGCCTGGGCAGTCAGCATAAGACTGATAAGAAAGACAGCGTCGTGCTGGCCCGCTACGGACTGTCTGCAAAGCCCGCATTGTGGGTGCCCGAGCCCGATGAGGTGCGCGAGCTAAAGGCTTTGCTGGGGCGTTTGTCAGCGCTTGAGAAGGATCTGATGCGAGAACATAACCGCCTTGAAAAGGCCCAGGTCAGCCAGGCGTCAAAGGTGGTACTGACATCGATTGACGGCATGATCGATCAACTGAAGCAGGAGATTGAACGTGTTAAACAACAGATCGATGACCATATCGACCGGCACCCTGGCCTGAAGAACGATCGGGAGCTACTGGAGTCCGTGCCGGCAATTGGTCAGACGATGTCCAGACAATTACTGGCGGTGCTGCGCAGCCGCCACTTCAGCAATGCCGGACAGGTGGCTGCGTTTGTCGGTTTGGTGCCGCGGATCCGTGAGTCTGGGCAATGGCAGGGGCGAAGCCGTCTGAGCAAAAGCGGAAACGGTGAAATACGGGCAAAGTTATACATGGCTGCAATCGTGGCGGTGCGATACAACCCGGACATCAGGGCACAGTACGTGAGGCTTCTGAAAGCAGGCAAACGCAAGATGCAGGCAATCGGTGCTGCCATGAGAAAACTAATACAGATTTGCTATGGTGTGCTTAAGCACCAGAGCAGATACCAGCCGCAGATGGTAGTTTGAAGACAGTTGCGGCTGGNTTGGAGAGATGGTATCTCGTCAGGTTTTCCTCGCTCCTTGCCACCCTATCCCCGAGACCTCGATCTGACCACAGTGCCTATTCCCGCTGTTCTATATACACTCACCTGCGAGCCCTGGTGCCTGGGTCTAACGTACACTTCGTCGCGTTTTACGCCACTCCCGACGCCTCGCTAAGACAGTGTGCCGCGATAGACTCGGTTCTGCTTCAGCGCGTCTGCGGTCGACGGTGTCATCTCGCGGACCGTACTGGTATGAATGTAATCCCGACTCGGCACTGGGCGGCAATCGAGGCAGTGCTTTCGGAGGGGGTAACGCGAGCGACGAAAACCTGAGGAGGAGCATTACCCCCTTCGGAAGTGATGCCGGAAGCGCAAAGTCGCCAGTGTGTATCCAGCGAGGCGGAATAGTGTGTTACTGACCCATTACGGCGCGGCGGGTGCGGGTTGAACTGAGTATGCTGTCAACGACATTGAGGTTGTCCCGGACGCGTGCTTGTGACTCACTGAACTCCTCGCCGGTTTCAACAGGCTCGGTCGGCAGCGGGATAGCAAACAGCAGGGCGGCGGGGTGTTGTTCGGCGCTGGCGTAATCGTAGTTCGGATCTTCATCTCCACAGTCGATCAGTTCGCTGAAGCGCTGCCGGGTATCGCAGTCGATGGTGTTGTTGCGTCGAATGGCTTCGCTGCGCTGCACTGCGCGGCGAATGTCCGGCAGGGTGGGTGCCACCAGTCTGGGTGCATCTGAGAGCTCGGGCTCGCTGATGCTCGGTACGGATTCGACAACTTCAATCGTCGCTGGTGGTTCCGCAGCTGGTGTTACTGGTGTTGGCTCTGATGCAATTTGTTCGGTCGGCTGCTCCACTGGGGCAATTTCCTCAGGTTCCGGGGCGCTCGCTTCGGGCTCGATCGCGGCCTGTTGTTGAGGCTCAGGCGCGGGAGGCGCGGGTGCCACTAGCGTGATCTGAATGCGGCTGGATGATTCTGTCTCTGGAATCGATGATGGGCCCAGGCCGAAGCGCAGTGACAGAGCTATAAGCGTTGCGTGCAGACAGACACTGATCAGCAGCAAGCCCAGAAAGCGACGGTCTCTGACGGCAGAGGTTCTGTCGTCGCGCTCATCTAACTCCCAATCCTGATCGCCACTCGACCCGATGTCGGGGAGCTGCAGCGTGGGGAGTTGGCGATCTTCCATAAGACTGGCCGAATGCAGGGAAACAGCTGAGTTTGACCTGTTTTTCGAGTTTCAGTTCCCGGTGCAGGCTGCTGCTACTGCTGGCCTGCCCAGCGCAACAGAGCGTCCCCCAGTTCCTGGCCGGTGCCCCGGTCGGCGCCCGGGTGATTAACCAGAGCTGCCACCACATAACGTTTACCCGACGCGGCCAGCACGTAGCCGGTGACCCCGGCAACGCCGTTTAGGGAGCCGGTCTTCACGTGGATTCTTCCGGTGGCTGATTCATCGGCCAGTCTGTCCCGCATGGTGCCATCCAGGCCCGCCAATGGGAGCGAGGCGATGAACTCAGGCATGATGGGCTGCTGCCATGCATGCAACATCAGGTCCGCCAGCAGCCTGGCCGACAGTCTTGTGTCGCGCGAGAGTCCGGAGCCGTTGGCAATGCTCAGTGTGCTGCGGTCGATCTGCAACTCATCCAGGTAGGCGTGGATGGCAGCGATGCCTTTGTCGACTGTTGCAGGCGGAGCGCTGTGATGAAGCCCGAGCGTCAGCAACAACTGCCGGGTCATCATGTTATTACTGTACTTGTTGATGGATGTGACGATATCCCCGAGTGGTGGTGACTGCCAGATCACCAGGGGCTCGCCAGCAGGCGGTGATTCGATTGCCGGAAGTTCCGACAGTCGGTAGCTGCCGGCCAGTGTGCCGCCCAGCTCGGTCCAGAGCTGCCGGAACAGTTCGTAGGTGTAACCGGGCGCGTCCATCACCGAACGTGTCATCGCATATTCATCGCATCGCGACGGAAATGAGCCGCTGAATATCACCGTCTGATTGTTGCGATCCTCATTGAAACTGATCCCGCGTTGAAAACCGGTACAGGCACCTGCCTGCAAACGCAGGCGATTGTCGATGTTCAGTCCGGGAAGGGGCGGGTCGGCCTCGATACGCACGTCCCGGCCGTTAGCGGCCGGATAAAAATAAAACGTCACGGCCTGAAAGTTGGTGATGGCGGCATGTGGCAACACGTTATAGGCGCGATTGGATTGTGCATCCAGGCTCTCTTCCTGAGACACGGATGGATCATAAAGTGAGGCATCGATCAGCAGGTCACCGGAGATGTGTTGAACGCCGCGACGTTGCAGTGTCTTCAGCATGCTGCGGAAGTGCTCTTCAACCAGGAAGGGGTCGCCACCGCCACGCAGCAGCAGGTCGCCATTAAGCGTGCCGTCAGATATGGCACCCAGCGCGTAGAGTTCAGTGCGCCAGGTGTAAGTGGGTCCCAGTATGTCCAGTGCCGCCAGTGTTGTCAGTGTCTTGATGGTTGATGCCGGATTCAGCGGCAGTTCTGCATTGACAGACAATAGCGGCGTGTCGCTGACGATTTCCTGGACCAGAAGTGCATAGGCATCGCTGGGGAACTGGTGACCATCGACGACGACGCGCACCGGGCCAGGCAGTTCGGTTGGCTGTGCATACGATGTCACGGTAAGTATGGTCAGCAGGCTCAGTAGTGACAGCTTTGCTGTTGCATGTTGTATAGAGCGAATCATTGAGCAGAGTGTCATATAAAAAATGGTCGCCGTTCAGGAATCGAATCTCATCTGTCCAGACAGTGTATGCTGAAATTAGCGCAAGCTCCAACGGTGGCGCAGGGAAGGTATTGCCCAGCTGCGCCAATGACTCAGTCAATGCGATTAAAGCGGCATTTCCGCCAGATAGCGGCCGGTATGCGATCGCTTACTGCGAGCCACTTTCTCGGGTTTGCCCTGCGCCACCACCTTGCCGCCTTTGTCGCCGCCTTCCGGGCCCATGTCAATGACCCAGTCGGCCTCGGCAATCATGTCCAGGTTGTGCTCGATGACAATTACCGAATTGCCTGCGTCAACCAGGCGGTGCAGCACGCGCAATAGCTTTTCGACATCGGCCATGTGCAGGCCGACGGTGGGTTCGTCCAGCACATAGAGTTTGTGCGGCGGTTTGCTGCCGCGCAGACTAAGGTGTGGTTTGGCCTTGGCCAGCTCGGCGACCAGTTTGATGCGCTGTGCTTCTCCGCCGCTGAGCGTCGGACTCTGTTGGCCCAGGGTCAGATAACCCACACCTACATCCTGCAGCAGCTTCAGAGGATGATGCACGGATGGCACTGATTCGAAAAATTCGACAGCCTCGTCAACGTTCATGGCCAGCACTTCACCAATATGCTTGCCTTTGTATTGCACAGCCAGGGTTTCATCGTTGAAACGCCAGCCACCGCAGGCCTCGCAGTCCACGCGCACATCGGGCAGGAAATTCATCTCGATCTTCTGCATGCCATTGCCGCTGCAGGTCTCGCAGCGCCCGCCGGAAACGTTGAAGGAAAAACGGCCGGGCAGGTAGCCGCGCAGCCTGGCATCGACTGTGTCGGCGAACAGTTTGCGGATGGTGTCCCAGATGCCGATATAACTGGCCGGGCAGGAGCGCGGTGTCTTGCCAATCGGCGTCTGATCCACCTGCAGTACGCTGTTGATACCCTGCCAGCCGTCAATGGACTCGCAGCCCTGCCAGTTGCTCTTACGTTTGCTGCCTTTAGCCTTGCCACGTTTATTGTTGGCGATTACCAGATCTCGCAGGTTGTCGTACAGGACGCCACGAATCAGTGTGCTTTTGCCACCACCACTGACGCCACTGACCACCACCAGTTGTCGCAGTGGGATATCGATGTCGACATTACGCAGATTGTTCTGACTGGCGCCGCGTATCTGCAGTGTTTCTTTTTCCTGCCGCAGACGAAGCGTGTCATCGCGCAGATCGGGCAGTGGGTGGCGCATGGGGTTGGCAAGAAACTGCCCGGTCAGAGACTTTTTGTTTTTCTTGAGCTGCTCAAGCGTGCCGGTTGCCACAATTTCACCACCATTGACACCAGCGCCCGGGCCGACATCGATCAGGTGGTCCGCCTCGGCCATGGTGGCGTCATCGTGCTCAACAACAATCACGGTATTACCGTGTTGCTGCAGCTCCCGCAGCGTCGCGATCAGCAGGGCATTGTCGCGGGCATGCAGACCGATAGTGGGCTCATCCAGAATGTAACAGACGCCCTGCAGATTGGATCCCAGCTGGGAGGCCAGCCGGATTCGCTGTGCCTCGCCGCCACTGAGCGTGGGCGCGGCACGATCCAGGCTTAAATACCCCAGTCCGACTTTCTGCAGAAAGTGCAATCGACCATTGAGCTCGGGCAGTATGTCGCGGGCGATGGCCAGCTGTTTGGTATCCAGTTTGATTTTGCCAATGTGAGTGGCAGCCGCATCGACGGACAGCCGTGTCAGTTCAGCAATACTCTGGTTCTGGAAACGAACCGCCAGTGCAGTCGGATTGAGACGACTGCCGTTACAGCTGCGGCAGACTTTGGCGGGTTGCGTATTGTCGTCATTGTCCAGGAAGTTCTCTTCTTCACCAGTCAGCTCTTCACTAAAATCGGCCAGTTGTTCGCCGGTGCCAAAGCAGGATGTGCACCAGCCATGCCGGGAATTAAACGAGAACAGTCGGGGATCCAGGTCATCAAAGCTGCTGCCACAGCCAGGGCAGGCACGTCGCGTTGAAAACAGGGCATCGGATTTGATCTTCTTGCGAGCTTTGCCAGTTGTCCCGGTCGTCACCTCGGTGACGCTCAACAGACCATTGCCAACGGCCAGCGCTTCACCGATCAGCCGGTTCAGTTCAGCTTCATTTTTCTTGTCGATAGCGCAGTCGCCTATCACGACTTCGATGTCGTGTTCCTTATAGCGATCCAGTACGGGCCAGTCGTTACTGGGCAGTATCTTGCCGTCGGCGCGCAGATGGGTGTAACCCTTGTTGGCTGCCCAGGCAGCCAGTTCCTTGTATAAACCCTTGCGGCCGACCACAACCGGGGCCAGCAGAGTGACCTGACGCCCCTGCCATTCGGACTGCAGTCGTGACAGAATCATGTCCTGACTCTGAGGTTCAATGGGTACATCACAATCCGGGCAATATTGTGTACCCAGTTTGACAAACACCAGTCGAAGAAAGTGATAAATCTCGGTCAGTGTGGCGACGGTACTCTTGCGACCGCCACGGCTGGTGCGTTGTTCAATGGCGACAGTAGGCGGGATGCCGTGGATGGCATCCACGTCCGGTTTGCTGGCTGGCTGTACAAACTGCCTGGCGTAGGCATTCAGCGATTCCAGATATCGGCGCTGGCCCTCGGCAAATACAAGATCAAACGCCAGTGTGCTCTTGCCACTACCGCTGACGCCAGTGATGACCGTGAATTGATTCCATGGCAGGCTGACGTCAATATTCTTCAGGTTGTGTTCGCGGGCATGGTGAATCTGGATCGCCTGTACTGGCTTGACGCGTTTACTGGTGTTTGATGCGCTCGATAGGGTTTTTAAGGCAGTGCCTCGCTTTTTGCCACCACCCTGATTGCGTTTTAACTCGGCTTCGTAGTCTCTCAGCGCATGAGCAGTATGGCCTTTGCCGCTGGCTATGAACTGTTTCGGTGTGTCCGCTGCAATCAGCTGCCCACCCTCAGCGCCACCCTCCGGGCCAATCTCGATCAGCCAGTCTGCTGCACGGATTACGTCCAGATTGTGCTCAATGATCAGTAGCGAGTGACCGGCGTCCAGCAGTTTGCGAAATGCTTTCAGCAACACATGGATATCGTGGAAATGCAGCCCGGTGGTGGGTTCGTCAAACAGGAACAGAATGCCTTTTTCTGATGTCTTGTTTTTTGCGGCCTTTTTGCTTCCAGGCTTTTTGTGACTAAGCTTTTTGTGACTAACTTGGGCCAGATGTCCGGCCAGTTTCAGGCGCTGTGATTCACCACCACTCAGTGTTGGTACCGCCTGCCCCAGTTGCAGGTAGTGCAGTCCGACATCAAGTAGTGGCTGCAGACAGTTCTGCACCTCGGTATCACCGTCAAAAAACGCCAGCGCCTCTTCAACTGTCAATTCCAGCACGTCGGCAATGGAAAGTGCACGGCGACTGTCATTCGGGTCCAGCAATGTCACCTCGAGAATTTCACGGCGATAGCGTTTGCCATTACATTCGCTGCAGCGCAGGTAGACATCACTGAGGAACTGCATCTCCACATGTTCAAAACCATTGCCAGCGCAGACCGGACAGCGACCGTTGCCTGAGTTAAAACTGAAAATGCCGGGTTTGTATCCGCGCTCACGCGCCAGAGGCTGATCAACAAAACGTTTGCGAATAACGTCAAACGCACCGACATAGGTGGCCGGGATTGAACGCGTGGTTTTACCCAGTGGGCTTTGATCGACAAACACGATATTACTGATGTGTTCAAAACCACTAAGGCTGTCGTGTGCTCCCGGTGCCTCGGTGGCGATACCAAATTCACGACACAGACCACGGTACAGGATGTCGCGCATCAGGGTCGACTTGCCAGAGCCGCTGACGCCGGTCAGGCAGACCAGTCCTTGCAGCGGAATATCAACATCAACGCCCTTGAGATTGTTCTCACGCGCGCCGCGAATACAGATTCGAGGAAGGATTGAACCTTCAGGCTCTGTGCTGAGGTGTTTTTTAATATCGTACACCGCAGCAGGCTCAGCAACCGCGTCCAGGCGCTCATCAGCTGCTTCGGCGACCAACAACTCGCTGCGCAGGTACTTTGCAGTCAGTGACTCTTTGTGTTTTAGCAACTGTGCCGGTGTACCCATAAAGCGGACTTCACCGCCACGCTTGCCCGGTCCGGGGCCGATGTCGATAATCAGGTCGGCGGCCAGCATGACCTGCGGGTCGTGTTCAACAACGATCAGGGAGTTGCCGGCGTCACGCAGGCGATGCAGTATCCCGACCATGCGCTGCATGTCGCGAGTGTGCAGCCCGATGCTGGGTTCATCCAGCACAAACAGGGTATTGACCAGCGATGTGCCCAGCGCCGTTGTCAGGTTGATGCGTTGTACCTCGCCGCCGCTGAGTGTGCGTGACTGACGATCAAGCGTCAGGTATCCCAGTCCAACATCGAGCAGATATCCGAGGCGGGACCGGATCTCGCCGATCAGTAGCTCGGTGGCCGCATCCAGCTTGCCGGGCAGGCGCAGTTTCTCAAAAAAACCGGCACAGTCCTGTAATGGAAACTGCATCAGCTCATTGATGGTATAACTGTTGTCAGGAATGCCGGTTTCTCCGGCCGCCTGGGGCTGCTGATGCAGCCGCCACCACAATGACTCAGGTTTCAGGCGCGCGCCGTGACAGGCGTGACACTCGGTGTAGGCGCGGTAACGAGACAGCAGCACGCGCACGTGCATCTTGTAGGCACGACTTTCCAGCCAGGCAAAAAAGCGCCGAACGCCGTACCAGACATCTTTGGCCCAGTCACCTTCGCCTTCCAGTACCCATTCCCGGTCGGCAACAGTCATCTCCCGCCAGGGGGTGTCCAGTGGAATGCCGCGCTTGCGGGCGAGTTTCTCCAGGTCAAACTGGCACTCCAGAAAGCTCTTGCTCTGCCAGATTTTGATAGCGCCTTCACGCAGCGTTTTGTTGTGATCAGGGATGACCAGGTCAAAATCCACGTCAATGATGCGGCCAAACCCGCGGCAGGTCTCACAGGCACCTATTGGTGAGTTGAATGAAAACGCACCAGGCCCTGCATCGCTGAATTCGCGCTCACAGTCCGGACAGTGCAGGTGGCTGGAGAACGCTTTGATCTGTTGCTCAGGCTGCTCGGGTTCGGCGTAAACCAGCACATGCCCGCTGCCATGATGCAATGCGGTTTCTACAGCTTCGGCCAGGCGACCCAGATTGTCACTGCGCAGGCGCAGACGATCCTGCACCACATGTACCTGATTCTCGTGACTGGCCTGAATGCGTGTGTAACCCTGCTGGTTCAGCCACTGGCGCACTTCCTGTTCACTGAAATTATGTGGCACCGATGCCGGAAAGCAGACATGCAGCCTGGCCTCGGCGGGCAGGCTGGCCTGCAGTTCGGCAACAATGCTTTGTGTCGAGTCTCGTTTGACCTCGCGTCCGCACCCGGGGCAGTGCAGGTGCGACAGCCGCGCAAATACCAGCTTGAGATAATCGTTCAGCTCGGTCATGGTGCCGACAGTAGAACGTGAGGTGCGCACCGGATTGGTCTGATCGATGGCAATGGCAGGTGGAATACCTTCTATGCTGTCGACAGCCGGTTTGTCCATGCGATCCAGAAACTGACGCGCATAGGCAGAAAAAGTCTCCACATAGCGACGCTGGCCTTCGGCGTAGATAGTGTCGAAAGCCAGTGTGGATTTACCCGAACCGCTGACGCCAGTTATCACAATCAGTTTGTTGACCGGCAGCTCCAGGCTGAGGTTCTTCAGGTTATTCTGGCGGGCACCGCGCAGGACAATCGAATCAATCACCGGTGATTCGTGTCTGGCGGACTTGGAGTCAGTTTTGGGCATGGAAATCGGGTCTGGATTAAGTGAGAAACTGTGAATTTATACAGTATTGCTGCGATTGTGTCCATCCAGCGTTTTCAGGCTAAATACTACGACCGCGTTTAAGTCACTATGCCCTCGGACAAGTGTCTGGTTCAAGGTAGAATCACATGATGAGCAAAACAATTCTTTCAAGCGGGCGCGGCATCATACTGTTGCTGCCTTTGTTGTTACTGACGTCGCTGCCGGTGCAGGCCGCACTTCCGGAACGAATCCTGACGGACAAGGGCGCCGTGACAGGTATGGCGTTGCCGACCCGGGATGGTTCCGGCGTCCACGAAGATGTCATGAGCTATCGTGGTATTCCCTATGCGGTACCGCCTGTCGGCGAGCTGCGTTGGCGTCCTCCGCAAACTGCTTCAGCCTGGCACGGTGATCGCGATGCGACCACATTCAGTGCGATGTGTGCGCAGAATTTTCCCTCGGGTCGGGGCAATGACAGGATTCAGGAATCCGGCATGAGTGAGGACTGCCTGTACCTGAATGTCTCTTCGGCAGCGCAGTCGCCGGAAGCCCGTTTGCCAGTGCTGGTGTGGTTTCATGGGGGCAGTCTGACCTCGGGCTGGGGGAACTCCCACGCGCCCAACAGCGCGCCTTTGCCGCGCAAGGGCGTTGTGGTGGTGTCCGTCAACCATCGCCTGGGGCCGCTGGGCTACTTCTCGCACCCGGCCTTGTCAGCGGAGTCGCCACAGGGTGTGTCCGGTAACTATGGCAGTCTGGATACCATCGCGGCGTTGCAATGGGTGCAAAACAATATCGCCGCCTTTGGTGGCGATCCTGATCGGGTCACCATTGCCGGCGTATCGGGCGGCGGTGAAAAGGTCCTGTTCCTGATGGCCTCACCATTGGCGGAGGGCCTGTTCCATCGCGCGCTGGTCATGAGCGGTGGCATTGCCAATGTGCCGCTGGAACGAACCGAGCAGGCCGGGGTGGAGTTGCTCAGCAGGATTGGCATTGACAGCAGCGAGCAGACCCTCGCGCGCATGCGGGCAACACCCTGGCAGGAGCTGGTCACCACCGCAGCCAGCCGCGAAGGGCGATACCGTTCGGTGTTTACCTTGGACAACTGGTCACTGCAGGGGCTGGCTGCCCAGCAGGATGTGCCAATCATTCTGGGGCTGATGGGCAGTGAAAAAGAACCTGATACCTCGCCTCCGTATATTGCCAGAGCCCTGACACCGGCCGTTGAACCACTCAGTGACGTCTACGCCTATGTGTTTACGCATTTGCCTTACGGCTGGGGCAGCAATGGCGGACTGGCGTATCACGGTGGAGATGTCAGTTACCTGTTCGGTGTGCTGGAAAACATAGCGGGCCACTACGGCAGCCTGTTTCGTCCCGGTCCGCGTCAGGATATCCCGGCCGATCCGGGACTGGACCATCGCGACGAATGGGTCGCTGAAGCATTTATGTCTATGCTGGTGCAGTTTGCCAGAACCGGCGACCCCAATCTCGATGAGACTGACTTCGAGCGACTCGGCAGATCCTGGCGCTGGCCGCGGCTGGATAACAACGATCAGTATCTCGATATTGGTATCAAGCCGATTGTTAAAACCGGCTGGGTGAGGGCAGGGAGTAATCAGCGCCGTCCTCGCTATGAAGAATGATCAACATTGAACGCAATATTATAAGTCCATGATGCCGCGGCGCGTCGATGCCAAACGGGGAGAAAAACTTGAAAAAGCTGAGCAAGGATCTGTTGACGGGCCTGTCGCTGTTGCTGCCCATTGTGCTGTCGATTCAATTGTTGATCTGGGTTTTGACTACGGTGGAAGAATGGCTGAAGCAGGTCTGGGATCTGGTGCTGCCGGCAGATTGGTATATTCCGGGCCTGGCGATTGTCAGCTTTCTGGCCCTGGCTGTGGTGACTGGCGTCAGCTTCCGGGTGCGCATCATCAAGCCACTCTGGTTGTGGGGGCTTCGATTGATCGATCGTATTCCCGTTCTTAATTATCTCTACAACACCATCAAGGATTTCTTTGACTTGATTGGCGGGCAGAATTTCAGTGACCAGAAAGTCGTCTGGGTAAGAATGCCCGATACGCCTTACAAATTATTGGGGGTCGTGACAAAGCAGGGTGACGACGAACGCTCGCGCCTGGGGCAGATGATCAGCGATCAGGAAATTGCCGTGTACCTGCCGATGAGTTACCAGGTCGGTGGCTATATGGTGGTATTGCCCAGAGACTGTGTCGAACCCGCCGATATAGACGCGGGTGATGCGCTGCGTCTGATCATGAGCGCGGGGCTGGGCCAGAAAAAATCGAAAAGCTGACAGCCGTTACGTATCATGACTTCTGATATTAAAAACATCGCTAAAAATGAGATTTGCCCCTGCGACAGCGGTAAACGCTACTCGGCCTGCTGCGGCAGCCTGCATGTTGGCAAAGAATTTGCGCGCACTGCAAAACAGCTGATGCGCTCGCGCTACAGCGCCTTTGCGATTGGCGGACTGGGAGACTATCTGCTGCAGACCTGGCACGTGGATACCCGCCCAGCTGTCAGCGCCGAACAACTGGGCGCAAAGGATACAGACTGGATCAGGCTGGAGATACTGGACGCAAAGCAGTCAGGCAACACAGCCATGGTCGAATTCAGAGCGCACTGGCGCGACGAAACCGGGCAGGTTCAGATACACCACGAACGCTCACGCTTTCTGCGCATCCAGGGCCGCTGGTTCTATCTGGATACGGCGGGCTGACTACAGCCCCCGCT
>PALV01000005.1 GCA_002706685.1 Gammaproteobacteria bacterium | reverse complement strand
AGAACTCGTCCCACCCCTCACTTTAAATGCCAATAAGGAATCTATCGGCTCGCGACCGACGATAAATAGCAAGTAAGCATTTCAGTGAGGCCCCGACAATCAAAATAACGATACCTTGGAGGAGCGATCATGACAACTGAAAGCGCTGTCGTTCAGGTCGGGGTTGATATCAGCAAAGCCACGCTGGCTATTAGTCTTCCATCGGATGAATATCTAGTCATCAATAACACATTGGCTGCGATTAAAAAGTGGTTGTCTGGTTTTTCAAAACCGATTGAACTGGCTATGGAAGCCACTGGCATTTATCACCTGACGTTGGCTCAGGAAGCTTTCCGTCAAGGACACACGGTTTATCTGATCAATGGTTATCGTTTAAATCGATATCGTGACAGCGTAGGTGTCAGAGCGAAAACTGATCAGAATGATGCGCGTTTGCTACGCCGTTACCTGGAGCGCGAACACGATCAACTGGAGCCGTGGAAGCCTGCGCCACCCGAGCAAATGCGGCTTCAGGCGTTGCTGAAGCGTCGGGCGTGTGTTGTTTCTGCACGCGTAAAACTTGAGCAAAGTCTGGCTGATATTCCCGAATTAAAACGCACAAATACCATGCTCAAACGTGCTCTAGAATCTGCTGAAAAACAGATCATGCAAAAGCTGGTAGCACTGGTCAAAGAAGCAGGCTGGGATCAGGACATGAAACGTTGTCAGGCTATTGAAGGCATTGGTCCAGTTACCTCCGTCGCACTCACTAGCATCTTCCACCGAGGCCAGTTCCGCAGCAGCGATGCCTTCATTGCTTACCTGGGGCTGGATGTGCGTGTGCGTGACTCAGGGCAGATGAGGGGCAAGCGCAAGCTGACCAAACAAGGCGACTCCGAAATCAGACGGCTTTTGTATTTGGCCGCCATGCATGCCAAGAGACAAAAAACCTGGCAGGCATTTTATCAACGATACATCGACCGGGGGCTTTCAAATGTTCAAGTGTTGACGATTTTGGCGAGAAAGCTGGCAAGGGTGGCATTCGCGCTGATGCATAATCAGAGCGAATATGTACCCCAAAATGCTTGCATTGAGACATAGAATCTCGACTTCGCGGCTTTGCCGCTCAGGACTCAGACAGTCCTCCCGCTGATCGGGTGCGCGGGGAAAGGATAAAGCGCGCCCTGATTGGGCAGGACTCTGTCACCCACTACCCGCCCCTAGTGCCATCGTCTACAGCGGTTTCCTGGTTGGCAAGGCACATTAAGCAACAGTGCGCAAATCAGCATCATGGGCGTGATTTGTTGTATCGCTGTGGTAGCCTCCTCAGTTGCAATGACGTCTGAAGTGCTGGGGAACAGTTAACGTCGAAAGGCGGCGCCACGCCTACCTTGGGCACCTGGGATAAGCTGGCGTAACACGGTTGTTCAAGAATGTTCGCTACCATGCGCGATTGTGGCTGCTCGGCAGAAGCAGGCACAAGGGCAGGGCGGCGGGTAGCAGAATTACGCCCAATCAGGGCGCGTTTATCCTTTTGCGTGGCGCCCGATCAGCGGGTAGGACTGTTCGAGTCCCGAGCCCGCGAAGCGAGCGAGGTCGAGACCCGCACCGCCGGGCGCCAGGCGAAAGGATGCGATCCGGGCGTAATCTGTTACCCGTCGTCCGGACCGCTCCCGATCTCTGCAGACGTTTAAACGCTCTGCCAGGGGAAAGGTTTCAGGGGACGTAGATCTCGCGGTGGTACCAGGGGGTGGAGGTCACGCCCTGCAGCACTTCGCTGCCATCGAACATGGCGGAGAACAGCGGGCCTCTCGCCGTGAATTCAAAGTGCTGCAAGCGACTGCCCGGTTCGCCCGGCACGCCTAGCGCGTCGGATGCCTGCTCTATCCTGTAGGTGCGCGTGTAGTCGGTGTTTTTTGCTGATCGTATGACGAGCGTTGGTTCTCGTCTTACTGGCACCGCTGGCTGATACTGCAGATGCAGCCGAATGCTGTCGCCGCTCTCTGCCGTCATTTGCCAGGTTTCTTCGACCTCACCGATCTGCTCACCATTTCCCGACACCAATCGTTGAGCGCTCGCCTCCTGTGCCGTTTGATAGACCTCGTAGGCGCCGGCACCTTCTGGCGAAATGCCGTTGATGATCAGAATGCTGGTTTGACCGTCAGAGTGGTTGCGTCCCTGCACCGACATCACCATGTAACGACTGGTGCCCGAGCCAGTTGCGTCACCATCTGCATCCAGAACAATGTGGCGATCCATGAATGTAACCGTAAGATTGACCCGGTCTGGGTTTTCAGCGACAACCGGCACCACCCAGCCGTCCGCCAGTAAGGGTTTAACTGCCTCGGCATTGACCTGAAAGCTCAGCGAGGTACGTGTCTCTGCGCTCCATTCCTGAAACGTATCAGCCGTATCTGGCTGCGCGGCGTTGCTGCTGAGTGACAGCAACGCCAGCGAGATGAACAGTGCAATGGGACCGACATGATTCTTCGGGCCTGAATATTTAAAGTGCATACTCAGTGCCTGCACCTGGTCCCAGTGGCAGGCCCAGCCAGATCCAGATCACGGCCAGTATCAGACCGGTGATCATCATCCAGATACTGTAGGGGATCATGGTCGCTGCCAGCGAACCCAGGCCAAACTCCTTGTTCCAGCGCTGGCAGAACGCCAGGATCAGCGGGAAGTAAGGCATCAGGGGCGTAATGATATTGGTGGCGCCATCACCGACGCGGTAAGCAGCTGTGGCCATCTCCGGGCTGATGCCCAGCAGCATCAGCATGGGTACCAGAACTGGTGCCAGTAATGCCCATTTGGAGCTGGCGGAGCCAATGAACAGATTGATCATGCCAGTCAGCAGCACAATGAAGCTGACCAGCAATGGCATTGGCATATTGACTGACTGGATGAGACCAGCGCCATTAATGGCAAAGATCAAACCCAGGTTGGACCAGTTGAACATGGCAACGAAGTG
Source organism: Gammaproteobacteria bacterium (assembly GCA_002706685.1). Lineage (GTDB taxonomy): Bacteria > Pseudomonadota > Gammaproteobacteria > Pseudomonadales > Pseudohongiellaceae > Pseudohongiella. The sequence continues at coordinate 23,510 of PALV01000005.1, read as the reverse complement.
CGCTGCCGCAAATGCCAGTACCAGGTAGTAGGACAGGTCAGCCATGGCCTCGGACATCATTGTGACAACGTCACGATGGCTTTTGACTGTCCCAGTGGCGCTGCCATAGGCCCAGCCGCAGGCGAGGAATAGAATAAAGAAGCCGGCGACCAGCGACTGATAGAAGGGCTGCAGGCGCGCGGGGCCGCCGTCCTCGTTGATCAATGGAGTGCCCGGTGCGAAGCAAAGTAAGAGCCAGACGCCGATCACGGCGAGCGCAGCCAATCCGGCGCGGCGCATACCGCGACTCTCGGCTTCGGTGGCGGGCTCCTCGGCGTTTTTGATGGTACCGGCTGTGCTGCTGACAGCCTTACCTTTCAATGGCCCCAGACGTGGTTCAATGATTCTGTCGGTGATATACCAGATGACAGGCAGGTAAATCAGCGTCATCGCGGCGATGAAATACCAGTTGCCGGCGATGTTCATTACCCAGCTCTGGTCAAGGGTCTGCACTGCAGCTTCGGTAATACCAAACAGCAGTGCGTCCAGCTGCCCGGGCATCAGGTTGGCTGAGAAACCACCGGACACGCCAGCAAAACCGGCTGCTATACCTGCGATCGGGTGTCTGCCCGCAGCGGCGAACACGACGCCCGCCAAAGGGATCAAAACCACATAAGCAGCGTCGGCTGCGAGGTTGCCAATCATCGCCAGCAGTGCCACAACAGGCGTCAACAGAGCCGCTGGAGCCATCTTGACGGCGCTGCTCATGACCGTGCCGAACAGGCCGCTGCGCTCGGCGACACCTGCACCCAGCATCACAACCAGCACATATCCAAGTGGGTGAAAGTGAGTAAATGTCGTTGGCATTTCAACCAGCAGCCGCTGGATGTTCTCGGGCGACAGCAGACTGGCAGCACTGATGATCAATGGACTGCCATCGGCCTGTACCTGTGTCGGGTGCACGGCAGAGACGCCCATCATGACTGCTATCACGCTGATCACCATGATCGCCAGTATCAACCACAGGAAGATGAATGCAGGGTCGGGCAGTCGGTTACCGGTGTGTTCTATCCAACCCAGGATGCCGGGTTGCCGTGTCTGCTCGGGAGGTGTCTGATCGGACGGAGTTTGGGCCATGCTGAATTCCTGTGCCAGTAGGTCAGAGCCTGTGAGTTTATTGATCTAGCAGTATGTGCTTGTCATACGCCTGTGTAGAGCTTGTTTCGCTGTCGCACGTATCTGGCAAGAATAGTGCAGCTTGGCACGTAAAAAAAGAGGACGACGGGAATTGGCTGCCCGTCGCCCTCTCGTTCTCCACCGGTTGCTTCCTGCTGGTAGAAAATTGCTGGCCCTGAACCGCATGTGGTTCGTTACTGGCAGTATAAACCACATATGGTTCATTTGCGTTACAGACTGGCGAATTACGTGCGCAGTCGCCGGGGCGAGGCGACTCAGCGGGCTTTTGCCCGCAAACTGGGTGTGGCGCAGTCAACCATCATGCGCATCGAGAATGAAGACCAGAACGTTACACTTCAGACACTGGAGCAGCTGTGTCGTGCGTTTCGGGTAGATGTTGCGGATCTGTTCCCCACTGACCTGCCTGTCAGGCATTACAGTGCGGCCAGGAATGAGGCTGTCAGTCAAGCTGGGCAGCCTGCGATGATACACGAGCAACCGGCACGTTCCCGGCGTTCAGATAAAGCTCAGGGTGGCCAGGGCGTTGGTGAGATTAAGAAGAAGAAATAATACGGAAATGCGACTGATGGCCTTGCCCGGGTCCGAGCCCTGATAGGCGCGCCGGATGCCAAACAGCAGCACGAACGACCACGCGACTACCCCTCCCAGCAACATCAAATAGACCTGCCAGTTGCGATCAGCGACAGCAAAACTGCCGGTGACAAAAAAAATCACCGCCATAATCCAGTACAATGTCCAGTACTTTAAGGCCAGAGATACATTGCCACTTCGCAGGCGCTGCCAAAAAGAAGTTTGCGGTGCGTTGTGCTCGGTCATAGGATAGCCCGTCGGTCAGATGGCGCATTCTAGCATGGTCAGCGAAGTACGCAGCCCCACATGGGTGAATGATCAGGAAAACAGGTTTAAATCATGGTACAAGCACTCAGAAGTCACTTTTATGCCTACATCAGCAAATTGCGCTGGTTACAACGCTGGGGCATGAAGCGCAATGTCATTGCCGAGAACGTCATGGAGCACAGCTGGGAGGTTGCGACCATTGCGCATGTGCTGGCACTGGCCAAGAACCGGTTCTTTGGCGGCACGGTCGACGTCAACGCGGTGGTCGTTGCAGCGCTGTACCACGATTGCAGTGAAGTCATCACTGGTGACATGCCGTCGCCGATAAAATATCACTCGCCAGAAATCACCCGGGCCTACAAGGCTATCGAGCATCAGGCCGACCATGAGCTGCTGAGCCTGTTACCTGCCGACCTGCAGGCAGACTTCCGCAAGGTGCTGGTTGAGGCAGAGATACCGCCTGACTATCACGCCATCATCAAGTCAGCTGACACGATCTGTGCCTATCTCAAATGCAAAGCCGAGGTGCAGGCTGGCAACCCGGAGTTTCGACAGGCAGAAAAGGATGTCCGGGCGCGTCTTGACCGGATTGACGCGCCAGAGGTGAAGTATTTTCTGGATACCTTTGCTCCCAGTTACGGTTTGACGCTGGATGAATTGTTGAAATGAGTCATCGACTGGCGAGCACGACATGATGTCTTATCTTGGGTTCATCCGGCGCAACTGGCCGTTGCTGGCTTTCGGATTTACAGCTGTATTCTGGGGCAACTTTGGCCAGTCGTTTTTCGTGGCCTGGTTTGGCGCGGAAATACAGCGCGACCTGGGACTTAGTGCGGGCGCGTATGGCAGTGCTTACTCACTGGCAACGCTGGGTGCTGCTGTTGTAGTAGTGTGGGCTGGTGGTCTGATTGACCGTATGCCACTGCGCCGCTTCTGTCTGTTTATCAGCCTGGGGCTGTGCATTGCGATGCTGGGTCTGTCGCTGTCACAGAACCTGGTGATGCTTCTGCTCAGCTTTTTTCTGCTGCGCCTTTTTGGCCAGTCTTTGCTGCCGCATACTGGCACGACAACCATGTCGCGCTATTTCAGCGATGGGCGCGGCAAGGCCATCAGCCTGGCCATGTCGGCGGTTCCGCTTGGTGAAATTGTGCTTCCCATTCTGGCAGTGGCACTGATTGCCGCGCTTGGCTGGCAGGGCACTTTTCAGCTGCTGGCACTCGGTGTTGCACTAATTCTGATTCCGACAATGCTGCTACTGCTGAAGATTACCGGTCTGAGTGCAGGGGATGCGCGACGCGCTACAGGAGCAGCGGCACCAGTCAGCAGTGAGCTTGGCTCTCCTGACGATGCAGGACGCCGTGAGCTGCTGACTGACTATCGCTACTGGCTGGCGTTGCCAGGCATCATGGTCAATCCTTTCATAATCACAGGTGTTTTTATTCACCAGAACTTTCTTGTCGACAGCAAGGGATGGAGTGTCAGCTGGCTGGCCAGCTGCTTTATCGTCTATGGCATTGTACACTGGCTGAGTTCGATGGTGATGGGCGTACTGGTGGATCGGCTGAAAAGTGCGTGGTTACTGCCGACCATTGTTGCGCCTACGCTCTGCAGAATACTGGTCGCGGCCTATATGCCGGGTGACATTGCTGCGCTGGTGATGCTGTCGCTGCTGGGTATTTCAGCTGGCAGTGGATCGCCGATCACCGGGTGGTTGTGGCCAAAGGTATACGGCACAGCGCGACTTGGTGCGATCCGCTCCATGAACATGGCGCTGATGGTGTTCAGCACGTCGGTATCACCCATCCTGTACGGATATTTTATCGACAATGGCGCAACGGCGGAGTCACTGTTCGGGACCAGCGCTCTGGTGATCACGATTGCACTGATACTGTTATTATTCTCGTATCCAATGAACACTTCACCGCGCCAGAGAATCAATCGGAACAAGACTTCAGACAAGGAAATTGACCTGTGATGAGTAATGATCCCGCCCGGTTGTTCGAAGAATTGGTAGGCCTGAACTACCAGCTCTACAGCAGCCTGTTTCTGAAATTACCACTCGACGCCATTGAACAGACGGGAACTTTGTTGCCGTTGCTGTCAGAAGCCTGTGCAGACGGGCTGTCAGAAGGCCGGACCCCGGTTGAAATTATCGAGAAGTTCTTTGAACAGCATCGCGATCATTTCTCCGAGCGTGAACAGGTACAGTTTCTGTTCAAGATCATTCAGTACGTCGAGCGCCAGGTGGTATTGATTGATGCTCTGGAGGATGCGTCCTATACAAAGATTCACCAGATCGACAACAAAAACGCACTGACTCGTCTCGCTGAGCGGGCGGAAGATGAGGGCCGCGCGGACAGGCTTGCGGCGCTGCTGCACAATTTTGGTGTGCGCGTGGTGCTGACGGCCCACCCGACGCAGTTTTATCCAGGACAGGTGCTGGCGATCATCTCCGATCTCAATCAGGCCATTTCGCAGGCACGCACCGGAGAGGTGCGAGATCTGCTGCAGCAACTCGGTAACACACCTTTCTTTCAGAAAGAAAAACCCTCGCCGTATGACGAGGCTGTGCTGCTGACCTGGTATCTGGGCAATATTTTTTATTCAAGCATAGGTGAGCTGGTAGATCCGCTGGCACAGCGCTTTCCCGATGCCATCAATACCAACGCCGAGCTGATCAGTATTGGTTTCTGGCCGGGTGGCGACCGCGACGGCAATCCTTTTGTTACTACGGATACAACCTTGCGTGTGGCCGCGCGGCTGCGCCAGACCATCATGCAGTGTTATCACCAGGACCTGCGGGCAATGAAGCGTCGCCTGAGTTTCCGTGATGTATACGAGCCGCTGGATAAACTGGAGAAACATATTCGCGAGGAGCTGGCGGGCAGTCTCGAACACGAAAACATTCTGTTACGCGATATTCACAGAACACTGGATGAGGTTGAAGCCCGTGTCGTTGAAAAACACCAGGGCATGTACGTTGAGATGATACAGTCTTTCCGTCGCAAGCTGACGCTGTTCGGCTTCCATTTTGCCAGCCTCGATATCCGCCAGGACAGCCGCGTTATCGCCCGCACGCTAACAGAGATTGCAGAGAAACAACCAGGGCTGTTGCCGGAAGATTTCGATGAACTGAGTGAAGACGCACAAGTGGCCGCATTGTTTAAGTGTCATGGTGATGTCGATCCCAGCCAGTTTGACGACCCGGTGATACGGGACACCATAGAGTCATTTGAGGTGATTCGTCATATCCAGCTCAGCAACGGGGAGCGCGGTGCACATCGATATATCATCAGTAATTGCCGGGGTCCCGTCGATGTGGCGCGCGTGCTGGCGCTGTTCCGCCTGTGTGGGTGGGGCGATCAACCCATCACGGTAGATATCGTGCCCCTGTTTGAAACGGTCAATGATCTTCAGCATGGTGGCGCCTCCATGCAAAGTCTCTATCGGACTGAAGCCTACAAGGCACACCTGGGACAGCGGCGTCAGCGTCAGACGGTGATGCTTGGCTTCTCCGACGGTACCAAGGACGGTGGTTACCTGATGGCCAACTGGGCGATCTATTCGGCGAAAGAAGACATCACGGCGGTGTCGCGGGAGCAGGGCGTGGAAGTCATATTTTTCGACGGGCGAGGTGGTCCACCCGCCAGAGGTGGTGGTGACGCCTATCTTTTCTACGCCGCGCATGGCCGGACCATAGAAAGCAATCAGATCCAGATGACTGTGCAGGGGCAGACCATCAGCTCCTACTATGGCATCAAGGCTGCAGCCAAACACAATCTGAGTCAGCTGCTGACTGCGGGTCTGGAGAATAACCTAATAGAGCGTCCGGACCGTGAACTGGATGATCTGCAACGCAATCTGATTCGCGATCTGGCCGAGCGCAGCTATGCCAAGTACGAAGCGTTCAAGCAGCATGAGCTGTTTATGCCTTATCTCGAAGAAATGAGCACGCTGAAGTACTACGCCATGGCAAATATCGGGAGTCGACCCTCAAAGCGGGGTGGCGGCGGTGCCATGAAGTTCGAGGACCTGCGTGCCATTCCATTTGTTGGCTCATGGAGCCAGCTCAAGCAGAACGTGCCTGGCTTTTATGGTCTTGGTTCAGCACTGAAAGCCCAGGAGGAATTGGGGCGTCTGGATGCCTGCCTGGACCTCTATCAGAAATCGCGTTTTTTCCGCGCACTGATATCCAACAGCATGCAAAGCATGAGCAAGACTAACTTTGCGCTTACCCGTTATATGGAGAGCGACAAACGTTTTGGTGCGTTCTGGCAGGATATTTATCAGGAGTTTCTGCTGAGCCGCGAGATGGTTCTGAAAGTGGCAGGCCAGCAGGAGTTGCTGCAGGATAATGCGCGCAGCCGTTTAAGTATCAAGTTGCGAGAAGAAGTGGTCCTGCCGCTGCTGACGATTCAGCAATATGCACTCATCAGAATTCGCGAAGCGCGTGAGCAGGATGACCAGCAGCGCCTGGCAATGTATGAAAAAATGGTTGTCAGAACTCTGTTCGGTAATATCAATGCGGCTCGTAATTCGGCCTGATTGATAGATAAATTGTGCTGGCAGGCCGTATTGAATCAGGCGCTCGGTTAAAACAGAATGAGCGCGCCCGGTTGGTGTATCCATGCCAACAGAGCGCGCGGATCTGACTGAAAGGGGGGCGTATGGCTTACGTGGTATTGATTGCTGGTTTGGTGTTGCTGGTGCTGGGTGCGGAGGCGCTGGTGCGAGGTGCATCCCGATTGGCGGCAGGACTGGGTATCACTCCTCTGGTTATTGGTCTAACCGTGGTAGCTTTTGGTACCAGTGCGCCGGAAATGGCGGTCAGTATCGGCGCAGCCCTGAGCGGTCAGGCGGATATTGCGCTGGGTAATGTGGTTGGCAGCAATACCTTCAATATTCTGGCCATTCTCGGTCTTTCAGCGCTGGTTGCACCGCTGGCCGTTGCGGCCAATCTGGTCAAGCTGGATGTCCCTTTGATGGCACTCGCGGCCATCGTATTGTTGTTGATGGCGCTGGATGGCCGGGTAACACGGCTGGATGGCTTGATACTGTTCACGGGTGTTGTTGTTTACACGGCCGGACTTATCTGGCTGAGCAAAAAAGAGTCGGCCGACGTGACCATGACTGAGATCACCGGTGGTGACGTCGTTACAGCCGGTCAGTCGGCGAACACGCTCGCCAATCTGGCGTGGATAGCGGGTGGTCTGATACTGCTGGTGCTCGGTTCACGCTGGCTGGTCGACAGTGCCGTCCAGATTGCCCAGACTTTTGGTGTCAGTGAGCTGGTTATTGGACTGACGATTGTGGCAGCTGGCACCTCCATGCCAGAGCTCGCCACATCGGTGGTCGCCAGTATTCGTGGTGAAAGGGATATTGCGGTTGGCAACGTGGTCGGCAGCAACCTCTTTAATATTCTTGCCGTGCTGGGCCTTTCCAGCATGATTTCGCCCGACGGCGTTGATGTCGCCTCGTCGGCCTTGCGGCTGGACATCCCCGTGATGATCGCCGCATCGCTGGTCTGTCTGCCTATTTTCTTCTTCGCCAAACGCATCTCGCGCGGCGTTGGGGCTATGTTCCTGTTGTCCTATGTGGCCTACACCGTATACCTGATCACCACCATGGCACCAACACTGTGAGTCAGGCAGATAAAGAAAAGTGGGATGCCCGATACCGGGACGGGGCTTACGCAACGCGCAACTATCCATCCCCATTTCTGGTGCAGGCTCTGAAGATGATTGGCACTCCACCTTCCAATGCCAGGGCGCTGGATCTGGCCTGCGGTGCCGGCCGTAACGCCGTGCATCTGGCATCCTGCGGCTATCAGGTGAATGCCGTGGATATCTCGGAAACAGCGCTGGCACTGGGTGCGGACATGGCGAGACAGGCGGAATTGTCAGGCATCCAGTGGCACGCGCATGATCTTGATAGGCCTCTGCCGGGCACCTTGAATGGATTCCACCTGATAAGTGTCCTGCGCTATCTGAATCTGCCGATCATTCCCTCTCTTATCGAACGGCTGATGCCAGGTGCGTTCCTTGTCGTGGAGGTTCACCTGCAGTCAGAAGAGGCGGTATCAGGGCCAGGTGGCACGCGATTCAGGGCGGCGCCAGGTGAGCTGCGGGAAAGCGCCAGCAATCTGGAGGTGATCGAGTATTTTGAAGGGCTGGTAAATGAGCCTGATGGCAGTCGTGCCGCTGTTGCACGCCTGATCGGTCGCCGCAAAGCCGACTAAGATCCGGATTGCCACAAAACTGTATTAAAACTGCCATCGAACTGTCGCTCGATTGTTACAGTCAGACCCTAAAGTGCCAGTTCCTACGACACTATCCAGGGTTTGACAACAATGAGAAATAACACATTAACACGCGCAATCTGCGCCGCGATCGGATCCATGATTGCCACGCCGCTGGCCTTTGCACAGGAAGCTCCGGCGGTTGAAGAAATGGTCGTGACAACACAGCTGCGGACCTTTGCCAGCAGCAGTGTCACTGAAGAAATGCAGAATCAGGTGTCAGCTGCTTCCAGCGTACTGGGTGCCATAGATTATATCCCCGGCGTGCTGGTAAATGAGGGCGACGCCTTTGGCGGTGATGACTGGTCCACAACAGTCAGTATCCGCGGATTCCAGGTGAGTCTTGATGAGCAACAGCTTGGCATGACCATCGACGGCATACCCAACGGCAACTCAAATTATGGTGGTGGCTCCAAAGCCAACCGATTCCTGGACACCGAAAACCTGTTCGCTGTCGACGTGGTTCAGGGCACGTCTGATATAGCCTCCTGGTCGCATGAAGCACTGGGTGGCAGCATGAATTTTCGCAGTGTAGATCCAACTGACCAGGCAGGGCTGACCGTTTCCACAACATTTGGTGACAACAATGCACGCAAGGTTTTTGCGCGCTACAACACCGGTGAAATTGCTGACAATACATACGCCTGGATCAGCGTATCGACCTCTGATATAGATGCATGGATAGATGCCTCCGGAGAGTCCAATCGCGACCATATCGCCGCAAAGCTGAAAGGCTATTATGAGTCCTTTGAGTTGACCGGCTACATCTCCTTTGACGATGCACATGAGGACAACTACCAGCGAGTTACGCCACAGGAATTCGCCGAGGACCCGACCTGGGACAGACTGACCGGTGACTGGACTGGAATACCCCACATTGACCAGCTGTATCGTCGCGGCTGGTCGACCTTGCGTGAGAACCTCCTCGCCTACGCAAAAGTTGATTTCACCGTGTCAGAAATTGACTTCAGCACCTCTGTTTATCATCACGACAACAGTGGTCGTGGTGACTGGCTGCCGCCCTACATTGTTGACGTAAGAAATGATGGTGCGGGAAACCCGCATTCTGAGTTGACCACTGGTGCGCCAGTACTGGGTGGCAGCCCGCTGGGTACGATCACCTTCGTCGACGCGAACGGCCGGGCTCTCCAGCCCAGAGCCAACTGCCAGAGCTCGCTGGTATTCCCTTACGGCGGTGCCGGCCCCGCTTATGACCCCGCATGTTTCCCCGCAGGCGCGATTCCGGTCGGTTCCTATCGCCACACAGTTTACGACAAACAGAGAACCGGCTTTATCGCTGACTTCGCCTGGCAGCAGGATCTGAGTGGTTTCAGCAATGAGCTGCGAGGTGGCTTCTGGTATGAAGACAATACACGGAATGAGTCGCGGGACTGGCTGAAGGTCCTGGATTCGCGTACCGGCTACAATTTCAACCATGTGCCTTACTGGACTCAGTACGATCGAACCTTCCCGCAGGAAACCATGACCTGGTATCTGGAAGATACCATCATTATGGGCGACCTGACCGCGCGCCTGGGCTTGAAGCAGTATCTGGTGGACATCGAACGCGAAGATGAGCATCAGGGCGGCCTGAAAACGGCCACTGTTAACTCTGACTCGGATGTACTGGTGAGCGGCGGTCTGGTGTATGCACTGCCTGTCGATGGCCTGGAAGTGTTTGGTGGTTACGCCGAAAGCTTTTCGTCTATCAAAGATGGTGTGCTGGAAGCCAATCAAACAGCTTTGGATTCGGTAGAGCCGGAAACGGCAGACAGCATGGACATCGGTCTGCGTTACAGTACCGGCATGCTTAATGCCAGTCTGACCTATTACGATATCGAGTTCGCCAACCGAATCACCTACATCCCGGAAGGTTCGACAGATGGTATCGACTATCTGGGTGAAAGTGATGGTGCCTATGTGAACGTGGGTGGTATCGATTCATCAGGTATTGAGGCGGCTGTACAGGCGATGGTTACCGACAGTCTGAGTCTTTATTTCTCATACACAATGAACGATTCGACCTATATCGGTACACCTGACCCTGCAGCAAACACACTGCTGGGTGTCTTCCCTGGCAATACGGTGTTTGGATCTGCAGAAGACATGTTCGTGCTTTCTGCCGACTGGCGCCGTGACAGGTATTTTGCAGGTGTGACGTACAAAGATGTCGGTGAGCGCTGGCTGAATGCGGCCAATACCACGCGCATTGATGGCTATGGCGTTACCGATCTCTATTTTGGTGTGGACCTGACGGAAGATCTGCTGGGTCTTAAATCTGCCAATCTGCGCGTCAATGTCAGCAACGTCACGGACGAGTCCTATATTGGCGGCGTGGCTGGAGGCTGGGGTGGCTGGATTGCACCGCCGCGAACAGCAACTGCGACACTGACCGTTGATTTCTAAACGCTCTCATCCTCCCCTGAACGGGTCGGCAGTTTCCGCTGCCGGCCCTTCACGGCCGCTGGTTCTGGCACTTAGTCTTCAGCCCATCTTCGCAACAGGTTGCTCCGGGATTTGAGCAACAGTGACAGCACCTCCCGTTGTTCGGATTGCTGGCGCAACTGAGCGATGCTGCGCTCAAGATCAAACAGTATCTCTCGTTGCCCAGGGTCACGAATCAGGCTGCGAATCCAGCCGACTATCACCAGACGCTGCCCTGAGGTGACAGGTGCTACTCGATGCAGTGTGGTTGACGGGTACAACAGCAGACTGCCGGCATCAAGTTTAAAAGCGCGATCTGCCGAAGGCTCGTCGATCATAAGCTCTCCACCCTGATAGCTGTCAGGGTCGGATAAAAACAAGGTAAAAGACAGGTCAGTTCGCTGACCGTCCATGATGGCATCGTCAACATGCGCCCCGTATTCCATCCCGGAGCCGTAGCGGCTCAGAAGTAGGCGCACGACTGACTTTGGCCGGGCTGCCGCCTGAACCAGTTCATGAGAAGAGATCACATCCCCGATCTGCCTTAGCAGCTTGCTGACCGCCGGGGCAGGTTTGGCCTGCATGTTTTTCTTCAGCGGGCGGGCGTACCAGCCTGCGGTATTGGCGCCGTCCACGAACAACGCATCCTGAGTTGCCAGATCACGTGCCGCTTGAAGCAGGCTGGGGGGCAAGGCTGAACCGATTGGTAAAATCATGCAAATCTAATTGAGAATGATTATTGATTGGTGTACTCTGAGCGCAGTTTACACGCTTACACCAGGTGTTTTAAAGCATTAATTGTTTGATTGTCATTGTATTAAATGAGGAGAGGGTATGGAGTCCAAGCATAAACTCTGGCTGGGTCTTGGCGTAGTCTGTATGGCCGGATCCATGGTTTCGTGTGCTGGTTCGTCCGGAATGGACGGCATGGATCACAGTGCGATGGCCATGAGTGCGTCCGAGGGCGGTGAAGGTGGAGAAGGCGGTGAAGGTGGCGAAGGTGGCGAAGGTGGCGAGGGCGGCGAAGGCGCCAGCAGCGGCGCTTCGGTCAGCAACGACGCCGTCTACCTGGGGCAGCTCGGTTTCATCCGCGGGCACCTGATGGTTGGCGTTGACCTTTACCGTGCAGGCGATCGCGATGCTGCCGAAACACATATGAAACATCCAGAAGCAGAAATTTATGCTGCCCTGGTGCCCGCCCTGGACGCGCGCGGTGCGCCCGGCTTCGCCAGTGAACTGGAAGCGCTGGCGGTTGCCGTGGAACGTCGTCAGCCTTTGGCTGATGTGGAAGCCGCCTACGCCAATCTACTGCAGGGTATCGCTGCAGCTGAAGAAGTGGTCGAAGATCCTGGCGCTGGATTGCTGGGGGAGGTCATTGTTGATCTTGTGAGCACTGCGGCAGCTGAATACGACATCGCCGCAGGCGATGATCTGAGTCTGGAGAATGCCCACGAGTACCAGGATTCCTTCGGTTTCATGCGAGTTGCTTATGACGTGCTGGACCGTATAGAGGCGATGGGCGCTGATGCTGGCGTGACTGCCCGAATCCGTGAGCAGATGGACAGCATCATGCCTACCTGGTCTGGAGTGCAGCCACCACAACGCTTGCCTACTCAGCCCGCCGTGCTCTATGGAGCGGCGAGCCGTATAGAACTGGCGGCTTCGGGGCTGTAATCAGCCTGGCTTTAAACCTTCCGGCCGCTCAACTGAGCGGCCGGACTCAGTCGATCATCTCCAGTGCTACAGCAACCGCTTCTCCGCCGCCGATACACAGGCTGGCAATGCCGCGCTGTTTGCCAAGACGCTGCAGAGCATAGATCAAAGTCACGATAATGCGCGCACCCGAGGCGCCCACCGGATGGCCCAGTGCACAGGCGCCACCATGGATATTGACCTTGTCGTGGCTCAGGCCCAGCTCCTGCATGGCCAGCATGGGTACCATGGCAAATGCTTCATTGATTTCGAACAGATCCACATCGTCGACAGACCAGCCGGTCTGGTGCAGCACTTTTTCAATGGCGCCAATGGGGGCAATTGTGAATTCGCCGGGGTGACGCGCGTGGCTGGCCTGCGCACGCAGACGGGCAATGGGTTTAAGCCCGGACGCTTTCGCGGCAGCCTCGCGGGCAAGTACCAGCGCGGCCGCACCGTCCGAGATTGAGGAAGAGTTGGCCGCGGTAATGGTCCCTTCAGCAGAGAACGCAGGGCGCAGCTGAGGGATCTTGTCGATATTGGCTTTCCCTGGTTGTTCATCGTGACGGACAGTGACTTCCTGTTTGCCGGCCTTCACCGTCACTGGAACTGTTTCGGCATCAAACCAGCCATTGTCTATCGCTGCTTTGGCACGCGTCAGCGAGGAGATCGCGTAGTCATCCATCTGTTGTCGCGTGAGACCAAATTTATCCGCCGTTTCCTGGGCAAAGCTGCCCATCAGTCTGCCCGTGTAGGCATCTTCCAGGCCATCCAGAAACATATGGTCTTTCAGTTCGCCGTGACCAAGTCGCAGGCCGCCACGTGCCTTGGGTATCAGGTAAGGCGCCTGCGTCATGTTTTCTATGCCACCCGCGAGCACGACATCGGCGTGGCCGGCCAGAATCTGGTCCATGCCCATCATCACGGTTTTCATGCCTGAACCACACATCTTGTTGACGGTGGTGCAGGGTGTTGTAACAGCCAGGCCGGCGCCCAGCGCGACCTGTCTTGCTGGTGCCTGGGCGAGTCCAGCGGGAAGCACACAACCCATTAACACGTCGTCGATCGCCTCAGGGTGCCGGGCCGGATCCAGTCCGGCGCGTTCCAGTGCCGCGCGGGCGGCGGCGGTTCCCAGAGCAGGCGCGGTTGTGTTGCTGAAGACGCCCTGAAAGCCGCCAATGGCAGTGCGGGCACCACCGAGTATCACCACAGATTGGTCAGTCATGTACCATCGTCCTGTTATTCAAGTTTATCTATTAAGTTTAGTGGTTGCTGCGCATCTGTCGCAGTCGCTGACGACACTGACGCTCAAATTCCTTGAGCTCGTGCAGGCTGAGCTGGATGTCTTCCAGTTGCTGCTTGAGTATCTGTTTGCGCTCTTCAATTTTTTCGAGCACGCGGCTGAGCTGGGCCAGCTCGCCGGTCGAGGACGAATCATAAAGCTCAAACAGCTCGCCAATTTCATCCAGCGAGAAACCCAGGCGCTTGCCGCGCAGAATCAGTTTCAGACGTGTGTGGTCGCGCTGGCTGTAAAGCCTGTTGCGACCTTCGCGCTCGGGGCTCAGTAAGCCCTCGCTTTCATAAAAACGGATGGCACGTGTGGTGATATCAAACTCTTTGGCCAGTTGCGAAATGCTGTAGGTTTTATTGCCACTCTCGCGTGGATCCAGTGCATTAGTGCGCAGAAACGTATCGCTGAGTACCTGGGAAATGTCGGGCATGGAAATAATTCTTTTTTGTTGGATTCAATGACAAGTGTCTTGATTGACGTTGACGTTAACGTCAATATAATAAACCACCACCAGCCACACATCAATTAGAGCACCGCCAAATGCCTCAGTCCGCCCGTTCGAACTTTCCCCGTTTTGTCACTGCCGCCAGTCTGTTCGATGGTCATGATGCTGCCATCAATATCATGCGCCGCATGCTGCAGGCAGCGGGGGCCGAGGTGATTCATCTTGCGCACAATCGTTCCGTGCAGGAGGTGGTCGAGGCCGCTTTACAGGAGGATGTGCAGGGTATCGCGATCAGCTCCTATCAGGGCGGACATGTTGAATACTTCAGCTACATGATCGACATGTTGCGCGAGCGCGGCGCTGGCCATATCAAAGTGTTTGGCGGCGGTGGCGGTGTCATCATCCCATCCGAGATCAAGCAGTTGCATGCCTATGGTGTTACCCGGATTTACTCGCCGGAAGACGGTCAGAAAATGGGCCTGCAGGGCATGATTGACGACATGCTGCAGCGACTGGATGACAACAAACAAACCACGCCTGATGCAGATATCGATGCCATGCTTGCTGGCGACCGGCTCGCGCTGGCGCGTTATATCAGTCTGCTGGAAAACGGCCAGGTCAGCACGGCTCAGCAGGAACATCTGCGGGAGCGAACCAATCCAGTAAACCGGGCACCAGTCCTGGGGATTACCGGCACGGGTGGGGCAGGCAAGTCCTCTCTGACCGATGAGGTGATTCTGCGCATCCGCCAGGACAGTGGGGATGATCTGCGTGTGGCGGTTCTTGCCATTGATCCTACCCGGCGCCGCACTGGCGGTGCACTGTTGGGCGACCGTGTGCGGATGAATGCCATCTACCATCCTTCAGTTTATATGCGCTCGATTGCCACGCGTGGCGCAGAGACAGAAGTGCCTTCCTGCATGCGTGACATAATCAATGCTGTGCGTGTATCCGGGTTTGATCTGGTGATTGTGGAAACACCCGGCATAGGCCAGGGCGATGCCGGTATTGTGCCCTTCGTGGATGCCTCACTGTATGTGATGACGCCTGAATTCGGCGCCGCCAGTCAACTGGAAAAGATCGATATGCTGGACTATGCCGACGTCGTGGCGATCAACAAGTTTGATCGCAAAGGGGCAGACGATGCGCTGCGCGATGTCAGCAAACAGGTGCAGCGCAATCGTATGGCGTTTGATCGTGACACAGATCAGATGCCGGTATTCGGAACGATTGCGTCGCACTTCAATGACGATGGGGTCACGGCGCTGTATCAGGCCTTGCTGGCTGTGCTGCACAAGAAGGGGCTGAAGGAGTTTGACAGCCGGCTGCCGGCCGTCAAGCGGCGTACCTCTACAGTTCAGAGTGCCGTTGTGCCCGCCCAGCGTCAGCGCTATCTGGCGGAGATTGCAGACACCATTCGCAGCTACCGTCGCCATGTTGAACGGCAATCTGTGCTGGCGCGCGAGATGCAGCAGCTGGAAGCATCTGTGGCGATGCTGGGCCAGGCTGACAGTGAAGCTGCTGTGGTGCCGCTGAAGGCGCTGGCTGATCAACGTGCTCAACAGCTGGACGGCGAGAGTCATGACCTTTTGGCAAAGTGGCCACAATTGAAGCAGGATTACGCAGCCGATGAGCTGGTTGTGCAGGTCCGTGATAAGGAAGTACGCACTTCGCTGGTAACGACCAGTTTGTCTGGCACACGTATACCCAAAATTGTGCTGCCGCGCTTCACTGATCATGGCGATCTGCTGCGCTGGCTGATGTTGGAGAACGTGCCGGGTCGCTTTCCCTACACGGCAGGTGTGTTTGCGTTCAAGCGCGAGGGTGAAGATCCAACGCGAATGTTCGCTGGCGAGGGCGATGCGTTTCGTACCAATCGCCGCTTCAAGGCGCTGTCGGAGTACTCCGAGGCCAAGCGTCTGTCTACGGCCTTTGATTCGGTCACGCTCTACGGCTTCGATCCGGATGAGCGTCCGGATATCTACGGCAAGGTAGGAAACTCTGGCGTCTCTATCGCCACGCTGGATGACATGAAAGCCTTGTATGACGGGTTTGATCTCTGCCATCCAAGTACATCGGTATCCATGACCATCAACGGGCCGGCGCCCACCATCCTGGCGATGTTTCTGAATGCTGCGATTGATCAGCAAATGGATGCCTTTGAGCGTGAGCAGGGTCGTGCGCCATCGGCAGAGGAGTCCTCACAGATTTGCGCGCGTGCGCTGCAGTCGGTGCGTGGCACTGTGCAGGCTGACATCCTTAAAGAAGATCAGGGTCAGAATACCTGTATTTTCTCAACTGAGTTCAGCCTCAAACTGATGGGCGACATCCAGGAATACTTCATCGAAAACAGGGTGCGCAATTTCTATTCAGTGTCCATCTCCGGCTATCACATCGCCGAAGCCGGCGCCAACCCGATCTCGCAGCTGGCATTTACGCTGTCCAATGGCTTTACCTTCGTGGAAGCCTGGCTGGCTCGGGGCATGAAGATAGATGACTTTGCGCCCAATCTGTCCTTCTTTTTCTCCAATGGCATGGACCCGGAATATACCGTGCTGGGCCGTGTGGCGCGCCGTATCTGGGCCGTGGCAATGCGCGAAAAATACGGCGCCAACGATCGCAGCCAGAAACTCAAATATCACATCCAGACCTCGGGCCGTTCACTACACGCCCAGGAGATGGCCTTCAACGACATTCGCACCACGCTGCAGGCGCTGATCGCCATTTATGACAACTGCAACAGCCTGCACACCAATGCCTACGATGAGGCCGTCACGACGCCAACGGGGGAATCCGTGCGGCGCGCCATGGCCATTCAGTTGATCATCAACAAGGAATGGGGGCTGGCCAAAAATGAAAACCCCAACCAGGGTGCTTTCATCATCGACGAACTCACGGACCTGGTGGAAGAGGCCGTGCTGCAGGAGTTCGAACGTATCGCTGAGCGTGGCGGTGTGCTGGGCGCCATGGAGACCGGTTATCAGCGCGGCAAAATTCAGGATGAGTCCATGCTTTATGAGCATCGCAAACACGATGGTTCATTGCCTATCGTGGGTGTGAACACTTTCCTCAACCCTGAAGGAGAAGATGACACAGGCGAGTTCAGCCTTGAGCTGGCCCGCTCCACTGAAGAAGAAAAACAAAGCCAGATCAAACGGCTGCGGGCCTTCCATTTGCGCCATGCGAATGCGTCCGATACGGCGTTGATACGCCTTAAGGATGCCGCCCGGAATAATGAAAATGTGTTTGCTGAGTTGATGCGTGCTGTGCGCGTGTGCTCGCTGGGCCAGATCACCCAGGCGTTCTTTGAAGTTGGCGGGCAGTACCGGCGGAATATGTAGCTATCAGGGCGTGCAACCGCTCCCGCGTTGCGGGCATGGCAGCCATCCGTGGCTGCCAGATAGCGGCACTACCGTTTTTGCAGGAGCAACAAGCGGTGAGGTGAATTGTAGTGCCAGAAACCAGGAATATGCCCGATTTCTACCATGGGTATTGGTAGAACTTCCAAGTCAGCTGTGAGAAGCTTTGGGCCTCAAGAATTGAATTTGTTTGTCGATACGTAGTAATCAGTAAGTTGCGCGCGATTTGCGCAGATGGAGGTGTTCTTGGGCGACAGGACGTTTCACTTCATATCAGGACTACCCCGCTCGGGTTCAACCCTTCTGGCAGCGATCCTGCGACAAAACCCCCGTATACACGCTGGCATGAGCAGCGGGCTGGGTGCACTTGTCTCCGGAGTCATGCAACAAATGAGTCCGGGAACTGAGTTGAGTGATATTGTCAGCGAGTCTCAACGGCGAAATATTCTCAAACGGTTGTTCAGCTCCTACTACGATGGCGAGACTGATTGCCAAATCATCCTTGATACCAACCGCATCTGGACAACAAGGATGCCATTGTTGTCCGAGCTCTATCCGAATTCGAAAGTCATTGCCTGTGTGCGCAATCTATCGTGGGTGATCGACAGCCTGGAGCGGCAAGTCAGGAACAATCCTTTTCATTTCAGCAGGATATTCAGCCCCAAGGCCCAGGGGACGGTTTACAGCCGGGCAGAGTATCTGATTGCGCATGACGCGCTGGTAGGAAAGGCGTTTCACGGCCTGAAGGAAGCCTTCTATGGAGAACAGTCAGCGTCTTTGCTGATCGTCGAATACGAGCTGCTGGCACGTGCTCCTGAAAAAGTGATCCCCCTGGTGTATGAATTCATCGGTGAGCCTGGGTTCGAGCATGATTTTGACAATGTGGAATACGATGCGCCGGAGTTCGATCAATCGCTTGGTTTGAATGGACTTCATAGAGTCCGACCCAAAGTTGAGTTTCAGGCTCGGCGCACCATATTGCCCCCCGATTTGTTTAATCGCTTTGAAAATATGGAGTTCTGGCGAGATCTGGCGGCAACAAACGCCAACGTAATCGCCCAAAAACCAGCTCGAGATTAGGTAATCCGTCCGAGCTGACAACAGAATTGAGTAAATTACACACATAATCGTTAAGGTTTTCGCTATGAGTCAGTCTGAGTTTCCTGCCGTTCATGTTTCAGTTGTTGATACTTCAGTTGAAGGCTTTCAGGCGCTGGTAGATGCAGCGCAGCAAAGGGGGCATGACGTAATGCTCGTCGACTCACAGGCGAGTGGTTTCCAGCAGCTAGTCGATGCGCTGGCTGGGCGGGAAGATATTGCAAGCCTCAGTATATTTTCTCATGGAGCTGCCGGCTCCCTGGTGCTGGGCAGTGACACGCTATCACTTGACACCATCGACTACTACAAGCCGTTACTGGCAAAAATCGGAGCATCGCTTCGCGCCGATGGCGACATACTGATTTATGGATGTGATGTGGGTGCCGGAGTTACTGGTGCGAGGTTGCTGGATTTACTGGCCAGCACCACTGGAGCCGATGTTGCTGCCTCAGATGATCTGACAGGTAACATCGCCAATGGCGGCGATTGGGAGCTGGAGATTCGACGAGGGGATATTGATGCCCCTGTGATGCATGACTCCGTTGCGTTGGGCCACTTCAAAAGTCTGTTATCGACAGCTCAAACCATCGACTTTGAAAGTCTTAATACTAACTATACGGATAATCCAAGTAATGATGCAGAGGTATCTATCGGCAACTACACCTTTGTGGTAGATGGCGAAAATACCGGCGTCCAGATCTGGGACTATGGAGCCGGTCCAATCAATCAATATGCCTACATCGGCGGGAACAGCGAAAGTGAAACCAAGGTCACCATGAAGTTTTCTGGTGGCGAGACATTTGATATTACAAGCTTTGTTCTGTACCACTACGGCACTGGTCAAGAGATATTCACAATTGCCTCTGACAAATCGCATAATACTCAAGTTACAAGAGAAGACTCGACGGGCGGAGGAACCTATGAAACTGTCACGTTGAACTGGAGTGATATCAGCGAGTTGTACATTACTTCCAACGATAACAAGATGCGAGTTGGCATTGACGATATCAAAATAGATTCAATTACCTCCGCTAACAATGACCCCGCATTCGTTGATTCCGGACCTTTTACGGTCGCCGAGAACGCCGCAAACACAACGACCGTCGGTGATGTGAACGCCACTGATGGTGATGGCGGTGCCAACGACGCAAACGTAACGTACAGCATTGTCAGTGGCAACCCCAACAAAGACGCTGATAGCAATATGGGCTTTGCGATCGACACCAATACTGGTGTGATTACAGTCAATGATACCGACGACCTGGATTTTAATACCGCTACCAGCCACACTCTGACTGTTCGGGCGACGGACACCCAAGGTGCCACCAAGGATCAGGACGTAAAGGTTAATCTCACTTATCAGGGCGAGAATAACGCTCTCTATTTTGATAGTGATGCGTCTGTCACAGGACTGAATGGCATTGGCCAGACGCCCGGCAGTTTCACCATAGAATTCAACCTGTTTCTGGATGCCGATATTCCGAATTGGCTGGGCGTGTTCTGGTCTGCAACTGACAATGAAGCCGGTATTTACGTCAATGACAGCCGTCAGCTGGAAGTTTGGAATGGGCAACAACTGGCCAGCCGCGCAACAACAGCACTGGATCAGGGAGAATGGACTCATGTTGCGATAACTTATTCAGGGGCGAATACACTCAAGGTTTATCTTAATGGCGTTGAGTCTGCGCTGTATACAGAACAGACATCGGTGCTACTGCCAACAAATAATGTTCAGATGGGCGGGACCTACAGTCTGGGTAACAGCGCGTTGGACGATTTCCGTATCTGGGATGTCGTGCGTACACAGTCGGAGATAAATGACAATCGTGCCTCCGAGTTGAGCAACCCGTATCCGAGTTCGCTCAAGCGCTATTACGATTTTAACCATGGCACCGGTGGCGGCAGCAATAGTGGCGTCGTGACGCTTGATGAGCGTACCGGAAACGGAAGTGATGGCACACTTAATAACTTTACTTTGAGTGGCAACAAGTCCAACTGGCTGCAGAAGTCTACTCTGGGTGGAGCCACCGCGCCCACTTTGACTGCCACAGCAACTAATCCGACATTTACCGAAAATGGCAGTGCAGCCGATCTGTTTAACTCAGTGGCGGCTGAGACCAAAGATGATGGTCAGACGTTTACTGGTTTGACATTGACGGTCACCAATGTCAGCAACGGTTCAGACGAAACACTCACCATTGGTGGCACCAGTATCGCGTTGACCAACAGCAACTCCGGCAGTGTCGGTGGCGGCGGTAATTACAGCGTGAGTGTCACAGGTAGCACAGCAACTGTTACCTTGACCAATCTGGCACGCAGCAACGCCGATATGAACACACTGGTTGACGGGATTACCTACAGCAATTCCAGTGAGGCACCTGGCACTGACACCCGCGTCATAACTATGACGCAGCTGGTCGACAGCGGCGCGAACAACAATACAAGCGCATTGAGCATTGGTTCCAGCGTAAAAGTAAGTGCTGTCAACGATGCACCCACCGCCACCAATCTCACTCAAACTGCCAAGTACAACGACAATGACGCGACGGTCGCACTGAACGACATCGTTGTCACTGACGTCGATGGCAACGACACTGTTACGGCGACGCTGACTTTGTCCAATAGCGGAGCGGGCAACCTGACGACCGGTACGTTTGGGTCAGCCACCTCAACGTTCACTAATGGCGTCTGGACAGTGACCGGCTCGGTTACGGATGTAAATTCGGCGCTGGCGGACGTCGCGTTTCAGCCAACAGCTGGCTGGACACAGGATACCAGCATCACAACGAAAATTCGTGATGCGGCAGACACTGGGCCGACCAACGGCTCAATCACGTTGGATGTCACTGATGTCACAGCGCCGACAGTGTCATCTATTGTCCGTCAGTCGCCTTCGACAGCATCCACGAACGCGGATACCGTGACCTGGCGTGTGACCTTTAGCGAAGCGGTTTCAAACCTTGACGTATCGGACTTTGCTGTCAGTGGGACTACTGCAACCATCATTGATGTATCCGCGGCGGAGGGCGGTGGATTTGACGTTACGGCGTCAGGTGGCGACCTGGCCGACCTGGATGGCACGGTGACACTGTCATTTGCGGGTAGTCAGAATATTACAGATGCCAGTAGTAACGCCCTCGTAAACACGACTCCGACCGGAACCAACAACAACAGCTACACGCTGGACAACACCGGGCCGACATTTAATGCGGCGGGTTCCACACCCCTCGATGATGGCCTGGTCACGGACCTGGCTTCCAACCTGACGCTCGATTTCTCTGAGAACATCAAGCTGGGTACTGGTTATATCACGATCCGTAATACTACTGACCCGAACGCCAACAGTACGGTGGAGAGCTTTGATGTTACTGACAGTGAAGGTGCGCTCACTGTGCAGGATGACAAGCTCGTCATCAATCCAAGCGCCGACCTGAAAGCCGGCTCGACTTATTTTATTCATATTGAAGGCACCGCGATCGATGACACGCTGGGCAACAGTTTTGCCGGCATTTCCGATAGCACGGTCTTCAATTTCAGCACGGCACCGCTGGTGTCGTTGAGTGTCGACAAAACCAGTATCGCGGAGGCCGGCGGCAAGGCAACTGTCACAGTCAGCCTGAAAGATGCGCTCGGCAATGCGGTCACGGCGCTTGAAGATGTGACAGTAAATCTGGATCAATCCCAGGGCACGGCTGTACTGGGCAATGATTATTCAGGCACGCCAGCCAGTATCGTCATCTCCAAAGGCAGCTCCAGCAATACGTTTACCGTCACCGGTATCGATGATGGACTTGGTGATAACAACGAAACCGTGACCATCCCGATTACGACGGTCACCAACGGCTTCGAAGATGGCAACCAGAGTGTCACTATCACTCTGGTCGAGAATACGCCACCAGCAGTCGATCTGAATGGCGGCGATGCGGGTGAAAACTTCAGTGGCACGTTTACAGAAGATGGTGGTGCCGTCCTCGTTGCGAGCGGCGATGCGGCAACCGTGGTGGATGGCGACGGTGATGATATTCAGTCCCTGACAGTGACACTTAACGCCAGACCAGATGGTGATTCAACCGAGGTGCTGGCGTTGAATGCGGCAGCCCAGACTGCCGCTACCGGACTGACAGTCACATACACGGCGAGTACTGGTGTATTGAGTGTGACAGGTGCTGCCTCCCCAGCAACCTATCAGAGCATCCTGAGAGNTGTGACTTACAACAATACCAGCCAGTCGCCATCTGGCACGTCGCGTCAGATTGATATTGTTGTTAACGATGGTACCAGTAACAGCACTGCACGTACTTCAACCATCGCTGTGAACGCAGTCAATGATGCACCGACAGCCACCAACCTGACTCACACCAAGACCTATACTGAAGACCCGGGCAGCGCGGTTGCGCTGGACGATATCGTGGTCAGCGATGTGGATACTGGCGATACCGTCACTGCNACNCTGACNCTGAGTANCACCAGTGCGGGCACTCTCAGCACCGGCACCTTCGGCAAGGCTACATCTTCGTTTGATGCTGGCAAGGGTGTGTGGACCGTGACCGGTTCGACCACTGATGTTAATGCAGCGTTGGCGGCAACCAGCTTTACGCCGGTTGCCAACTGGGATCAGGACATCACCATTACGACCCTGATCCGCGATGCAGCGGATACCGGCCCTGCCGCAGGCACCATCACGCTGGATGTGACGGCGGTTAATGATGCACCGGTGACCAGTGTGGACTCCAAGATCAGCAGCACCTATACCGAAGATGCGCTGGCGGTCGTCACCAACAACAGTGTGACGGTCTCTGATGTCGACAACACAACCCTGAGCTCGGCCACGGTCTTGATCACTGCCAACTTTGCCTCGGGTCAGGATGTGCTGGCGTTCAGCAATGACAA
>PALV01000004.1 GCA_002706685.1 Gammaproteobacteria bacterium | reverse complement strand
AAGAGGCACTTCAGAAAGAGATACGAGATGCCGGCTAACAATCTCATACAGTTCGCGCCTTCGGCGCCGGATGCAACCTGCGGTTGCACCGCTGATGAAAGGCGTTAGTGCTTGTCAGGCTCGGCGGCTTTCTTCCACGTCGTCAGACAGCCAGACCTTGATCAGTGACTGGTACGGCATATCTCGTTTGTTTGCCTCAATCTTGATCTGATCCAAGAGTGATTCAGGCAATCTAAGTGAAATAGTCTTGGTGGAGGGTTTCAGATTCGGCAACTGCGCACGCTTGGCCTGCTTCCAGTCAACGTACTCGGTCGAGTCGTGGCTTTCCCAGAAAGCACGCTCTTCGGCTTCACTTTTGAACTCTGGCATCTTTTTAGCTTTGCTCATAAATCTTGCGCTCCTTACGGTGCATATTACGGGCGGAAATCACTCGGATCAGACTCCCTGTGCCTCGTAAGGCAAATGTAATGTGTAACTGCCGTCGGTCATCCGTTATACCTAAAGCATGGAATCGAGGCTCTAGCTGGCTATGTTTTTGGTCTGCCAATATCAGAAGAGGCTGGTTGAAAAAGACCTGCTCCGCCTCCGACTGGCGCACCGAATGCTTATCCTTGCTCTTTCGAGCATTGCCGTCGTCCCAGTCAAACCCGGTAATTTGCGTCCAGTCAATCATGTTTGTATATTATCACCATATACACTATCTACAAGCCGCACTAACAATTAATTGCAGTTTGTTGCGGCCCTGTTGGGCCTCCACCGGACGTGGCCTCGCGGCCACGCCACTGAATAAATAGCGTTAGAAGTCACTGGGGAGCGCAATGCTATACGCTACATCGACAAAAAAGGGAACAGGAGTGGAACTGTTCGGCGAAGAGAGCGCCTTGGTGAATCTCCACGAAACTCTGCATTTTCTCTGTGGAATTTCGGAGTCCGATCTAGATTGTCACGAGCATGCACTCTCGCTTGCGTATGAGATCCGTAAGGCTTTTGAGAGGCAGAGATTGTGCCGTAGAACTGAGTCTGGAGAATTGCTAGGCACTTCGCTGACATGGCCACATTTGCTTTTCTACACAGCTTACTTTCGCCATTTGGCTGGATATAGTTCTACAACTAAAGAGCATCAAGATAGCTTATCTGCACTGGAGAACGCCGTGGAATCTGCGCTGGTCGGGTATGATGCGAAAGTTGGAAGTGAAGTAGTTTCGTTATATCCCTGTGTTGGGGCTGTGCCATCGGACTTCTATGCCAGTTATATCGAAGACATTACTTATTCCTGGCTATATGAATCCGGTTCAGGAAAAATGAGGTTCCGTAGGCTGCCAGTATTGGTTCGCGCCCTCCATATATTTTCTACACGATATCAACAGTACGCGATGATGCTAGAGAGAGAAGCTAAAAAGCGGGGCTGCTCCCCACACCAGTTGCATGACGCTCGAGAGTGGCCGGAAATAGAGTGGTGACTTCTAACCATCAATTCCACGCGACCAGCAAAGCTGGCGCGTGAATACGGGCGTTATGCATAGGCAGTGAAAAATTTGGACTCTTCTATACTACTTCAAGCTTTGGTAACTTTTGGCGCAGTTATACTGGGCTTTATGTTGAGTCACGTATCAGAAGGCAGAAAGGACCGCTTGCGGGAGCGCCAGAAGCAGGCCAGTCTCAATCGCTTGCTTAAGCTTGAGACCGAAGAGAATGTTCTCGCACTACGAAATCACTGGGATAGGGTTTTGGAAAGCAGTGATAGCTGGGTAGATAAGGAAAACCGATTTAAATTTGGGTTAATGGCAAAAACGATTGCTGAGAATCCTTATCCGATCATTTCGACTGCAGTTTGGTATGCAAATATCTCAGAGCTACCATCGTATGTTGACTACCCTAGGCTAGAAAAACTTTGGACATTTTACCAACGAGTCGAGCGCCTGCAGGTCATCCATAACTTCTTGAGCGATGCGGATACAGATCGAAGAAACGCAATTGAATATGGTCGGCTGCAGGAGGATGTCGTGACGGCCCAGCTTCTAGCCGGTAGCGACTTCGCTGAAAGAGTCCGCGCGCACTCCGAAAAATATAAGTTGCTTATTGAAAAAATATTAGACTTTCATATCAATGCATAACAAAGCGCTGCTGACGGGCAAATTTTCCGCTGCGCCCCAAATTTGCCGCAGAGTACGGGCGTTAGGCATCTTCGGAGAAATTAATGACCATTTTTAGATTGGCAAGGCGTTCAGATGCCACAGATCTTGCTAAATTGGCTGAGGCCACATTTAGAGATACATTCTCTGAGCAAAATACGCCTGAAAATATGGATGCTCATTGCCAATCAAGTTACGGAAAGGAAATTCAGGGGCAAGAAATTGCAAGTCCAGAATATGTCACAATCGTAGCTGAGAGCGATGGCAAGTTAGTGGCGTATGCACAACTAAGGTGCAATAGTGCCCCTAGTTGTGTTTCAGCTACTTGCCCAGGTGAAATCCAAAGGCTATACGTTGACAAAGATTTCCACGGAAAAGGTCTTGCTCATAAATTAATGAATGAGTGCCTAAAAAGTTTTGAAGAACGAAATACCGATATTGTTTGGCTGGGTGTGTGGGAAAAAAATCCAAGAGCAATAGCCTTTTACAAAAAATTTAATTTTGAAGAAGTTGGCGAGCATGTTTTTACTCTGGGTAGTGATCCTCAAAGGGACATTATTTTGGTGCGTTCTGTATAGTGCATCTAAACAAATGCCTAACAATGCGCAGCAGGCCGACGGCCAACTTTGTGCACTTTATGCGCGGTCGCTGCGCTCCCATTATCGCGCATAAAGCGCCCAAAATTGTCCGTGGCTGAACACGAGCGTTAGTGGGCAAGCTGGGTTCTGTGCTGGTGTTAACTATGGTTGACATATTTGCAGTTGTTAACTAGAGTGGGCATATGTTGGAAGTCTACAAGACAGAAGAATTCGCCCGCTGGTTTAATAGGCTTCGTGACCTAAAGGCGAAGGCACGCATCCAGGCTCGAATTGACCGATTGGAACAGGGTCATTTCGGTGATGTTGAGCCGGTCGGCGACGGGGTAAGCGAATTGCGGTTATTCTACGGCCCCGGTTATAGAATCTATTTCACCAAGCGTTCTTGAGTAATTGTCATACTTCTGACGGGGGGCGATAAAGGCTCCCAGACTAAAGATATTGCGAAAGCCAAAGAATTGGCCCAGCAACTGGAGGTATAGAAATGAATGTTAAACTGAGTCGTTGGGATTCAGCTGAATATCTTAAAACTGATGAAGATATTCAGGCATACCTGGAAGCTGTTCTAGAAGAAGGCGGTGACGATCCAGCCTTCATTGTGCATGCGCTTGGAGTCATTGCCCGCGCCAAGAATATGAGCCAACTCGCCAGGGATGCTGGCCTTTCCAGAGAGGGGCTTTATAAAGCTCTTTCAGAAGAGGGGAATCCCACTTTCTCTACCGTAACCAAAATCGCAAAAGCGTTGGGGTTACAAATCAAGTTTGAAACAGCAGCATAGTAATGCCCACTAACAATCACAAGCAGTCTGACGGCTCCTTCGGAGCCGCAGCTGTTGTGAAGCGTTAGTGAGCTAGAGGAAGTAACTGCCAAACGATGATACTTATTCAGCTTCTTTTCGGGTGGCCTGCCATAATTCTCTTCATGGCATTAGCAACACTTGGAGCCTTTAAATCGGATAAAAAGCTTATGGTTGTGGCGCTCATTTGGAGTCTGCCGAATACTTATTTCATATCAGGGTATAACGGGTGGATCCAGTTCGCCGTGCTATATCTGCCAATTAGTTTTGGTGTGTCAGTTTATCTGGTGGAGTCAAAATGGAACATTGTGCCCAAGTTGCTCTTAATCCCTGCATATGCTTTCTATGCAGCTCTAGGTTTAGCTGTGGTGAATCAGTGATAAAGCTCACTAACAATCTATTCAATTGGGACGCCCCACTGCGTGGCGCGCCCCATTAACAAGGGCGTTATGAGCGATAACTAGAATGAGCGCAAAAATTCTAACAGTGATAGTTCTTTACGCTGCTGCTACTGTCTCAAGCGCAGCAGAATTAGCAGGCGGAATCTCTATTTCTTCAAACTCAGCTGCTGAACAATTTCGTGAGTTACTGGAATTCGCTGATGTTGAATTTGAAATTCAATCCAATAATGGAGTTGATTACTTATATTGGCATCAAGATAGTACAGATCTTGTAAGTAAATTACGCAGAGTATTTTTCGATGGCTCAGCGAGGAGCAAAGCTGTAGTTTCCGAAATACTAGGCAGAACCGATGACTACATAAATTATTTATCTCAGGCCGTAGAAAATGGTGATCCAATAGCAATGAATCGCCCCGGGTTTCCTGGAGGCCATTTGGTTTAAGTTACGCCGCCTGAGCCATTGGTTCACTCAGTTGGCGGTAGTAGTTTGCCTCAGCTTCTGCCGGAGGTATATACCCGATGCTTTCCAACAGCCTGTGTTGATTGAACCAGGTCACCCATTCCAGCGTTGCCAGTTCCACTGCTTCACGACTTTTCCACGGTGCCCGGCGATGGATCAGTTCGGTTTTGTACAAGCCGTTGATCGTTTCCGCCAGTGCGTTGTCATAGCTGTCACCGCGACTACCGACTGACGGTTCGATACCCGCTTCAGCCAGTCGCTCAGTGTAACGGATCGAGACGTACTGCGAGCCGCGGTCACTGTGATGAATCAGCGCATCGGTTGGCTGACGCGCATACAAGGCCTGCTCCAATGCGTCCAGTACAAAGTCTGTGCGCATGCTGGTACTGACTCGCCAGCCGACGATGTAACGTGCAAATACATCAATCACAAACGCCACATAGATCCAGCCCTGCCAGGTAGAGACATACGTAAAATCTGACACCCACAGCTGGTTGGGTCTGTCGGCATTAAATTGTCGATGCACCCGATCCAGAGGACACGCAGCGTCCTGATCAGCGATGGTGGTACGCACAACCTTGCCCCGTCGGGCGCCTTGTATGCCCATGACTTTCATCAACCTTTCCACCGTACAGCGCGCTACTGTGATGCCCTCGCGGTTGAGCTGACGCCACAGTTTGTCAGCGCCATACACCTGAAAATTGGCCAGCCACACACGGCGAATATCAATCATCAGCTCCTCGTCACGTTTGGCCCTGGCGCAGCGCAGCTGCGGGCTGCGCTGGCACGCGGCGTAGTGCCGGTAACCCGATGGGGCAATCTGCAACACCTTGCAGATCGGCTCGACCCCATAAGTGTCACGGTGACGGTCAACAAACTCTCTCAGGACTTGAACCGGCGGTCGAGCTCCGCCTGTGCGAAAAACGCGCTGGCCAGCTTCAGAATCTCATTGGCCTTACGCAGCTCTTTGACCTCGCGCTCAAGATCCTTGATGCGTTGCTGTTCGCCGCTGGTGACACCGGGGCGTTCACCGGCATCAACCTGATGTTTGCGAACCCAGTCGTTCAGGGTCTGCGGCACACAGCCAATTTTTGGGGCAATCGATTCGATCGCAGCCCACAAGGATGGATACTCACCGCGATGCTCCAGCACCATACGTACAGCACGCTCACGGACTTCAGGGGAAAATCTGTTTGACTTTGGTTTGTTCATGGCTCCATTCTCTCAGAGTTAGGAGCCTCCAGGAAACCCGGGGCGATTCACAAAGATAAACCTGGGCCATGAGTATTTCAGAGGAAGGTACGTTCCCCAAGACTACAACAAGGCAAGAGAACTATACGAGGACTCTATCAGCCAAGGTAATGACAGTGCTGGATTTATGTTATCGCAAATTTATGAACAGGGCTTAGGTGTTTCTAAGTCCGCCAGTAAGGCAAAAGAGTATCTGGAGCTGGCGGCAAGCTCTGGGGAACTCGCCAGCATGTGTAGGATTGCTGATTATCTTAGAAGTGGCAATTTGGGTTATGACATAGATATCGACAAAGCGGAAGATTGGGA
Source organism: Gammaproteobacteria bacterium (assembly GCA_002706685.1). Taxonomy (GTDB): domain Bacteria; phylum Pseudomonadota; class Gammaproteobacteria; order Pseudomonadales; family Pseudohongiellaceae; genus Pseudohongiella. The sequence continues at coordinate 10,794 of PALV01000004.1, read as the reverse complement.
GAATAGAGTCGCCGAAAAACAATTTGACTGCGCGGTATTTCGCCAGTAATAACGGCGCATAACAAGCTGTTCAATCAAGGACAAATGGCTACGCCATCTGCCCATTAACCAGAGCGTTATGCGTCCGAATTAACCATAAGGAATTGCCATGAAACTGAGTTCACTGCTTGCGACAGTTATAGCTCTGGCCAGCACACTTACGGCCTGTGATAAAGGGCCTTTGCTGAGCGACAGAATTGCAACCATAGAAAAAAACATTTCCCCGTTACTCATTGTTCGTGGCGAAAACTTGCCCGCAGTATCAATCGAAGAACGAATGAGACAACTCAATGTGCCCGGCGTAAGTGTTGCGGTAATAAATGACGGCAAACTAGAGTGGGCCAAAGCCTATGGATTCGCTGACAAGGAAGACAACGTTTTGGCGACCGCAGAGACACTATTTCAGGCTGCATCAGTTAGTAAGCCGGTCGCAGCAATGGCCGCGCTTAAACTTGTTCAGGATGGTCGGCTCGGTCTGGATCAGAATATCAACGATGTATTGACGAGCTGGAAAATTCCTGACAACGAATTCACTACTACTCACAAAGTTACGCTTCGGGGCCTGCTGAATCATTCCGCCGGCACCACTGTTTGGGGTTTTCCTGGTTACGAGAATGGCACGAGGATTCCTTCGACTGTCGAAGTACTTGAAGGTGCGGGCAATACTGAAGCTATCCGAGTCTGGAAGGAGCCTGGGGAAAGTTGGCGTTACTCAGGTGGTGGCTACACAGCCCTGGAGCTGCTGATGAGCGATGTAATCGGACAGCCCTTTTCTCAGTTGATGAGGGATGTGGTGCTTGAGCCGCTTGGTATGAGTAACAGCACCTACGAGCAGCCCTTACCGACCGTCCTGCATACGCGTGCGGCATCCGCCTATGACAGGAACGGAAACAAGATAAACGGGAAATGGCACATTTATCCAGAGATGGCAGCAGCGGGCTTGTGGACAACTCCGAGCGATCTCTCCCGATACATCATTGAAGTTCAGCAAGCATACGCGGGTAGCGGGCGCATACTTTCTGAATCAATAGCTCACATGATGCTAGAGGCCGGGATGAACGACCATGGACTTGGGCCTATCATCGAAGGCGCGGGCAGCCGATTCGGACATACGGGAGGGAATGCGGGATTCAGGTCCCACTTCACGGCGTTTATCGAGCAAGGCGCCGGCGTCATTGTGATGACCAATTCAGATAACGGTAGTCGACTGGCACAGGAATTGATACTCACCATCGGGCGAGAGTATGGATGGCAGGGATTGATGCCAACTGAGAGAACTGTAGTTACTCTCGATGCGGCCGCGTACGAAAGTTTGGTCGGTCATTATGAGGTGCACGAATCCCCTGTTGTCATTGAAGTCACCTACGAATACGGTCAGCTGTTCGCAAGAGCCACCGGTGGAGAGCGATTTGAGCTTCTGCCTGAAGGAGGCCTGATGTTTTTCAGCCGGCTGGGTACGCCAATTGAGTTTGTTAGGGTCGACGACACAGTGGCAGAAATGAACGTTGGCGGAGCCACCCGAGCGGTCAGGATCAACTCTCAGTGAGCACAAAGCGAGGCGTCCCAAGAATGCCAGCACTGGCGGTCACTGCGTGGCAGCGAGTTAATCCGAGATACTGGGTTCGAATGACGAAAGCGCATAACAATCAATTGCACGCGACCAGCAGAGCTGGCGCGTGATTATGGGCGTTAGGCTCCCGAGTTCCCCATGAACAAGATTCGAACACATTACGACAATTTAAAGGTTGCAAGGGATGCTCCTGTGGAGGTCATTCGAGCAGCCTATAAATCTCTATGTCTGAAATACCATCCGGATAGAAATGCAAATTCGCCGGAATCTCAGCGAGCAATGAAGATCATCAACGATTCCTACGCTGTCTTGTCAGACCCAGAAAGACGTCGTGCTCATGATGCATGGATCTCAGAGAAAGAGGGTGGACCGCGTAGTGAGCCCATGCCAAAGGCTGCCGCGCGTGAGAGCCCAAAAACGTCATCAGTGCCAATAAAGGCCGGCTGCATACTCTTCAAGGACCTCAGTGATGACTCGAAGAATGCATTGATGAGGCGACTACCAACCAAGGGGGGGCAGGAATTCGGAATAAAACTGGATGGCGTTGTTTGGAACTACATTTGGTCCTTTTTGCTTTTGGGGTGGCTTGTCTTTTTGGCAGTCGATTCAACCAATTACCGCTGGGATGTCGAGTCTAGAGACTGGTATGCGGGTATAAGTCTGATAGCCGCCTTGCTTTTGGGTCGTAATTTGAGCTTCATATTTTCGTGGCATTCCAGTCCAATAAAATCTTGGCTGCTTGTCACGCCGCTCTATGTGATAAAGACCAATCTTGATAAAGTCTGGTACTGGCCTGGATGGACAATATCAGATATCCGTGCAACACATAATTATAGGAATGGCTTCTATCAGAGCACATCTCTCAACATATGGTTTGAAGGGAAGTGTGAAGCATTCTCTATTTCGCCAGAGAAAGCATACCAAGCTTTGGTTAACAAGCTCAAAGAATACGATGCTGTGGCGAGAGCCGCATTTTCAAGGGATGATTTCAAATACTTCATCGATAACGATGACTTTGCAACAGAGCAGGGAGGAGGCACAACCAACAAGGTACTCTTTAGGAAGTCTTCTCTGGCTTCATATGCGTTAGCATTGGCGCTCTCGGGAATAACTTTCGTTGCTGCCTGGGAAATAAATCAAGGCCAGCCGAATAGGCCAATTTCAAGATCGTCAGATATTCCAAGATTTAATTCACAGGCCTCCACTCAATCTCAAGGATACATACGTCCTTCAGCTGCACCAAATGGCGCTGCGTGGCCTTTAATTTCCGGATACATTGACGGATATGAGTACCTCAATACTAACGGACTGTCATCGGTAAACATCGATAACACCAGGAACGACTCTGATGTATTTGTGAGACTGGTTCACTTGAGTGATGCAGAAGCCATTCCTGTTCGGAGTTTCTTCGTAGCACAGGGTAGAAGTTTCAATGTCCAAGATGTCGCGCCAGGAAGGTACGATGTTCGGTATCAAGATCTAAACACCGGGGCTTTAGCTAGATCAGAGCCATTCACGCTTACCGAGACACCATCTTTCAATGGTACGCAGTTCGACCAAATGACTATGACTTTGTACAAGGTTCGTGATGGGAATATGAGAACCTATGGGATTTCTCCTGATGAGTTCTTCTAAGCCTAACAAGCGCTTGCAGACTGACGCCAAAACCTACGCGTTTCTGTGTCACTCGCTGCGCTCAAACAATAACACAAAAAAGCTACGGCTTTGCCGCAGCTGAAGCGGGCGTTATGCAGCGTGAGGCTCGCCGGCGGAGATAGCCTTGGCTACATCTTTGGGTGAAGCGCCCAAGGCCAGGAGTGATTTCATGATCAGGTCGATTGAGACGCTAGGGTCGCCAGCTTCCATTTTCGCTATTCGCGACTGGCTGGAGTGAACCTTTTTGGCTAATTCGATCTGGCTCAATTTGTTGCCGAGTCTGCGCTGCCGCAGGGTATGGCTCAGGGCAAGCTTCATCTCAATATACGCAGACTCTTCTGGGGTAAGCCCCAGAAATTCATCAGCGCTGCCGACTTTCCATCCGGCAGCTTCCAGTTTCTTTCGCTTACTATCTTGCATCGTCATACATCCTGAATCTGGATTTGCATACATCAATTACTTTCTTGGGCGTAGTTTCAGTTCTCTCATAAATACATCAGCTACAACAATGGCATCAGGGTCTATTCGGTACACTATGCGCCAAATTTTGTCTCTGTCCGTAATACGCAGCTCATGGCAATGAGGCCCGATTGATGGCATGGGTCTTGATTGTGGCAGGGAAAGCTTTTCCCCGCGCTGCAGCCGTCGCAGCAAGTAGCCTGCCTCCAATCGGCAGGCTGCTGAGAATGGCGGCGTTTTCACAATTCAATGTAGCCAAACTAATTGCTTGTCTTTTGGGCTCATGGAGTGCAATGTATGTCAAATATGACATACATGCAAGCACCCTTGTCGGGGTACTGCATAACAATCCGCAGCAATCGCTCCCGATGGTCGCTGGGACAACCAAAACGCTGCGCTTATTTGGCCGCCCTTATGCGGGGCGTTAAATTTGAGCGCACCTCGAAGTACTATTCCGCCCGAATATCGTCTAGCTAAATAGCTATTGAAAAGGAGGACCCGTGATGCGTCGCAAGGAGTTATCGTTGTTTTTCAGTCTAACCAAAGAAGAGCAAGGCCAGCTCATAGAAGAGGCTCGAAGAGACTTCATTCAAAGGCATGGAAAGGTCACCTTTTGGGTGTTCTGGATAGCTGCTCAGCTGGCTGGTATCGCAGTGTTAAGTTTTTTTGTGGGTTTTGGGATGGCAGCTTTTCTCTATATGGTGGGCGCTGAAATGCCAAACTTTATGGTTATCGGAGCATCTGTCGCCTTAGCAGCAGTCTTTGTATGGCCAGTTCTCTCGCTGCGTGGCAGAGTATTCCTTCTCAGTTCAGAAATCGCAATTCTACTAAAGGCGAAACAAATTTAACAAACGGCTCAAGCTGACAGTTTTTGCGTTTCGCCCGTTGTGTTTGACGACACAAAGGGCTCCACTACAGAACCGCAGCTTAGCCGGGCGTTAGTTGCCCTGCGCTGCGGCATCGAGCTTGTCTAAAAGTTCAAGGCCACGTTTAACATCGCCAGAGGCGGCAAAGGTACGGAATCGAGTTTCGCTGTCAAACTCGGCGAGAGTCTGAGTTGAAATTTCTTCAATCAGTTTGTTGACGCTCATTTTCTTGCGACGAGCCAACGCCTTCAGGCGGTTATGTTTGTCGTCGGGTAGTCGGATGGTTAATGTGGCCATGCTGTCATCCTCTTAACAATTGTTCAGATGTCATCACGTGCAGTCCGGGAAATATCAGTTCAGAAGATTTGATATCCCTGACATTGTTGGTAACAACACAATAGGCATTGCCGGCAACGGCAAGCTCAATTAAAAAGTTGTCGCCTTCATCGGGCAGGTTTGGGCGCCATAGATAGTAAATGGGCACCCATTCGCAAACGCTATAGTATGCGTTGAGTAGCTCGCGAAGCTCCCCAGATGTCAGCGGGCATTGCTCCAGAATATGAGACCGGTTTGTTACATCTTCATATTCCATAAATAAGGTATTGCTAATCAACGGCTTATAATGTCCCTGCAAACATCTTCGGATCAGCTCCCTGGCTGGTCCTGCAGGGCCAAGCAGGGCATTGATCAGTACGCTGGTGTCTATGACGACAATTTTATTCATGTGAAATATGGTGGCATATATGCTATCACTTGGCAACGCCGGAAAAGCAACTAACCAAACGCATCAATCGCCGCCGGCGGCGGCTGGGACTCTCGCAATCTCGCGCCCTTGTGCGGGGCGTTATGTTTCCGGCAGTGCTGAGACCAAGCCAAGATGATCAACAAACGGGATGAAATCACGATCAGTGAAAAGCAAGGGCAGACGCTGCTCGATGCAAAACGTTGCAATGATTACGTCTGTTGTTTTTCGAATTATCATGCCTTTTTTACGCAGCGCCCTGTAGTTTTCTGCACATTTCTCCGGCATGCCTTTACCAAACATCTCAAGACGATCCAACGTCATAAGGCTTTGCTTGGTCGTCCGATACTCCCTGTCGTCCCTGATACCCTGAAGGATTTCAAGAAAAATCAAATCTCCCATAGCAACCACACCCTCGACAATAGCAGCGTCAAGAGCATCGGTGTGTCGGCTTGGGGTCCCATTCAGGTAGTCGATCCAGACGCTGGTATCGACCAGGATCATTTGCCGCCCCGCATTTCATCCAGGTCGCCTTCCCACTTGATGCGCCCCCGGAGCTTCCGAATTTCCTGCTGCTGGCTCCGCCTCACAAGAAGCTTAAGCCCTTGTTCTACCGCTTCTTTTTTTGTGGCTAAGCCAGATGCTTTAAGGGCGTCCATCATTAACTTATCATCAATAACAATGTTGGTTCTCATGAATCACCTATGTGTATCTACATCCAATCTATACACACTCTATCATGAGGAAAGAAACATAACAATCGGCTCCACAGCGACAATTTTTCCGCCGCTGCGCAGCTCCAAAATTACGCGTGAGCGCGGGCGTTATGAGTCAACGGAATTCGAGCGATACCACTCGGCCAACTGTAGCTCGTCTATTGTTCCTGCAGCGACGGCTTCCATGATGACTACTGTATCAAGCTCTGATGCGGTGACTACAAATCCATTGAGCTCCAAGAACAAGGCTCCGCACACAAATGCTGTTCGCTTGTTCCCATCAACGAATGGATGATTCCTGGCAGTTCCAAAAGTGTATGCTGCTGCCAGGTCATGTAGTGTGCAATTTGCCTCGTAGCCAAATTTGTTCTTTGGTCGGTCTAGCGCTGAGCTCAGCAACGAGTCATCACGTGTGCCACTGGGCCCACCATGTTCTGACAGCAGTAGGTTGTGCACGTGGCTAACGACATTAAGTTTCAGCCACTTGGATTCTTTCATTTAGCCAGCTCTTTCAGGGCGTTCTTGTAGCGTTTCATGATGTCGCGTGCGGTTGCGACTTGCTCCTCAAATTCGGGATCATAGGTCGTAAGGGTGTAGCCTTCCGGGCCTTCAACCAAATATAAAGTGTCCCCGCGCTCGGCATTGAGTTTTCCAAGCGCCTCTTTGGGCAACAAAATGCCCATGGAATTGCCAACCGCAGTAACCTTGACTTTAAGCATAGGAATACCTTGTTATTACAAAAGTTATAACATTATATGCCTGCATGGTCTCTGGCGTCAATACCAGAGCACTGCAGGAGAGTGTCATTGCCGAGTGGTCAGGTTGCAATCGTGGGTGGTATAGACTCATAACCATCAATCACGCGCAGCCAGCTCCGCTGGTGCGTGAATACGGGCGGTATGCGGCTTCCTTCCAGAGCTACTGAAAACCTTGACATACCATAAATGGTATATATACTAAATTTGGTATGTGGGAGATTCTCGAACATAGGCGTATAGATAAGGCCTTGGCGGCAGCGCCAGTTGAGGTCCACAAACGCTATGAAAAGTGGAAAGATATTGTGAGGATCTCTGGCCCGCAGGGACTAAAACTTATCAAGGGCTTTAAAGACGAAGCGTTATCCGGGAACTGGAAAGGCTTTCGGTCGTCTCGCTTGAATATCCAATATAGAGTGATTTACAAGGTTCAGAAAGATCAGGTGCTGGTGGAGGTTGAGCGAACAACTCCCCATGACTACCGGAGGTAAAGAATGAGCGATTATCGTAGAGCCAGTAAAAGAATTGATGTATCTCCAGGTGAATCAGTTCGTATATTGCGTGAACTTCAGGAGATGAGTCAGAACGATCTGGCGGCTGCAACCGGTATCCCCCAATCGACTATTTCTGCCATTGAGAACGACCGTGTTCGCATTGGCGTGGATCGCGCAAAAGTACTCGCTAAAGCCTTACGGTGTCATCCAGCGGTACTGGTATTCCCGGGTTGGGATGTGGAGCGTGAGTCAGCCGCATAACCAGGCGCACCAATCACCGCCTGCGACGGCTGGGACGCTCGCAAGCTCGCGCCCTTGTGCGCGGCGTTATATGCCAGAGAGTACAAAATCGAGTGCAGCGATAATTTCTGAGCGATACGATGATAAGTCATGTGCTTGGGCGCCGAGTTGGTTGCGATCCACGCCAGTAATCTCCTGCGTCATGACAGCAAAGCTCTTACCATCCATATCAACGGTAGGATTTAGTCGGGTCAAACTCATGGGTGCGGCAAGTTTGGAAGGTGTCAGCGGAATAACAACGGTTGTACGCAAGCCACTCAATAAATTGCTTTGTATATCCAGTAGGTAAGGGTATTGGGCGCGAGTCGCAGGGTTTGGGTTTTTGTACGCAAAAAATTGGCCCATTAGAATTTCCTGACGCTATCGCCGAAAGTGCCGTTTGTTTCAATAAACTGGTTATATGCTTGAATAGCGTCAGCGTTTTCGCGAAGCCATGCGGTGCGCTGTTCACTACGGAGCTGCTCTGCCAGGGCATGTTCCAGAGTGGCCGACAGGTTAATCTTCAAGTCCTTTGCTTTTTGAAGTAAGTCGCTGTTTATGCTGACATTAGTGGGCTTTTTGGGGGCTTGAGGGTTGTATGCATAATTCATTGTGGCTGCTCCATATAAATTATGCGTATAGTTTATGCGCATATGCACTGTCGGGCAAGGCATATAACAATCCGCAGCAATCGCTCCCATTGGTCTATGGGACAGCCAAAACGCTGCACTTATTTGACCGCCCTTGTGCGCGGCGTTAGGAGTCAACGTGGCCGATAGTCTTTCACAAGTATCTGACTTTCTTATTAGCCTGGACGGGCTGAAGTTAGTAAACCGTCGAACTTATATCAATGGGGGCGAGCGAGTCGAGAACTCCGCGGAACATTCCTGGCATTTGGCGATGGCTTGCTGGGCATTCTCCGAGTTACTGAGCGAAGACTTCGATGTATTGAAACTTTTCAAACTGGCGCTGGTGCACGACCTTGGTGAGATCNATGCCGGCGATACTTTCCTGTACAGCGTCGATCGCTCAAACGCTCACGTCGATGAACGCGAATGTGTGGAAAGAATTTCGTCACATCCCGGAAACCCGATTCCGAATATGGTGCAGCTCTGGGACGAGCAGGAGACTGGTACTAGCAAAGAAGCCAAATTGTTAAAGGTAATAGATCGACTGCTTCCGTTCCTTCACAACATGACTAGTGAGGGGCGAGCGTGGCGAGATAACGGAATCCGAAAATCCCAAGTGCTGCAAATGCACCAATTTATTGAGCAAGAACAGCCAGAGATCTATGGCTGGGTTCTATTGAAAGTTGAATATGCGGTGGAGCAAGGATGGCTGAAAGCCTCTTAACCATCAACTATACGCAGCCAGCACTGCTAGCGCGTGAATAAGGGCGATAGAGCTATGAAGAGAATTCTAGTCCTGACCTTAGCAGTAGCTTCATCCCAGTCGTTCTCCGAATGTATGGGGCGCGGATACTTTGTGGGTCAAGAAGACCCGCGTTACAGTCTCCAACGTTGCATTGCTGCTACAGAGTACTTCTCAACTATTGATACAGATGGGAATGATCTGCGGGCGATACTGCGCGAGACAGATGAATCCGATATGGCTGTTCTTGTTACTCCCTTGAATGAGGCTGCCAAATCGATGTTACGCGGAGAGGATCAAGAGTACTGGCACTACTCTGGCGAGTGCAGGATGTAGGTCCGACCAAGTATATGTTGCTTGGTGATTTCACAATAAAAGACGTGAAGGTTGTAACAGATTAATGGGCGCCGCTTAAACAATGAATCGCTACCAGTTTAATAGACACCTTTTAGCGTTACAATGAAGCTAAATGGAGGTGTCCATGTCGGGCAAACGATATACCGAGCAATTCAAAGTAGAAGCAGTTAAACAGATCACTGAACACGGCCACTCGGTCGGTGATGTTGCCAAGCGGCTGGGCGTCACGCCCAAGAGTCTGCATGACTGGAAAGCCAGATACGGATCCCAGTCGGGTCAGTGGCAAAAGAACAAGGCCGCAGAGGACGAGGTCCGTGCGCTCAAGGCTGAAGTAAAGCGGCTAACCATGGAGCGCGACATATTAAAGGAGGCCGCCGCGTTCTTTGCAGTCGAGTCAAAGAAAAATACGCGTTCGTGAAATCTCGGACCAAGCGCTTTCCCATCAGAATGATGTGTGAGGTGCTCCAGATTCATCCGGCTGGCTACTATGCCTGGCTGCATAAACCTCAAAGTCAGCGCAGCAAAGACGATGATTATTTGAGCGCATTCATCAAGCAGTTCTGGCTGGAAAGCGGTGGTGTTTACGGTTACCGGAAGATCTATGATGACCTTGTGGCCATCGGAGAGCAGTGTGGCAAGAACCGGGTGCTACGCCTGATGCGGATCGCGGAGATCGCTGCAGAGCGTGGCTATAAGCGGCGCAACCACTACCCAATGGGCGAGCCAGCGACAATAGCACCGAACTTGCTCAACCGTGACTTTGATGTCGATGAACCCAACCAGGCGTGGGTAACCGATATCACGTATGTTAAAACCGCAGAAGGATGGCTGTTCCTGGCCATTGTTCTGGACCTGTTCTCCCGCCAGGTCATTGGTTGGGCAATGAGTGATCGTATTAACACCGAATTGGTTCTCGATGCCCTGGTTATGGCCTGTTGGCGCCGACGACCTAAACAGAAAGTAATCGTACATTCTGACCAGGGGTGTCAGTACACCAGTTATGACTGGCGAAAGATGCTCGATCAAAATGGGCTGATTGCCAGTATGAGCCGAAAAGGTAACTGCTATGACAATGCAGTAGCTGAGAGCTTCTTTCAGCTACTAAAGCGCGAACGGATTCGCCGCAAAGTGTACCCGAGCCGCGAGGTCGCACGGCAGGATATATTTGCTTATATCGAAATGTTTTACAATCCGGTTCGTCGTCACGGATCCAACGGAAATGTGTCGCCAGCCGAGTACGAAAAGAGTTACTTTAAGAAGCTGGAAAGTGTCTAGAGAACTGGTAGCGATTCAAAGGGCATGTTCCCGGGAATTCTGGGCAGTCCCGAATGGTGAGTCGCGAGGTCTAGGAGGGTGATCTCGCGGCCGGCCCTGGGGACGGTGACGCCATCAGGCAGGAAGCCGGAGACGGGATCGGAGAGCGAGACCTCGCTCCGTGCGACCATTTCGGCGAGCAGAACTCCTGTGAACGCCTTGGTGATTGAGCCGAT
>PALV01000003.1 GCA_002706685.1 Gammaproteobacteria bacterium | reverse complement strand
GTTCGTCGTCACGGATCCAACGGAAATGTGTCGCCAGCCGAGTACGAAAAGAGTTACTTTAAGAAGCTGGAAAGTGTCTAGAGAACTGGTAGCGATTCACAAGGGCTTTTTATGGTCAGAGCGAACGGATAGCCCAACAATGAAGCTTTGGCATTCGCTGATAATATTCTTAGTTCCACTATACGCAACGTCCGGTGAGGTGCTCCCGTATGATGACTCCGAACCCGACTCGGTTGTAACGGTCAGAGAGACATTGGCTGGTCCAGTAACGGCCTCTGTTTTGGCTGGACCTGAGGATGAGGATAATGATTTGTTTGAACCATCTGATGTCTACCTAAAGATAGAAGCTCCGGATGAGAAATGGTGGGTGCGTACTCCGGAGCCCTACGATTCGATGGACATCATTCAATTTGTTAATAATTCACATTTGATGGTTTCATTGACTTCTCCAACTTCAACGGCGACGGTGGTGTTAAATCTTGGAGATAGATCACTTTACCAAATCGGCTCAGGTACTGGCGAGTTGGTCTCTGGCAGCTCTGATGAGCCCTTGATCCAATTGAACGGGCAGCGGGGGTATTCGGGTGGAGTATATTGGTATAGTTCTATTGTCGATTTAGAGGGCAGGGTCATCGAGTTTCTATCTGACGGAGAAACTTGCTTGCCTATTTCAGAGATGGTATCGGAAGATGCTGATTTAAGTAGGCTTCAGCAACCGTTGGACTATTGTGTTGGGATTGCAAGGTGAGTCTATTTGCGGCGTGAAGGGCGACATGGGTAGATTCGAGATCAAAGAGCTGACAGTCAGCGACTGGGAGAGCTACAAGAAAGTTCGATTGGCTTCTCTCAAGGATTCCCCTGATTCATTCAGTTCTACCTATGAACGAGAGCAAGCATTTTCGGAAGCTGATTGGAAGGCCCGGCTAAGACCGCAACCCGGCGTTAATATCTCGTTCCCCTTAGTGGCAGAGAGTCATGGCAATATCGTTGGGCTGGCATCGGGGGTTATCTGGGAAGAAGACTCGACTGTTGCACACGTATACCAAATGTGGGTGTTGCCCGAATCCAGAGGGAAAGGGATCGCAACCGCGCTACTAAAAAGCATCACTGCCTGGGCTGAAGTTAGTGGCTGTGAATCAATGAAACTTGTAGTCACAGCAACTAATGAGCCAGCAGCTAGCTTGTACAGGAGCTTTGGGTTCAACCCGTCTGGCAGACTTGAACCACTCCGGGAAGGCTCAGTGTTGGAAACACAGCCAATGGTCAAGAAGCTGGGTAATTTCGATTTCGGCCACAACAGTATTGAGCTTGAGCAGTAGGATATATTTGACCAATCAGCTCGCCAGTCTCAGAGCGTAGCCAATAGAGAAGGAAAGGAATCGATTGTGATCGTTGAGTTTGAAGCCGCTTTCCCAGAACACCTGGATGAGCTTGTCAGAATACGGATCGCAGCGATGCGAGACAGTCTAACAAGACTTGGGAGGTTTGATCCGGATCGAGCCAGAGAGCGCTTCGAATCCGGTTTCAATCCCGCCTACACTCGATTTATAAACGTTGCTGGGCTCAGGATAGGGTTCGTTGTAGTGAAGCCCGAGCCTGACCTCCTAATGCTCGATCATCTGTACATCGAACCAGGCTATCAGGGGCGTGGAATTGGTGCGAAGGTGCTTGAGAATATCTTCAGCACAGCAGACGAACTTGGTTTGCCAATCACAGTCACCGCGCTGCGAGGGAGTGAGTCAAACGCGTTTTATCAACGGCACGGATTTGTGTATCAGGATGAGACGGAGTGGGACATCAACTATATTCGTAGGCCGCGTACACATTAAACGCAACAAGACGTCAGGGATTAACAAGAAGTCAACGGCAGTGAGCTAATTTGAACTTTGATAGTATTGACTGCCATGTCGGTCTTCAGGAGGAAGAAAATGTTTAGAAAGTTAAAAATAGTTGTCTCGGTAGTTTGTTGTGCGCTAGCCCCAATCTGCTGGGCGCAAGAACCAACAAAGCAAGTAGAGAACGAATTTTTTCTCTTTTACGTGCCATCAGATATGCAGCAACTTGAAGGTCATGGGATCGACTCTTTCGTTCAGCGGTTCGAGTCCGAAAACATTAAACTAAGTTTCGATTACGGAAGGTATTCTAACAACTTCAATGGGTGGCCAGAAGACACGAGATACAGAGAGGTTGTAATTTCGGGTAAGCCAGCGCGTATTGGTACCGTCAGATTTGAATTTAGGGAAGGTTTTCCATTTAGCACAAAAGTTTACTTCCCACTTGACGGGCAAGTTGCCCTTAGTATGTTGGTGGCATACAAGTCCGAGGGTGACATCGAAATCGCGCATGCGATATTTGACTCAATTGTTTTTAAGCCGCAACCCGATAACCAATAGTTATGTTGCAGAGAAAACAAAGACACATAACAAATAAGCAAGTGAATCACAATCCATCCAACCGATTTACACACGGGCACGAGCAAAGTACGCTTGCCGCACGCAGTGTAAGAACCGCTGCAAACTCGGCTGTATATCTGCTTCTACATTTGAAGTCGCTGCTCGTGGCGACATTGCTACTGCATTTCAACTTGGCGATGCAACGGACCTGCCGTTCGTGGATCAGTCGCTTTGATGGATAAAAAAGCCAGAATCAAACAATGGATAGCGAACGATCTCGAGCGCATGCAAGCGCTAAATGCTGCTGCGGATTTGGGCCTTCCGGATTGGTGCCTTGCTGCCGGGTTCGTGCGTAACCTTGTGTGGGACAAAGTCCATGGCTATTCACAGGCCACAGTGTTAAACGACGTTGATCTTATTTATTTCGATACAGCTGACACAGCTGAGAGCAGAGATCGCGCACTTGAACAGCAGCTTGCAGATGTTATGAATATCCCCTGGTCTGTTAAAAACCAGGCCCGGATGCATCAGCGGAACGGCGATGCCCACTACAAATCAACTTCCGATGCGATGAGCTACTGGGTGGAAGTGGAGACGGCTGTAGGCGCGGCAATGGACAATGCCGGAGACATCATACTAGTGTCACCGTTTGGGTTTGATGCACTATTCGACCTGACAGTCACTATAAACGCGAAACGGCCAAAACCTTCAGATTTCCATGATCGGATGGCTAGGAAACGGTGGTTGGATATATGGCCGAGATTGGTGGTTAATGCCGGATAAGGGTGAGATTGAATTCAGAAAGGCCCGGATGATGGACGTCGATCAACTTGTGCCAATTAGAATTAAACAACTTTTTGTTGATGGCAGCAGATTGTCCGATCCTTCTGGGCGAGTAGCGTACGTTACTAACATGTGCACTGATGGTTTTATGGGCATGAGGCTTTGAAATGGCCAGCCACACCTTTTAACTGCGGCATTATGTGAATAGGGAGATTAATCATGAAATTTCAGTTTAGAAATAGCACTCTGTTCATATTGTGCATACGGTTCGACTAGTTTCCGAACTCTATATGTTTAAACCATCTATAAAAGTACTATTAGCGCGAGCCCCCAGGTGACTGGCTCTGGTGATAGTGCCGGGACGTCGTTGCTCTATTTTTTTAGAGACAGACTTACAAGGACCGAATGGGTCGCCGGGAATGGAAGTGCCAACGACTCGTGCCAATGAGTTAAATCGGCTCGGTGAGTCTCTCGGGATGAAACTATGAATAGAATGATTCAAGCAGCTTCACTCATAGTGTGCGTTTTTATTTGTTCCCGTCGCAGCAGAGACTAGAAGCTTTGCATTGGGTGATATACAAGAAGTCGTCCAGGGTCCGAATGCCGTGCATCCACGAGAGACGCCAGCACCGCCGGGTTTGCATGTCCGAAAATCAACGATTTGTCAGGAGGTTTCCGTGAGCTCAATCCCCCGCCCCGATCTGTCCGCCCGCCCGCTCCAATTGAGCTGCGAATACACGGTCAACGCCAGGCCAGAAAAAGTCTACGCGGCCTGGACGACAAGCTTCGACATCTGGTTCGCGCAGCCCGGTACGCTCGCCCTGGTGCCAGAGCCAGGGCGCCCCTACTTCTTCTACAACCGCGACGACTGGGGCAGACATCCTCACTATGGCCGAATCCTCGATGCAAAAGAGAACCAGTTCATCGAAATGACGTGGCTGACGGGAAATGGGTCCGCCGAGGGAACGGAAGGAGCCGAGACGGTTCTTCGGATAGAGCTTGTTCCTAGAGGCGAGGCGACCCAGGTCCGCTTGACCCACTCCGGTTTCGTCTCCGAGAAGTCGCGCGACGGACACAAAGAGAACTGGCCGCTGGCCCTCGAGATACTGGATGAAGTCCTCTCGTGATCAAGCTCTTGCTAACGCGCACCGATGTTTCAGGCCTTACTGCCCACTAATTAATCCTTGAACTAAACCTCGACAGCACAGCGGGCATAATCGCAATAACAAGCAAGATGCTGATCGGGATGAACCACTGAGATAAGCCGAACAAGACTTCCTGGTACGGCCATGCTACCCAGATACTATTCATGGACGACAGTGACGCACTGAGAACAGGGAGCATCAGAACGAATACTGCCAACCCTGTCAGCCAGCCAATAGAAAGTACCAGGTATCGCAGATAAATCATGCGTGAGACCCGACTGGCCACTTTTTCAGAAAAGAGGTCTGAGTCGATGTTTGAGAATTCTGCAGAAAGCGCCTGCTCGAGTCGGGCATCTATTGCTTCATGTTCAGACATTATGGTTCTCCGCCAATTGAGGCTCCAAAAGCTCCCTTAGTTTATCTTTTCCTGTTTTGATGTAGGTTTTGACAGAACCCAGTGGAAATCCGCTGATGTCGGCAACTTCTGCGTGCGAATATCCCATCGTGTAACACAGTGTCAGGCAGATGGTTTCATTTTCCGACAGCATTGTGAAGGCCTTCTCCAGGTCCAGGTTCATTTCAGCCAGGTTGTCATCGAGACTGTCATCAGTTTCCTGTCGCTGGAACTGCTGCCACTTTTCAGTGCGCCTGGAAGTCAGGCGTTTCTCCTGCAAGTAGCAACGCTGGGCAATTTTCAGCAACCAGCTTGAGAACTGCCCGCTTGGCTGGTATTTGCCGATATGGCGGAACGCCAGCAGAAAACACTCTTGTGCCAGATCGTCGGCCTGATCTTTGTCCTGACAGAGTCGTGCCAGAAAGCCACGCACCCTGGCGCTATGTCGCAGCACCAATGCTTTAAAGGCCGCCTGATCACCGAGCAGCTGAACGCGATTTACCAGATTGATATCAGATAAATCGCTCAACTGAGAATTTTGACGAGCTTTACTGTCTGGCAAACCATTGCAGCCTGGGTTGGTAGATAGATCATCTCTCTTTTAGGCGTGATGCGACAAGATAGCTTATGCCAATGCTCAGAGGCAGTAAACTTAGCAGGCTCAGTCGGACCGGATTGCCGAACACCTGTAACACCAGCATTAAAAAGATGGCGAAACCAATCGTCAGGTAGAAGACAGCCATGCGTACATCGCTGCCCGGTGTGCTGGGATTGGGTTGATTGAGTACGGCCAGCATTTCCGGTGTGACCTCACGATTACCGTCAAGCAGCTTTTCAATGATTGCCAGCTTTTTGCTGCGGTACTTCAGGTAAAAGTAAGAAATCGCAATTGGCATGCCAAATATGCCAATAAACAAGGTCACGGGAACAAGTGTATCTCCATCCATCGTCGTTATCCTCAAATCCTGGGTTTATCTCAGGCTTTTCAGCCACTCCTACTAGTACAATGCTTTGACTCCGGAGATTGGATGTTGGGCGGGACCATTAATGTTGAGTTATCGCTGTTGAGCCAGGCCGTTATTGGGTCTTGAATGTAAACTCGTTTGCTGTAACCCTGAGGCCCTGAGCAAACAGGGAAAGTAAGGTCGAATGAATCGAACAGACATAAGGCAGGCTCTGCTGATCATCAATCCCAAAGCCCGACAGTGCGCGGGAGCGCAGTTGGACGAGGGCATTTCACAGTTGGAGCAGGCGGGCATTGCCGTTGAGCGGTTGGTTTCGAAGAGCCCTGAAGAAAGCCGGCGCGCGGTACTGGATCGTCAAGACTGCCTGGATCTGGTGATTGTCGGCGGGGGTGATGGCACCATCAGTTCCATGGCTGGCACAATGCATGACAGCGGCCTGTTGCTGGCAATACTGCCTCTGGGCACGGCCAATGACCTGGCTCGTTCACTGGGGCTTTCAGGCCAACTGGAAGAAGCATTTGATGTCATTGTGTCGGGTGTGCGTCAGTCGATTGACCTTGGCATGGTAAACGACCACTACTTTTTTAATGTCGCGCACCTGGGGTTGGGCGTGCAGGTTACCGAAGAGCTAACCGATGAAGTAAAAAAGCACTGGGGCGTATTTAGCTACCTGAAAGCGTTTTTTGCGGCACTGCTTCGAATAAAGCAATTCAAGGTCACCATCACAGCTGATGATGTCCCTCACCGTCAGCGCTCCATACAGATTGCGGTTGGCAACGGCCGCTACTATGGCGGTGGAAATGTGATTGATGAAAACAAGCGCATCGATGACGGCAAATTGTCATTGTACAGCCTGCGGCCACAGACGGTCTGGGAGCTGTTAACGCTGGCGCCGTTGTTGCGGGACGGCCGGCAACGATACAACGCGCGCGTTTTTGATTTACAGGCTCAGAGCATCACAATAGCAACAGGCCGTAAAGTGATGGCTATTCACGCGGATGGCGAGCCGGTGACCAACACGCCGGCACATTTTAAGGTATTACCAGATGCAATCGAAGTTTTAGTGCCCAAACCGATCGCTATGGTTGAATAGAGATATTTCAGCGGCGGTAAAAGATCTCACCAGAAGGAAAATGAGTATGAGTATTTTGCGCAATGACCTACAGGTTGCACTGAACAACTTACATGTTGCGCTTATAACCAGTGACGAAGACTATCGTGACGCGGCTGAGTTTGTGAGCAACAGTGCAGTCAAGGAACTGTTTATGCAGCTGGCCGAGAGCCGACAGATTCTGGAGAAATCAGTAGCAGTGGCCATCCGGGCCAGTGATGACCTGCCATCGGTCCCCGATCCGGATCGGCAGACGGGCCAGCATTTATTACAGAGACTGGAGGCGGCATTTTCTGCCGATCAGACTATCGAAGTTATTGACCAGAGACTGGCTGAAGAATCTCAACTCGAACAGCTTTTAAACGATTCCGAAATGTCTGTCATCGACAAAGAGTTTCCGTCGTTGCGATCTGAGTGCTTGGCAAATATCAAAGAGGCGAAGGAAAAGCTGGAGCGGGCGAAGTCGGCTTGACCCTTGATTGCAGGCTAGCAGTTGCACCGGCAACAGCTGGGTTGGGATGTGCGATTTTTGGCTTGGATGTAGAACACAGAAATGAATGCGAAGTACGACACTATCGGTATCAATTACAAGGAGCTTCGCAGACCGGATCACCGGATCGGCAGGCTGATATCTGATGCGCTGGGGCCTGCACAGAATATTTTGAATGTAGGCGCCGGCACCGGTTCGTATGAGCCCGTCGACAGAACCGTTACGGCTGTTGAGCCTTCGCGAGAGATGATCAGGAAGCGCAGCCCAACAGCGGGCCATGCGATTCAGGCGAGTGCTGACAATCTCCCCTTTGATGAC
This sequence comes from Gammaproteobacteria bacterium, assembly GCA_002706685.1. GTDB lineage: Bacteria > Pseudomonadota > Gammaproteobacteria > Pseudomonadales > Pseudohongiellaceae > Pseudohongiella. Next base: position 169,416 of record PALV01000003.1, on the reverse strand, counting down.
AACAGTTTTGACGCCTCCATGGCGATTCTTACCATTCATCATTGGCCAGACAAAGCGGCTGGATTGCGTGAGATGCGTCGTGTGACGCGAAATCAGGTCATACTCCTGACTTTTGATCCAGAATACAGACCCTGGCTGACAGATTATCTTCCACAACTGGCTGCATTGGACGACGCCCAGATGCCACGCATGTCCGACTATGAGCACTGGCTAGGACCGGTCGAGGTTTCCCCGGTGCCCATTCCACACGATTGTAGTGACGGTTTTCTTTACGCCTACTGGCGTCGGCCTGCGGCGTATCTCGATGAAAAGATTCGCTCAGGAAGCTCTTCTTTCTGGTCGATTGGCAATGCGGAGGCAGGTCTAGAGAAGCTTAGGCGTGATCTCGAAACAGGTGAATGGGAGCGTCGTTACGCTTCGCTGCTTGATTCAGAGTCCTATGATGCAGGGTACCGACTAGTGGTTGCGAAGGCTCCTCGATAAAGACTGGCGTTTCCAACAGGAGATTGAAAGTATGAAGCATGGTCGCTGGGATAAATCAAAATATCTCGCGTTTTTAGTGTTCTATCCGATGTGGGTCTACGCTGAGCCCGTGCCGCAACTGCTTGTCGAGCGCACTAACGAAAACCGGCCAACGCTTCTGGTGCTCGGTTCAATGCATTTCTCAAATCCCGGGCTCGATAACATCAATGCTGAAGTTGATGACGTTTTAACGGCTGCTCGCCAGAATGAAATTCAGGACCTGGCTGACAAACTGGCGGAGTTCAGGCCGACTCATATAGCGGTGGAAGTATCACATGCAAACCATGATCGTTTTAACGGCTACTACCAGGATTACGTGACGGGGGCCGCGGAGCTCGATAGGTCGGAAGCCAGCCAAATCGGATTACGGATGGCGAAGATGCTGGGCCACGAGACTGTTTATGCTGTCGATTGGCAAGGTGCGCCTCCGGGTGGCTATACCGAAGACTACAACTGGCATGACTATGGCCAGGCTAATGGACTCGATGAGCGTGTGGCTGCACTGAACAATCCTGAATTGCTGGGAATTGCGGATTACATGCAGCCAGGCACACGCAGCATGACGGAATGGCTTCGGGACATGAACAGCGAGGACGGTCTGCTGGCATTTCATCGGATGTACTACGATGTTGCCCAGATAGGTACAGAGGACTACTCCCCCGGCGCAATCTGGGTTGGCCACTGGCACGTCCGGAATCTTATGATCTTCAATAACCTGGTGCTACTTGCTCAAGATACCGATGACAGAGTTCTGGTAATCTACGGAGTTTCGCACGCCTACTCGTTAAGAAAGTTTGCTATTGAGTCGGGCGCGTTTAATGTCGTCAATGCGAGCGACGTTCTCCAGTAATGGCGTCTAGCCAACAGTTGCGGGAAGAAAAACGCGGATAGTAGAGTGTGATATCGATCGCACCAAATTGCGGGGAGTGGTTAGGAATGTATGTACCAGGTCATTACAAGGAAGACGATATCGTAAAACTACAGCAGTATATTCGAGACTATGGGTTCGGCCTGCTGGTGGTTGCGGATGCTGATGGTATTGAGGCAAACCATGTGCCCTTCAAATTAGTTACGGATCAAGAGGGTACTCTTGGGCAGCTTCACTGCCATTTGGCTCGCAACAACCCCGTCTGGAAGCGAATGCAGGACGGAGCTCGTGTTCTTGTAGTCTTCCAGGGTCCGGATGCCTACATTTCGCCTTCGTGGTATGCGACAAAGGCAGAAACAGGCCGAGTGGTACCAACCTGGAATTATCTGGCTGTCCACGCAGAGGGCAGTGCCCGCATCGTCGAGGACAGCACCTGGCTGAAGCATCATCTGCGCCAACTGACAGACCAGCACGAATCGGGCATGAGTACCCCCTGGTCTGTGGATGACGCGCCAGCGGAATATACGGATAGGCTGGTAACGGCAATCGTTGGTGTTGAGATCACCATTGAGACTCTGACAGGCAAGTTAAAAGCCAGTCAGAACCAGCCAGAAAGAAACCGTGCAGGGGTAAAAGCGGGGCTTGAGGCCGGAGACGGAACGCAAGGCCGTGAGATGGCCAGGCTGATCAGTTAACATGAAGGGCGCCATCGGTGTGTCATCTGTAAAAAGCAGAAAGGAATCCCATGACCAGACATGAAGGGTCCTGCCTTTGCGGCACCGTAAAATTTGAAGTCCGTGGAGGCTTTGACAGCTTTTACCTTTGCCATTGCAAGCACTGTCAAAAAGATACGGGTTCTGCCCATGCTGCGAATTTATTCTCGCAGTCGGCTGAACTTAGCTGGCTTGCCGGCGCAGAGGCCGTGACTTCCTACACTCTTCCGGGTACCCGCCACCATAAAAGCTTCTGTAAGTTCTGTGGTTCCGCACTGCCAAGCGTTCAACTTGCCAGCCTGGTCGTCGTTCCTGCCGGGTGTCTGGACACGGAAGTGGATGTGTTGCCAAACGCGCATATCTTTACCTCTAGCAGTTCGCCATGGAGTGATGCGCTTGGTGATGTACCAAAGTTCAAGGAACTGCCGGAGTAAGCTATTATCAGGCGAGATCTACCATTTGCCAGCGGGATCAGTATGAAAATTATTCCTTATAGTGAATCATTCAGGGAGCAGGTGATAGACCTGACCCTGAGCGCATGGGGTCCAGTATTTCCAAAAACCAGGTCTGAGGTGCCCGGGTTTGTCTATGAAAACTTCTGGCCCCAAGGCTGGGAGATTCGGCAGGCTTCAGACGTTGGTGAACTTTTGGACAGCAACCCTGGAGAAATATGGCTGGCGATTGAAAATGACTCACTGCTTGGTTTTGTAGGGGCAGCAATCCATCCGGAAGATAGAATGGGTGAGGTGACTATTATTGCTGTTTCTCCCGAGCATCAACAGCAGGGCATAGGAAGATTGCTTCTGCAATATGCTGAGTCATATGTCAAAAAGAACGGCATGAAAATGATCATGGTCGAAACGGTCGGCGATTCAGGTCACGAGCCCGCAAGAAAAGCATATGAATCTCAAGGTTACGTTTCATGGCCAGTCGCCCGGTATTTTAAGGAGTTGTAGTTAAGCTTTGTAATGTAGTCTTGGTAAAGTCTTTCAGGGGTATAGCCCGCAGTTATTCATTTGCGCCTGGAGAATTCCAGCCGGTATATCCTGATGGTCAACTGGGAGAAACTGGAAGACCATACGATTGGGTTTCGTGGTTCACAACAGTACCAGCAGTGGCGTTCGTTGCTTCATCACTTCTATGATCCGCTTCCCACAGTAGAGCACTACACGATGGTCACACACGGTGAGGCCTAGGAGAACAAAATGGCGACAGAGAAAATCAATTATATTGAACTTCCAGCCACGGATATCGAAGGCACCAAGCAATTCTTTGCCAAAGCATTTGGTTGGGAGTTTATCGACTACGGCCCTGACTATGCGGCCATCTCCGGTGCGGGGCTTGATGGCGGTTTCTACAAATCGGCATTGCGCGCCACAACGGAAACCGGGAGTGCATTGGTGGTTCTGTACAGTACAGATCTTGAGACGTCGCTTGGCAATGTTAAAAACGCCGGCGGCAAGGTCGTCAAACCCATATTCTCATTTCCAGGTGGTCGTCGGTTTCATTTCACAGACCCAAGCGGCAATGAATACGCGGTATGGTCGGAGTGACGGCCTCATCTCGCCCTTCCAGCAAGCTGCCGGAACCCTATTGTAATCTCGGATTCGGAATGCTAGATAAGTAATTTTGACTGGGACTCTCATCATGACAGGATCATCACGCGGACAAACCCCAAGCCTGCAGAGCCGTCGCCGGTTCTTGCGTCAATCCATGCAGCTGGGTGCCGTTGGTGCTATCGGTGCCAGTGGACTGTGGTTGCCCGCCCGTGTTGCCGCGCAAAGCTCACCCTCATCGGTGGTGGAGATCGACACGGGCAGGGTGCGTGGTTACGTCAATGAAGGGGTGAGCGTGTTCAAGGGCATACCGTATGGAGCGTCCACAGCGCGAGAGAACCGCTTCCGTCCGCCGCAGCCGGCGACTGCCTGGACGGGTATCCGCGAATCGGTCGAGTACGGACCCACAGCACCACAAACACTGGGTAGCGACGGCCAGCTGGCAGCGGGTCAGAGTGAAGACTGTCTGGTAATCAATGTCTGGACGCCGGAAGCCAATAGCAACCGAAAGCGGCCGGTGATGTTCTGGTGTCACGGCGGTGGTTTTACCAGCCTCAGCGGCTCCAGCCCCAGCTACGACGGCACCAATCTTTGTAATCGTGGTGACGTGGTTGTCGTCACTGTCAATCATCGCCTCAATATCATGGGCTTTACACATCTGGCGGAACTGGGTGGCGAGCCGTTTGCGCATGCCGGCACAGCAGGTATGCTGGATCTGGTCGCGGCACTGCAGTGGGTGCAACGCAATATTGAACAGTTTGGTGGCGACCCGGACAACGTGATGATCTTTGGTGAGTCCGGCGGTGGTCGCAAGGTCGGGACATTGCTGGCCATGCCTGCCGCCAAAGGGCTGTTTCACCGTGCAGTGATTCAAAGCGGACCCACCATTCGTCTGGCCTCGGCGGAAGCCGGCACACGTCAGGCTACCTCGCTATTTGAGCAACTGGGTCTGCAAACCGGTGATATGCAGGGCCTGCAGAACGCCCCGGTCGAACGTATTATCGCCGCCTATCAGGCCATTTCACGAACCAGCAGTTTTGCGCCGGTTGTGGATGGCGATGCGCTGCCGGCTTCACCGTTTCACCCGACTGCCTCTGCCGTGAATCCGGATGTGCCCCTGATCGTGGGTGCCAATCGCACAGAGCTGACCCTGCAGATGCGAGGCGACACGGAAGCCTTTAACCTTGACGAAGCCACAATGATGCAGCGCCTCCAGTCAATACTGGGAGACATGACCCGTGAAGTTGTTGATGTGTATCGTAGCGCCGAGCCGGATGCATCGCCCAGCGAACTGTTCTTCCTGATTGTCAGCGATCGCGCTTATGTGGTGCCCTGTACGGTTATTGCTGAACGTCGTGCTGCACTGAATGCTGCGCCTGTACGCTCATACTATCTGACCTGGGAAACCCAAACGCTTGATGGTCGTCTGATGACGCCCCATGCGCTGGATATTCCATTTGTCTTTGACAACACTCACGCTGAGCGCACCGTTTATGGATTCACAACCGGCACTGCCGAAGAGCGTGCGATGGCGGACAAGATCAGCGACAGCTGGATTTCCTTCGCACGTAGCGGCAACCCCGATACTGGCAAACTTCCTGACTGGCCTGTCTATACGGGCGCATCGCGTCAGGTCATGGTGCTGAATAATGAGAGCCAGGTAGTCGAAGACCCGATCCGTGAACGCAGACAGGTGATGCAGCGAGTCCTGAATCTGGCCTAATACGACACTCCCTGTGAAAGCTAAAGTCTTAAAACCGTACCAATCAGCCTACCCCAAGCCGATCTCATTTGAGGTCGGTGAGGCTGTCAGTCTTGGGGAGATGGATGACGAGTACCCTGGTTGGATCAGGGTAACGACGGCAGATGGCAATACTGGCTGGGCGCCTTTGAAATATCTCGTCAGCTCAGGGCCGAATGATGCTATTGCGACAACGCAATACTCGGCCCAAGAGCTCAGCGCGGAAGCCGGAGAGAGCGTGGAATTAATCAAACAGCTCGATGGCTGGGCCTGGTGCCTGGATAACGAAGGAAGACATGGCTGGCTGCCTTCAGCTTTGCTGCAACCAATATAACAATCGCAGGCACACTCGCCATGAGTACATCAGAGATGTGTTGCGTTTGCCTGGACGCAAGCTAAACAATAGCTCAATTCCCTTGACGGCTCAGGATAAGCATGGCACCGCCCCTCACCATAGATCATCTGCGCCGCTACGCAATTTCCCGTAGTCTTTTTAAACCGACCACCCTTTCTCGTGCAATTACCAAGCTGGGCTTTGTGCAACTTGACCCGATACGTGCCCCTGCTCGAGCCCAGGATCTGACGTTGCGCCATCGTGTTGTCGACTACCATGCCGGCGACCTGGAGGTCCGGTATCCGCGGCTGGCTGTTGAGGAAGACTTCTTTGTTAACTACGGTATCTTGCCGCGCAATACGCAGCAGCTGATGCATCCGCGCGCGGCGCGCAAGGAGTGGTCACCTGCACGTTGGGATCAGGCGCAGGCGGTGCTGGAATTTGTGAAGAGCGGTGGTGTTGTGCATCCGCGCGAGGTGGACGCGGCCTTTCAGCATGGCACCACAAAAAACTGGTTCGGAGGCAACAGCCGCGCCAGTACGCAGCTGCTTGATGGTATGCACTATCGGGGCCTGCTGCGTGTGGCGCGTCGTGAGGCTGGCGTGCGTCTGTATGCGCCGTCTTTGACTGAGGCACAAGTGCCAGTTGATCCAGATACGGTGCTGGATGCATTGATTGACGTCGCGGTGGCGAAATATGCCCCACTGCCTGCGGCTACGCTGGGCCGTCTGATAAGCAGCGTGTGTTCCTCGGCAGTTCCGCAGTGGCGCGAGCGACGTGGTGAGGCTCTCGCGCGAGCCAGGGCTCGTTTGCCACAAGCCACAGTGGACGGCAGCAGCTGGTTCTGGCCGCCCGGCGACAACCCTGCTGCGCGCCGCTTTGCGGGTGACGACGTGCTGGATGATGAGTTGAGACTCCTGGCGCCCTTCGACCCCATCGTCTGGGATCGTGATCGCTTTGAGCGGTTCTGGGCTTGGGCCTACCGCTTCGAGGCCTACACACCGGCGCCAAAGCGGGTGCGTGGTTATTACGCATTACCGATGCTGTGGCGCGGTCAGGTCATCGGCTGGGCCAATGCAGCCATCCGCGACGGGCAGTTGGTGTTGGAGCCCGGGTATGTCACAGGGTATTCTCCAAGAGATACAGCGTTTACATCAGCGCTAGAAGATGAGCAGACTCGTCTGGCACGTTTTCTGTTGCTGGACAGGGCCTGATTCAGGGAGTTTCATGGCATGCGTGACGTGAAGCAGAAATACCTTCTGCGCCTGGCAGACGAGCCCCGCTGGGTGGAAACGCGCGATCTTTTGGCCTCAGATCAATCACTGGTCCTGGAGAATCCGACCCAGGATGGGTTCATTGTCTGGAGCACCGAAGACGATATAGGCTCTGTGGTTGGTCGGGTAGATCCTACGCAGCTGCTACGTGCGGCCGGGGATGTGTCTGAGTTACTGGCGTTTGCGGAAAACGTCGCACAGGCAAGCCAGGTGCTGAAGGGCTTTCGGGCTGAGATCGCCACCATATTCACCTCGCCAGCTGAGCTACCTCAGACTATCCGGCACGATTGCCGCCGGATCGAGCAAACAGATGCAGCCCTGCTGGAACACCTTCCTGACGGTCTCAAGGAAGAAGTCTGTGATGTGTTGGGCGACAAGGTTCCGGTGGTGGCCGCTTTCGATGGTTCTTTGCCCGTTGCATTCGCTTACGTAGCGTCCGAAACTGAAGCCCTGTGGGACATCTCCATTGATACCCTGGAAAGCCATCGACGCCGAGGCTTTGCTGCTTCTGCAGTCACCGCGCTCATGGGCATTATGGAGACGCGCGGCAAAACGGCAGTGTGGGGGGCGCTACAAAGTAACCCTGCCTCTATAAAGCTGGCTCAACATCTGGGTTTTCGCGAGGTTGATGAGCTCTGGGTCTTGAGCCGCGAGGGTACCGGCAGCTGACATCTTTTTCTTGCTGGCGTGCGTAAGAAATTGAGAGACAAGACCTCAAACTGGCTGACAGAGCTGTAGTCTGAGTCATCTGTTTGAGCAACCCATGTGCAATACAGGGAGCTTCCTTATGAGCAACCCGATCATCGCTGACAACAAGCCAATCAAAGTCGAACTCAAAGAGGGTTCCGAATATTATTTTTGCATGTGCGGGCGTTCCAAGGATCAGCCGTTCTGTGATGGGTCCCACAAAGGGACGGATTTCAAACCCAAAGCCTTTAAAGCAGAAGAAAGCGGCGACGCCTATTTGTGCCGATGCAAGCATACCGCCAATGCGCCGTTCTGTGATGGCACGCACAAGCAGTTCACGTCGGAGCAGGTTGGCAAGGAAGGTCCCGGCGCCTCAGAATCCAGGTCCGAGGCCCCGGCTCCTAAAGCTACCAAAGAAGAACCCACCGTCGAATTTATTCATCAGCTGGCGCGCGAGGGTCTGTCCAAAATGGGCCACCATGGCCCGATGACCGCGATGGGTGTGCCGCGGCACACTTTACCCCATTGGGATGACCTGCAGTTAATGGTCGCGCAGATGGCCACCAAACCACTGATGGAAGATGCCTCGGTAGCGACTGAACTGGTGATAGGGCCTGAAGCCAAAAAACCACTCGTACTAAAAATTCCCCTGTTTGTTTCTGACATGAGTTTTGGCGCTCTGTCAGAGGAGGCGAAGATTGCCCTGGCCAAAGGTGCGGAGCTCGCCGGGACTGGCATCTGTTCGGGTGAAGGCGGTATGTTGCCCGAGGAACAGGCAGCGAACTCACGTTATTTTTATGAGCTTGCCAGTGCCCAGTTTGGTTACAAGGAAGAGCTGCTGGAGAAGGTACAGAGCTTCCATTTTAAGGGTGGCCAGGGGGCGAAGACCGGGACCGGTGGACACTTGCCGGGTATCAAGAACAAGGGAAAGATCTCCGAGGTACGCGGGATTCCGGAAGGCGAAGCTGCAGTGTCACCGCCCACTTTCAAGGATCTGTCCACTGTCAGGGATTTTGCACGCTTTGCTGGCCGCGTGCGTGAGATTACCGGTGGCATACCGGTTGGCTTCAAACTGAGCGCCAATCATATCGAACGTGATATTCAATTTGCGCTGGACGCAGGCGCCGACTACATTATTCTGGATGGTCGTGGTGGCGCGACGGGGGCTGCGCCGGAAATGTTCCGCGACCACATCAGCGTTCCAACCATTCCGGCCCTGGCCCGTGCACGCCGCTATCTGGACGCCCAAAAGGCCAGCGGCCGCGTGACGCTGATTATCACAGGTGGCTTGCGTGTGCCGATTGATTTTGTGAAGGCGATGGCCCTGGGTGCTGACGGTGTGGCACTGGCAAACAGTGCCATTCAGGCGATCGGCTGTGTCGGCGCAAGAATGTGCAACACCAATAATTGCCCGGCAGGAATCGCGACGCAACGCGAGGACCTGCGCAAACGCCTCGATGTCGACGCCTCTGCAAAGCGGCTCAATAACTTTCTGCGAGCCTCGGTAGAATTGATGCAGGTAATGGCGCGTGCCTGTGGGCATGATTCGCTCAGCAAGTTTAATACGGAGGATCTGGCAACCTGGAACCGGGATATGGCATTGCTGTCGGGAGTACGCTATTCAGGTGTCGAATCGATCTATCCGGGTAAATAACAGGGAAGCGCCTGTCGAAATCAGTCTGTCACGGACGACTACAGGTGAACCAACACAAAGGAGCTGTAACCATGGCTAAAGTGACGCCGTTTTTGATGTTTAACGATCGTCTTGAAGAGGCGATCACCTTCTATACTGAAACTTTTCCGGATTCCCGAGTCCGGAAAGTGGCACGCAACGGGGAGGATGGCCCCATCAACTCGGCAGAGTTCGACATCGGTGGGCAGTCCTTCATGGGCTATCAGGCCGGAGGTTCCTACTTCAGCTTCTCCCAGGGATTCTCACTTTATGTGGACTGCGAAGATCAGGCGGAGCTTGATAATTACTGGAACAAGTTGATCGATGCGGGCGCCACGCCTATGCAGTGCGGTTGGATTACGGACCAGTTCGGACTGACATGGCAGATAGTGCCCAGGCGCTTCATGGAGTTGATCAACGACGCAAACCCCGAAAAAGTTCAGGCTGTAATGGGCGCCATGATGGAGATGGTGAAGATTGATGTTGCGGCACTTGAGAAAGCCTACAATCAGGCGTGACAGTGGCCAATCCTGGCTTGATCAGGCAATAATCAGACTTCTTAAACAATGATAAACCAATGAAGCTGCCACTGAATCTGTTGAAAGACTTTGTTGTCTTGAGCCCAGACAAGGCTGCTACAGTAGAGCACTTTGATCCGGGGCTTTATGAACGACTCGATACGACCTACGGCAGCTTTGAAGGGCACGACTTGATCTCCTGTCATGAGTTTGATGCTGATTGGCCAAGCTGGGAGATGCATCCCCATGGCGACGAAATCGTCGTGCTGATGGCCGGCGCGACAACATTTCATCTGCAAACTGAGAGCGGTGACAAAACGATTGAGCTGTCGGAGCCCGGGCAGTATGTAATTGTGCCAAAAGGCATCTGGCATACTGCAAGAACATCGGCGTTCTCACGGGTGCTTTTTATTACACCCGGGCAGGAAACTCAAAACAGAGCGTTGTAATCATGGAGCTGGCGCTATTTGTCCTTCTCTCATTGGGCCTGATCATTGTCCCGGGCCCCAATGTGATCGTGATCATCACCACCAGCGTGGTGCATGGAAGGTCACGAGGCCTGCAGACAGTCGCGGGCACTAGCGCAGCGATGATTGTCCAGTTACTGGTTGCCGCGCTGGGAACAGCCTGGTTCGTCAATGCAATCAGCGAAGGTCTGAAGTGGCTTAAATGGCTGGGTGTGGCTTATCTGGTCTACCTTGGCTTCAGGCAGCTAAAAGCCTCGATGTTACGCTTGGCAATGACGCCGCCTACTGCGCTGGGCTCATTTAACAGAGGGTTCTGGGTGTCCCTGACAAACCCCAAGACCATACTTTTCTTTGGCGCGTTCATGCCGCAGTTTGTCTCGCCTCAACAATCCTACCTTGCTCAGGTTGCTGTTCTTTCATCGTTATTCTGGGTGATGGCAATCACACTGGACTCACTTTATGCGTTGCTCAGCAGCAAAATCGCAAGCAAACTAAAATCTCTGCCAGGCAGTCGCGCCACAGGCCTCTTCAGTGGCGGTTTGTATCTTGGTGCGGGCGCCGCACTGGCGACAGTGGGGCAGGAATGACGTCGGCATAAGGTTTTATCAGTAAATCAACAGGGACGGGTATATACATGATGAATAGACTACAAAAGGCTGGACTGGCCATTTGCCTGATAGGTCCAATGAGTGTGGTGCAGGCCAATCAGCTTTCTGACACGGGCTTGTATTTGAGTGCTGGTGTCGGGCAGAACTGGATACAATCCGGCCTCCCCGAAGAAAACACCACTATTTTAAAAATCGCAGCCGGCTGGCAATTCAATCCTTATCTTGCCCTGGAGCTTGGGTACAATGATCTGGGTGAATACCCTGCCCCGGGCTCGTTATACAGCGATTTTGATGTCACGGGTGCGACAGCTTCTGTCATTGCCCAGTTTCCCTTGTCCGATCGACTTGCTGTCTATGGCAAGGCCGGCAACTTTTGGTGGAGCGCAGATTCTTCTTTCTTCTTTTTCAGCAGGAGTGGCGGGGAGAATCAATTAACCATGCTTGAGTTTAATGAATCCGATATTGTCTACGGTCTGGGCCTGAGCTACGAGCTCTCGCAGAGCCTGGAGATTGACCTGGAATACAATGCATTTGACCTGGAATTTTCTGGTTGGCCTAATCTCAACAATAAGAGTTCAGCGCTGACTGTGTCACTGAAATATGAACTTTAGGTGAGGGTCTGCTCACGCAGACAGGGACTGAGTGTTGGATCAGTATCATGTGTTCGCGTTTTTTACGACAGTCGTTACTTCTGTAGCGGCTGTGATGCTTCACTACGAAGCCTTCATCCTGTTTAGTCGGTTTATTGCCAGGTCCTCACTTTCGCATCGACAACGCATCCTGCTGCTATTGTTTGGCATACTCTGTATTCATATCGCCGCGATATGGATTTTTGGCGTCAGTGCCTGGTGGCTGGTAGAAAAACATGATGTGGGTGTTGTCAGCGGGTATGAGGTGATGTCATTTCTTGACTATATCTTTATGTCGGCTGTGACCTACACCACGCTGGGATATGGTGACATGATTCCCATGGGGCCAATACGCTTTCTTTATGGCACTCAATCCCTGGTGGGATTTGTGCTGATCACATGGTCGGCGTCATACACATTCCTCGAGATGCAGCGAAACTGGAACAAAGATTAAAAGGAACTGACATGTTTACAAGTATGGACGAGCTGGAGCGGGGCTTGAGTGACATCAAAAGCTCACCCAAAGAAACTGGTGCGGTGGAGTTGATTGTCCGTCGGCCGGAAACCGGTGAGCGCGAAGTGCTGGAGCAGGCCGAGTTGGATTCAACGCGCGTGTCATAGTCGCTGGCGTCGTAAAGTCGGGAGACACTATCAGAAAAATAGACTGACTATAGCGTCTATGGAATCTTGTCAAAGGAGTTCTAATGTCCAGTCTGTCCGGTGGGCTTGTACATGACATGCCAGCAGATTTCCTCGCTGCTCTGAAGCGAAGTGACAAAACCGTTGAGCTCTGGGAAAGCCTGACACCGATTGCCCGCAATGAGTTTATATGCTGGATAGAGGATGCCAAGCAGGAAAAAACACGGCTGAAGCGAATCGACCGAGCTGTTGATGAGCTGCTGGAAGGAAAACGGCGGCCGTGCTGCTGGCCGGGTTGTGTCCACCGGACGGACAAGAAACCGAGCCCATGGCAGCAGAGCCAGGGGAAAAAGGCATGAATATCCGTCGCTACCGCCCAGGCGAAGAACACAGGCTTTTTGATGTCTATCACTCAGCCGTGCACCTCGTTGCCTGCCGGAACTATACGCCGGAACAGATAAATGCCTGGGCACCTGATGATCTGGATTCAGAGCTATGGGTGCAGAAGATTAGAGAGATAAAACCATTTGTGGCCGAGTTAAACGGACAGCTGGTTGGTTATGCCGATATACAGCCCGATGGATATGTGGACCATTTTTTTGTCTCCGGGCACCATCAATCAAAAGGCATTGGTAAACTCTTAATGTCAGCGCTTCTTGGCGAGGCGGCGGCACTGGGGCTCAAAGAAATGACTGCAGATGTCAGCCGCACGGCACAACCCTTTTTTGCGAAGTACGGTTTTTGTATCGTCGAGCAACGCTCCCCGGAAGTCCGTGGCGTTGTCGTTCCGAATGCAAGGATGCGGAAAACGCTGTCTTCATAACAACACCAACAAGGAAGGTACAAGAAACATGAAAAAGCCATCGCTGCTACTCTGTGCGCTAATCGCACTATTTCCGTACTCTGTCTATGCGCAATCCGGGCTTTGTGAAAGCTTCACGGTTGAAAATAACGAATTGCGGATCCCGGTGACAATTAACGGCAATCAGTACCAGGCCGGTCTTACCACCAGTAACATTGGTGTCTCGATGTCAAGCAGTATGGCGGGTACGCTCGGCCTGGTTGTCAGAACAAACGGGGACTTGCGAATCGTTGAGACTTTCGGAAGGGCAGAGTTCTTCAGGTATGTAGATGACGTGGACCTTACATTGTTCGGTAATACGATCCATGCGGATGACGTAGCCATAGTTGAGGCAGATGAGGAATGGCTTACACTCAGCTTAAGAGTATTTAAGGGGCTTATCACCCAAATCAATTTCCCTGGCAAGGAGCTGTGCCTTTTTCCCAGAGCCGCGATAGACTTACAAGAGGCGAAAAATATCATCTTTGATTCAGATCCGCAGTATGGCAGCCCGATGCTGAAACTGAAATTAAATGATGAAATCGACGCGTGGCTCGCACTGTCACCAACCTACTCTGGCGGTATAATCGTGGACCCGTATCTGGCCTCCCAATTGAATTTACACTCTCAGTTGGATGCTGTCGAAAGCCAAAGTGAAAACACACTTAGAACTTCGATAGATCAATTGCAGATCGGCCCATACACACTGGGGAATATTACAGCAGAGTTCCCGAAGCCGGGCGTCAGAGACAATCTTACTACTCAGGGAAGAGTGCCGACTGGTACTAATATTAGGGAGGGAAGGGGCTTTCGCGGACGAGTTGGCATCGATGTGCTCAAGCATTTTGTCCTGACTATGGACCTTGAAAGACAGCAGCTACATATCTACGCGCCGAATTGATTTTTGAAAATTAAATGAACCCGCCGGCCATTCGCATCGTCTTAAGAGATGAGTGAATCGGAGTGACGAATGCAACAGGCTGAAGAAGAGCTTTTGGTGCTGGCAGCACAGGATGGCGATAATCGGGCTTTCCAACGGCTGTTTCAGCGCTATCAAAGCGCCCTGCTGCGGTATGGCTACAAAGTAAGCGGCGATCCTCAGATTGCACAGGACGGCACTCAGGAAGCCTGGTTCAGGCTTGCCAGGAACATTCGTCAATTAGATGACCCCAAAGCGTTCAAAAGCTGGATGTATCAGCTGGTGCATTGGAGTTGCATCGATCTGCTCAAGAAAACCAGCGGCTCGGAGCTGCAACTGGATCAGTCAGATGTTGTGCCTGAGGTCAGTGATAACAAAAGTGAGCAACAAGAATCGCTCAATGCCGCGATCAATCGACTGCCTGCGCTGGAGAAGCAGATGATCCACCTGTTCTACCTGGAGGAAATGTCCGTCAGGCAGGTGGCTCAGGTGCTCAGGATCTCGGAAGGGACAGTGAAGTCGCGGTTGAATCGAGCCCGGCGATTACTGAAAGAGCGGTTTGATGTATAACGCATTGATTACGGAGAGCAGCAAATGAATCTGGACAATCGAATTAAAAATGAGCTTGAAAGTGAAGCTGCAGAGATTGACCGGGCCATGGCAGAAAATGAGGGGCTTATTGAGTTTGCTGCCAGTCCGTTCAAAGGTGGGCTGCGGCGATGGATGGTAGTTGCCTACGTGGCGATAGCCGTGATGACCGTGGCTTTAATCTGGTGCGGGTATCAGTTTTTTATGGCAGAGAGTGTCGACCAACGGGTCTTCTGGGGCGTGTGGTTTGTGATCACGATCAATGCCCAGGGGATGTTGAAGCTGTGGAGCTGGATGGAGATGAATCGCAACTCTGTGATACGTGAAATCAAGCGTCTGGAAATCGCAGTTAGCAAGCTTCATACTGGCAGCAGCTGAACCACGTTAATGAGGCGGAGAGAGCTATGAAACTGGGTTGCTTTTCCATCAGTCTGACAGTCAAGGATCTGCAAAAGTCCAAAGCGTTTTATGAAAAACTGGGTTTTGAAGTCTACGCTGGCGCAGAGTCTCATAATTTTCTGATCATGAAAAATGGCGAGACCAACATCGGATTGTTTCAGGGGATGTTCGATAAAAACATTCTGACATTCAATCCTGGATGGAATCAGAATGCTGAGAACCTCGAATCATTTGAAGACGCGCGTGAGCTTTGTCGTCAACTGGAATCCAAGGGTATTGAAATTGTTCAGCCGTCCATATCGGGTGACAAAGGACCGGCGAGCTTTACGGTATTCGATCCGGACGGAAATCCCATTCTGATTGATCAGCATGTCTGAACCGGACAGTCACTTATCAGGTTGTGTGTTGATGGATCTTTTTGACGATGGTCACCGTGAATCTCTGGCGATTGATGATGCGGAGATTGTTCTTTGGCGTCACGTTGAGTTCGGTGATGACAAACAATTGCTGGAGCGGCTGATCCGGGAGACCAACTGGCGACAGGATCGCATCACCCTCTGGGGGAAGTCATACCTTCAGCCCCGTTTGCTTGCCTGGTACGGTGATTCGGACGCGGAGTACTCGTACTCTGGAATAACGCTGGTGGCCGAGCCCTGGTCCGATCTTTTACTGAGTATTAAATCGAAAGTCGAAACGCTGAGCGGCAGCACCTTTAACAGTGTGCTGGTCAATTATTATCGCGATCATCGAGACAGTATGGGGTTTCATGCTGACGACGAGCCAGAGTTGGGGGAAAATCCGGTGATTGCGTCGGTGTCATTCGGTGAGGAGCGACGCTTCGTGCTGAAACACAAACGTCGCAAAGACCTCGACAGGCTGGTTTTGCCGCTACCCTCGAGCAGCCTGCTGCTGATGGCCGGCGAGACACAAAAAACTGGAAGCACGGCATCCCGAAAGAAACACGGCCCCGAGGCCCCAGAATCAATCTGACCTTCAGAACGATAATCATTACGTGATGATGCCAGAAGTCGTGAGAACTCGATTCCGAACGCCTGGGTTCACACTGTATAGTGCGAGCTGGCGCTTTATGTCGGAATTCAGAACCGCAACTTTACCCCACCATTTATCACGAATCCATCCAGTGGCGCGTAGAGGTCATTGAATTGCGGATTTGAGATGGAGCCAGAGTAAATCGGCCCATACCGAGTCTGGCGGGTATCAGTGAAATTCTCGAAGTTCAGGAAAAAGGAATTACCCTCACCAAACACTTTCTCCGTCATCAGGCCAGTAATCCAGTAGTCCCGGCTACGAGTGCCGTCGCTTAGCGTTTGACTGCCGTAGTAGTAGGCCTCCAGGCCGATTCGCAGATCATCTTCCACTTCGTACACCAGCACGGTATTGAGTCGATTGGGCACCAGCGGGTAATCGCTGTTGCTGCTGTTGATGTTTTCCTGCACGTCAGTGTGGGTATAGCCAAGGAAAAGTTTAAAGTCCTGCCAGCGCCACGCCGCATTTATTTCAGCACCCTGGGTGTCGATGTAGTCGACCGGCTGGGCAAAGCGGTACAGGCCATTGTTCTGCTGCTGTAGTCGCAGCGGATGATCGACGCGGGTGTAGAACAGCAACACATTCAGGTCCAACGACAGGCCGTTATTGAAAGCGATGGTGTGATTGATGTCAAAATTTACACCTGCTGATTCCTCTGCCTGCAATTGATTGGGCTGCAGTGGCAGAATGTTCTGGAACTGCAAGCGTTCTGCGTCCTCGGTGAATAGGTCAGGCAGCTTGTAACCCATGCCTCCGCCGATGCGGACATCGGTGTCCAGTGTGGGAGCGAAGAGCAGTGAAACGCGCGGCAGGAGGAAGCTGCCATAGTCAGATGTGTCGTCAAAGCGCAGGCCGGCTTCAATCGTCCAGCGGTTGGTCAGCGGCCGGGTCAACTGTGCGAAAACACCCGCCGTATGGTGGTCGAAGGTCTGATCGAAGCCCGGCTGAGCCTCTTCCTGATCGAAGTCTTCGGTCCACAGATTAAGACCCATCACCCAGTCCGTGCTGGCGCTGGATCCCAGCAGGTGAGCCTCACTGAAGGACGAGAGCTGGGTGCCGTTGAAGCGAAAATCGGGCACATTCAGATCGCGATCGAAATGATTACTGCTATTGCGCAGCACCAGTTCACGGCCTGACGTGAGTCGGTAACGGTATTCGAGCTGGCTGCTCACTCGCTCGGTTTCGCTGGCCTCGAAGTAGGCCGGAGCGGTGCTGTTGTTTTCGATATAGTTCATGTCGCCGCCGAGCCGCTCCTCAATCGCGACATTGATGCCAGCGTTGAACTCGTACCGCTCGCCGCTGAGGAACAGCCGCGGGTTAACCGTCCAGCGCTCCACCTCCGGGATGGCGCTCAGGCCGATGTCTGCCGGGTCATAGGCGTCACTGCGGTTGTAGGAAGTGAACAGCGTGCCGCCAGTGTTGCCGCGTTGACCAGAGAAAAAGCCGCTGAGGTCCTGGCCGCCGGCGGAGGTGGCATTTAATAGAAGAGAAGCTTCCGGTTCGTCACTGGGCGTTTTAGTGATCAGGTTGACCAGCCCGGCAATCGCACCACCACCGTAAAGTGTGGAGCTGGCGCCTTTGATGACTTCCACCCGCTGCAGATCCAACGGCGCGATCTGCAGCAGGCTCAGACCACCCGAGAAACCGCCGTAAAGAGGCATGCTGTCCCTCAGTAGCTGCGTGTAGCGACCATCCAGACCCTGGATGCGGATACTGGAATTGAAACTGGTCGCAGAGGTCTGCTGCACCTGAATACCGGTGCTCTCGTTAAGCAGCATGCGGATATCGCCCGGTTTCATGCTGGCTTTTTCGTTCAGCTCCTCGCTGCCGAAGATCTGAACACGCGTTGGCTGCTCCGAGAAGCTGCGCGGGCTGCGCGTCGAAGTAACCACGATCTGTTCGATCTCCTCGTGGTGCTCAGCTTCCTCGTCAGTTGCGGTTTCCTGCGCGTATACAGGCAACGGAATAGAGAATCCTGTTAAAACCAGCACAGGTAGCAAGTGACGAAGAAGCAGTGGCATCGGTTAAAGTCTCCCCATTCATACGGCTTGGTGGGTGATTGTAAACGGGGGATTATATGGTAGCCAAACAGACGACGCGCCTTTATTTCGTCCCAAACTTCTCGTGCTCGCCAAGATCTGGCTGCTCACCTTTGGCCTTGGCAGCGGTTGTCTTTATGCTTTTAACCATCTTGCTGCTGTCACTGTTCCAGTGCTCACCTTTGTGGACCTTGATCTCAAGCATGCCCACATTGGGCGACTCTTTGCCTTCCGGGAACCAGGCGCCGATGACCGAGTTCCAGTAGCGGTCGATGAGCGACTTGTCCCGCGTGGCGCGGCCGGTACCCGTCAGCGAGACATAGACGTGGTTGTGAGGGTCCGAG
This sequence comes from Gammaproteobacteria bacterium, assembly GCA_002706685.1. GTDB lineage: Bacteria > Pseudomonadota > Gammaproteobacteria > Pseudomonadales > Pseudohongiellaceae > Pseudohongiella. The sequence goes on along the minus strand of PALV01000003.1, from coordinate 151,011 downwards.
AAAGAAACGCAGACGTCGTTGTCATCCTCGAGCTCAAAGACTTTCTCTGAATCAAGGTCGGTGAAGAACCACAACGTGCCGTCGTATTCATTCTGCACCAGCACCATCGGCCGCGAGCGCAGCTCCTCGCCGTGGCGGGTCGTCAGCATGGCGTTCTTGATGTCCTTGATGAGATTCCAGATTTTCTGCTTATGCTCTGGGCTCGACATAGACTTCCTCCTGTATAACTTGGATACTATTCATTAAGGGGCTACGACCCCCGGTGCAAAGTGGTTTAAACCCAATTTTTAAGCGATGCCTGGTGCCAAGCATGATAGCCCCCCCAATTCCTGCAGACGAGAAAGAGCGCCTTTCACAATTAAGATCACTTTCAATACTGGATACGCCGCCAGAGGAGCGATTTGACAGGGTGACTCGTATGGCGAGGCGACTATTCGGTGTGCCGATAGCCCTGGTGAGTCTGGTGGATGAAAACCGGCAATGGTTTAAGTCATGTTTTGGATTGGACGCAACGGAGACGGGTCGAGACATCTCTTTTTGCGGACATGCGATTGTAACATCAGGAACATTCGTGATTGAAGACGCCACGCAGGATGAAAGGTTTTATGATAACCCGTTAGTCACGGGCGAGCCGTTTATCAGATTTTACGCAGGACATCCGCTGCGAACAATGAGCGGCCAGGCGATGGGCACACTATGCCTCATTGACCGCGAGCCGCGTCAATTTGACGATGACGATCACGCAATGCTCGCTGATCTTGCGGGAATGGTTGAACGTGAGTTGATGGCGGTGCAGCTGGCGGTATCTGATGAGTTAACGCGCATATCGAATCGCCGTGGTTTTCTTGCACTTAGCAAATATAGCCTGGAGCTGTGCAAGCGCCAACTTTTTCCAGCCACACTGGTTTTCTTTGACCTGGACAAGTTCAAGCAGATCAATGACACCCATGGTCATGCTGAGGGCGATCGCGTACTCAAAATTTTTGCGGATCAGATGCGAGAATCGTTTCGTACATCAGACCTGTTTGCGCGATTGGGTGGCGACGAGTTTGTGGCGCTACTTACCAATGTAAGCCCAGCTAATATCACCGAGATGATGAATCAGTTTGCTAGCCGACTGCAGGCTAACTGTGACAAGCTCTCGCTGCCTTATGAGATCGGTTTCTCCTACGGTCTGGTGACCTATGAGCCCCTCAAGCATTCTTCTGTTGAGGACATGCTGCATGAGGCAGATGGGGCGATGTATATAAACAAGCGGGCCAAGCACACTGAGATCTGATCAGGTAGTGGTTGTGTCAGACGAGGTTTTTCGTACGGAGCGGCTGAGCGTTCGGCGCTGGCGCGACTCCGATTTTGCAGATTTGCTTGCCGTCTATGGTGACGCTGAGGCGATGCGATGGGTAGGAGATGGCAAACCGATTACCCGCGAAGAGTGTGTTTACTGGATAGATGTGACGCGCAGGAACTACCAGCAACGCGGATACGGCATGTTTGCGGTTGAGAGATTATCTCAACCAGGGGTAATCGGCTTTTGCGGGATTGTGCACCCGGGTGGTCAGCTGGAGCCAGAGATTAAATACGCCTACCTGCGTTCATATTGGGGATGCGGCTTTGCTACGGAAGCCGTGCAAGGGCTGATAGCCTATGGCGTGTCTGCTCATGACCTCGACTATATTATCGCCACTACGGCGCCTGCCAATCTGGCATCACATCGGGTATTACTTAAAGCAGGCATGCTGCGCGGTGAACTGCATGATGCAGACACTGACGACGCCACACAGGTGTTTTTCTGGCAAGCAACTTCTCAATAGTCAGTAAGAATAGTTACAGCTGGCAAACACACGGCCGTCGCCCTTTTCTGTCAGCGCGGTCGCTTTACCGGCGACTGCCACCGTGAAGTTGCACGTTGTGTTGCCCTGCAACTGCAGAGTGATCCCGCCCCCCGCATCCCAGAGTGAGATACTGCCGCCGTTTTCGAAATTGGCTGTGCCCGTCTCTACGAATGTGGACCATTGGATGCCCTGAATCAGGCCGTACAATACGGGTCTGTTGAGCGGTGGCAGATGCAGTGTCTGATTGAGAAACCAGCCTCTGTCGCCGGCGCCCTCACTGGACTGGTAGGCGCGGAGGATGCCCGGTCCGCCGAGTGCGAAGTTGTCACTGCCCGCCAGTTGTGAGACAGCGTATTGCGCTGATACTTGAGTTTCTGTGCGCCAGTTGCTCCAGCGATCACCAAAAACTGCCAGCTGCTGCATGTGCGCAAAACTCAAGCTGACATGCGTGCTTTCTGGTTCACCGTCCACGCTGTTGTAGAAACGGCGATAGTTCAAAGCATCGTTTTTGTCTGTCACGCCTGCCAGGCTGTTAAAAACGGTTGCGGTAATCTGATTGGAGCTGAATTCGCGCTGCAGGTTCAGCGTCAGACCGGCAGACAGCTGTGCGCCGTCATACTCGGCGCCGCCAACTTCAGTCCCACCGAACAGGCTGGCCCGTTCAAACTGTTTCAGTGAAAACGCCACATTGCCCTGCAGCTCCCAGCTGTCACCGCGGCGTAGCGGCGCGCGATAATCGGCGGTCAGCTGCAGCGAGGTACTGGCTGAGTCAATGCCTGGAATAGAGCTTGATGAGGTATCTGAATAATTGGTATTTAACGTGAAGGTGTGGCCCCAGCGATTGGGCATGGTCAGCACTGCGGAATAGTTGCTGAACTCTTCAATGCGGTCGCCCAGCGTGGCGTTCAGTGACAGCTGATTATTTTCACCCAGAATATTGCCCAGGGTTGCGCTGATCGAGTAGCGGTTGGTGCCGGAGCTCTCCGTTGCATGATTGTTGTAACCAGCCTGAATACCCCAGGGGCGCTGCTCGTCGATCTGCACGTTGGCGATGCTTTGTCCAAGTTCAGTGCCAGGCTCAAACACCACGCGCGCACTGCGGAAGGGGCTGCGGTTTAATTGCTCGACGGCATTATCCAGAGACTGCTGACTGAGTATCGGCGCTTCCAGAACCGGTTCAAAGCGGTCGATGACTTTCTCTGGATCACTCCAGAGCGGGTCATCGGCGCTATAGTTGCCATCACCGCGACCATAGCTTAGCCTTACTTCAGCCAGACGGAACTCATTAACCTGTACGCGCAAACGATTGTCGGTAATTTCCTGAGGCGGGACGATGACTGACAGCAGTGGATAGCCGTTTGACCGATACGCGTCGGTGATGTCCTGCTGGATAAAACGAACGTCACCCAGGGTCAATGGCAAGTCCTGATACACCGACAGCGCTTCCCTGATGGCAGAGTAGAGCGCATCGCGTTCATCATCGCTTACCCGGCTGCGGCCCACAAAGTCGACGAATTCGCCGTCATTGCGGATATCTCCAGTCTCAAGCAGTTCGATGGTCAGCGCGTCAAATGTCGCCATGATCTGAACGCCGTCGTCGGCGCCGGGTGCACTGATCAGTGAGGGGAAGTCGATCATACCCTCGGCAGAACCCTGCGGCAGAACCGGGGCATTGTATTGCTCCACCGTGGATTGTGGGCCGATCACCTGAACGCCAGATTCTGATTGCTGTGCAATCGTCGGCATCCCGACAGTCATCAAAACTATGCCGGTTAATGGAATTATAAAGTTATTCATGACCCTGCACTCCATGCGTTGGCTCGCGCGGCAAGCTCTTCAGGGCTTCCGGACAGCACGTCTGCCTGACGGGCTGCCTCACCCGCTTCCTGCTCCAGGTTATTCTGAACATAGGAGCGAATCACTTCGCTGCTGGCTTCGCGTGTCACCTCATACTCCTGCTGGCGTCGTGACTCGATTTTGGCGTTGAGCACGTACTGGCTGACCTGGTCTTTGGCTTTTTCGACGCCGACAGCCAGACGATATTTTGATTCAGCCACAGCGCGTGCCTGCTCCAGATAGGCCATGATTGCCTGGTCTTCAGCCTGCTGTCTTTCGAGCGCAGCAACCTGTGCCTGCTGCGCGACAAAGGCCTGGGCTGCAGCGATCTCTGCGTCGGATGGACCACCGCCGCCAATTCCGAACAGGTCACCGGCAAAGCTGAGTGCACCGTCGACAATGTCAACACCCCAGTCGGCAATAGTGGTCATGGCTTCGCCGACACCACCCAGCGGTCCTGCCAGGACTTCCAGTTGATTGCGCGCCGTGTTGAGTGCGCTGCTGGTGGCGCTGATCGCGCCCGAGCCGGCGATATTCACGGCTTCCAGTGTGGCGCCTTCTGGATTGGAGAACAGATCCTCACCCAGCTCACGCAGCTGGCCGGCCGCTGCTTGCGGATCTTCCAGGGCGTTGAGCGCCAGCTCTTCCGGACTGCCACCAAACACCGCCGCGAACTCTGCGTCGACCGCACCGCGAATGTCATTGGTAGCGCGCAGCGTACCAGTGCGGTCCGCGACTTCTGCCTGAGTCATCGCAGCGTCCTGCATGGCCAGAACAGTTCGCCCTGCAGTTGCGGCATCCTGAGTGTTGTTGATTGCCAGCGGGCCCCTGCCTCTCCCGGAGCTTGATGTGGCGACCATAAGCAGCAGTTCTTCTGGCGGTACACCATCGCGCATGCCGTTAATCACATCCCTGGCCAATGCCGCCTGGGGTACGTTGGTCTGCATATACAGCTCAAGCATTTCTTCTGGCGTATCGGCGGCGCGGGCGGCGTCCGCCTGGCCATTGATCATGCTGATCAGCATTTCTTCGGGGGTCTGGCCGTACGTATCTGCGAAGGCCTGCTCGGCCGCCACTTCAATGTTGTTGACCTCCACCAGCGTGCCGGTTGGATCCTGAGCAGCCGCTTCCTGCATCGCGGCATCCTGCAGTGCACCATCAAGCCGTACTCTGGCGATTACCATCTGTTCGGCGATGTCGATGGCGCTGTCACGGTCAGTTGGTACCAGGTCGGCCGCTGCATCCAACGCAGCACCGGGATCATTTAGTGCCTGTGTTGGTGTGATGCCAAACTCGCGGCCGACAGCCGCATCGATGCGTGCCTGATAACCTGCTGCCGCTGAGCGTGCGGTACCGGGGTTAGCCGCGGCAGCCAGATCGGTGGCTCCCTGGCGAGCCAGCATGCCCAGAGCGACGCGCTCAACCATGGGTATGGGATTACCGTTGGCGTCAGTCGCCGGGATGCTGCTCAGGTCGACGCCTGCCAGCTGTGCGATACGGGCGTTCATGCGCTCACGCGCTGCAGCAACTATCGGCGTAGAGTCGGCTTGCGCTTGAGTCAAGGTCCCACCAAAAATCCCGACGGCATTGCGAGCACCCGTCAGAAACAGGCTCTCAATATCGTTCATCGCTGATTGCTGTTCCGTCATCGCGGATTGATACTGGTTCTGCAGCTGGTTTAGCTCGGGCACGCTGTTGACCAGGCCGTCACGCAATTGTTGCTGATTCACGCCCAGCCCCTGTCCTGAGCTGGCCTGCTGGGCCAACTGCTCAGCGTAGTTCAGTGCGCCGGTGCCCAGGGTTTCAGTAATGGTTTGTCCCACGGCATTCTTGGCCGCTGTTGCCTGCTCACGTCCTGCCAGCGTAGCTACCACGGCCGGATCGGTGTCGACCAGGCTGGCTGCGGTGCGTTCGGCAAGGTCGGAGGCGACCACTGCCTGCAGACGGTCGCGCTTGGCTTCGGCTTCTTGACGCGCCTGCGCCAGATTGGCGGCCCGCTGCGCGTAAGCCTCAGCTCCTGCGGCGCGTGCTGACTCCATTTCTTCGCTGGCTTCGGCGATTCCTTCGCGTAGCGCACTGGCGCGCTCGGCAGCCAGTTGCACCTCAATTTCCGTGTCATTCATTTCCGCGGCCAGGATCTCGCTTTGTTCTTCGAGCTCAGCGATGCTTTGTTGAGTCGCTTCAAGCTCCTCTTGCTGAGCCGCGATGAGCTGTTCGGTTTCCGCGCGCTGTTGCAGAATCTCGTCTTCCTGGTCGATCAGCTCCTGCAATCCGGCCTGCATCTCCCGGTATTGGGCCGCTTCAGCGCCGCGCCCCGTGGCCAGTGCTTCCTGCTCCAACTGGGTGTACTCAGCCAGGCGTGCTCGGGCCTCCTGGATTTCAGCCAGATTGGTATCGAGATCTGCCAGCGCTGCGTTGGCATTGGCGATTGAAGACTGGATGGCTGGCAGGAGTGCTGTCGCCACCTGGATGTCGCGCTGTGCCTGGTTGTAGTTTTGTGTCAGTGATTTGAGGTAACGTGCTTCGCTGCGATACCCGGACTCCAGTGCCGTGTATTCCTGCTGCCGCTGCTGAAGCGTCTGCGCGGCGGCTATGTAAGTCTGGGTGAAGTTGTCACGTTGCTCTGGTGGGGTGGACAGAATGGTGTTGTTCACAGGTGCAGCTGCAACGCTCTGGAATACGCTGGCGGTCGCCGCCTCATATTCCACCACGGTTACGGCATCCGCCTGTGCATTGACCATCTCAGTCAATGTTTCCCGTTGCGCCTCCAGATTAGTGTCGGCCTGAGCGCGCAAAACTTCCGGTGGTACAACATCGGTGATCAGTTGCAGCTCACGCTTGATGTTGCCGGTGGTGCTTGGTGCGTCTCCCAGTGAATAGTTTCCTGCATCGCTGCCCGTCAGATCAAAGCCTGACAATATGACAGGCTTGTTGTCGCCGACCTCAGGGTCAGCAAACTCACCACTGATGTTGGCGCCGATCAGCCCGACATCGTCGCCGCTGATCACGCCCTGCAGATTGCCGCCGCTCACGGTTGCTGAGGTATTGCCGTCAAAGAATTTGTCAGCGACCTGAACGCCGCTTATCTCCAGCAGGCGCTGCAGAATATTGACGGTGACGCCCTCTGGTTCCGCCAGCGAGTAGTTGGTGAAGTCCGCGCCTGTGACTGAGAAGCCCGTCACGGTAACCGGTTTGTTGTCACCGGCATCAGGGTCAGACAGTGTGCCTGTCGCGCCGGCGGCTGAAAGCTGAACGGCGTCGCCGTCAATCATGCCTTCGAGGGTGCCACCTGATACAGAAACAGTTGTTGTACCGTCATAGGTTCTGTCTGCTGCGCTTATTCCTGTGATACTTAGCGGTTTGGGGGTGATTGATGCTGTCAGGCTACCCGGCAGTTGCAGCAGGTAATTACCGGCATCTGTGCCGCTGAGTCCGCCGCCTTCTACAGTCACCAGTTTGCTGTCACCGACATTCTTGTCGCGGAAACTGCCGCTGAGCAAAGACGCGTCAAAGTCGACGGCGTCGCCGGAAACCAGATCCGGAAGAGTCGCAGTGCCACTGAATGAGGCAGCGATCGTGCCATCGTAGACTTTGTCTTGAGCGGTAATACCACTGACAGTCAGTGTCCGTGGTGTGATGGAGGCCTGCAGTTCTGGGATGGTGAAGATATAGTTATTGCTGCCGCCGCCGGACAGTCCAAGGCCGCTTAATGTGACAGCAATGGAGTCACCAACATTTTTGCTGGCGAAGGTCGCAACAGGCTGCCCACTGACAGTGACAGAATCCCCACCTAAAGGACTGACGGAGAGGCTGCCGCTGAGGGGTGCCACCGTAGTGCCATCATAGACTTTGTCGTCGGCTACGACGCCCTGCAGAACCAGTTGGTAGGGTGAAATCGAGGCATTAAGCGGTTCGGGCTGTTGCAAGCGGTAATTGCTGGCATCATTACCGTCCAGCTCATATCCAGAAACGTTTACGGTGCGTGCACCGACATCTTTGGAATCAAAGGTCGCCAGTGGAGATCCGCTGATAGTAACGGCGTCGCCTGTCTTAAAGGCGGCATTCGGTGTGCCGGACAGGTCAGCGATGTTGTCGCCATTGTACTCCTTGTCCAGCGCCGTCAGGCCGACAACCGTGACCTCCAGCGGTGTGATATTGCTTGTCAGTGTGGTCGGCAGGTTCAGAGTGTAATTGCCAGCATCCTGTCCGCCCAGGGTGACACCGCTGACAGTCAATGGTTTGTTGTCGCCTACATGCTTGTCTTCCATGTTGGCGACAGGAGTGCCAAGCAGGGAAAGATCGTCCTTGATGGTTTGCAGAGTGCCAAGTGTACCGAAATCGAGAGTACTGTCACCTTCCAGGTTTACCAATGTGGTAGCGTCATACACACGGTTTATTGCCGAAAGACCGGTCAGGGACACTGTAGCAGGCGTGATGGAGGCGCTGACGCCGGTAACCGGTGAAATCACGTAATTGTTGCGGTCATTGCCAGTCAGGGCCAGGCCCGAGACAGTGACAGCCTTGTCGTCTCCGACATGGCGGTCGGCAAAACTGCCAGAGCGGGCGCTTTCATCAAGTGTGACCAGGTCACCATCGATGCGCCCGGCAATCACACCAGCACCAGTCAGCGTCGCCGATGTGGTCAGGTCGTACACTCTGTCGCTGGCGCCGATGCCAGACACGGTCAGCGATTTTGGCGTGATCGATGCAGTAAGACCGGTTGGTGTCGCAGCAGAATAGTTTGCGGCGTCAGCGCCACTGAGCGTGACACCGGACATGGCCACTGGTTTGTTGTTTCCTGCATTCTTGTCAGCGAACTGCAAATCTACCTCGCCAACATTGATTGCCAGGTCGTCACCATCTATGGCGCCACCAAATGTACCGGCACCGGAAATCTGTGCAGTGGTTGTGCCGTCATACACTTTATCCGCGATTGTCAGGCCATCAACTGTGATGTTGCGCTTGCTGATTGTGCCAGTCAGGGCGCCTGGCTGATTGAGTGAATAGTTGCTTGCGTCACTGCCCTGCAGAGTGAAATCGCCAGTCAGGCTGAGATTTTTGTTGGTACCGGCGTGTTTGTCTGCGAACGCAGCGCTGACCGCAGTTCCATCCAGGCTGACATCATCTCCAGCAAATGCGCTGTCCAGACCATTGTGGCGCAGGGTGGTAGAAGCCAGGCCATCGTAGGTCTTGTCGCCATTGATCCCTGTGATATTTAGAGTATGAGGCGTAATACTGGCGTTTAGAGTTAAAGGATTGAGTGCATAATTGCCTGCACTGCTACCGGTCAGTGAAAAGCCGCCGATTGCTACCGCTTTGTTCTGCCCAACATTCTTGTCAGAGAAGGTGCCAAATCTCTCAGACACCAGCAGACTGAGGCTGTCGCCAGTCAGAATGCCGGTAATACGGCCGCCAGTAACAGAAGCGCTGGTGGTGCTGTCGTAAACCTTGTCGGCAACACTGACGTCGAGGAGGTCGAGCAGCCGCGGAGTGATTGATGCGGTCAGTCCAGCGTCGGTGGCGTCGTAGTTACCGGCATCCGCACCACTGAGTGTCACCCCGCCAATACGTACTTTTTTGTCAGTACCGACATTCTTGTCCAGAAAGTTCAGTGTGAAACCACTGCTGTCTATGGTGAGGTCGTCACCATCAAGAGCACCGCTGACTGCCGCATCACCTGTGAAGCTGACGTTGATTGTTCCGTCGTATGCACGATTGCTGATAGTGACGCCACTGACATTCAGTGGTTTAGCTGAAATGCTTGCAGTGATCCCGCTGGGCTGGAGCAGATTGTAGTTGCCTGCCTGAGCGCCGCTGAGGCTGAAGCCGTTGATGGTCACCGCCTTGTTGCTGCCAACGTGTTTGTCAGCAAATAGTGCTGTACCGTCACCCTGCAGCGTGACATCGTCCTGACCAAAGGTGCTGATACCGGCATTGCCAACAAGCTGAGCTGTGGCAGTGCCGTCATAGATGCGATCCAGAACGCTGAGGCCAGTGACCACAACGTCCCTTGGAGTGATGCTTGCGGTAAGCCCGGTGGGCTGCAACAGTGTGTAATTGCCTGCATGGACGCCGTGCAGGGTAAAACCGCTGGCGGTAACGACCTTGTCAGTGCCGACGTGGCGATCGGAAAACATGAATAAAGCGGAGCCACCTACTTGCACCTGATCGTCACCCAGTGCGGTGACGGTGGCAGTGCCCGTGGTGGTCGCTCGAAGAGTCTCGTCGTAGACTTTATCCTGCGCTGTCAGGCCGGTGACCTGCAGCTCGCGAGGGCTTATAGAGGCAAATACAGCGTCGGACAGGTTCAATGTGTAGTTGCCAGCATCTGCGCCGCTCAGTGTCAGACCTGTGAGTGCAACTGGTTTATTGTTACCTGCGTTTCGGTCAGAGAAACTGCCGCTGACAGTTCCTGCCAGGCTGACATCGTCGCCCTGTATCGGCGCAATTGACGGGGTACCACTGAGACTGACCTGCGTCGTGTTGTCATACACACGGTCGGCGGCGCTGAGGCCCGTGGGATTCAGGGCCAGCGCTGTGATACTTGCGGTCAGGTCTGGAAGCACAAGAGCATAGTTGGGCGCATCAGAACCGTTGAGCTGCAATCCGCTGATGGTGACGGGCTTGTTATTGCCGACGTGTTTGCTGGCAAAGCGGGCAGTCGCGGTGAGTGTGCCACCCAATGTGATGTCGTCCCCGGCCAGCGGCGCAATCGCTGCAGTGCCGCTGAGACTTGCGCTTGCTGTGGCGTCATACACACGATCCTGAGCACTCAGGCCGGTAACCTGCAATTGTTTTTGCACAATGGTCAGCAGTCCGTCGACCAGCGTCACATCGTAGTTATTGTCGTCGCCACCACCGGCTATCAGATCATAGGGCTGAGCGCGCACATTGGTATTGATTGTCGCATCGGTGGTCACTGTCAGCGGCGTATCAAATACCGAAATACTATCGCCTGTCACCAAGCCTGCCCCATCGTCCTGCAGGTTCTTGAAGGTGAATGTAAACTGCGGATTATCAGTGCCGTATTCACGTGTGACATTGTCGACGATGGCACGAATCGATTTTTTGGTGACCGTCAGATCACCGGCTTCACCTGCGGTGACATCAACTCCAAAAAGACTGCCTGTTGTCACATTCTCGCGTAGTGTGGCGATCAGGCCGTCAGTATAACTGCCCACTTCGGCATAGCCCCCCGCCGTCTTGCTGACATCATCAGCCGGTGCGGTCTTGACCACAGTCAGGATGCCGGATGCAGTGATACCGTATGCGTCAGGGTCAATGTCGTTGCCATCCAGCGTGGCTGAGTCCAGTTGCAGTGTGGCAACTGCTTCATCACCAAATGTGGCAGTAGAATCCCCCACTGAGACCTTGATTGAGGGGCGTATGGTATAGAAAAACCCGCTACCGGTTGGCAGGTCATTGGGGGTAGGGTTGGAAAAATCAAACGCCTTGTTGTAGTGCACAAAATCACGGCCGGTAATGTCCAGGTCTTTACGCAGGTTGCTGGGTGAGATGGCGCCTGTATTATCTGGCGTTTTTGAGAAAACCCGGAATACGCCCGGATTGGTGTCGGCAAACCGAAAAATATTATTGGTCAGCGCACGGTTTTCGAAGCGGTCTGGTGCACTGATCAACAGGTTGCCGGTACCCATGCTGAGTATGGCTGAGTTGTTGCTGGAGTCGGTGCCCACCAGCACACGCGCCTCGCCGCTGTCACGATAGGTGGCATTGGCATTGGGAGAGCCTGCCAGCAGGTGCAGGTCGCCATTGTCGGTAGTGATGGATGCGTTGACCAGGATGGAACGTCCGGCTTCCAGTGTCAGTTTGCCGCCATCGCCATCCGGGTTGTTTACCGTGATGGCGTCAACAACATTGATGTCGTTGTTGGCCTGCAGCGTGACGTCGGTGCCCAAAGACAGCGCCCCAGCCAGCGAGCTGGCCTTCAGGCTGAGTGTGTCACCTGGCTGGGCCCCGAAAGCAAACCGGCTTTCGAAGTCGAACGGGCCCTGATACAGGAAACCGGCCCGCCAGGGGTTCGAGCCCGGAGCGCTTGCTGGTGTGCCACCAGTTACCACCTTGTCACCGGAAATTGCCAGGCTGTAACCAATGCTGGATTTGTCGCTGCCACCGCCGTTGGCGGCAGCCAGTGATGCGATCAGATTATTACTGCCACTCTGCCAGCCGCCCTGTTTCTTGAATAGATAGACTGCGCCCCCGATATTGTTGTTGCCCGGAAAGGCACTGACCCCGACCAGGCCATTGTCTACCGCCACTGCGGCACCAAAGCCAGTGTGGTTGACCTGCAAACGCGCCGCTGGCTGGCTGGACGCTGCCCAGCTGCCCTGTTTCTCGAATACATAGGCGCCTGTAGTGCTGGATTGCTGTATGTTGCCGAATTGCGAGCCAAAGCCGACCACTGCGAGGTCGCCGTCCAGTGCGACGGAGCCGCCAAACAGGCCAGACGCGAGGTCATTGGAAGCGTCTGCGCCGCGGCTCAAAATGGTCTCTACCGCAGTGGACCAGTCATTGGAGGTGTTTTCAAATATAAACGCCCGCTGGGTGATGCTGTTGTCAGTCGAGGCTTGCCCAACCAGCAGCGTGTTGCCGTCCAGCGCGACGTCAATGCCAAAACCGTCGCTGTTCCCGGAGGTGCTTGGGGTCAGACTGGCGATGGCATTATCCAGTGCGCTTTGCCACCCTGCGCCACTGTTCTGGAACAGTTTGACCTGACCCGGCGTTGACTTGCTTTGATGGGTAAAACCAACTGCCAGAAGGTTGTTGTCCAGCGACAGACTGTTGACTGTGTTGCTGCCGAAGAATTTATAAGCGGTGAGGTTGGTGTTGCCGTTTTTCCAGCCAGCGCCTTTCTCAAAAATGTAGGCGTCACCCGGGCTGATGACGGCCACTGTAGAGCCCTTGATGCCGACATCCAGACCGAAACCATAAGCGCTGCCACTGATAAAACGCGGATAGCGACGGCCCAGTCTGGCGGCCAGGCTGCCATTCTCGAATATGTAGGCGGCGCCTTCGTTCGTGGCGTTGAAGGCTACCGATGAGTCGCCAACAACCCAGGTGTCACCGTCGATGGCAACGGCGTCACCAAATTCCGTTGTGTAGTCAAGCTGGGTGGAACCCAGAGTCTCGCCGTACCCCCAGGTGCCATTGTGACGAGTAAAGATGTTGATGCGGCCATCCTGGTCTATACCGCTGGCCCAATCTTGCTGTCCGATGACAGCGAGGTCTCCGTCCAGAGCAAATGAATTTGCTCTCTCACCACTGAGCGTGATGTTCAGGCTGTATGCACAGCCGGACTCGGGGCAGCTGTCCCATCCTGCAGACGGGCGCTGATAGATCGCATGCCTTGTACTGCTGCTGGTGTAGGCATTCTCGACCATCAGGGTGTCGCCAGAGACTGCGATCCGGTTTGCGCCCCAGAGAGTGGCGGGTTTAGCTATGGTCCAGGCCGCGCTTTGCTGGGCCTGTGCCCCACTGTCGCCAATAGATAAATCAAATTGGCGGAACGAGTCTCCCGAGTTGACTACCAGAGTTCTGTCATCAACATCAAAACCGCTGGTACTGCCGAAACCCTCGATGGTCAGGTTGAGTCGGTTGAAGCCAACAAATACATCCAACTGATTCTGGGCGAGCGTAGGGTGGTATGATTTTGTGCTGCCTATCGCGACGACATCGCCATCCGCCGCCAGACTTGTACCATAGCGCTGATCGGCGATTTTGGTTTCCGCCGTGAGTTCCCCGGCGGATCCGCAGAGTGTGGGGGAGTAACAGTTGTAGACCAGCACCGTGCCGGCGTCCTGGCCATTGACTGAATTCAGATCTGCCAGTGGATTGCTGATGTAGAAATAGGTATTGCCGGAACGCTCGGCACCGACCAGTGCAGCGCCCCAGTCATCACTCGAGAAATCATTAGTCTGCTTGGAGTAAGGGTTGTACTGCTTGGTAACCAGGCTTTGGGTGCCGTTTTTCCAGCCATCCCCCCGGTGAAAAAACGAGATCGAGCCCCGATACTGAGAGATGGTACCTTCAATTGTTTTGCGGTCGCCGGGCGCAGAGGCGGCAATAAAATCGCCGGCAATGGCTATCGTTTTGCCAAAATCCACTGTGCTGGACAATCCGCTGGTCAACAAGGCTGAGAACCTGCCGTCCTCAAACACATACACACCGCCGGCAGATCTGCCCTGCGCCGTGCTCTCTCTGGTCGAGACGATGAAGGTATTGCCACTGACATCCACATCCTGACCAAAATTCCAGGTAGTGTAAGAGGCGGCCCGGGCACCGGGTTCGTTAAGAACCCGCCTGAACTCTTCGAGGGGTGCGGCGGTTTCGATAATGGTAATATTTTTCGGATCCAGCAGCCAGGCACCGTTGGTGCCGTAAGGGGCTCGTGCGCCGGCGTCAACATCGCCGGACACGCCAAGGCCGTCCAGCCCGGATGTTTCAACCATGCCGCCATCGCCGCCCAGAATGCCGCCGCGGGCAGTGATGTTGCCGGCAAACTGCGTGACGCCATCAGACCAGGCCGCGACAGTACCGCCTTTGCCCAGCTGTCTGGCATCAACACTGATATGACTGGTCTCGCTGAGGTAGGTGGATTGTGAGTTGCTTGTCTCCAGTAGCGGGTTTCCCTGCCAGATATCCTGACCCTGCCAGCCGCCGCCCAGGTATACCTGGCCGCCGAGCGCGCCACCCTCAGCCGCTATGTTGCCGCCAAACATCGACACACTGTGACCCCAGAGACTGACGCGGCCACCCTGCAGGCTGCCGGAAGCATTGATGGTGCTGGACAGAATGGTTTTGCCACTGCCGCCATCCACGGCAACTTCGCCGCCCGATGCTGCCCCCTGTGCGCTGATGCTGCCGGCAGAAGTCAGCAGCACCTGATCTTCTGCTTCCAGCGTTATAATGCCGCCATCAGCGTCCGCGCCGTCGGCCCGCATGTCAGTATCGCTGATGATGGCGTCTGCGGTCAGGCTTATGCGGCCACCGGAGGTGCCGCTGACGTCCTGCAGGCCGCCGTAATTTTCGATAAGCTGGGCAGCGATCTCGATATCGCCGCCGCTGCCGTCGGCATTAACCGCGGCTATGGCGCCGCTGCTCTGAACCCCGCCGTTATCAGCCGTCAGGAACACCTTGCCGCCTTCGCTGCGAACTCCGGTGGCCTGGATCAGTCCGCTGTTATTGCCGGCCAGCGCGTAAATATTGCCGTTATGGGTGCGCAGTTCCGCCACCATGGCGCTGATGCGGCCCTCATTGGTGACGTTACTGTCGCGATCGCCGATTTTGACAGCAAACGCACCACCCGCCCAGCTGGTGTCGGTCAGTACATCCACGCGAGTGCCAGCTGCCAGACCGGCGTGGCCCTGCGGGGCGCTGATGTCACCGCGATTTTCTACGGTGTAGCCGGCCAACAGCACATTGCCGCCGGACGAGGAAATTTTTCCCAGGTTGGTAACGCCGCTGAGCGCCTCGCCAGAAAGTGTGAAGCCACCTCCATCAAGGAAGTCACTGTCCTGAATGTCCAGTGTGGAGCCAATAAAATGGCCCCCAGTGAGCACCTGGCCGCCCTCGCCGATGACGATGCCGTTGCTGTTGAGCAGGAAAACGCTGCCGCTGGATGTGAGCTGCCCGTAAATGTGAGAGACATCTGTGCCAGTGACACGGTTGAGTGTGGCGCCGCTGCCATTGTCAAAGTCGACATGGTAGCCGGCGCCGATGCTGAAGGTGTCCCAGTTGACAATGCCGTACTGGCTGCCCTGTTGGACCTGCATGTGCTGGCCCTGTACGTCGATGTCGATTCGCCCGTGGGCAACATCTGCACCCTGCGGTAGGTCCTGGGCGCGACTGGAATGCATGGTAAGGCTGGCGGCGCATATGGCGACGGCCAGTTCGAGACGTTTGAAGCGGCTGGGAGGCACGTGATTTACCTGTTTTTTACACGTTTCTTGATTTGTTACCAAGTATTACAGGAAAAGGGTCGAACGATAGCTCGACACACCGAAACAATAGGGTCAAAATAGGGCCAAACAAACAGCAAGATTTTGTTATTGCGAGAAAAATGACGTTTCACCCAGGATCAGCCTTAAAATGGTACATCCGCACTCTTTTAGTGCTGACTGCCCTTCTGCTAACAAGCGCATTCTCGACCGCCTGGTCCCAATCGGTCAGCATTGACCCTCAGCTTGAATCGCTGTCCCTGGCCGACCATGTGTTATTGCTGCAGGATGATGCCACCACGCTGACATTTGCGGAGGTGAGCAGCGCAGAAATGGCCTCGCGCTTCGATCAGGATTTCCCTGCTGATCTGGACTTTGGTTACACCGATACGGCCCTGTGGTTCAAGCTGGAGCTTGACTGGGACGCTGCGCTGATAGATGACGGAACACCGTATTTGCTGGAAATCGGGCCACCAAAGCCCACCAATGATGTATTTGTGTGGTTGTTGGACGAGTACGGCGACGTGCAGGAAAGCATGCACATGCACAACAACCAGACCGAGCACCATCCGCGTGAGGTGAGAACGCTGCCTGGCGGCTTTGTGGTGCGGCTGGAGCCAGGGGTCGACAGTACCGTCTACATTCGCGCCACTTCTTTTCGCAACTTCCATGTGCCACTGACACTGTGGTCAGAAACCGCATTCAAGCGCAACGAAGCACAGGGCATACTGATCATGGGGCTGTTCTACGGCACCATTGGCATCATGATTCTGTATAACCTGTTCCTGTATCTGACCGTGCGCGACAGGAACTACCTCTATTACGTGGCATATGCAGCAGCGGTTCTGTTGGTTTATCTGGGCATCAATGGTCATATGGTGTTTCTGGATCTTAATGACAATTATTTCATGCGTCACCTCAGCGGTGCCTCGGTGGCGCTGCTCAGTCTGACCCGCCTGCAGTTCACGCGATCATTTCTGGATATCGATTCCTATAACAGAGCGCTGGGCCGGATATTTGGTCTCCTGATCCCGATTGCAGCGGTTTTGCTGCTTCTTGCGGTAATTCCTGAAGATTTTGGCCTGTTTCAGGGCAGTTCGCTGATTTTCAGCTTTTTCGCAATCGCCGCCATCATCTATGCCATGGTCGACGGTGTGGTGCGAGGGCACGCGCTGGCCAAACTCTACCTGCTGGTGACCTTGATTGGTGAAGTCGGCGTGATCGTTGGATTTGCTACGTTGGTACTGGGCATACTGCCGCACAACTGGTTTACGGATAACGCGCTGTTTTTGGGCCTGATGGCCGAAACAGTGCTGTTCTCCTTCGCCCTGGCCTGGAGAGTCAGGCTGCTGGAAGGTGAGAAGCAACAGGCATTGCGCGAGAAAGCACGTCTTGAGTCGGAGATTCAGCAGTTCCAGCAGGCTGAGCAGCAGTTGAAGCAGTCACAGAACCGGCTGCATCAGATACTGGAGCACAGTGACCTTAGCCTGGTGGCCTTGAATGAGGCGGGCTATATCACCTTTGCCTCGCATGGTTTCTGCAGCCTGTTGGGGCTGAACAAGGCAGAGTTGCAGGAGGCTGAGTTTGTGACGCTGCTGGCAGATTCCTCCGGTGAGGAGCAATTTGTGCTGGGAAACCTGACAGGGCAGGACGATGACAGCGATCTAGCGATGACAATCGACAGCCTGGCCCTTCAGGGTCGGGATGCCGAGATAGTTGTCCGAGGCCAGCTCGCCCAGATTGGTGTGGAGGATGCATTTTACTTGCTGGTACTCAATGACCCGCGCTACGAAGAAGGATCAGGTGATCCGCTACTGGCCTTTCGTATGATGGCCCAGGCCAGGGACAGGCTGGGCTCTGTCTCCAAACAGCTGCAGTCACTGGAACCGCTGCTGATTGACGCGGCGCCGAGGGCGCGCCGGGAACTGCAGGAGGTTTTTGAGAAGTTAAACTCACTGACCGCTAATGGCACGGATTCGCCGACCAGCCATTCACTGAAGTCACGCCTGATTGAAACCATGCGCCTGGCGGTGGAATGCTGGGAGATGTATACCGGCAAGACCAAGGTAGAGCTGGCGCAGGAGAGCAAGCTGTGGGCTATTGTCATCGACAATGGACGCCTGCGGACTCGCACGCTGGATCGTTATCTTGGCGAAGAATCGTTTCCCAAACGGCCCAGGTGGCGTCAGGTCGCCCGCACCGGCTACTTTGTGCTGGCCGCCATCAAGGACAAGCAGAACCTGCCTGCAGAAACACGCGAGGCCCTGAAATACTCGCTGCTGGAGCTGCAGGCACTGACCAGCGGTGAGCGCAGCTGAACGGTCGTGCAGCCATGAAGCCGACTCCCTTCCAGGATCATGATATTGAGATTATCCTAGAAGCGCTGGGAGAAACAGCCGCTCAGGCGGTGCTCACTGACAACGCGATTGCATTCTACAAACCGCAAAATCAGCCATTAAGCGGTTGACGGGCGAAAGCCAGTCCTGGCCGCTGAGGAGTGACTATGTTTAAGGTAGAGCGAGTCGGGCCCAAGCGCCTCAACATGGAATTCAGTGGCAAACTGGATTCCACCGAAATGGAAATGGCACTGGACGAGATCGTCACGCATTCTGAGGGCATCGAAGACGGCGAGATGCTGTTTGAGATACCCGAGTTCAGATTTCCTACGCCCGGCGCCATGGCTGTGGAATTTTCCCGACTGCCAGCCATGTTTCGTGTCATCAGGCGTTTTAACAAGGCGGCGGTACTCGCAGACGAAACCTGGGTTCAGCGCGTCAGCGAGCTGGAAGGCATGTTGATACCGTGGATGCGCATCAAGGCCTTTAAACTGAGTGAGAAGCCGGTGGCAGAAGCCTGGCTTTCCGCTGACTGAGCCAAGTCGCGTAACAGGGTGGGAGTTGAATCGTGAGAGGGCTCTTCAGACTCAGGAGCGCAGAGAAAGGCCACCCTGAGGTCAGGCTTTGGTTTGAGGATCATGACAGCGAACTGGGCAGCATTGCCCTGAAATGGTTCAACGCATTGCGCATGTGTGGCGATGACGTTACCGAGGTGCTGCATGACAACCAGCCAACGACCTGTGTCAACAAGGCTGCATTCGCTTACGTTGATGTGTTTAAAGCGCATGTCAATCTGGGCTTTTTTCATGGTGTTGAACTGCCTGACCCGGACGGGCTACTGGTTGGCACCGGTAAGTTCATGCGTCATGTAAAGCTTTCACCAAAATTCAGTGTTGATGAGGACGCGCTGCTTAAGCTGGTGCGGGCGTCTTACGAGGATATCCGGCAGCGTCTTGAGGCGGAGCACGGCTCTTGAATTGGCACGAAGCCAACAACGTTGTGCTGCTAAGGTTTTGAAATAAAAGAAGTGTCGCGTTAATTTCGTCATGATTTCGTGTTTGTGTCGTTTTAATTGAAAAGAAATTTGCCCAGTCTTGCATTGCCTCAAGCAGTGATACGGACTCAGCAGGGCTTCAACCGGCCCCCAATAGGACTGTGTAATGATTATCAGGAAATTACGCCTGAAAAATGGATGGTCGCAAAGCCAGCTGGCTGAAATGGCAGGTGTGACGACGCGAACAATTCAGCGTATTGAGCAGGGTCATAGGCCGAGTATGGAGACATGCAAGGCACTTGCTTCCGTGTTTGAGGTGGATCTATCTCATTTACTAGCGGAGGAAAAACCCATGCAGGACGATTCACAATTGAAAGCAGATGAACAACAGGCATTGCTTTACGCCAAAAGAATGAAAGAATTTTATGAGTTTCTGGTGACCTATGTGGTGCTGGCGGCTGTATTTCTGGTTGCTTTCCACGGTGAGCCGGTGGTTTATATTATTTTTGCCGGTCTTGGCGCCGGGCTTGTTGTGCAGGGCCTGATTGCTTTTGAAGTGATCAGCTTTATGAGTCCCGGCTGGGAGCGCCGGCTGGCCGAGCGCAAGCTGGGTCGCAGGTTATAAGGCTCGCGAAACAGGTCTGCTCATGTCTGATACAGCCATTTCCCACTACCTGGAATCAACCAGGGATCGCCCGACACGGGAAGACCTGAAGTTTGCTGTCAGCAGAATCGACGGCGCCAGAGCCGCCATTGATTGCGGTTGTGGCGCTGGCGCAGACATCAGTTATTTATTGGATAGCGGGTTTCGCGTCTACGCATTTGATGTGGATGATCAGGCGCTGTCAGTCTGCCAGGGTCGATTCAAGGGGTCAAAAAACGTGGTCCTGTCCAAGGCATCGTTTGAGACGTTTGACTATCCGGCAGCGTCATTGGTAGTGGCAGACGCCAGTCTGTTCTTTTGCCCACCAGATCATTTCAACACAGTCTGGGATAATATCTTCGAATGCCTGCTGCCAGGTGGAATATTCTGCGGATCTTTGCTGGGGCGAGAAGATACCATGGCGCAAGCGGGAGACAACCCCAGCGTGTTCTGGTCGCATGTCTCAGCATTCGATCAATCGGAGGTCGAGGGTCTGCTCAAACCCTACGAAGTGCTGCGGTTTAAGGTGCATCGTTCAGGCGGCAAGACTGCCGGTGGCGTTCCTCATGACTGGCACATTTTTCAGATAGTGGCCCGCAAGCCAGCCAGTTGAGAATCAGTCCGAGACTTTGAGAATGCAGTACAGGGATTGATCTGGTTAACTATGAGTTAAATTCGGTGTAAGCTCGATGCTGAATCTGTGACCGGGGCCGCCGCCATGTCAGGGAAATACCCCAACCGAGTCAAACAGCTGCCGTTGTACGATGGCAGATTTGACGCCTACAAACTCAAAGCAGACGGTGCTGATGTGCTGTTTGCATCCTACCCGGCTGGTACCACCATCCCGCCGCATACCCACGACACGGACAATTATGGTGTCATCACGCGGGGTGAGCTGATCCTGAGCATGAATGGAACAAGCGAACGCTTTGGCCCCGGCGATTGGTATCACGTGCCTGCTCATGCCGAACATTCAGCAACATTTAATGTGGAAACGGATGAAGTGGAGTTCTGGTTTCAGCCAGCAGGTTGATCAAGCCGGCAGAATGAGAACATGGAAAGGGAAGTGACCTGAACGTGAACCCTCAAGATGAAGACGACAAGGCTCCGCACGCTGCTGATACACCTTCGCCAGACCCTGATTCAGGTCTCAGCGGAACGGAGCAGCGCCTGGTTCGCCTGTCATTCTGGCAGACAGTGTTATCTGTTGTAGGCGTTTTTATCGCAGTCCTGGCGCTTTATGCGGCATTGACGGAGTCGCAGGCAGTCCGCCAGCAGACAGCAGCCGCGGTATGGCCTTTCGTGCAGCTGTCTGTTGAAGACTACGATACCGGCGATAGAGCTGGCTTCATGCTGTCGGTGACCAACTCCGGGGTCGGGCCGGCATTGGTGCGCTCGGTGCGTGTTGTTCTGGATGGACAGGCAATGCGTGACTGGGAGCAGGTAGTGACGCAGTTGGGTGGAGAACTGAATGAGCAGGTCGGCAGAAGCACCCTGAGTGATCGCGTGCTGAGTCCGGGCGTGCGACGAGACCTTATAACTGTGACGGATCAGAATCTCGCGCGGCAGTTTCAGGCCATGATTGCAAACCCTGAGAATTCCATCTCCTACTGTTACTGTTCCATCTTTGACGAATGCTGGGTCGCTGACAGTCGCCGTCAGGCCCTCGATCCGACGACTGTTCAGTCGTGCCCGGACTATGGCGATGAAGCGTTCCAGAACTAGAGTGGTTAAGCCCTTGTCAGCCACACAAAATCAAGTTGGACTGATTGTTAAAAGGATAGAATATGAATAAGCGCTGGCTGATCGTGGCGGTGGTTGCAAGTTACCTTATCATGCTGTTTGGTGGCGCCCTCCTTAAACCGGGGTACTCTCACCTTGGACAATACATCAGCGAACTCAACGCGGCCGGCACCCCGTATGCGTCGTTGATTGGCTGGTTTGGTTTTGTGCCTTTTGCCGTCCTGTCGGCGGCACTGCTTGTTGCCGCCGCTCCGGTGGTCCCTGTGCAGGGCGTCAGCCGCCTGGGGTACTGGCTGCTGTTATCAGAGCCGATTGCTTACCTTGGATCGGCGCTTGCGCCCTGCGACATCGGTTGCCCGGCCGAAGGCAGTGTCAGTCAGATGATTCACAACGCGCTTGCCATAGTGACATACCTGACAACCAGCGTGGCCTTGGTGCTTTTGGCTTTTACCCCACGTATATCAAAATTCATGCGTGTTGTCTGGGTGGCCGCCGCCATGGTCTGGTTGACACTGTTTGGCATGATGGCTGACCCTGGGCTTTATGAGTGGCGTGGTCTGCTGCAGCGTCTGGCAGAATGGACAGTCTTTGGCTTGCTGTTGGCATCTGCCTGGTGGTGTATAACAAGACAGCAAGATTCGGGTCGGTCTGGCGAGGCAATGAATTTACGATGATGCTGTAAAGTACACTGAGGCAGCATCATGTCCGATTATGACCGAATAGCACGTGCCATGACCTATATTGTAGAGCATGCGACAGACCAGCCGAGCCTGGAAACTGTGGCAGCACACGTGAACCTGAGTCCCTATCATTTTCAGCGTCAGTTCAGTCGACTGGCAGGCATTTCACCAAAACGTTTTTTGCAGACAGTGACGCTGGAGCGTGGCAAGTACTTGCTGAGACAGCGACGCTCTCTGCTGGATGTGTCGCTTGATCTGGGGCTGAGTGGCAGTTCCCGCCTGCACGATCATTTTGTGCAACTGGAGGCGGTGACGCCGGGAGAGTTCAGAAGCGGCGGAGAGCAGCTGTGTATCCGTTATGGTGTGCACGACAGTCCACTTGGACAGCTGTTTGTTGCGGCTACCCCGCGTGGTGTGTGCCGAATGGCATTTGTCGACCATGAACCAGAGTCGCAGCTGTTGTCACGTCTGCAAAAGGATTGGCCAAAGAGTGCCATCATTGAGGATGTGACCGCGACACAACATGTGATTGAAAGCTTTTTTCGGCAAGCGCCGGCGCCCAGCAACCTCCCGCTTTCCCTGCACGTCAGTGGCACCAATTTTCAGCTCGCAGTCTGGCGCGCTTTGCTGAACATTTCGTACGGTGAACTGGCCAGCTACGGACAGTTAGCTGCGTCAATAGGGGCGCCAAAATCAGCCAGATCGGTCGGCAGCGCAATTGGTGCCAATCCGGTTGCCCTGTTGATTCCCTGCCACCGGGTCATTCAGCAGAGTGGTGCCCTTGGCGGGTATCGTTGGGGAGAGAGCCGCAAGGCCGTGGTACAGGCATGGGAAATCGTGCAGAATCTGCAGGAGGCTGATACTGTCACGACTTGATAAACGAGTGGAGATAAAGCGGGTATGACAGAGTTTATCCGAACACCCGATGCCAACTTTGCCGACTTGAACGATTTTCCGTTTGAGCCGCACTACCACCAGTGGCAGGATCTCCGGCAGCACTATATTGACGAAGGCCCGCGCGATGGCCCGGTAATGCTGTTGATGCATGGCATGCCGACCTGGTCTTACCTGTACCGAGACATGATTCCATTACTGGTGGCTGCTGGATACCGCTGCATAGCACCTGACCATCTGGGATTCGGGCGCTCCGACAAACCCGTCGACCCTCACTGGTATACCATTGCCAGGCATACCGAAGTCCTCACCAGTCTGATTACCGAGCTTGATCTGCAGCGCATCACTCTGGTGTGTCAGGACTGGGGTGGCCCGACTGGTCTGGCGCAGGCGGCAATGATGCCCGAGCGCTTTGACAGGCTGTTGATCATGAATACCTGGCTGCACCATCCTGAGTTTCACTATTCAGACGGTATCCGAAAGTGGTTCAACCACTGGCGCTCAGGTGGACTGTTCGATCGACCCTGTCCCGATGTCGCGCTGCTGTTGTTGCTAAGCAGTGGGCTGGCGCCACGTGACATTGTTATACCTGCGCTGGTCAATGGCAAAACACCGCCGCTTGAAGAAGGCGCCCAGAGAATGTATCGAGGATTCTCCGCGCCCTATCGGGGGTTGCCCGATGAGGCTTTTAACGGCTACCGTCGGTTCCCGCTTTCGATTCCGGCACTGGACTACCAAAGCGGCAATGCCGCTGCGCAGGCGTTGCATTATCGGTTGCTGTTGAACTGGCAGAAGCCGGTGTATTTCATCTGGGGCTGTGCGGATGACGTATTCACAGAAACATGGGGACGCGAGTGGGCAAGCCAGTTGGGCGCAAGTTTTGATCCTTTGCCGGATGCCGGCCACTTTCCCCAGAATACTCATGGTGAGAAAATCTGCCAGATACTGCTGCAGCGAATCGCCTCCGAACCCCGGCGATAGGCGAGTGCCCGGCAAGTTCACCGCGAAGCAGGAGACGTACATGTCCCAGGTTCAAAAATATCCGATCGGATGGCGCGTGCTGCACTGGTTGATGGCAGTCATGGTGCTGACTCTGCTGCCAGTCGGTTTGTGGATGGCCTCCCGGGCGGAAGCGAATATCTGGGGCTCACTGACCGACACTCTGTACAGCTCACACAAGGCTCTGGGCTTTACCGTCCTGTTATTGATGCTGGTTCGTATTGGCCTGAAAATACGTGTTGGTGCCCCGCCGTACCCATCGACCTTGCCGCGGTCTTTGCAGATAGCAGCCAAAAGCCTGCATCACTGCCTTTATTTGTTGCTGATCATCACCCCACTGCTGGGATGGGCTGGTGTTACTGCCTACCCGGCGCTGATCATTGTGGGTGATTTCTATCTGCCCGCCATGCCGGGAGTGCCCGAGGACACAGCGCTGGCAGAACGGCTTTTTGCTATTCACGGTGTTTTCGCGCTGATGTTGGCCGTGTTGCTGGCGGGGCACATAGCGGCGGCCCTGCGACATATGCTACGTGGCGATGGCATATTCAGGCGAATGCTTTGAAACGCGAAACGCTTGAGAAGTACCAGGTCTATTTATACTTGTCAGCTATCAGCATCGGGCTGCTGACAGGGCTGAATTTTCCCGTACTGGAATCAATGCTGCCGGCATTGTTGTGGCCCCTGTTGGCGGTGCTGATTTATACAACCTTCACACAGGTCCCGCTCACCACCTTACACCAGGCTTTCTCGGATAGCCGTTTTCTGACAGCTGCGGTTATTGGCAACTTTATCCTGCTGCCCATGGTGGTATGGCTGCTTATGCGCCTGGCACCAGAGCAACCGGAGGTACAGCTGGGCATTGCACTGGTGCTGCTGGTACCGTGTACGGACTGGTTCGTGACATTTACGCACCTAGGTAGAGGAGACACACGGCACGCCATCGCTTTTACACCGCTTAGTCTGCTGCTGCAGTTGTTGTTGCTGCCAGTGTACCTGTGGTTATTTCTGGACAATGACATTGCTGGTAATGTCCTGCGTCAGGAGCTGGTGACAGCGTTTCTCGGGCTGATAGTCCTGCCACTGGTTCTTGCCATGCTTACTGAGCACTGGTGCAGCCGGCGTGACGAACGCGCTGTGCTTCTGAGTCACCTGGCATGGTTGCCGGTACCACTTCTGGCACTGGTTGTTTTCTGTATCGCCGCAGCACAGGTGAGAACAGTCTTTGCAGCCTGGCCGATTCTGGCGCAGCTGGCGCTGGTTTTTGTACTGTTTCTGTTGGCGGCCGCGCTGCTCTCCAGGCTGATCAGTCACTGGTTCAGGTTGCCTTCAGGGCAGGGACGGGTGCTGGCCTTCAGTCTGGGCAGTCGTAATTCCTTTGTTGTGCTGCCGCTGGCTTTGGCGCTACCAGAGTCGTATGAGCTGACAGCTGTGGTGGTTGTTTTTCAGTCCCTGATAGAGCTGGTTGGTCTGGCTTTTTTTGTCTGGTGGGTGCCGCATAAGTTGTACCCGGCAACTGGCAGCGGCGCCGGTCCGCTGGACTCTTGACCTCGTGCGGATTATCCTCAAACCATCACACTGATGATGGAGAGACCTAAAATGGCATCACACACAGACAAAGCCAAGGACCTGAAACTGCCGGCCATGTCCAGGCGCAGCCTGCTGCTGGCATTACCAGCCATGCCTCTGGCAATGCGCGCAATGGCGCAACAGGCGGCTGCGCAACCCATACCTACAACGGGTCTGCACAGTTTTGAGCTCCGGGTCAGCGACCTGGACCGATCTGTAGAATTCTACCAGGGGCTGTTTGGCTGTCCTGTCCTTACCCGCATCGGCGACACAGTCTCGCTGGGCGTAGGCAATGACGGGCAGTATTTCACGCTGGCTCAGGTCCGCGAGGGTGAGCAGCCCAATATCAGTAACTTTGGTCTGCGAGTTCCCGGCTACACCCGTTATCAGTTGCAGAGTCTGCTTTCTGAGCATGGCATCAATCGTACCGTAGACAGTTTCTACGACAGTCGCACCTCTGCAATGCAGCGAGCCAATATGACCTGGCTGCGCCGACTGCCGGGTGAAAGTGATACCATGCTGGCGGACAATCACGAACTTTTTGTGGCAGACCGCGATGGTGTACCAATTAAACTTTCCAGCCCGGATGACTGCGGTGCCGGTGACGAAAGCTGTACACCAGAACCTGCGCCCACTGAGGGCCTGATCGAACTGCGAGAGATCAACCATTTGACAACCTTTGTCGCCAACTATCAATTGAGCAACGAGTTCTATAGAAGGTTGTTCGGACTGGAGAATCAGGCATTCCAGGCGCAGTTCCCGACTCTGGGACTTGGCAATGGCACGCAGTTCCTGATGTTTGTGGGCGGCATGCAGGACGGTGTACCGGCACAGACCGGGCGCATCGATCATGTCAGTTTAAATATCGAAAACTTCACAGTAGCCTCGGTGCTGGAAAGGCTGACCGAGTATGGCCTGTCGACGCGCGGCGACGGCGAGCCTGGCCCACTGCAGCATTGGGTAACCATGCGTATGCCAGAGCGTGGAGGTGCAGAGCCGGATGGTACCCCGGAAGTGTATTTCTCTGACCCAGATGGATTGCACCTGCAGCTGCAGCATCACACTTACTGTGGTGGCGGTGATGAGTTTGGGGGAACCTGCAGCGCCTGAAGCAGCGCTGCGGTTCACGTAAAAACTAACGTCCGCCAGACTCAGGGAGACGGATGGCGAAACCAGCTGGACCACTACTGACCCTTTACATCACCTTTGCGATTGCCTGGGCAGCTTACGCTGCCTGGGCTCTTCTAGCCCTGAGCAATGGGCAAACCCGGATCTATGCTGAATACGGACTGCTTGAGACGACTCAGGTGATCTTGCTTTCAGCAGCCTGTATTGCCTTTATCGTCACGCTATCGCGCAACGGTCGATACAACACGCTGCTGATGCTGTCATGCGCGCTTTTGTGCTACAGCTTTATTGTGCGTGAGCTCGATGTTGAAGATTTCGACCTGCCGCAAGCTGTTATCGCACTCACCTCGGGCACAGGCCGCAATATTCTGCTGGCAATGGCTTTCTGCGCACTACTCACCTATGCGCTCTATGTTGATTTCAGGCATTACCTTAAGGAGGCCTTGCAGTTCGCGGTCACGCCGGCGGGTATGATGCTGGTCGCGTCCGGACTGCTTTTGTATCTGGCGGCCTTCTTTGAAGGCTATCAGGGCGTCGAACATCCGGCGTTCTATGAAGAACTTATTGAGGTGACGGCCTACACCCTGATTCTGCTGTCCTCACTGACCAGCTCACTCACACACAAAACTACTTGCCAGATTCAAAATTCTCAATAGAATGCGCGCTTTTCCCTCTGCGTGCGCGCAAACATGAATCTGGTGTCATTCGACGTCTTCCGAACTCTCGGCTTTCCCAATACAACCGTTCTTAAACCCCAGGATATTTTTCAGCACAAGGAACTGCTGAGCCGCGCTGACTGGGTGTTGTATCCCGAATACTGGCAACTTAACGCTTTGGTTTATGGCCTGAACTGCCGGGTATTTCCCAGCGAGGCCAGTTATCGCATAGGTCACGACAAGGTGGAGATGACGCGGGCGTTTGAGCTGATTGCGCCGGCGCACACGCCATGGACGGTCATAGAGAATAACTGTGCCGAGTCGCGCGAACGGCTCTGGGATCTTATGCCACTGCCGTTTGTTGCCAAGCTGCCCAAGGCCAGCATGGGCGAAGGTGTCTGGCTGATCAACTGCCGTCAGGACTGGCAACAATACTGCGAAAAAACACCGGTACTTTATGTACAGGAGTATCTGCCCATAGACCGTGATGTTCGTGTCGTAATTGTGGGTGACAGGGTCATTACTGCGTACTGGCGAACCCAGTCGGATCGAGGGTTCTACAATAATGTGGCGCAGGGTGGCCGCATAGACCACAGCCCGGTGCCGGCGGCAGCGACTGATCTGGCGTTACGGCTGGCGCGGCAGCTGGGCGTCAACCACGCCGGTTTCGATATAGCGTTGGTAGGTGACCATCCTTACGTTCTGGAGTTCAATCGCCTGTTTGGCAACCAGGGCCTCGAAGGTGGTCAGGCCTTGAAAGCAGCCATCCTGGACTACCTGCAAACTAACGCCCAGCCTGATGACAGCGACCCGGAAGGCCCGCAACCAGTCTGGCCGATTGCGGTTTGATATCCACCGGGGTATAACAGCCTCACTGAGGGCATTGTTATGACCATTGAAACCGAACAGGATCTAAAAGCGCTTCAGCGCATCGGGCGCATCGTTGCCTGGACACTGCAGGAAATGAAGCGTCGCACAGAACCGGGAATGACCACTGCCGAGCTGGATATGATTGGCAAGGCATTGCTGGAAAGTGAAGGGGCGCAGTCGGCACCCAGACTGACCTACGGCTTTCCGGGGTACACGTGTATCAGCATCAATGAAGAGGCAGCTCATGGCATTCCGGGCAGCCGAGTCATTCAGCCGGGTGACGTTGTTAATATCGACGTCTCTGCCGAAAAAGACGGCTATTTCGCAGATACCGGTGGCAGCTTTGTGGTGCCACCCTCTGATGCGCTCAAAGACCGCCTGCTGCATTCCACTCAAGTGGCTCTGAATGAAGCCTGCCGCAGTGCAAGAGCGGGCAGTCCTCTGAACGGCATTGGCCGGGCGATCGAAAAAGTGGCCAAACAGAAAGGCTTCAGGATCATCCGCAATCTTTGCAGCCACGGCGTCGGTCGTGCTTTGCATGAAGAGCCAGGGGAGATTCCCGGCTATTACAATCCGGCCGACCGTCGCATGTTGCACGAGGGCCTGGTGATTACCATTGAGCCCTTCCTGTCGACAAAAAGCCGGCATGTTGAGGAAGCTGACGACGGTTGGACGCTGGTAGGCAGCCCGGGCAATCTTTCCGCGCAGTTTGAGCACACCATGGTGATCACAAAGGGCAGACCGATTTTGCTGACCGTGGTCTGAGCCAATGACCTACCCTGAAAAACACAGAATCAATCGCAGCGGCTGGCTGCGCGCCGCGGTGCTCGGTGCCAACGATGGTATTGTATCCACCGCCAGTCTGATCCTGGGTGTGGCCGCCGCTGGTGCAGACGCCAGGGGTATCCTGATAGCTGGGCTGGCAGGCCTGGTCGCGGGAGCCATGTCGATGGCCGCGGGCGAGTACGTTTCAGTCAGCTCGCAGGCCGACATTGAAAAGGCTGACCTGGCACTGGAGCGTAAAGAGCTGGCCGCCGAGCCTGAGCAGGAGCTGGCTGAACTGGCAGGCATCTATCAGGCCAGAGGGCTTGATCCGGAGCTGGCTGAGGAAGTTGCCCGGCAATTAATGTCACGTGACGCTCTGGCTGCGCATGCGCGGGACGAGCTTGGTATTACCGCTGCTGTGAATGCCCATCCCATGCAGGCAGCTTTCACATCCGCGCTGACATTCTCGGCAGGGGCGGCGTTGCCGTTACTGGTGGCAGTCATGCTGCCGCTGACCGCGCTTACCCTGGCCGTCAGTCTGTCGGCACTGATGTCGCTGGCTTTGCTTGGTTATTTGGCAGCCCATCTGGGCGGTGCCGCGCCACTAAAGCCGGTGTTGCGTGTTGTATTCTGGGGTGCTGCAGCGATGCTGGTAACCTATGGGATCGGAGCGCTGTTTGATGTGGTCATTTAATCGAGCTCAGTCTCGGCCGGCGCGAACGCCGCGCAAATTCTCCAGACAGTGCGACCGGGCGCTTTGCACAAAGCTCTGCAGGTAGGCAGTGTGTTCCTGCTCCGCGCGAACCGCGGCATACAGCGTCAGCCAATGACCTGATTCCGTGGCCGGTAAAGCCACGACCAGACCCTGTCGCACATACTCGTCCAAGACCCAGTTTGGCAGCGCACAGACGCCCCTGTGGTTCGCCACCTGTTGGATCATCATGACGGTCAATTCTGTAGTGCGCACCGCGGCGGGCTCCACGCCGGCCGGGTTAAGAAAGGCATTAAATACGTCCAATCGCTGACGCTCCACCGGGTAGGTAATGATGGTCTCGCGTGTCAGGTCGCCGGGTGATACAAAAGCCTGACCGGCGAGAGCATGATCAGGGGCCACAGCGATCTGCATTTCGTACTGAAACAGTGGCAGGTAAGCCAGTGATTTGTAGTCGCGCGGATCAGAGGTGATAACCAGATCGAGCTCGCCGCTGTGTAAGGCTGGCAATGGGTCGAACATGAAACCACTGGAGAAATCCAGGTCCACGGCCGGCCAGTTGCTGCGGTAGGCTTCGATGGTGGGCATCAGCCAGTTGAAACAGCTGTGACATTCGATGGCCATGTACAGTCGGCCCGCGTCACCATGCACCATGCGCTGGATATCATGTTCGGCACCGGCAATCATTGGCAACACCTGTTCTGCCAGGGCCAGTAGCCGGCGCCCGGGGCCGGTCAATTGCAGTGGTCGGGTCTTGCGCAGGAACAGCTCGCAGCCGAGTCGGCTTTCCAGCTCCTTGATTTGATGTGAGAGGGCCGATTGCGTCACACACAGGCGTTCGGCCGCATCGGTCAGGCGACCCGTGTCGCGCAGTGCCTGCATGGTTTTCAGGTGTCTGATATCAATGATCATGAATAATATTCATATTGTTTCTGAGAAATATGAAGTTTATTCAATTTATTGGTATCGGCACAATAGCGCCCCTGACTTTACAGGGGATTGTTATGAATCACACAGACACGCGGCCATCAGAGCCGTCACAGATTGTACGCCATACGCTTGGATATCCGCGCATTGGCGCACATCGGGAATTAAAGACTGCGCTTGAGGCCTATTGGCGTGGCGATAGCAGTCAGCAGGACCTGTTGGCGCTTGGTCGCCAGATCCGGCAGCAGAACTGGCAGGCGCAGCAGGAAGCCGGCCTGGATATGGTGACCACCGGTGATTTTGCCTGGTACGACCAGGTATTGACCATGTCCGCCACGCTGGGCCACCTGCCATCGCGTCATCGCCAGCAGAGCTCAGACGACGCCGCCGATATCGATCTGGATACACTGTTCCGGGTCGCCCGAGGCCGCGCACCGACCGGCGAGCCGGCGATTGCCGCCGAAATGACCAAATGGTTCGACACCAACTATCACTATCTGGTGCCAGAGCTGGCGCCGGGTCAGACATTTGCCCTGAGCTGGCCCCAGATCATTGATGAGACTCGGGAGGCGGTGGCCGCCGGGTATAAAGCCAAGCCGGTCATCATTGGTCCTCTGACCTATCTGTGGATTGGCAAGTCGCAGGAAACCGGATTCGATAAACTGAGTCTGCTGTCTGATTTGTTGCCGGTGTACAAGCAACTGCTGCAGGCTCTGGTGGATGCCGGGGCGGATTGGGTGCAGATTGATGAGCCAATTCTGACGCTGGATCTACCCGGTGCGTGGCACAAGGCCTTTGAGCAGGCATATCACGCCTTACGCACGGTACCGGCGAAATTGTTGCTGAGTACTTACTTCGGCGCGCTGGACGAGAATCTGAATACGGCAGTGAACTTACCGGTCGCCGGGCTGCATATTGATGTGGTCCGCGCCCCGCAACAGCTTATTAGGGTGCTGGATAATCTGCCGGTGCATCAGGTGTTGTCGGTGGGTATCGTTGATGGTCGCAACATCTGGCGCAACGATCTGGAGAAATCGCGTGACCTGCTGCGACGTGCTTACGACAGGCTGGGAGCAAGGCTATGGCTGGCGCCGTCGTGTTCTTTGCTGCATTGCCCGGTCGACCTTCGCGAAGAAACTGTGCTGGACCGCGACCTGCTGGGCTGGCTTGCGTTTGCCCGGCAAAAACTTGATGAGCTGACTTTCATATCAAGCCTTTTGACGGCGCCCGATTCGGACAGGGCCAGACACTGGCTGCAGGAGAGTCGGGACAGCGTGCTGGCACGGCGCCAGTCCTCACTGATCCATCGGCCTGGCGTTCAACAGGCTGTGCAAGCCATTGTCGCGACAGATTTTCAGCGCCAGAGTCCATTTGTTGAAAGAATTCTTGAGCAGCAGGCGCACCTGGCACTGCCACCGCTGCCCACGACAACCATTGGTTCATTTCCGCAGACGCAGGAGATCCGCAAGGCGCGCCGGCAGTTCAAACTGGGTGAGATAAGTGCTGAGGAATATGAGCAGCATATGCTGGATCACATCGCCGACGCCATCCAGCGCCAGGAGGCCCTGGGTCTGGATGTGCTGGTGCATGGAGAAGCGGAACGCAATGACATGGTTGAGTACTTTGGTGAGCAGCTCGATGGCTACGCGTCAACTCGCAATGGCTGGGTGCAGAGTTACGGCTCCCGATGCGTGAAACCGCCTATCATTTTTGGTGACGTTCAACGCCCTGCGCCCATGACAGTCAAATGGGCACGCTATGCGCAGTCGCTTAGTGAAAAGCCGGTCAAGGGCATGCTGACCGGGCCCGTTACCATGCTGCAATGGGCCTTTGTCCGCGATGATCAGCCACGCGAGAAGACCGCGTTGCAGATTGCACTGGCACTGAGAGAGGAAGTGCGTGACCTGGAGGCGGCCGGCATCAACGTGATACAGATTGATGAGCCGGCCTTGCGTGAGGGTTTGCCACTGCGGCGGCAGGCGCAGTCTCATTATCTGGACTGGGCCGTCAATGCCTTCCGGCTGAGTGCCGCAGGCGTGAGCGATACGACGCAGATTCATACGCATATGTGCTACTCGGAATTTAATGACATCATGCCGGCGATCGCTGCACTGGACGCTGATGTCATCACGATTGAAACCGCGCGCTCGAATGGAGATCTGATTCAGGCCTTCGAAGACTTTGACTACCCAGCGCAGATTGGGCCGGGTGTCTACGACATACACTCGCCGAACGTGCCCGACGCGGACGCGATCAAGGCCATGCTTCGGCGCATGGCACGCAAGTTGCCGATCCAGCATCTATGGGTTAACCCGGACTGCGGCTTAAAAACGCGCGGCTGGCCAGAGACAGAGGCGGCGCTGCAGCAGATGGTTGCTGCCGCCACCCAGCTACGCCGAGAAATGGGGCTTGCCGCGGGCTGAGCACCTGTTTGACTCCTCGAGACTGTAGTATGCTGAACACCGGCTATCTGCCTTGATGGCCGGTCTATCGCAGCCAGCCCCAGCAGATGGCGCCAGTAGTTTGCCCGGGCAGGCGGCACGGGCAGTCAAAGGAGAAACCCATGGCCGAGCAGTTTCCCGCGTTGAATGAAACGCATATTGAATTTATCCAGCGTCAGCATCTCTTTTTTGTTGGCACTGCGGGCCCAGAGGGTCGCGTAAACGTGTCGCCTAAAGGCATGGACAGTTTTAGAGTGCTGGGGCCGCAGCGGGTTGCCTGGCTTAATCTCACCGGCAGCGGTAACGAAACCGCCGCGCACATACTGCAGAATCCGCGCATGACGCTGATGTTCTGCTCCTTCGATCGACAACCTTTGATACTGCGTCTTTACGGACAGGCCAGCGTGATTCACTCGCGTGATGCGCAATGGGACGAGCGTCTGGCGCTGTTCCCCGAGTTTACCGGTGCCCGTCAGATATTTGAGGTGGAGCTGGATCTGGTGCTGACTTCCTGCGGCTACGCGGTTCCGTTCTACGAAATGACCGGCGAGCGCCCCACTTTGACAAAATGGGCTGACAATCGCGGTCGGCCCGCCATCGAGCAGTACTGGCAGGAGAAGAATACGGCCAGTCTGGATGGTTACGAAACCGGCATTCTGGACTGATTCATGCTACGTCGCCTGGTAAGCCTACAGTGACAGATGACCTGCTGACGCTGGATCGTGGTGAGTCGCCACGCGTGATACTACGCGGCGACTGGACGCTGGCGAATTATTCACGTCTGAGGCGTGTTGAGCTGTCGGATGTCGAGTCAGCAAACGACACCAGTCTGCAGCTGGATGCCAGTGAGGTCTCGGCCATGGATACCTCGGGCGCCACCATATTGCTGAATCTGTTTGGTGCCGAGACGCTTGCAAAAATGACCGAGTCTGCCAGCGGGCTTTCGCGAGAACGTCAGGCCCTGCTACAGGCTGTCGCGCAGGCCGTTGCGTCGCAGAAAGCCAGTCCGCCTCCGCAGCGCTGGCGGCTTACCGACTCGCTGGCCGATCTGGGCGCCTGGACAATGCGTGGGTGGCGCCAGGTATTACAGTTTTTGGACTTTCTCGGTGTTACGCTGGTAACCCTTGCCTCACTGATCCCGCGCCCCTGGCGCTGGCGCTGGACGGCACTGACGGCGCAGATGCATCATGCCGGCCTGAATGCGGTTCCCATTGTCATGCTGCTCAATTTTCTGGTCGGCGCTGTTGTTGCGTTTCTGGGCGCCACTGTTCTGGCCGATTTTGGTGCCACCATTTATACAGTGGATCTGGTTGCCTACGCCTTCATGCGGGAACTGGGTGTACTGCTGGCCGCAATTCTGCTGGCGGGTCGCACAGCCAGCGCATTTGCAGCACAGATCGGCTCCATGAAAATAAACGAAGAGCTGGATGCCCTGCGAGTTCAGGACCTCAGCCCGATTGAACTGCTGGTGCTGCCGCGGGTGCTGGCACTGGTGATCGTCCTGCCTCTGCTGACCTTTCTGTCGATCATGGCCGGCATGGCAGGCGGGGCTGTGGTCGCCGCCGCGTCGCTGGATATTTCTCTCGCGC
This sequence comes from Gammaproteobacteria bacterium, assembly GCA_002706685.1. GTDB lineage: Bacteria > Pseudomonadota > Gammaproteobacteria > Pseudomonadales > Pseudohongiellaceae > Pseudohongiella. The sequence continues at coordinate 116,446 of PALV01000003.1, read as the reverse complement.
AGTATCTGACGATTGTGCAGGATATACCGATTCGTCATATGCTGCTGGGTATCAGCAAGGCGCCCGTGTTTGCCATACTGATAGCCCTGATTGGATGTCTGGAAGGAATGAAGGTTGCAGGTAGCGCACAGTCAGTTGGGGAGCACACCACCTCGGCTGTTGTGCAGTCCATATTTGTGGTGATCCTGCTGGATGCGGTTGCCGCCCTGTTCTTTATGCAGATGGGATGGTGAAGATGAGTTCGTCTGAAACTTCAGTCATCACAGTGCGCGGGCTGGAGAACCGGTTTGGCACCCATGTTGTGCACCAGAATCTGGATCTTGACGTGCGGCGCGGCGAAATCCTGGGAGTCGTCGGTGGCTCCGGTGCAGGCAAGTCAGTGTTGCTGCGGTCGATTGCAGGCCTGCATCAACCCAATGCGGGTACGGTGTCCCTGGTTGGAAAATCAGCCGACATGGAGCCCCGCATCGGTGTTTTATTTCAGCGCGGCGCCCTGTACTCGTCGCTGACTGTTGAAGAAAACGTCGCGCTGCCATTGGTAGAAACCATCGGTTTGTCACGAGCTGATGCCAATGACATTGCCCGGGTCAAGATTGCGCTGGCCGGTTTGCCCGAACATGCCGCGCAATTGCTGCCCTCAGATCTTTCCGGTGGCATGGTCAAACGAGCGGCGCTGGCCCGCGCGCTGGCGCTGGATCCGGACATTCTGTTTCTGGATGAACCCACCGCCGGTCTTGACCCAATCGGTGCAGCTGCATTCGACCGATTGCTGGTTACCGTCCGGGACGCGTTTGACCTGACTGTCTTCCTCATTACACATGATCTGGATACGTTGTACACTGCCTGTGATCGGGTGGCTGTCCTGTCGCAAAAACGAGTCCTGGTTAACGATACACTGGATGTGGTTGCGGCGGTGGATGACGCCTGGATTCAGGATTATTTTCATGGGCCTAGAGGCCGTGCAGCGGCAGCCGCCGTTGCTGCCAACGAGCGAGGGGACTGATGGAAACGCGGGCACACTATATTCTGGTTGGCCTGTTCACCCTGGGTGCAGGTGCTGCGTTACTGGGGTTTGCATTGTGGATAACCGGTGCCGGCGCCGACCGGGAAATTGACTACTACCAGGTACTGTTTCGCGAGCCCGTATCCGGGCTGTCGGTCGGCAGCCCGGTGCAGTACAGCGGCATCCGTGTCGGTGCTGTCGAGCGGCTGGATCTTGATCCAGTGGACCCGCGCATTGTTCGCGCCCGTATCTGGGTTGAAGCCGACACGCCCATCAAAGTGGACACAGAAGCCAGGCAGACACTGTTGAATGTGACCGGTGCGTCTTCCATTGAACTGAGTCAGGGGCTGCCGGAAAGCCCGCGACTGACCGCCGACAATGGCGAAATGCCAGTAATTGAAGCAACAGCTTCCTCTCTTGCGCAATTACGCTTGACCAGTGAGCAACTGTTACTGGATATGTCGACATTGCTGGAACGTGCCAACAGTCTGCTCTCTGAGGAAAATGCGCAGCGCATATCGAGTGTGCTCGACAATGTGGAAGCTGTCACAGGCGCGCTGGCGGATCAGCAGAATAATGTGCGTTCAGGTATCAGCGATCTGGCTGATGGCGCACGGGCCATGAATGAATTGATGCAGCGAGTCAATGCCACTCTGGATCGTTATGAGGAGCCGATGTTGGGTGGCGCCAGTGTTGCGATCGCTGAGCTTCGAACAACAAGCGAGCAATTGAAGCAAATGCTGCAGGAAAGTGAACCCGCGCTGCGCGCCGGCGCTCAAAGTTTTGCAGAGCTGGGACCTGCCATGCGCGAGCTGCGCAGTATCCTCAACAATGTTGATGCCATTACCCGCCGCATTTCTGACGACCCGGCCAATTTTGTGCTGGGCAGTGACAATATCCGGGAATACCAGCCATGAGAAACATTTTTACCCTAGCACTTATAATGTTCCTGGCGGCCTGTAACGTGTTGCCCGAACGCGAACCCATTGATCTTTACGAACTCCCTGCCAGCACAGTGCGAACGGCAACCGGCGGTGACGGCGTCGACAGTCTGCGCATTGATCGCCCCGTGATCAGCGAGGCGCTGAGTGGTAGCCGCATGCTGGTGGCACTGCCCGATGGTCAGATCCAGGCCTTGCCGCAGGCGCGCTGGACAGCGCCCGTACCACTGCTGTGGCGAGACTGGGTGCTGGATGCTTTCTGGCGTGACGGCCGCGTGGCTGGTCTCAGTGCTGCCAGCGAAGGACTGCAGTCGCGCCTGGAGCTGGGCGGCATGCTGCGCGCGTTTCAGATCGAAGACGGTGCCAGCCCGCAGGCCCTGATTCAATATGATGCCTTGTTGATCAGCACGTCCGATCGACGAATCATTGCCAGCCGCCGCTTTGAAGAACGTGAGCCGTTGAACACAATTGAGCCTGCAGAGTCGACACGCGCGCTGGGTGCTGCTGCTGACAGACTGGCACGTGATCTGATTGACTGGGTAGTCCTGCAGTCGCAGCCGGGTGCAACAGGGGAGCCGACCGCACAGCGCCGGGTGTCATTTTCATGTGAAAATGGCGAAGAGATAGAAGTTCGCTTCTTTGCATTGCAGGGTGTTGCCGTGCTGGTCAGGCAGGGCGAGACACATGAACTACAACAGCAGCGCACTGCGTCTGGTTTTCATTACACCAATGGCCCGACCGCGATGCGTGGCCAGGGTGACGAGCTAAGGCTCGAGATTGGTCGTCGGGCACCGATCCAGTGTCGCGCTGCCTGATTGAAGTAAAGACCCTGTAACAACAACGCAGGACTGCGAGTGAGTGTTATGGCTGCACAGGATAAACTTGACGACTTGTTGCGACAACTCAGGCAGACACGCGATGAGGTGGAAGCCGAGATTGATCGCCTGCTTGAGGGTAAACGGGAAAAATTCAGCTACACACTCAAGCGTGGCCGGGTGGTGTTCGATCGCAACATCCGCAAGCTTCACCAGCAGGAGCGACTTGGAAGTCTGCGATTCATTGCGCGCGCCCCGATCGGCAAGATCCTTTCTTCACCTGTCATTTATGGCATGATCATTCCTCTGGTGCTGCTGGATATCTCAATTACGCTTTATCAGCACATCTGCTTTCGAATCTACAAGATCCCGCGGGTTGTGCGCAGTGACTATATTGTCATTGACAGACATCGGCTGCCTTATTTGAATACCATACAGAAGATCAACTGCCTGTACTGCGAGTATGGCAATGGCATGATTGCCTACGCCCGTGAGATTATAGCTCGAACAGAGCAGTACTGGTGTCCGATCAAGCACGCACGACGTGCTCGTGGTGTCCATGATCGTGAGCAGCGGTTTTTCGATTATGGAGACGCGCATGCCTGGCGCAACGAACTGCAAAAGGTGCGTTGTGACTGGGAAACCCCGGATGCCAGTGAGACCAGGAGTTAAGATCAGCCCAGATATTGATCCAATAATAATGAGCAAGGAGAGTTGTAATGAATAAAATGAGCCAGATCGTTTTGACAGCAGTGATGTGGCTGGGTATGAGCGCGTTTGCCAATGCCCAGAACTTTGTACTGACCGTCCATGGTTTTGATGATGGCGGTGATATTCCAGTGAGATTCTCCCAGGCTGCGCCTGATGCCGCTCCCGGAGGTGGTACTTCACCGCAGCTGAGCTGGGTCAATGCGCCGGCCGGAACCCAGAGTTTTGTGGTGAATATGGAAGACCTCGATTTTGCACCAAACCAGGGTGCCCGCAATCAGGTCCACTGGGTTGTCTGGAATATTCCAGGTGATGCAACCGGGCTTGCAGAGGATCAGCCAGAAGGAATGCAGTTGCCCAACGGTGCCTATCAGGTCAGTGCAACCGGTCGCGTTTACCGGGGGCCCGGTGCTCCTGCAACGCGCCCCAGACATCATTATATGTTCGAAGTATTTGCGCTGGATACCACACTGGATCTGGAGTACAGCGACGACCCGCTGGAAATGCGTGATCGCGTGATGGCGGCAATGGAAGGACACGTACTTGGCAAGTCAGTGTACATCGGGCGTTTCAACCGTCCGCAGTAAGCCGGTCAGCAGGTTAAAATGTATTACCTGGCGCTGCAGTGACTGAAAAGCTGATTGGTTTTCCGCCCCGTTTTACAGACCAGGCCACCATCCTGGTGCTTGGCAGCATGCCGGGGCGGGCCTCGCTGGACGCCAGCGAGTACTATGTGCATCCGCGCAACGCGTTTTGGCCTATCATGGCGCGGGTGTTCGGCTTTGATGCCAATCAGCCTTATGAGCAGCGGGTGGATGCGCTGCTCCAGCACAAGGTGGCGCTGTGGGATGTAGTGCATCGATGTGTCAGAACAACCAGCCTGGACAGTGACATCGTCAGTGATACCGTCGAGGTGAATGACTTTGGTTCGCTGTTTGTATCGTGCCCGCAAATTCACAGGGTGTGTCTGAACGGTCAGGCGGCCGCCAGATTGTATCGTCGCCATGTACTGCAGGAACTGCCGCAGGCACGGGAAATCGAATGGCAGGTATTGCCGTCAACCAGCCCGGCGCATGCGGCCATGCGCTTTGAGGAAAAATGCCAGCAATGGCAGCAGGCTCTGTTAAAGCAATGAAGATACTCATCATTTATACCGGTGGCACCATCGGCATGAAACAGACACCGTCAGGTCTGGCTCCGGCAGGCGACCTGGCCACAGACATGCGTGCGCTTGCCGAGCTCGGGCCGGCCTTCCAGCGCTACGCGCCGGAACTTGATGTGCTGGTATACGATCCGCTGATCGACAGCGCGGACATGACTCCGGCGCTCTGGATAAAGCTGGCTGCTGATATCGAGTCGCGCTACGACAGCTACGATGGTTTTGTTGTGCTGCACGGCACCGACACGCTGGCCTATACAAGTTCCGCGTTAAGCTTCTTTGTGCGCCGCTGGGGAAAACCAGTGGTGGTGACTGGCGCCCAGCTACCATTTGGTTTTCCCCGCAGTGATGCTCGCAGCAATCTGATCTCGGCAATCGAAGTTGCCTGCACCATGCCGGCTCAACAGGCGCAGGTCTGTGTTGTATTCGGGCCGCGCATATTGCGTGGCTGTCGTGTCACCAAAGTTTCCGCCAGGGCTTACGATGCCTTCGATTCACCGCGATTTCCGCCGCTTGGCCAGATTGGTATCGAGATTCGTTACCCGGGCGCACGCCGGCAGGTCATTGGCAAACAGCCCACCAATAAGGCCATCGACGTTCCTGCCAATGATGCCGTCGCCGTACTGCAACTGTTCCCGGGGATCAGTGACAAGCTTTTTTCTGCCGTCGCGTCCACGCCGGGTCTGCGCGCCATTGTGCTTACCGCCTACGGCGCAGGCACAGGTCCATCGCGTGACCCTGCATTCCTTGACGCGGTGCGCAAGGCTGTAGCAAGCGGTATTGTTGTGCTGGTCGTATCGCAGCCGCTGGATGGTGTGGTGGATTTCACTCGCTACGCTGCTGGCAGTGGTCTGGCCAGTGCTGGCGCCATCTGCGGACATGATTTGACGACTGAGGCGGCAGTCACCAAACTGTATTATCTGATTGCCTGCGGTTATGATGCGGCAGAGATCGCCAGATATGCGCGACATCCACTGGCGGGGGAAATGACGGTATGAAGACCATCGGATTATTGGGCGGTATGAGCTGGGAATCGACCCAGACTTACTATCGCGCCCTGAATGAAGGTGTCCGCCAGCACCTTGGTGGCCTGCACTCGGCCAAAATTGCCATGATCAGTGTCGATTTCGCAGAGATCGAAGCGCTGCAGCATGCTGGCAACTGGGACGAAACTGCCGTCATTCTGTCAGAGGCTGCCGAGGCTCTTGAGCGTGCGGGGGCTGACTTCATACTTATCTGTACCAACACCATGCACAAAGTAGCGCCGCAGATTCAGACGCGCGTGTCACTGCCACTGCTGCACATCGCTGATGCCACCGCCATGGAACTCAAGACTGCTGGCGTCAGCCGCGTTGGCCTGCTTGGAACGCAGTTCACCATGGAGCAGGATTTTTACAAAGGTCGCCTGCAGGATCACGGTCTGGAAGTTGTTGTCCCAAACCAACAGGGCCGCAAGCGAGTACATGACATTATTTATCAGGAACTGTGCCTGGGTCAGATCAAAAACGAATCGCGCCAGGTGTATTTGTCTGTGATCGACGAGCTGGTTGAAGAGGGTGCACAGGCGGTCATTCTTGGCTGTACGGAAATTGGCTTGCTGCTTGAGCCGAAGCATACTGATGTGCCGTTGTATGACACCACAGCCATTCACGCGCGCATGGCTGTCGAAGCTGCTGTTGTTCCTGACGCCTTGAACATTTTCAGCAGCAAACAGAACATCAGGGTGGGCGAGTAAATGTGGGAGCAGATCCAATCCTCTGTCAGTAATTTTGTAGTCTCACACTCACTGCTGAGTCTGATCACCAGTTCGGTGATACTGATCGTTGGTGTCATCGCACTGCGTGCGCTGGTCAATCGCTACATCGTCAAACATGTGTCATCGACGGAGATGCGGCGCCGCTGGATGGTGCAGACCCGCAGTGCAATGGTGCTGCTGCTGACGCTGGGCCTGATCATTATCTGGGGCGAGGAACTTAGGACACTCGCGCTGTCGATCGTCGCGATTGCTGTGGCCTTTGTGGTGGCTACCAAAGAATTGATTCTGTGTATGATTGGCTCAATGGTGAAAACCATTTCCAGTTCCTTCGACCTCGGGGACCGAATACAGGTCAAGGATTTCCGTGGCGATGTGATCGATCAGAATCTGCTGGCGACGACCATTATGGAAGTCGGGCCCGGCAAATATACCCATCAGCGCACCGGACGCACCGTGGTCATCCCGAATTCCATGTTCGTATCGGATCCGGTGATCAATGAAAGCTTTACGCATGATTACGTTTTTCATGTGTTTACCGTGCCTTTTCGTCGCGAAGATGAATGGTATGAGGCACAGCAGGCATTTCTGGCCTCGGCACAGCGGCATTGTGGCAGCTATCTCGAAGAGGTACGCCGCTACATGAACCGCATCAGTATCCGACGGGGGCTGGAAGTACCGTCCGTTGATCCGCGTGTAACAATTCAGGTACCAACGGCCGGAGAGGTGCATCTGATTGTCAGGGTGCCGGTGAAATCGGGCGAGCGCGGCTTTGTGGAACAGTCGATATTGACGGACGTGCTGTTGAGTCGGGACTTCAGTCGAGGTGATCAGACCTTAAACGATGCCGCAGCGGAAGGCGAGGACGGTCAGCTTGCAGAGACATCACAGCGGCGACGCTCTGCGGCGTCAACCAGACAGGCGCGTTCGCAGCCTGCAAAAAAGACTACAAAAAAACCGGCCGGGAAGGCTGATCCCGATGCCTGAATCCGCCCCGGAACAGATGCGCTCGATTCTCGTTGAACCGGCCCAGGTGGTTGATGCGGAGCAGATTGCCGCGATTTATAACTACTATGTTGCCAATACAGTGATCACCTTTGAAGAGCAGCCGGTCACTGAAATCGAGATGGCGGGCCGTATCAGTGATGTTGCTGCACTGGGTTTGCCATGGCTGGTAGCACGGTCTGCTGCCGAGCCTGGTAGCGAACAGTCAGTCGGGACGATTCTGGGATACGCCTATGCAACGCGCTGGAAGCAGCGTGTGGCCTATCGGTACTCGGTAGAAACAACGGTTTATGTGCATCGCGACTGGCACGGCCAGGGTCTGGGGCGGGTGCTGTATACCCATTTGTTTGAGCGACTGCAGGCCGCTGGCGTGCATGCGGCCGTCGGTGGGATTGCACTGCCCAATGCCGCCAGTGTCGCTCTGCACGAGTCCATGGGGATGACGCAGATCGCCTGTTTTCGTGAGATTGGCTTCAAGGCAGGGCGCTGGCTGGATGTTGGCTATTGGCAGAAGGTGTTCTGAAAGTTCAGGGCCCTGACTAATCACGACCAAAGAGATACGCATATGAAAGAACAGAAAGTGGCTCTGGTGACTGGTGCAGCAACCGGCATCGGCAAGGCCTGCGCAGAGGCGCTGGCGACACGCGGGTTTATTATCGCTGCCAATTATCGCAGTCGCCGCGAAGAAGCAGAGCAGATGCTGAGGACGCTGGACGGAAACGGACACCAGCTGTTTCAGGCAGATGTTTCCGAGCCAGAGCAGGCCAGTCGGCTGGTGGACGAGGTTGTGTCTTCGCTGGGGCGGATTGATGTTCTGGTGAATGCGGCAGGACAGTTCACCAATCAGACCATTGACGGTGACGGGTTCTCACAGTGGCAGCTGTCATGGCAGCACAGTATGGCGCTGAACCTGATGGGCCCCGTCAATCTGGCTTTCCTGGCTGCCCAGTCCATGATCAAACGCGGTTCAGGCCGCATTATTAATATCACCTCACGGGGCGCCTTCCGGGGAGAGCCGACCGCACCTGCCTACGGCGCCGCCAAATCAGCATTGAATTCTGCCACCCAGTCCTTGGCGCAGGCACTGGGTCCCAAAGGTATCTGCGTATACGCGGTGGCGCCTGGCTGGACAGAAACACCTGCAGCCTCTCCGCGAATCCGCGCGCAGGGCTGGGATGGTGTCGCCGCACAATCGCCATTGGGGCGCATCGGGCGGCCGGACGAAATTGGCAGTGTGGTAGCCTTTCTGGCGAGTGACAATGCCGAATATCTCACGGGTGCAATTATCGATGCCAATGGCGCTTCGTACCTGAGGAACTGACATGTCTCCCGCCATGACCATTATCGTGATCAATGGTGTGATACTGCTTCTGTGCTACCTGGTGCTGTTCCCCGTTATCGTACGTGACAATCTGCAGAAGCTGGCGGTGAATGATCTGTTTGCTTTTGTGGTGGCGATGACCGTTGCCGGCTCCCTGTACATGGGCACCAATGTCGAAATCATGGTGATGGGGCTGTCGTTCAACTGGTTCTGGTTCGCGCTGTGCTGTTACATCCTGCTTGAGCTGCCGCTGGCCCTGTGGTATCTCAACAGATACAAACTGTGGCCACCTGCGCCCTGACCCTTATTAATTTTTTTTGCCTGGAGATCGCCATGTTGCGCCGCGTATTGTTTGCCCTGATGCTTGTCATGAGTCTGCCTGCCACCGCGCAACAGCCCAACATGGCAGTGTTTGCAGCCGCTGAAGCACAGAAAAATGACTTTATATCGACGCTTCAGGAAGTGGTCGAAATTGAATCGGGCAGTGGCAATTACGAAGGGCTGGTGGAACTGGGCAATCTGATCGCCGGACGCCTGCGCGAGATGGGTGGTGAAGTCGAGCTACTGGATGCCAATCAGGATGTCTACAGGATGTTTGATACTCCGGAACAGGTTGGCCCGATGGTACATGCCCGGTTTGAAGGCCGGGGCGAACGCGACATCATGCTGATAGCGCATATGGATACGGTCTACCCGGCAGGTATGATCGATGATCAGCCCTTCCGCATTGATGGCAATCTGGCCTATGGTCTGGGCATATCTGACGACAAGCAGGGCGTGGCGGTCATTCTGCACGTGATTGCCATGCTTCGTGACATGGGCTTTGATGAGTACGGCACACTGACCGTATTGATCAATGGCGACGAGGAAATCAGCTCGCCAGGCTCGCGCAGTACCATTACGCGACTTGCAACTGAGCATGATGTTGTGTTCTCAGTTGAACCGACGCGCATGGACAATGATTCGCTGTCGCTGGCGACCAGCGGTATCGGGGCTGCGACAATGACAGTTACGGGTCGTGCCTCGCACGCTGGAGCTGCACCCGAGCAGGGTCGCAATGCCCTGTACGAAATGGCCCATCAGATGTTGCAGCTGCGGGACCTGTCGGACCCGGAGACCGGTTTGAAGGTTAACTGGACGCTGGCCGAATCTGGCACGGTACGTAATGTCATCCCGGCGGAAGCCGTGGTGACGGCAGATATCCGCATGCTGCGCCAGGAAGATTTTGAACGCCTGGAAAGCCGCATTCAGGAGCGTATCGCCAATCAGCTGATCCCAGACACTCAAGTTGCCGTGACCTTCGAGAATCGCCGGCCGCCATTGACCGCCACCGAGGCCTCCCGCAGCCTGGCCGCCCATGCTCAGCAGGTTTACGCTGAAATGGGCATGACACTGGTCGTGAATGACGAGGCAGAGGGCGGTGGCACCGATGCGGCATTCGCGGCGCTGGAAACTCAGGCGCCGGTCATCGAACGCTTTGGTCTGCGCGGTTTTGGTGCCCACTCCAATAACGATGAGTATGTCGATCTGGATTCGGTAATTCCGCGGCTGTACCTGCTTAGCCGCATGATCATGGACGTCTCACGTGGCAGTGCACCGCTGCAGTGAGTGGTCGCCAAGACGGCCGCAGCGGCCCTGAAACAAGCCCTGCGGCAGACACTCTGGTACACTGTGCGGCCTGAAAACATCGCAACCGAATACGGTCACACAGGATTGTACTGATGGCTGACATACTGATTCGCCCCGCCGTGGCCGCTGATACGCCGGCCATCTACCAATTTATTCGTGAACTCGCGATCTACGAGAAAGCTGAGCACGAAGTCGTGACCACTCCTGAAGAGCTGAAAGCCAGCATTTTTGCTCCGGACTCGTCGGTGCGTGCTCTGCTCTGTTATCTGGACGAGCAGGTCGTGGGATTTGCTGTGTACTTTTTTAACTACTCCACCTGGCAGGGCCGTAATGGCCTGTATCTAGAGGATCTTTACGTCTCACCGCAATTCCGTGGCGTGGGGGCTGGCAAGGCTTTGTTACAATACCTGGCCCGCGAGGCGGTAGCGCTGGGTTGTGGTCGATTCGAGTGGAGTGTGCTGGACTGGAACGAACCCGCCATCAAATTTTATGAGTCAATTGGAGCACGCCCGCAAAGCGAATGGATTCGTTATCGACTGGACGGAGACGCACTGATGTCATTTGCGGCAGGAACGGAAGCGAACCCAGGCACTGTGCCGGGTTCTGATATTGAGGACAAGTCATGATTATAAAACCAAAATACCGCGGCTTTATCTGCACTACGACCCACCCGACGGGTTGTTATAAAAACGTACAGGACCAGATCGCGACCACACAGAAGGCAGTTTCTGGGGCCCAAAGTGACGCTGGACGTCCGCGCAAAGTGCTGGTGATCGGTGCCTCCAGCGGTTACGGTCTGGCGGCGCGCATTACCGCGGCCTTCGGCTATCAGGCAGCGACACTGGGTGTTTTCTTTGAAAAGCCTGGCACAGAGACCAAACCCGGTACTGCTGGCTGGTATAACACCTGGGCGTTCGAGGAAGAAGCGCATAAAGCCGGCCTGTATGCCAAATCCATCAACGGGGATGCTTTCTCGCACGAGGTGCGGGAGCAGGCCATTGATGTGATCAAACAGGATCTGGAACAGGTTGATCTGGTCATCTACTCGCTGGCCTCACCGGTGCGTCGCCTGCCTGATACCGGCGAAGTGAAGCGCTCCGTGCTCAAGCCCATTGGTCAGGTATACAAATCAACCGCGATTGATACCAACAAAGACCAGATAATCCACGCCGAGGTCGAACCAGCCAACGACGAGGAGATCGCTGATACCATCGCCGTGATGGGCGGTCAGGACTGGGAACTGTGGATGCAGGCGCTGGACAAGGCTGGCGTGCTGGCAAAAGGCGCCCGCACGGTTGCCTTCAGCTATATCGGTACCGAAATGACCTGGCCGATTTACTGGCATGGTGCACTTGGCAAGGCCAAGGAAGATCTGGATCGTGCGGCGCATGCCCTGGACAAATCACTGTCTGAGAAATATGACGGTGGCGCCAATGTGGCAGTGCTCAAGTCTGTGGTAACCCAGGCGTCGGCAGCCATCCCTGTAATGCCGTTGTATATCGCGCTGGTTTACAAGGTGATGAAAGAGAAGGGCCTGCACGAAGGTACCATCGAGCAGCTCAACCGATTGTTCACCGAGCAACTGTATCGCGCGGATGGCAATGCGCTGGACGTCGATGAGGCGGGCCGGCTGCGCATGGACGACAAGGAGCTGCGTGACGATGTGCAGGGTGAGTGCAAGCAGCTTTGGGAAAAGGTCAACAACGACAATCTGTTCCAGCTGACCGACTACGCCGGTTACAAACACGAGTTTCTCAAGCTGTTTGGTTTTGAGCGCAGCGACGTGGACTACGAAGCCGACGTGGCGACAGAGGTCAATCTACAGACCGTCTAAGGCCAATACGCTTTAAACTGACATTATCTGTTAAGTGTTACACCCCGGCCTGAGCTGGCCGGGGTGTACACCTTAAAGCCGGAATCGCGCGACCTGTGTGCGCAGGCCGGTTGCCAGCTGATGCAAAGACTGCGCGACGTTAGCCGCACCTGCTACCGCGACACTGTTCTGCTCCGACATCCCTGCAATGCGTTCCACATGACGCGATACATCCAGCGTGGCTGTATCCTGCTCCTGCAGGGCACCTGAGATCTGATCCACAACCTGCAAAACTTCATCGGCACTGCGACGAATCTGTACGATGGCATCGCCAGCTTCCTGGGCCTGTTCAACACCCGAGTTGACCAGTTTGACGCCGTCATTCATTTGTTTGACAGCGTCGCGTGTCCCAGACTGAATCAGCTGGATCATGTCAGCTATTTCATGGGTCGATTTGCTGGTACGTTGTGCGAGCAGTCTAACCTCGTCCGCGACCACCGCAAAACCGCGACCCTGTTCACCGGCACGGGCTGCCTCGATGGCAGCGTTCAATGCCAGTAGATTGGTCTGCTCAGCGATTTCCTGAATCACACGGATAATGCCGGAAATCTGTTCGGAGTGCTGACCCAGCACAGTAATGCGTTCGGCGGTCTGCTGAACCGTACTGGCAATCTGCCCCATGCCGTGCAGCGTTCGCTGGATGACCGCGCCGCCCTCTTCTGACTTTTGCCCGGAAACTGAGGACAGCCGCCGCGCCTCAGAGGCGTTCTCGGCGACATGACTGATACTTACTGTAAGCTGCTCTACCGTGGCGGCCATGGTGGTAGCTGCTTCAGCCTGATCCCGCGTGGAAACGGAGAGTTGCGTTGAAGATGATGATACCTGCTCGGCGGCCAGCAACAGCTTCTCGGCATTGGCGTGTATGTCAGTAATCATACTGCGCAGTCTGTCCTGCATGTGGCCTACTGCATGCGCCAGCTGGGCAATCTCATCGTGACCGCTCTGATCGGCTTGAACATCCAGATGTCCATCGGCTATTTCTCGGGTAACAGTAACCAGCCGCGACAGACGATTGATGATGGATCGGCTCAGGCCACTGGCTACCAGAACCGCGAGAATGATGGCGATAATACTGGACCCGAGCAGGATGTAGATGGCCTGTGACTGGCTCTGAGCCATCTCATCGCGGCGTTCAGACAAAAGCGCCTGCTCGTCTACGGTCATGCCTTCCAGCAATTCACGCATGCGGTCCATTTTGACCTTGTCGCGCGCTTCGGCAATACGGTCTGTCATTCGCTGCGGGTTGAAAAACCCATGCTCTATACGGCGGCGCATGTCGATAATCGGATCAATATCGTTGGCGAACCAGTCTTCGAACACAGCATTGATTTCTTCAAGTCGTTGCTGCTGGGCGGCCACCCCGGCGGTTGCCAGCTGCAGGCGCTGCAAGGCTTCACGGAAATCGCTGCTGCCCTGGTCCAGCCGCTCCAGAAAGGTTTCATTACCCGTCAGCGCAAAGCCGCGCATACCCGATTCGATGGTGACAATACTGGCCAGCAGCGTCGACTTGTCGTCGAGAATTTCGTAGCTCTGCACATTGCGTGAAATGTTTTTGTCAATTCTGCCAAGACTGCTCCAGCTGCCAGCCGCCAGCGCAATGATGACAATTAAAATGAGAGCAAAACCAGCAAACAACTTGGTGGTCAAAGAGGCGCGCAAGAGGGTGAGCCTGCTTCCTGCCATAGCTAAAACTCCTGAGATATACCGGACGAATTGTCCAGCGACAACAATCTCAGCGCAGTTTAATGGGCAGATGTGGCAATTTCATGAATCAGCGCACGCCGCACAGCGCAGCAGCTTGGCGTGCACAGACAATTCTAGCGCGGGTGCAGCCGGACCGGCAGTTCGGTATAACCCTTCACAAAGCTGGAGTAAATGCGGGTTGGTTTACCGGTTACTTCGACCGTATGGAAGCGCTGCAGGATCTCCTCCCAGAGGATGCGCAGTTGCATCTCGGCCAGGCGGTTGCCCATACAGCGATGGATGCCAAAGCCGAATGACAGGTGCTGTCTGGCACGTGGACGATCGATGATAAAGGCGTCGGGATTTTCTATGGCGTCGCCGTCCCGGTTACCCGAGGCATACCACAACAACACCTTGTCGCCCTGGCGTATCTTCTGGCCGTTGAGCTCAGTGTCGCATTTGGCAGTGCGGCGCATATAGGCCAGCGGCGTCTGCCAGCGAATGATTTCTGACACCATCGAGGGAATCAGCGCGGGATTCTCACGCAGCTTCTGGTATTGATCGGGGTTTTCATTCAGGGCCAGTACGCCACCGGTAATTGAGTTGCGGGTAGTGTCATTGCCGCCCACAATCAACAGTATCAGGTTGCCCAGAAACTCGCGCGGCGGCATGTTGCGGGTAGACTCTCCATGGGCAAGCATGGAGATCAGGTCATTGCCTGGCGGCCTGGCGGCGCGCTCGCGCCATAGTTCACTAAAGCGTGCCAGGCACTCCTGCAGGATCTGCAGGCTTTCCTCGTAACTGTCGACAACGCCAGCACCAGGAATGGCAGTGGCAACGTCCGACCAGTAGGGCAGCTTGTGGCGCTCCTCGAATGGAAAATCGAACAGCGTCGCCAGCATCTGTGTGGTCAATTCACGCGACACCAGATCAACCCAATTGAAGGTTTCCCCAACAGGCAGGCTGTCCAGGATGGCACCGACACGCTGGCGGATAAGGCCTTCAAGATTCTTGAGATTGGCCGGTGCCACAACACCCTGCACCGTCTTGCGCTGCTCGTCATGTTTGGGCGGGTCCATGGCAATGAACATCGGCAGGCTGTATTCGGGCAGCACGTCAACGATGCCAATGGTTGGCTCAGAGCTGTAAACATGCGGAGCAGCTTCGACGGTCATGATGTCCTGATATTTCATCACTGACCAGTAAGGGCCAACCGCCGAGCTCGGACAATAGTGGACTGGTGCATCACGACGCATTCGGGCCATGAAGGGTAAAAACTCATTGGCCTGCCAGATCCCTGGATGCGCCAGATCGATCTCTTCCAGGGGGATGGTCCATGGGTCACGCCCTACCAGACTGCGGTTTTGGCGCTCTGTGTTTGGGCGGGTCGCGGTAGTCATAAGAAGGCTCCAGGCAATGACTCAGAACTGAAATTCGGGCAGGCGCACAACC
Source organism: Gammaproteobacteria bacterium (assembly GCA_002706685.1). Classification (GTDB taxonomy): domain Bacteria; phylum Pseudomonadota; class Gammaproteobacteria; order Pseudomonadales; family Pseudohongiellaceae; genus Pseudohongiella. The sequence goes on along the minus strand of PALV01000003.1, from coordinate 101,104 downwards.
AGGCCGTCTAGCTCTTGATTTACATCGATCTGGCAGGACAGGCGAGAATTGGCCGCCCTGTCAGGGTTCAGGTCCAGCATGGGTTCTTCGAACTCACCGGGCGGGCCGACTTTGTCCAGCCAGGCTTCATCAACAAAGACATGACAGGTGCCACAGGAGCATGCGCCACCGCAGTCAGCGTCAATGCCGGGTACCAGATTGTCGATGGCGGCACTCATGACAGTGTCGCCCGGAGCTGCGTCGATGCTGTGCTCTTTGCCGTTGTGTTCGATGTACGTGATCTTTGCCATGCTACTTCGTGAACTCCTGTCGTTTACTTGTCTGATGACTGTGATACAGTTCGGAGACTGATCCTAAGTGAAAACTGAACGCATTACAACTTTTCGATATTAGACAACAAAAACAGGTACATACGATGATGGATTTGATGCGTAACTCAATGCGGAAAGCATCGGCATTGGCGTTTCTGGCTGGGCTGATACTGACCGGACTGGCGGCCTGCGGCAGTGACACCACTACCGACACCGCCACGGAAACAATGACCGGAAACTCAATGGATCATGGCGAACACGAGATGGCGCAGGCCAATTTCGAAGGCCTTAGCGAAGGCTGGAATGCCATTACACCCGGTGGCGACACCATCTGTTCTGATGGCTCCGAATATCAGTTTTTTGTCAAACAGGGCGACCCAGCCCGCGTGATGTTCTACCTCGAGGGCGGTGGTGCCTGCTGGGAAGGTGGCAACTGCGACCCGGATATCCAGCCCAGTTATCAAGTGAACCTGGCAAACACTGATCCGTCACGCGCACACGGGATTCTGGCATTTGATCAGGTCACCAATCCACTGGCTGACTATACAATGGTCTATGCTCCCTACTGCTCGGGTGATGTCCATCTTGGTGATACCGAACAGCATTACGAGATGCCGGCTTTTGACCAGCATGCGGCGCACGCACTGCATATTCGTCACCGTGGCATGGTGAACGCCAACGCAGCCCTGGACTGGTTGTACGAGCATGTTCAGGGGCCGGAACAGGTGTTTGTCACGGGCTCCAGTGCAGGCTCGATTCCGTCACCGTTCTATGCAGTGAAGATAGCTGAACAGTACCCACAGGCTGACATTGTGCAGCTGGGTGATGCCTCAGGCGGCTACCGTGGATTTGCCAACTTCAGCCCATATGATGTGTGGGCAGTGGATCGGGTGGTGAGTGATCTTGATTATATTGCCGGCATTCCGGCCGACGAGTTCAGCTTCCATCACCTGTATCTCGGAGCACAGCAGGAGAATCCGAATATCCGCTTTGCGTCTTATGACAATGCCGAAGACAACGTCCAGAAGCAGTTTCTGGCGCTGGGCGGAACACCAACTGAATCTCTGCAGCCCCTGCTGATGCAGAATCTGCAGGAGATCAGTGCGGCTATTCCGGACTTTAGATTTTACGTGGCAGGTGGCCCCATGCACACCATCCTGTTGCGACCGGATGTCTATACCTACGAAGTAGATGGTACCCGCTTTGTCGATTGGCTGGCCGGACTGCTTCAGGGTGCGCCTATTCCTAACGTGATGTGTGAACAGTGCAGTGAGCCACCGGCAGGGCAGGTATCACAGTAAAGTTAATATAAGATTTGGCCGTTCCCGACGATAGAGTGGGGACGGCCAGCTTGGCTGAATATCAGAATGATGCCTGGACACTTAGCCAGAAGTTTCTGGCTGGATCCTTGACATTGTAGTGGTCGGTGAAGATGACTTCACTGACTGCACCACGCCCCGTCGCCAGGGTGTATACGCCGTCTCCATCCAGATCAACGAACTCCGTACTATACGAAGTGAAGTCCTCGTCCAGAAGATTGTTGATGCGTCCAAACAGTGTGATGTTCTCGGTCATCTGATAACGAATCCCCAGATTCATCAGCTCATAGTTCTGGTAATAAAGAGCTCTGTCGAACACATTGTCCCAGCCTCTGTAGCGATCTGAACGAAGCTCTGCCTGCAGTGAGAATGTCAGCCTGCCGCTGACGTCCCAATCCAGTGTTGTGTTAACCATGTGCTCTGCAGTGTTGGTTAATGGTTCACCGGCATTCGGGCCGCTTTTTTGTTCACTGTCGGTCCAGGTGTAGTTGGCTCGGACTGACCAGTTGTCACTGATAGCATAGCGGCCGGCTGCCTCAACACCCTGTATTTCTACTTCATCAATATTGATGTTCTGGCTGTATGTCTCATACCCAAGTGCATCGTATGCGCCGAGGTTGACGCAGGGACGTATTCCCCCGGTGAGCTCGCAACTGTAGACGGTGTCACCGCGCGAGATCTTGTCCTCAAAGCTGGTATCGAAATAGGTCAGATTGAAGTTATGTCCAGTCTCACCAGTCCAGTACAGAGCTACTTCGCTGTTCACGCTGGTCTCGGGCTGCAGGTCAGGATTGCCGGCGAACGGCGATGTGCCCTGGCCGCCGAACCCCGTGATGCCATCGTAGAGGTCGGTGGTCTGGGGTGTTTTGTAGCCGGTGCTGACCCCGCCCTTGAGCGTCCAGCTGTCGCTAAAGCTGTAGACACCGTAAAGGCGCGGTGACACCTGGCTGCCGAAGACATCATGCTCATCAAAACGAACACCGGCGGTGATGGTCAACGGCTCGACAGGCGTCCAGCTGTCCTCGGCAAACAATGAGTACATATTCTGCTCCTGCACGCCGCCTGGCTGAGAGCTCTCCATGCCAAAAACACCGTCTTCCAGTTCGCCATCGATGATCTGCCCGCCAAGTATGATGCGATGCTGACCGGCAAACTTGACCGGTATATCGATGTTCGCGTCCAGGGTGTACTGGCTGCTGTTCAACGGGCGCGATGGGCGAGGCAAAAATGTGCGTTCTGCCAGTGCCTTGCGATCGGCAGCGCTCAGGGCAGCAAAATCACCTGTACCGTCGTACATCTCCTGTAGCAGCAGTCTCTCTTCAACGGTCAGAGGCAGTGTACGGCCCTCGTTGGCAGTGTCCACATAAGCCAGGGACAGGTAACTTGAGGCGAAACCGAGATCAGCTTCGTGTGTTATTGACCACCAGTCACGGCTGAATTCCTGATTGGCAGCGTAACCTGCACGAGGATTCACCTGGCCTCGTGAGCTTTGCCACAGAGCCTCGATGTTGTCCTTGGTACCGAGCGGGTAGCTGATTGTTCCGGTATCAGGGTCGATCACAGGCGTGTTGTCGTAAACCTGGCTGGAAGTGTCGTAGTCCAGGCGGGCTGTCTGGTTCCCGGAAATGGCCCAGGCCAGAGTCAGACCGAATTCCTCGCTAGAGCTGTCGACGGTCTTGCCACCGCCGCCAAAGCCAAGCGAGCGCACATGAACTTCACCATTCGGGTCGGCGACCTGTTCAAACTCCGGGGAAGATGCTTCCGTGTCGTAATAACTGCCACGAAGACCAAGGGAGAGAACATTGTCTATTAACGGACCTCTGGCAGCAAAAGCAGCCTGCGCATTGTTTCCGAATTGATCGTTACCCTGAAAGGTCCCACTCGCGTTGACAGTTGTGTGCCAAGTGTCTGCAACCGGCCGGGTAATGATGTTTACAACACCGCCCAGTGCGTCGGCGCCATAAAGTGTTGATGCCGGCCCGCGAATCACTTCTATCCGCTCAATCGACTCGGCTGGCGGCATGTGTCCAAACGCATTGCCGCCAAAATTGTTGGGATAAATGTCCCCATGGTTGTTTTGTCTTTTTCCATCTATTAACAGCAGGGTGTACTCGCCGGTGAGTCCGCGCATACTGACACTTCCCTGACCCGTCTTGTCGCGGCTGGTGCCTATATCCACTCCCTCCTGATATTTGAGCATATCAAGCAGATTGACATGCGGCCGGCTGATAATGTCCTCGCGAGAAATGATGGATATACTGGCTGGTGCATCCGTCAGCTTCTGCTCAAAACCTGAAGCGGTGACGACGACCTCCTCGATATTCTCCTGGGTCTGGGCCATGGCCGCACTGCCAACAATTGTAGCGATGACACTGGCAAGCAGTGCCGGTCGCGGTTTGTAGTGTGAGTTCACGTTAAGTCTCCTTGTTTTTTTAAACAAAAGTAGTCAACGCACATGCATGTGCATCAAAGTTCATTGCTGGCTTGGCGCTTAAAGTGCGTGGCTGGCGGGTTCGGGTTCAGTAGATGTCACGGCGATAACGTCCTGTTGTGGCGAGTTCCTGCATGGTGTCGCTGCCAAGGGCCTGGCTTAGAGCGGCGTCCACCGCCGGTGCCATACCCAGGCGGCTGCCGCACACCATGATCTGCGCGCCATTTTTTACTACTGCGCGCAACTGATCAGCGTTACTCCGAATGAGGTCCTGGACATAAGCAGGGTTGTCGCTGCGCGAGAAAGCGCGCAGCAGCGTATCAAGGTGTCCGGTCGCACACCATGCAGTCAACTGTTCATCCAGGATACGGTCGCAATCCGGACTGCGTTCGCCGTAGATAAGCCAGTGACCGTGTTGTGAATTGCTGTGTTGCTCTTCCAGATGTGCAAGCAGTCCGGCAATACCAGAACCATTGCCGATGAGGATAAGCGGTTGTGCCTCAGGCGCCGCATGAAATGCCCGGTTTTTGCGGATATCAATACGCACACTCTCAGTCTGTGATAGCTGGTCGGTCAGCCAGCTGCTGCAAATGCCCGGCGATCCGTCGTCACGCTGAGCCAGACGGACGACAAGTGTCAGTACACCATTGTCGGGCACAGAGGCAATTGAGTACTCACGAGGAAGTTGGGATCGGTCGTCAAACGGCCAGATACGTGCGATATCACCGGCCTGCCAATTGGGCAGGCCGCCCTGACATTTGAAGCTCAACAGATACAGGGGGTTGCCGGGCGAGCCTGCGTTAAGAAGGCGCCTGTCGCTCAGGTTCCATTGTGCTGACCCAGGACTGTTCCCGATCTGATCCTCTGCAGCTTCAAGGGTGTTTGCAGCGCCTGCCGACAGCAGGTCCGTGACTGTCAGCTGCTTTCGCCAGAGCTCAAGCGCCTGCGTGTCGCTGCGGTCGACCTGCACTGGTTCAAACATCGGACGGGCCCCTTGCCGATTCATCAGCTGGGCGATCGAATTCCCGAAGCCGCAGAATTTTTGATACTGGCTATCCCCGAGAGCGAGTACTGCAAACTCCAGATGCGTCAGGAGATTATTTGCAGTCTGATTCCGCCAGTAGCGTTCGAAACGCAGACCGTTATCGGGCGCTTCACCCTCTCCGTAGGTACTGACAAAAAACAGGACCTTTTTGCTTCTCTCCAGAACCTGGTGAGTAAGCGCGTTCAGGGGTAGTACTGTCGTTGGCGTGACGCCGGGCAACATGCTGGCATACTGATGCGCCAGTGCTTCGGCAGTGCCTCCCTGACTGGCGTAGCCAAGTACCAGTTCGTATGACTGCTTGCCGGGTTCACCCGTCGACGCACGTCGGACAGTTGTGTGCCGAAAGCAGTACCAGGTCATGACCAGGTAGAGTGCAGTCAGCAAGGCAGCCAATGAATATTGCGACAGCATCAGCCAGCACCGTTACAGCGGCAGCACTTCGAAGGTTGCTACGTAGGATCCGCTGCGGTGAGTGGCAGGAGCCTCTCCCTGGTCGTCCTGGTAGTTTGCTTCGAGCCAGTACATTCCGGCATCGGGCCATGTAATACTGACGATGCCGTCTGCGTCCGTTGTTGCCAGGATTTCGTCCTGACTGTCACGATAGCGCATGCCACCCGCCAATACAGTGAGCTCGGCGCCAACTGCCGGCTGACCATTTATCAGAAAACGAAATTCAGCAGTTTCGCCGGCGTAGAGGTCGTTTGGGTGAGTCAGCGCCTCCATCTCAAAGCCTTCGCCACTTACCTCGAGTGCAGTGTCGTCAGGGATCCCTGCAGTAACAAAAGTCTCCTGGCGCCGTGATGTCCAGGTCACCTGCAGGTTGTGAGCATCTTCTGGAACTTCAGCCGCGAAACCTTCCGGTGTATAGGCGCGACCTCGCCCCGGATACATGCGCCGCTCGCCGTCCGCAGTCTCCCAGCGCGCGGAGAGCCCGTGGCTGGCTGTGAATACACGGTATGTGCCCTGCTGATCAAGTTCCAGATCGAATGTGCTGCGGTACTTTCCGGTATGTGCATTCTGTAGCGGGATGAAAGAGCCATCAGGTCCAATTGCCTGAACATTTTCCAGGCTCATCGGACGATAGTCAGTGTGAAAGATGTCATTGGAAATCGCTGCATCAAACGTCACCCAGGGCGTTTCGCTGGAGTGTACGGTCGAGGCGGGCAGAATCCAGGCTCGATGCGCATGTGAGGTGCCGGCTACGCAAAGTGTCATCACCGTGGCAGCCATTGCGAGTTGTTTTTTGTTCATGATCATTCTTCCTTCTGGTTAGATGAAAATTCCACTATCAGATTTTTTCAGGGGGAAAGGACAAGACGTACTTCACCGAGCTCAACATCGCCGGAGGCTGTTTCCGTGGTGGCAGCTGCGGGTGGCCAGGTGAACGGGATTTGCAGCATCTCGCGACCACCTACTTCTCGAACGGCTTCGATGTTCAGTTGATAGTTACCAGGTTCCAGTTCGCTCACTTTGTCGGTGAAAGAAAGGTCATGTTGACCCTGTGGCCGGGTTGCGGCAGCCAGGCCATCTACCGGCATGTCCAGTGTTCGTCCCGAGCGCCGCCACCACTGACGCATGTCTTTAAGCCACTTGTTTCCCTCCAGGTCGGCGAGGCCTGTGTCGTACCAGACTTCCAGGTCAAGGATATGGCCATTGCTCTCGTCCGACACCCAGAATGCAACGTAGGGGCGGTGGTACTCGGCAACATCCAGACGGGGAATTGTGATACTCACATCAAACTCCTGCGCGGAGGCTGGCAAGAGTGGGGATACGAGTAAACACAGGCAAACAATCCGTGTCATGACAGCTGGCATAGCGACTCCTTAGTGAATAAAAAGTAATGCGATAAGGACAGGTATCAACAAGCCCAGTCCGGTTAATGGCCAGGTCGATGGGCGACCCTGGCTGTGGCGAATCAGCAAGATCAGCCCGGTGACTGAAAATACGATGCAGGCGATGGAAAACACATCAATGAATCGGGCCCACACCACCCCGGCGTTGCGACCTTTGTGTAAATCATTCAGGTAAGAGATCCAGCCGCGATCAGTTGACTCGTAAAGCAGGTCGGCAGTGCCAAGGTCTATACTCAGCCAGGCGTCGCCACCGGGGCGGGGCATGGAAAGATAGATTTCCCCGCTGCTCCACTCGGCAATGCGAGAGCCGGTGCGGATGTTCAGCTCACGCGATAGCCACTGGCGAAGGGACTCCGGAAGAGCAGATTCTATGTCTGTTTCACCATCGCCAAACTGGTCGCGGGCGGTCGTAAGCACGTCATCGGGGATGACTGTCTCGATAGTAGTGAGCTCCGGGGATGCCTCAATCCGCCCGGCGTGATTCAGTGTGATGCCCGTTACGGCAAACAGCATCATGCCCACCAGACAAACGGCGGAGCTTATCCAGTGCCATTGCCGGATTGAACCTGGCAATGAAATTGAGCTGAGGCGATACTGCATGTGGTTTTCCGGGCAATGTTGGAAGCAAGAACCAAAACTAACCGCAAATATAAATGATAATAATTCGCATTACAATATAGAATTTTGCACGCACGGGTGCCCAAGCCCCCATGCTGGAGGCAAATGCAGGAATTAACGGAGGTTTCTTTTGGTGGCTGGCGCGCTCAGAATGTAGTTACAGATATTTGACTGTGTGCTGTAGCGTGTTCCCAATATCAGCGCTCAGCTGCAGCGTGGCCAGCTCGTCGGCACGCGTGCGTCCACGCGTGAGGATCGCCAGTGGCTTGCCTGTGACGCTGGCGTGCCTGGCGAAGCGGAATCCGGAATACACCATCAGGGATGAGCCAATAACCAGTAGCGCACGACTTTGATCGATGGCCTCAAAGCATTCGTCAACGCGGGGACGAGGTACATTGTCACCGAAAAACACCACATCGGGCTTCATGATACCTTCACATTGCTGACAGTCCGGTACATTGAAGCCGGAGAAATCCATTTCCAGATCGGCGTCTCCATCCGGTGCAACATCTGCCTGCAGGTTTCTGAAATGCGGGTTGAGTGAGGCACATACCTGATGCCAGTCATGACGGTTATGCCGCTCGCCACATGACATGCATATCACCTCATCAGCCCGGCCATGCAGATCGATGGTCCGCTCGCTGCCCGCCTTCTGATGCAGGCGGTCTACATTCTGGGTGATTACCCGGTGCACCACTCCCTGTTGCTCCAGTGTCTGAATGAACAGGTGTGCGCCATTGGGCGCGGCGTTCTGCATGACCGGCCAGCCGACCAGGCTGCGTGCCCAGTAGCGGCGCCTGACGTCCAGACTTTGCATGAACTCCTGGTGCTGAACCGGTTGTTTGCGTTTCCAGTTGCCGTTTTCATCGCGATAGTCCGGAATACCGGAAGCCGTGCTGATGCCGGCTCCCGTCAGGATTGTGACCGGTGCATTGGCTCTGAGAAACTGTGCCAGCCGTTCCGCTTCGCTCTCTGATTCGGACACCGACAGTCTGGCGGCATTATTGGTGGATCTCAGGCCGTGGGTATTTTGTGGGTGCTTGTTCAATGTGGATACGGATTCTGTCACTGGGTTCATTTTGAGCTTCCTGCCGACAATGGGGTACGAGACCGGATCAGTGGCAGGTTTGTCACATCAGCCCGCCGAAAGATCAATTGGCAGGATTGTACGCAATTGATGATGACGACAGGATTACACAGGCTGGCATGCTTAGCATTACTGGGATAATCTGCAGAATTCGACGATCACCCCGCATGCTGGAGACCTGCCAATGAAAACTAGAAACGTCCCGCGCCTCGCCCTTGGCCTGTCATTGTGTATCAGTTGCCTGAGTCTTGCCACCACCGCTCTTGCACAACAGCCTCGCTTTGTAGACCCCGCTGATGACGATGTCAATCTGCCAACGGGTGGCAGTATCCTGTTCTGGCAGGGTGATGAGCAGATCGCTGGCTTTAGAAATACCCATCGGCTTAGCCCGGTTCGCCATATTTACAAAGGCGACCAGGTAATGGAATTGCCGCGTGATGTGCGCGATTTTTCCATGCTGCGCTATCAGGTGGACGGTAGCGAGTACTCACTTGACGATTATATGGTCATGAACCACGTGGGTGGCATTCTGGTATTAAAAGATGGCGAAATAGCGCTCGAGCGTTATGGACTTGGCAACGATGAGGATACTCGCTGGGTATCGTTCTCAATGACAAAATCGGTGGTGTCATTGCTGACCGGGGCTGCCATACAGGATGGCTATATCAACAGCGTTGATGATCCGGTTACCGACTATCTGCCTCAGTTGCAGGGTACATCGTATGAGGGCGTGACAGTCAAACATGTGCTGCAGATGGCGTCGGGTACTGACTGGAATGAAGACTATGCCGACCCGCAGTCAGACGTAGCGACCTCGCCAGGCGACATGCTGGAACTGATGAAGTTTATGGGCAGCAAGCCGCGGATTGCGCCGCCAGGTGAGCGCTTCAACTACAACACGGGGGAGACCAATCTGGCGGGTGCCATCGTGCGTGCCGCCATTGGCAATAATCTTTCCGCCTATCTGACCAACAAGATATGGCAGCCCTGGGGTATGGAGGCAGACGCGACCTGGATCAGTCATGGCCCTTATGGTGGCGAGCTTGGCGGTTGCTGTATTGCGCCAGTCCTGCGCGACTGGGGTCGGTTGGCACTGTTAGTCCTGAATGATGGCCAGCTTCATGATGGGACCCGCGTGGTACCTGCCAACTGGATAGAGGATTCCACAAGTCCGTCGCCCGGCAGCGACAACTACGGCTATCTTTGGTGGCTGAATGGCGACGATACATTCCGTGCCAGTGGCATTTTCGGTCAGGCGATCTATCTTAACCCTGAGCAGGATCTCGCCATCGTGGTACAGGGCGCCTGGCCCCAGGCCACCGGCGCGATGTTTGCCCGTCATCGTGACGCCTTCTTCCGGGCAGTCGATGACATGCTGGCAGACTGAGCAAGATGCCGACGCCAGACTCCCAGGAGCGCTCGCCATTATATAGCCCAGGCTTTGGGCAGAGCCTGGTGTGTTTTTGCGGCATATTGTTGACGATCGCTATTGGGCTGTTTGTGTTTTCAATCAGTCTGCACAGCCTGATGTTTCTGTGTCTGATGTGGACAGCCATTCATGTGCGCCTGCTGGGTTATGACTATCAGGCCATTCGCGAGATGATGAACGCCGGCATTGTGCGAGCATTGCCGGCGCTTTATATCTTCATGCTGATTGGTTTTCTGATTGCTGCGCTGATGCACAGTGGCACGGTTGCTGCGTTGATCTTTCATGGTCTCAATCTATTGCAGCCCTCCTGGTTTCTGGCGGCTGGCCTGGTGTTGTGCAGTCTGATGTCAGTTGCAACCGGGACCTCGTGGGGGACGGCAGGCACGCTGGGCGTGGTGTTGATCGGTATTGGCTCGGCTTTGTCCATTCCCCTGCCTCTGGTAGCCGGCATGGTGGTTTGTGGAGCGACCTTTGGCGACAAGATGTCGCCGGTTTCCGACACCACCAATCTGGCGGCGATGAGTGCCGAGACAACGCTTTTTCGGCATATAGGTGCCATGTTGTACACCACGGTACCGGCCTTTGTAATCAGTTTTCTGGTGTTTCTGTGGCTGGGAATGCGTTATGCCGGGGAGGATCTGCCACAGGCCAGCATTGTCGAAATTCAGCAGGGACTGTCGTCCCAGTATTCGCTTGGCCTGATACCAACGCTGCTGCCCCTGATAGTGATGCTGGGGCTCAGCCTGCGACGCTACGCCGCCGAGGTTTGCATGTGTGCAAGTATCGTCACCGCCATCGCAGTGGCGATGATTTATCAAGGTGGCAATCCTGCGACTGTCCTCAACAGTCTGTGGAGCAATTCACCCGGGCAGACCGGTATTGTCATGCTTGATGAGTTGCTGGGCCGCGGCGGGCTGTTGAGCATGAGCTGGACACTGCTGCTATCCATTATGGCGCTGGCGCTGGGGGGGCTGCTGTTTCAATCAGGAATCCTGCCGGAGCTGCTTAAAGGTTTCATCGCCCGTCTGCGCAGCAGGCTGGCGTTGATTGCTGGAACCCTTGTGTCCGGGGTTGCCTCGAATATGGCCATGGGTGAAGCCTATATAAGCATCATTCTGAACTGCCAGTTGTTTCGCAAGGCATACGAAGCCCTGGGGCTTGATCGTGTGATGGTGTCGCGCACAGTCGAAGAGGGGGCGACGATGAGCACCGGTCTCATCCCCTGGACGACGGCGGGCGCTTTTTATGCGGCGACGCTGGGAGTGCCGGTGCTGGACTACCTGCCTTATGCATTTCTTAACTACCTCAATCCAATCGTTTCGTTAATTATGGCAGGCCTGGGCGTTGGTTTGCTGAAAGCAAAAATTAGCTGAATTAAAGGTTGACAGCTTTTGGCATCGGGTTTTACTCTGAGTCCATGTTCAACTGAGAAAGAAGAGGAGGTGATCCAATGTCTAGTGATATGGCTACGGTTTCAATGGATGTTGGTGGTATTAAATTGGCAGGAAGTAACGTCCTGCTGGATTGATAACACTCCACTCTTGACTCAGTGGACAACGGATCATCAGCCATCCGATAATATGTGGTAAGCGGATGACACGTGGTTTGCGAATCAAGAGTTGGTTCCATTGGAACCAGGCGTCACGGAAAGGGAGCTTCGGCTCCCTTTTTTGATCGGGCCCCGGCTGTTTTTAATTGTGCCTGCGACCCTCCGGATGGTGATGCCTCGCAGTTTATGCTCCACCCGCCTGTGTCCTTTGCTCCCAATTTTCTGCCTGGAGCGTCCATCATGATGCAACTAATCAAACATCTGTTTTCACGATTTATTTTCGCTTCCTTTGCCCGATCGCCATCTTCACACGCGAGCCTGTCACTGTCAGGTATGCGCAAGCCTCTGACGCAGTTTTGTCTGCTGGCTGGTCTGGCAATGGTGGCGGCCTGCGGACCGTCAGAACCAGAATCGGATGAACCGGCTGTCGAAATCAGCGAACAGGTGGCCGACGCCGCCAGTGATATGCGCACGGGTGCAACAGGCAGTCCTGCAAGCCAGGAGTTTGAGGCTTTTCTGGAGGATGTTTTCCAGCAGGAGCTGGAAGCCTCACCGCTGTTCAAAACGCAGATCGGCATGATCGACGATGACCTTGAGGCCTACGGACAGTGGGACGATTTTTCAGATCAGGGTGCCATTGATGCACACCAGCGCACACAGCGTTACCTGGCTGAGATGCGCGAGAATTTCTCCCTTGAATCGCTGACACCACAGGAGCAGTTGACCTACCGATTCATGGAGTTTGAATGGCAGATGGACGATCGGCAGTTTCAGGTGCGCGACAGTCAGTATGCCTTCTCTCCAATGCAGGATGTGCTGTCGAGTCTGGTCACTTTTCTGATCAATAATCACCGAGTCAGCAGTGAAGCGCATGCCGATGCCTACCTGTCGCGATTGCAGGGTCTGGATACTGTGATCAACAGCGTTATTGAAGAAGCGGAGCGGCGGGCCGCAGATGGCGTCCTGCTGCCATCTTTTGCCTATCCAAGGCTGCTGAGTTCTGCGCAGGCAATGGTCACTGGTGCAGAGTTTGGCAACGCTGAGGAGCCCAGTGCGCTGCTGGCAGACTTCAATGCGAAAGTAGATGCGCTGGAGGTAACTGAAGAGCGTGCGCAAGAGCTCAAGACAGCTGCCAGTAGCGCCATGACTGAGGTATTTGCACCCGCTGTGGAGCGTTATATGGCATCGCTGCGTGACATGGAGTCGCAGTCCGATGGTCGCGATGGCGTATGGAAGCTGCCCAATGGCGAAGCATTTTATGCCAGCCAGCTGAACCTGTTTACAACGCGTGATGACTTAAGTGCCCAGCAGATTCACGATATTGGTCTGGCTGAAGTCGCCCGTATCCAGGACGAAATGCGCACGATCATGACAGAGGTCGGATTTGACGGCACGCTGGCGGAATTCTTTGAATACCTGCGCACTGATCCGCAGTTCTATCTGCCCAATACGCCGGAGGGTCGACAGCAGTATCTGGATGATTCAACCGCAATGATCGAACAGGTCATGGAAGTGGCACCCCAGTACTTTGACACGCTGCCAGAGGCAGCGCTTGAAGTGCGCGCTGTTGAACCTTTCCGCGAAGCAACAGCGACGGGTGCATTTTATAATCAGCCGGCACTGGATGGCTCTCGACCAGGTTACTATTACGTCAACCTGTCCAATATGAATGACAACCCGACCTATCTGATGGAATCGCTGGCCTACCATGAAGGCGCCCCAGGTCACCACTTCCAGCTGGCATTGGCACAGGAGCTTGAAGAGCTGCCCATGCTGCAGCGTCTGACGTTTTACTCTGCCTATGTAGAGGGCTGGGGACTCTATGCCGAGCAGCTTGGCAAGGACATGGGGTTCTTCACGGATCCCTACAAGGATTTCGGACGCCTGAGCTACGAGATTTTCCGTGCCGCACGACTGGTCGTGGATACCGGCATTCATCACCTGCGCTGGACCCGCCAGGAAGCGATTGATTACATGATGGCCAATACTCCGATGACCGAAGGTGATATCACGCCCGAAGTGGAGCGTTACATCGTATGGCCAGGCCAGGCGGTGTCCTACAAGATCGGTATGATGACCATTCTGGAGCTTCGCGAATTGGCCCGGCAGGAGCTGGGAGACCAGTTTAGCTGGGGTGGCTTCCATGACGCCGTGCTGACAGCGGGCTCACTGCCATTGCCCTTGCTGGCTGAACGTGTCGAAGCCTGGATCGAATCAGAACAACAGCCGTAAGCATCGGCAGCAATTAATCAGGGAGTTGGACCATGAGTAGTCAGGAGCGCATCGTATTTCTGAATGGCGAATATCTGCCGCAGTCGCAGGCCAGAGTTTCTGTGTTTGACCGCGGTTTTCTGTTCGGTGATGGAGTCTACGAGGTGATCCCGGTCATTCGTGGCAAGCTGGTCGACGAAGACTACTCGGTAGAGCGGCTGAACCGCAGCCTCAATGAAATTGACATGGCCTGGCCCTGCGAGCCAGAGGCCTATCTTGAGATGCTGCGGACACTGATATCGCGTAACGAGCTGGTTGAAGGCAGTGTTTATGTTCAGGTCACCCGCGGCGTGGCCGAGCGTGATTTTGCCTACCCGGCCGACACGCCAACGTCCCTGATGGCTTACACGGCCAGGCGCGCGCTATTGGATAACCCGCTGGCGGAGAAAGGCGTCAAGGTCGTGACAGTGCCAGACTTGCGCTGGAAGCGTCGTGACATCAAATCGCTGAACCTGCTGGCGCAGTGTATGGCCAAGCAACAGGCAGCCAGTGCGGGCGCCTTCGAAGCCTGGATGGTTGAAGACGGGCTCATTACCGAAGGCGCTTCGTCGTCGGCGTTTATCGTAAAGGATGGCTGTATCATCACGCGCGCACTGTCCAACACCATTCTGCCAGGTATACGTCGCCGGGTTATTCTCGAGCTGATCAATCAGCACGGCATGGCGCTGGAACAGCGTCCATTCTCTGTCGAGGAAGCACTGCATGCCGATGAAGCCTTCCTTAGCAGCGCCACGACCCTTGTGTTGCCAGTGACTCACGTGGATGGCACTGCCATTGGTGATGGCAGGCCGGGCGAAATTGCTACGCGATTGCGCGAGCTGTATGTTGCCAGTCTGCTGGCGGAAGCCGACGGAAAATAGTATAACCTTGTCAGGTTAGGGGGCTAACCTTCAACTGACGAGGTTGTTATGCACAAGAGTCTTTTCGCCCGCGCATTTGCCATTGCGCTGGTTGTTCTATTGCCGGTTACGCTGTTCGCCGAAGGTGGTCGTACCCCACTTCGCGTGGAGAATGGCATTGTGACCAGCGCGTCACGCCTGGCGTCAGAAGTAGGCGTTGATATTCTCCAGCAGGGCGGCAATGCCGTCGATGCTGCCGTTGCTACGGCATTTGCACTGGCCGTCACCTGGCCGACAGCAGGCAATATTGGTGGTGGTGGCTTCATGGTCTATCACGGCGCCGATGGCCACGCGACGACCTTCGATTTCCGCGAGAAAGCACCGCTGGCGTCTACTGAACGCATGTATGTCGGCGATGACGGTCAAAGCAACAACATGCAGCATCGTGGATTTATGTCGGTGGGTGTGCCCGGCACGGTTGCCGGCCTGGTGCTGGCGCATGAGAAGCAGGGCAACCTGCCCTGGGCGACGCTGGTCGAGCCGGCGATCCGCCTGGCGCGCGACGGCATACCAATTACCTACGCCCTGTATGACGGCTTCAATCGCAATCAGGCTAACTGGGACCGGTATCCATCCTCAGCCGCTGTTTTCCGCAAACCTGATGGTTCCCACTATCAACTGGGTGATACCTGGGTGCAGCCAGATCTGGCACGCACGCTGGAGCGCATCCGTGATGAGGGGCACGATGGTTTTTATCGTGGCGAGAACGCCCGTATGCTGGCCAGTTTCATGCAGGCCAATGGCGGTTTGATTACTGAGGAAGACCTGGCGCGTTACGAGGCCGTCGAGCGTGAACCTGTGCGCGGTACCTATCGTGGTTATGATGTGATAAGCATGCCACCGCCCAGCTCAGGTGGTGTTGGTATCATCCAGATGCTGAATATTCTGGAAGGCTTTGATCTCGCCGAAATGGGGCACAACTCGGCGCAGTATCTGCATGTGCTCACCGAAGCCATGCGTCGTTCCTACGCCAGTCGTGCCGAGTTTCTCGGTGATCCTGACTTCAATCCGGATATGCCAGTAGACCGTCTCATCAGCAAAGACTATGCGGACAGCCTGCGTGCCAGCATTGATATGGATCGTGCATCGGTCAGCGATGAGAGTCGCTTCTCCCAGGTCTATGTGAGCGAGGATACTACGCACTTTTCTGTGGTGGACGCCGAAGGCAATATGGTCTCGCTGACTTACACGCTGGAGCAGAGCTACGGCTCACGAATTGTGGCTGAGGGTGGTGGTTATCTGCTTAACAATGAAATGGGTGACTTCAATCCAGTGCCAGGTGTCACTACCAGAGATGGGCAGATCGGCACGCCACCCAATCTGCTGGCACCTGAGAAGCGCATGCTATCGAGCATGTCCCCAACCATCGTCGCACAGGGCGGGCGTCCCGTGCTGGCCATCGGCAGCCCGGGTGGCCGCACGATCATCAATACGACGCTGCAGGTGATCCTGAACATGATCGATCACGACATGAACGTGGCGCAGGCTGTTGAAGCTGGCCGCATTCACCACCAGTGGCTGCCCGATGTCACCAGCATGGAAGAGTTGATGTTCTCACCGGATACCATCCGACTCTATGAAGCCAAAGGCCATACTGTTCGTGTGCGTGGCAGCCAGGGCTCTGCAATGGGTGTCTATCATGACTGGGAGACAGGCATTGTGCATGGTTCAGCAGATTCGCGTCAGGGTGACAGCGCAGCAGTGGGCTATTAAGCGCCGTTAAAGCCTTTAGCCACCAGATACACCTCCCGTGAACGAGCGCGGGAGGCATCTGGCTTGCGGATTACAACTTTGTTGAAACTGCTGCGTACATCCTTGACGTAGTCATCGTAGCCTTCGCCGTGAAATACCTTGGCGACAAAGTCACCCCCAGGCTTCAGCACTTCACGGGCCATATCCAGTGCCAGCTCCACCAGGTACATCGAAGCTGCCTGATCAGCCGCATTCACACCACTGATATTTGGTGCCATATCCGACATCACCAGATCGGCCTGCTGCCCGCCCAGGCTGGCCATAATCTGATCGAACACATCCTGTTCAGTGAAGTCACCCTGTATAAAATCAACATCAGCGATGGAGTCCATGGGCAGGATATCGGAGGCTATCACGCGGCCTTTGGGTTCGACCATTGGTGCCACCACCTGTGACCAGCCGCCTGGCGCTGAGCCCAGGTCCAGCACCAGCATGCCAGGCTTGATAAGCCTGTCCTTGTCGATGAGCTCTATCAGCTTGTAGCTGGCTCGCGAGCGATAACCGTCGCGCTGGGCCTGTTTGACGTATGGGTCGTTGACATGCTCATTGAGCCAACGGCCACTGCTTTTGGATCGGGCCATAATTTACGTTCGAAGAGTGACTTTTGACGGGGCAGAGCATAGCATATCCGCCTATAAACCTCTGCCGGTGTCGCCGGCCAGGACTGATCATGATTCGCTTGACTGAACTTGCTTTGCCGCTCGACCATGCCCCCGAGGCGCTGCCAGCCGCCATTGCGCAACGGCTTGGCATTCCTCAGGAGGATCTCCTCAATATCGTTGTGTTCAAGCGCAGCTACGACGCGCGCAAAAAGAACAGCGAAATTACCTTTGTTTATATTGTCGACGTTGAAGTGCGAGATGAGGCCGCTGTGCTTGCTGCGGCAGGCAATCACACGCATATCAGGCCGGCACCGGACACAAACTACTATCAGGTTGCCAGTGCCCCCAGGGATCTGTCCGATCGCCCCGTCATCGTTGGTTTTGGCCCCTGCGGCCTGTTTGCGGCACTGATTCTGGCGCAGATGGGCTTTCGGCCCATCGTGCTGGAGCGTGGTCGCAATGTTCGCCAGCGCACTCAGGACACCTGGGCCTTGTGGCGCAAGCGAGAACTGACGCCTGAGTCCAACGTCCAGTTTGGTGAGGGTGGTGCTGGCCTGTTTTCTGATGGCAAATTGTACAGTCAGATCAAAGACCCAAAATTCTATGGTCGCAAAGTGATGCAGGAGTTTGTGCAGGCCGGCGCACCTGAGGAGATACTGTACGTCAGCAAGCCGCATATCGGCACATTCCGTTTGACCGGTGTCGTGGCGGCCATGCGCAAGCAGATTGAGTCATTGGGCGGCGAGATACGTTTTGAAAGCCGCGTCGTGGACTTTCTGATAGGTGACGACGGTATGGAAGGCGTTGTACTGGAGTCGGGCGAACAGATCATGTCCAGGCATGTTGTGCTGGCGCTTGGTCACAGCTCACGGGACACTTTCCGTCAGTTGCATGCCCGTGGTGTATTCATGGAAGCCAAGCCGTTTGCAATAGGCTTCCGGATTGAGCACCCGCAGTCCCTGATCGACAGGGCCAGGTTGGGCAAGTACGCGGGACACCCGGCACTGGGTGCGGCGGATTACAAACTGGTTCATCACGCGAAGAATGGCCGGTCTGTTTACAGTTTCTGCATGTGTCCGGGTGGCACTGTGGTGGCCGCGACCTCGGAAACCGGTCGCGTTGTGACCAACGGCATGAGCCAGTATTCACGCAATGAGCGCAATGCCAATGCCGGTATTGTTGTTGGCATCAGCCCGGAGCAGGATTTCCCGGGTGGCCCGCTGGCAGGGCTTGCCTTACAGGAGGCTCTGGAAACTCAGGCCTATCACCTGGGTGGCGAGGACTACAGTGCGCCGGCGCAACTGGTAGGAGATTTTATTCGCAGGAAGTCATCAGAAAAGTTGGGTGACGTGATCCCTTCTTACAAGCCTGGCATTAGATTAGGTTCGCTTGACAGTGCCCTTCCTGAGTACGCGATTGATGCCATTCGCGAGGCCTTGCCAGTGTTTGGCCGACAGATTCGCGGTTTCGATCGGGACGACGCCGTGCTGACGGGTATTGAATCAAGAACGTCATCTCCGGTCCGGCTGACGCGCGACAAGCAGACCCTGCAGAGCCTGAACACGCGTGGCCTGTATCCAGCGGGAGAGGGTGCCGGTTACGCTGGTGGCATTCTGTCAGCTGGTGTGGATGGTATCAAGGTTGCTGAAGCAGTCGCGTTGGCGATGACACAGGGACACAAAGGCTGAGCGTTAATGGGTGAATTGACAACAGACCTGATCAGGAAGCTGCACCAGAAAAAGTACCGTCAGCAGGCGGGATACTTTCTTGCTGAGGGTGAGCATCTGGTTCAGGAGCTGGAGAAAGCTTCTGAGTTCAATCTTGCTCTGCAGGCGAGTGAATTGCTGGTAACAGAGCGTTTTGAAGGCTGGCCAGGGCGTCTTCGCAAACGTGTGGTCAGCGAAACGCTCATGAGCAAATTGACAGATACGCGCTCGCCGCAGGGAATCATAGCCTGTGTGCCAATGGCGGCGATTCAGTCTGGTAGTGGCGTAGCGGCAAAAGCGGAACGCTCAGTCTACTTTCATGAAATACAGGATCCCGGTAATTTGGGCACCATACTGCGCACACTGGCGTGGTTCGGTGGTTTTCGTTGTCTGTTAAGTCCGGGCAGTGTTGATCCATTCAATAGCAAGGTGGTTCGTGCCAGCATGGGGGCAATCTTCCATGTGCCAGTTGAATGTGACATTACGCCGGGGCAGCTGCAGCTGCGCCACGCGGATATCGCCTGTCTCGGCATGCAGGGCGAGTCGCTGAAGTCGGCAGCGTTCCGACACAGCCGTTGCCTGGTATTTGGAAATGAGGCCCGAGGGCTGCCAGCGGATTTGATTTCAATGACAGGTGCGACCGTTTATTCGATTCCGGGAAGTGGTGCCATTGACTCGCTGAATCTTGCCAGTGCGGTCAATATGAGCATCTACGAACTTATGCGCTGATCTGTTTGTTGTCAGCTCCCAGGCGCTGCACATCATTGTGTCCTGCTACACTGACGGCATTTCGACCGGTCCGTTTGCTGTGGTACAGAGCGCTGTCTGCACGCGCCACCAGAGCGTCGACGGAGCCATCTTCAGGCTCACGGCAGGCGACCCCGGCGCTGATTGTGAGAGAGAGTTCCTGACCTTCGGTAGAACTGTACTTGTGATCACTGATTGTCTGCTGAATGCGCTGAGCTGCTTCCACGGCATCCTCCAGTGCAGTATCCGGCAATAGAACAGCCAGTTCTTCACCGCCGTGGCGCGATGCCAGGTCTTCTGGGCGAATGGATTGTCTAATCAGCGTAGCAGCCTCAGCCAGCACATGATCGCCGGTTTGGTGCCCGTAGAAATCATTAATTTTTTTAAAGTGGTCAAAGTCCAGCAGTATCAGGGAAACCGGCTGGCTTCTTCGTTCGCTCCGTGACCACTCTTCCTGCATCCGCTGGTATAAATGACGGCGGTTGGACAGCTGCGTCAGATCATCCGTGTGGGCCTGTTCCTGCAATCGGCTGTTTAGTGATTCCAGGGTATGTTGTGTTTGTTCAACCGTGTGTTGCAAGTGTTTATCTCGAGTGATGTCTCGCAATAGCACGATCTGACCTTTGGCCGGTCCGTCCAGACTCTGGACAGGGCTCATGCGTATATCAAGCCATCGACCGTCTGTCAGTCGGGTCTCACTGTGATCCGTTCCCGTTGCTAATGCACCCTGCGGCAGGGCATCTGACAGAGATTTGCCAAACACGATAGCCTCAGCGCCGAGCAAGGATTTTGCTGCGGCATTGGCATCGGCGATAAGCCCCTGATCATCAATGGTAATGACACCATCTTCGAGTTTGTCGAGGATGTGCCGCCTGGCGATTGGCAGGACAGAGAACACTTTGTGCTTCAGTGCTGACATCAGAATCAGGCTGGCGAGGGCGAATCCCAGGGGCGTCGGATCTATGGGTAGCAGCTGTAATCCGAAGATGAAGGGTAAGTTGAGCGCAAGCACGACCAGAGGCGCGGAGATAACGTAAAAAAACTGCCGCCGGTGACCGGGCAGAAACCCGATACGGTTGGCCAGAATGACAGTGCCTATGGTGACCGCGCTGTAACTGTAGGCGACGTAGACTTTGAACCAGGGGCCGTAGGTGATATCCAGACCTACCGAATCGGCGCGCGGCTGAAAATCAGCCCAGAGCTGACCGTGATAGCTGTTGGTGAACGCCAGCAGAATGGTGACAGCGGGTGGTATCCAGATCAGAGGGGCCCAGCGCCTGACGATCCGGTCATAGCCGGCGTAACACAGCGACGCGGAAAACCAGAGCACTGGCACTGATGCAATGGCGACATATTGCAGTTGGGCAATGAAGTAGCGGTAATCCAGGTTTTGCCACAATAGGCTTGCCCATTGCCCTGCGCACCACCAGGCGACCATGCCACCCATGGCGGCCATGTACTGCCCGGCGGGAGGCCGCATGTACATGCTGGTTTGACGGGTCACGTACAGACAGATCACCGTGCCCAATAATGAAGGCAATATCCACCAGGTCATAGGTGCTCAGGTTTACAAGTTTATTGATGGGTGCAGTCTTACAGACCCGCAGGCCTACGTCAATTTGTAGAGAATTGTAAATTGGCAAGGCGAGCGTACAGCGCGTTAGTTGCCATAAGTTCGTCGTGACTGCCAAGTGCCACCAGTTGTCCTTTATCCATGACCGCAATGCGGTCGACATTCCTGACCGTCGCCAGACGGTGAGCGATGATGATGGTGGTGCGCCCGGGCATTAACTTCTCAATAGCCATTTGGACGTTTGACTCACTTTCGGCATCCAATGCACTGGTGGCCTCGTCCAGCAAGAGGATGCGGGGGTTTTTCAGGATGGCGCGGGCGATGGCCAGGCGCTGCTTTTGACCGCCGGACAGCCGAATACCCGCCTCTCCCAGATAGCTATGCCAGGTGTCCGGCAGCCGTTCGATAAACTCGCTGGCATACGCTGCCTCGGCTGCCGCGTGAACCTCGGCATCACTGGCATCGGGGCGTCCATAGCGAATGTTTTCCATCACAGTGCCGGTAAACATCGCCGGTTGCTGGCTTACCAGAGCGATATGCTGGCGAAGATCAAGTGGGTCAACATGACGGATATTGATGCCGTCGAGCAGAATTTCACCACTGTCAGGGTCATAAAATCGCAAAACCAGGTCGAGGAGTGTCGATTTGCCGGCGCCGGAGGGGCCGACCAGAGCAAGGCTTGAGCCCGCCGGGACGCTCAGATCCAATCCGTCGATAGCTGGCTGTCCAGGCCGTGTCGTGTAAGTAAATTTCAGCCGGTTGATGGCCAGCTGGCCGGCGATCTCTGCGGGCAGCGGTACCACCGGGTCTGGCGTGGTAATCAAAGACTCGGCGTTCAGCAGCTCCATCAGTCGCTCGGTTGCGCCCGCGGCCCTTTGGAGGTCACCAATCACCTGGCTGATGGCGCCTACGGCAGAGGCCACCATGACCGCATAGACAACAAAGGCGGTCAGCTCACCGGCCGTCATCCGTCCACTGATCACGTCCTGGCCACCAACCCAGATCATCGCCGCCAGTGCCGCAAACACCAGGGTCATGACCAGTGCAATCATGATGGAGCGGGCTTTGACCTGCGCCAGTGCAACATCAAATGCCCGCTCGACGTATTCGGCAAAGTGACGTCTGTCAGTGGCCTGGTGGTTGTAGGCCTGAACGGTTTTTATCTGCTGAATGCTTTCACCGACATAGGCTCCAACGCTGGCGATCTCGTCCTGCGTGTGACGTGATAGCTTTCTGACGCGTCGACCGAACAGGACAATAGGACCGATTACCAGGGGTATGCACAACAACACTACTGAAGTCAGACGTGGGTTAGTTATGAACAGAAAGATGACACCGCCGATCAGCAGCAAAAGATTGCGCAAGGCGATGGAGGCAGAGGAACCTATGACTGTCTGCAGCAAAGTGGTATCGGTCGTGATCCGTGACTGTATTTCGCCACTTCGGTTATCCTCAAAATAACCCGGATGCAAAGACAGCAGGTGACCGAACACTGCCTGGCGAATATCTGCCGTCACCCGCTCGCCCAGCCAGGACACCCAGTAAAAGCGAGCAAAGGTGCCGAATGCCTGCAGCAGGGCGACCACAACAAACCCGGTTATTGCCGTGCCCAGTGATTGACTGGAGCCTGCGACAAAACCTGCATCAACGATGATGCGAACATACTGCACCAGGCCCAGTGTAATGGCTGCCGTGAAGATGAGTGCCAGCAGAGCGAGCAGAATCTGGCGTGAGTATGGGCGTACAAACCGAAGAGCTTGTAGTAGGGGAGATTGATTACGATCAGGCGGGTTTGTCATGGCAGAAGTCTGTCATGCAATGTTCGGCGCGGCAAGCTCCCCTTTGGTCGCAACTCGGCTGAACCAAGTTGAGTCGCTGGCAGCGCTGCACTATGCTGATTGCGTCACTCATTAAGGAGACCCGATCATGTTAAAACACACTTTGCTTCAATGGCGCGCACCAGCGATATTGGCATCCGCTCTTTTTGCCCTGACACTCAGTCATGTGTCTGCCGCGCAGGACCATCAGATGTCAGCGATGGCCGAGATGGAAGACACGATCATTGTGGGCAGCAGTGCATTCGATCACCATGGCACCATACCGCTGGCCTATACCGCCTATGGCGACAATCTGGTGCCACAGATTACCTGGGCTGATCTCCCGGAAGGTACTGAGCAGCTGGCCCTGGTAATGGACGATCCGATTGCACCGACGCCCCAGCCATTTGTCCACTGGGTTGCCTATAACATTCCCGCTGCGGCTGGTGAAATTCCTGAAGGGCTGCCGCGTGACGCGCAGGTTACTACGGTTCCCGCCCTGGCCGGTATGATCAACGGTATCAACGGCATACGCCAGACTGGATACTTTGGCCCGCGTCCGCCGGTGGACGGCAAGCTGCACGCCTATCACTTCCGTATCTATGCGCTGGATACCGCTCTGAATCTGCCCGAGGGCCTCAACAAGGCTGACTTGCTTGCGGCGATAGAAGGTCATATTCTGGGCACCGGTATGCTGATGGGACACTATCAGCGCGAAGAATAATGCTGAACGTAGAATGATGCTTGAAGTGGTGGCTGTCAGTGCGGTCATCACTGGCCTTCCTGCTCGCTGCAACAGCCCATAACAATAACAGTAAATGAGGTAAGCATGAACGAGCACGATACCAAAGCCAGTATGCGCAAAGTCGCTCTGACCTCGCTGGCGGGTACATCCATCGAATGGTATGACTTCTTTTTGTACGCGTCCGCAGCGGCCATTGTTTTTCCAGTACTGTTTTTCCCCTCTGATATGCCACCCACGGTGGCACTGATTGCCTCCTTCAGCACCTTTGCCATAGGCTTTATTGCCAGGCCACTCGGCGGAATCATTTTTGGTCACTTTGGCGACCGCATCGGTCGTAAGCGGGTTCTGGTGATTGCGCTGATGATGATGGGCGTGGCGACGACACTGATTGGCCTGCTGCCGAGCTACGAAACGGCTGGCGCGCTGGCGCCATTGACGTTGATCATCCTGCGCTTTGTACAGGGCCTGGCCATCGGCGGTCAGTGGGGAGGTGCCATGTTGCTCGTTACCGAGTCAGCACCGGCAAATAAACGTGGCTGGTATGGAGCCTATGCCCAGGCTGGTGCGCCGATCGGGGTCATTCTGGCGAATCTGGCTTTCCTGAGTATCAGCTATTCTGTGTCTGAAGAGGCCTTCATGAGCTGGGGCTGGCGGGTGCCGTTCCTGGCCAGCATTGTCTTGATAGGCATCTCCATGTATGTCCAGCTGCATCTTGAGGATACACCGGCGTTCAAAGAGCTGGCTCGACTGAAGCAGCAACGGGCAAGCCAGAAGTCCAGCCTGACCAGCGGTGAGCCGCTGCAGTCACCCGAGGAAGCACTGGCGGAGGTGATTGCCGACAGTCCGCCCGGGCCCGTTCGTTCGCCCGTGCTAGAGGCCCTGCGACTTTACCCTGGGCGCATCTGTCTGGCGGCGGGTGCCTTCCTGTCTATCCAGGTCACTTTTTATATTCTTATTGCGTTTGTTGTGGCCTATGGCAGCAGTCCTGATGGCGTGGGGCTGTCGCGCAACACCCTGCTGGCGGCGGTACTGATTGGCTCAGCCATTCAGGTGCCATTCCAGTTCTGGGCGGCCGGTTATTCTGATCGTCATGGCCGGCGTCGAATATTCATGCTCGGTGCACTGTTGACCGGCTTGTGGGGCTTTGCGCTGTTCCCTCTCATAGATACCGGTAACTTTGCCATGATTCTGCTGGCTATCACTGGCGGCCTTGTCTTCATGGGGATGCAGTATGGACCGCAGGCAGCGTTTTTTACCGAACTGTTCTCAACGCATGTGCGTTACTCGGGAGCGTCGCTGGGTTACCAGATTGGTGCCATCGTCGGCGGCGCGTTGGCACCCACGATTGCAGTCCTGCTATGGACAGAGTATGGCGTGTTTTTTGTCTCTGTCTACATTGCTTTGGCTGGTGCGTTGACGCTGGGATCGGTGTGGCTGCTGACGGAAACCCACGGCACCGATATTCACAGCTAAGCCACTATATGACGTAGATGGACAGCAGCAGGAACACGGCAACCACGGAAGTGACAATCAGGCGCGTGCGGAAATAGGTCTTACTGATGACCGCACGCAGCCTGAGTCGTGTATCGATATACAACAGCCCGATAAACACCAGCAGTGCGAGCATCAGGAAAATGTCGACGGGCAGGATCAGCCAGGCGACCCACAGCATCACGGTAAGGATGTTGCTGATAATGAACAGGTTGGTGAATTGTCCACTGGGCTGCTGGAGATACTGCCCCCAGTGGACGCCACACATAAACACTGCGATTACCAATGTATAACTGCTCAACAGTCCCGGCACGCTCCCCAGAAATGGCAGGCTGAGGATGTCCAGCGCAAGAAAAATGGCGCAAAGCACAAACGGCAGGGTGCCCAGCAGCGCCAGTTTCGATGTCATTGGCAATGGCATTTTCATAGCAGACCCTCACTGTGAGTTTCTCACAGTGTGCCCTTAAACCGACCGGGTTGCCAGTGCCGGTGTTATGCCAGCGGCGCTCCGCGCCGGTCCGATAACCGCCAGTTGCCCCAGCAACAGCAGCGCCAGCATACCTATCGGTGCATAGAACCAGTCGATACGCGGCATGTTAAAGGTCTGCACAAGAAACATGTTGAACCCGACAGTCATGATGGCGCCAAGCGTCACGCCTGCCGCGCTGATGATCAGGTTCTCGGTCATGAAATAACGCAGAATACTGAAGCGCGTCGCGCCCAGTGCCCGACGTGTACCGATCTGTTTGCGACGACGATTGATACTGAATACTGCCAGTCCAACGATTCCCATCGCGGTAATGAACATCAATGTGCCGATAACAACTTTCAGAATCGTGGTCATCAGGGAGTCAATGCGATAGCTCTCGGTCCGGGTGTACTCCAGCGACTGGTTGTTGCGCAATATTCGCTGATGTGGCGCGGCCGCGAGACGCTCTTCGACCTCTACCATCAGTTCATCCCGGTAGCCTGGTTCGGTGCGAACCAGATAGGTGGTGCTGTTATCAAGTGTGATTTCGGGCGTCAGCATTGAATTTTCAACGTAGGTGAATGTTGGCCACGGTGCCTGTAATCGATCAACGATGCCGACCACGCGCAGTGCCGAACCATCAGGTCCGTAGATATTCTGGTTGAGCGCCTGCCGCCAGTCATCAGGATACAAGGACTCGGCCATTGCCTGAGACAGAATTGTCTCAGTAGGCTGACGCTCGTCCGTGGGTGTGCGTCGCACAATCTGTTGCGGTGTGAATGGGACACCTGCAACCAGGCTGAGATCCATGGCCTCCAGAAAGTGATCATCCACACGGTAGATGGCGGCGGGTACCAGCATATCGCGTCGGCCCGGCTCCAGGCTGTAACCGCTTGAAGAGCCGCTGCCGCTGACCGGAATCTGATTGGTGACCATAGCATCGATCACGCCGGGCAGTTGCCGGATCATATTCAGGTCTTCATCGACGACGACACTTTCATTAAAGCTGTTGCCGTAACCGATACTGCTGATATGAAAGGTGTTGGCTTCGTCCAGACCGCTGGGGCGCGCCATATTGGCAGCGCGGTCACTGATGATGTAAACCGCATTGACGATGACTGTCATCGTAAAGGCTATCTGCAGCGCAATCAGGATGACACCCAGCTTGTTGCGCAGCAGTGCGCGGGTAATAGGTCCCAGTTCCATGTTTGTCTCCTATTGCGTCTTCAGATGAATGGCGGGGTTGATATTGCATGCACGCCAGATCGGATACAGCCCGGCGATAATCGTACTGACAATGGCCAGCAGGATGGTCACGGCGATTACCGTAAAATTGATCGTGATCCATTGCGTGGGCGCTTCCGGCCCCAACAATATCTTGATGCCTTCCAGGCCGATGGCAGCCACGCCCAGGCCCAGCACGCCACCCAGGGCGCCGATAAAGCCTGCTTCAATAGTATGCTGTATGAACAGCGATCCCTTGCCGGCTCCCAGAGCCTGACGGACACCGATTTCACCAGATTTGCCGAGAAACTTGGAGAGCAACAGCCCGACTGTGTTCAGCAGACACACCGCCAGCAACATCGCTGCAAGTGCTGAAAGTATCCGTGTTTCATCTGGCTGCACTTCGTTATAGACCATCCACTCGTTGACGTCGTAAAGCCGCTTGTCTACCGGGAACTGCATACGGCCGAACTCACGCTGCTGGGCAACATAATTATTGACCAGGTTCTGGTAGCGGTCGAAAGTCTGCTGGTCCGGCAGCTCCACCCAGAACTGAACCCAGGCACACTCGGCATTCAGGAAGGCTTCGAAGCTTGAGTTCTCTGGCGCGGCCCAGCAGTTGGTGTTGCCTGAGCGACGCAACTGTTGACCGGCGATCAATGACCAGGGGATGTAGGCTTCTTCGCCAATGTCGATGGGACCGTTATTGACATCGTAAAACTTGGGTGTGGGTGTCCAGTAGTCCAGCACGCCAATAACGGTAAAGACCAGGCCGTCCATGTTGATGGTTTCACCCACCGAGTCGGCACCGCCAAAAAGTCTCTCGTTAAGTTCCTGGCTCAAGACAACTACCTGGCGCTGGCCGTCATCCGAGGCGCGATCCCAGGCATTACCATATTGAAATGGGACGTCGAACATCGCAAAAAAATCCGCCGAGCTACCACGGCCATTCACAAAAAATGGCCGCAGATCATTGCCCGGCGGTTCAAGGATGGCGACAAATTTCGACGTGGCAGTACGTCGCAAATCGTTGCTTTGCTCCAGCATCTCAACGGCATCACGGTAGGTGAGCTGAGGTGGTGGCTCAAAATCGACGACGTCAGGATCGCCGTAGTCGAACTGGATGTGGTAGAGCTGGTCACTCTTGTGCGGAATCGGGTCGCCCCCCAGCACGTAGTTCAGTGTGAACACCACCATATAGGCGCCAACGCCGACCGCGACCGCAAGCACCATCAGTGAGCTGAGGATCGGGTTGCGGCGATAGCTGAGCGCGGCGAGTCTGACATAGTACATGAACATGGCTAGTCTCCCGGTTCAGGCCGCGCGGGCTTTGCTGTTGCGATCATCGCTTTTTATCTGACCGTCCAGAATATGAACATTGCGATGGCTTCTTGCTGCCAGTGAAGGGTCATGTGTCACCATGATTATGGTGGTGCCTTGCTGATTGATCTGCTCCAGCAACTCCATGACGCCTTCGGCGGTATTGGAGTCGAGGTTGCCGGTTGGCTCGTCGGCCAACAGGAAGCGCGGCTCGCCAACCAGGGCTCGCGCGATGGCGACTCGCTGCTGCTGACCACCGGAAAGCTGGGACGGCAGGTGGCGCTGGCGATTAGCCAGGCCGACAGCTGCCAGGGCATTCTCGATGCGCTCCTTGCGGACTTTTGCACTGACACCGCGATAACGCAGCGGAACATCGACATTGTCGAACAGATTCAGATCAGGCATCAGATTAAAGCTTTGGAAGATAAATCCTATTTTCTGATTGCGCAGTCTTGCCCGTTGCGCGTCACTGAGACTGGAGACATCTTCACCGTCCAGCAGGTACTGTCCCGATGTGTAGGTTTCAAGCAGGCCTGCCAGATTGAGGAAGGTTGTTTTGCCGCAGCCCGAAGGCCCGGTGATCGTGACAAACTCACCCTCTTCGACGTGCAGCGAAAAATCGCGCAGGGCATGGGTCTGGACTGTGTCAGTTCGGAACACCTTGTTTATGCCGGTCATTTTGAGCATGTCTTGTTCTCCTTAGTTATTGATCAGTACTGTATCCGCACCATTAAACAGATCGGTGCTGGATACCACGATGGTGTCACCCGCTTGCAGGCCGTCGAGTATTTCAATGCTGCTGAGGCTGGTTGCGCCCATCACGATTGGCGTGCGGTACGCCATTCCATCGCGCACTACGTAGGCAACGCGTCCGTTGCCGCTTTCCACAAACTGTCCTCTTGGTACCATCAACACGTCCTGCTTCTGCTCAAGCAGGATACGTGTGGAAAGACGCTGGTTCTGTCGCAGGCCGTCGGGAACTGGCTGTTCAAAGCGAAGTCTGGCGGTGACCTGGTTGTCGATAATCTCGGGGGATATCGCTACCAGGGTGGCGTTGTTGACCTGGTTGCCACTGCGCACGTCAGCTACCATGCCGATTGCCAGGTCGTCCACGTAGGACTCTGGTACCAGCACCTCAATTTCGAAAGCAGACAGATCTACAACACTCATGACCGGTTGATTGCGAATGACATTGGTCTTCTGATCGACCAGCAGGTTGCCGACAATGCCGTCGACCGGAGATATCAGGGTTAAGGAGTTGACCTGGCGCTCAACGTCCTCCACCAGCAGTTTTTGCTGGTCTACGTCCAGCTGGCGGGTCTGCAGTTCAAACTCAAGTCGATTATTGTCCAGTTCGGCATCCATCTCGGCGTGACGGTGGAGAACCTCTGCCGTCTCAAGGTCATCCCTGGCTCTGTCGAGTTCCACCGCTGTATAGGCGCCCTGGTCAAAGGCCTGCTGCGCGCGTGCAAGTTCGCGGCGCGATGCTTTAAGTGTGATACCTGCTGAATCCAGAGCTTTCTGGTTCTCCAGCTGTTGCTGCTGGGTGCTGATATTCTGTCGCTGATATTCAACTTCCAGAGATGCCAGGCGTGATTTTTCCTGCAGAAGGCGATTCTGTAGTTCAGGGCTATCGATGGTGGCGAGGACCTGACCACTTCTGACACTGTCTCCAGATTCCACGGCAAAGGTGATAGTGCCCATGTCACTCGCATATAAAACGGGGCTGACCGCTGCCACGACGCGGCCCTGCACGGAGATATCCCGTACAAAGTCGCCACGGGTGACAGTGGCCAGCCTCAGGCGGGACTCGGAAACAGATTCTTGTGCCTGGCTCCAGCGCTGAATTGCTGGTGCGGTCATCCAGACGGTCATCAGCAATACTGCAGCACCAAAGGAGATCCACAGCAGTCTGGTGCGTCGCGGACGTGGCTCCAGGATCGTATCCTGGGAGGTTGTATCGGAAATCTTCATCAATCTCTCGAATTTTTATTGAACATTAGCGATAGACGTAGCTATTGCCGGAAACGTTTAACGACTGGTAAAAAAGTTTCTGCTGTATCGATTGACTGATGGTGCTTCATCGTCTGGTCGGAATCAGCAGCTTGATGCCAGCCTCTGCATGATAGAGATAGCAAGATCGGGGCCAAAAAAATAAAGTTAGGGAAAACAGATTCTTAGACGATTTTTAGTAAAGCCGAGAGTGGTGGGATTGACCAAAAGTTGTAATGCAGGCCAATGCTTTAGCGAAAATGAAAGATAAAAAAAGGGGCCCTTAAGCCCCTTTTTGTTGAGTGATTCGATACGAATCAGTTGCTAATGGCCTGCTGTACCACGCGCTGTGCAGTGCTGTTGTCGAACGGTGCGCCACGGGGGCCACCACGTTTCTGCTCCATGTAAATCATGAAGTAGTCGTTGTAGGGGTCAACCGCAAACAGTGTGCCGCCTATACCGCGCCAGCCAAAGTTGCTGCCGGCATCAGGGTTGGCCGGATCATTCGGTTGCAGGTGGAAGCCCATGCTCCAACCACCGCGATTGCCGTAAAAGAAGTATTCACGGGATACATCAGGCGTGATGCGCTCTTCTTTCATCCACTCGAGCGTTTCTTCTTCCAGTATGCGTGCACCGCGATACTCACCATCGTTCAGCAGCATCTGCGCAAAACGGACATAGTCCTCAGTAGTGGAGTTCAGTCCGCCGCCGCCAGACAGATGGGCGCGAGCAACGGTATTGTCCGTCATTTCCCCATGGATGGGCTCGGCGATGCGAGCCGATTTTGCAGGGTCCACGAAGAATGTCGTTTCGTCCATGCCCAGCGGTTCAAAAATCCGCTCATTAAGGATCTGATCCAGAGGCTGACCGGCAGCCACTTCCAGTACGGCGCCCAGCGTATCTGTCGAGTGCCCGTAGTGCCATGCGGTGCCTGGCTCAAACAGCAATGGCAACTGACCGATGGTGGCACCGAACTCGCGGTTGCTCAGGCTGCCATCAGCGGGAAGTGCCTCTTCATACATTTCTCCAAGCCGGGTTCCGGCCGCGAAAATTGACTGAACCAGTCCCGATTTATGAGTCAGCAGGTGTTCAACCGTCATCACGTTTTCGGCCGGACGCAGCTCGCCGGTTTCATTGTTGATGACCTGCATTTCTGCGAATTCGGGAAAATACTTGCTGACCGGGTCATCAACGCTAAGCAGGCCGTCTTCGACCATGGACATGGCGGCGACACTGATGATGGGTTTGGTCATCGAGTAAATTCGGAAAATGGTTTGAGCATCAATGGGTGTATCGTCGCCCGGACCCTGAGTGCCGACGGTTTCCAGCATGCCTACGCCGTCGTCATTGCCAACCAGCAAGAGGGCGCCGGCGATATGGTTGCCATCAACGGCTGCCTGCATCTGCGCACGAATCTCGGCAATTTCCTGATCGCTAATGCCAAAGTTATCGGCGTCGATCATCTTGATTGAGCTGCTGTCCTGTGCCGCGGCCCACGCCGAACCAAGCAGCAGGGCGGTTGCCAGCGCCGTGTGGCGCAGCATCTGAGGCATTGATAGTGCTTTCATGAAAGTTCCCCTGTCATTATTGTGAACTGATCATAATCCACCCTTTGATCAGACTCAATTGCAGTCGCTGGCAATTGCGTTGAACGGCTTATCGGGTGCCGTAGCGCGTGGTAGTATCGACCGGTCTATTCTAGAAACCGACTCCAGGAACCATAGTATGAAGCTCATCATTAAACTGCTGGCCGGCATTGTGCTGGGTATATTGCTGGGGCTGCTGGCGCCGCAGGGTCTGACCCGCATTCTTGTCACGGTCAAGGATCTGTTTGGTGAGCTGCTGTTTTTTACCATTCCGCTATTGATACTTTTTTATATCAGCAGCGGCATTGCCGCGCTACCGCGAAATTCCGGCCGGATGCTGGGACGCTCGCTTGGCTTTGCCTATCTGTCGACGCTGATCGCAGGTACGGCCGCTTTTATTGTTGCTGCGCTGATTGTGCCTGGTCTTACCTCCGCGCCCGATGTGCTGAACGGGGACGGCGCCGTGGTTCTGGAGCCCTACGTCACGGTGACTATCCCGCCGCTGTTTAATGTAATGACGGCCTTGATGCTGGCGTTCATCATGGGGCTTGGCATCAGCGCAACGCGTGCTGAGGGCCTGCAAAAGCTGGCTGATCAGGGGCGNGACATTATTCAGTGGCTGCTCGAGAAGGCNATTATTCCNCTGCTGCCAGTNTANATNGCNGGTGTGTTTGCCGAGATGGCCGCNGCAGGCACGGTGTTTNTCACNCTGCGAACCTTCGGNGTNGTGNTGGCGATGGCGGTGATTCTGCACTGGGTCTGGATCGTGACACTGTTTTCAATTGCCGGGTTGCGCACGGGTCAGTCACCGGTCAGGTTGATTCGCAATATGCTGCCAGCCTATTTTACTGCGCTGGGTACCATGTCCAGTGCCGCCACCATTCCGGTGTCATTGATGTCCAGCAAGCGGAATGGTGTGCGTGAACAGGTTGCCGATTTTACCGTGCCGCTGTTTGCAACCGTGCATCTGTCAGGTTCAACAATCACAATCGTCAGTTGCGCCGTAGCCGTCATCAGCATGCAGAGTGGTCTTGATATTCCACCGCTCTCCCTGATGATTCCCTTTGTACTGACGCTGGGTGTGGTGATGCTGGCCGCACCGGGTGTGCCAGGCGGCGCAGTGATGTCGGCGGTCGGTTTGCTGGGGTCGATGCTTGGATTTGGGGAAACTGCACTTGCGCTGATGATTGCCCTTTACATGGCACAGGACAGCTTTGGCACGGCCTGCAATGTCACCTGTGATGGAGCTCTGTCATTGCTGGTGGATCACAGCGATGGTCCGGTTGAGAAGGCACAACCGAGCGTATAGATGTATTGCGTTGCAGCTGTTCGTCACCTGGAAGGTGCATTCAGCCACTGCTCGTCTGTAGCCAGATCGCCGTTCAGCGCATCAAGAAACGCTCGTAATTGACGCTTTTCAATGGCCCGCAGATTCAGAGGCTTCGCTTCATTGTGACCGATGACAGCTATGTCGGCGGCGACGTAGTGATCAATCACCTCTTCCAGTGTCGCGATCTGCCCGGCATGCATGTAAGGTGCCGAGTCTGCCAGGTTGCGCAGGCTGGCAGTTCGCTGTGCCCCAATCATGTCATCGCCGCCGCGTGCAAACTCCAGTTCGATACACTCGCTGGCATCTGCGTCACTGAACTTGCCTGTGCAGTTGAACGGGTCGCTGCGGGCCAGTCTCAGCCCTTCGGAGCGGCCCGCCGCCGGCAGGACGCCAGGTGCAGACAGCACAGCGGTGTTGTGAAAGTCATTGTTTGTGAACAGGGGGCCGTTGTGACAGTTGATGCACTGAGCCTTGCCGATGAACAGTTTCAGTCCNGCCAGCTGCGCGCGAGACATGGCTGAACTGTCAGTAACGCTGCTGCTNNGCTGCAGNTCAGCAACGTAGTGATCGAANGCGGCTGGGCCNGGCAGCAATTTGCGCTGATAGGCGGCCAGCGCTTTGCCAATATTGGCAAAAATCAATGAGACCTCATGCCGGTCAGATTCGTCCATCCGCTGCCAGGCCAGTTTCGACTGCTCATCTNCCAGCGGCGAGGCCCGCGACGGAAAGCGGTCACTGTCTTCCAGAGCAGGCAGTTCGCCGAATAACTGTTCGTAGCTGTCACGATAGCTGTCAGTGGAGCTGATCAGTCGTGCCACTTCCATCCGGGTCGTACCGTGTTCGCGTGCATCTTCCAGCGGTGCCAGCGCCTGCGACCAGAGACTGTCCTTGCGTCCGTCCCAGAAATACCAGCGGCTGTAGGCAGCACCTGCCAGCGGCATGGTATTGCGCTCGGTTGCGCTGATACCAACGGCAACGCGTCTGCCGTCGGTGAACCCGGCTGTTGGCATGTGACAGGTCGCACAGGAAACTTCATTGTTGGCACTGAGACGGGTGTCGAAGAAAAGCTGGTGGCCGAATCTGGCGGCCAGCGGGTCATCAGCAACTGCATTCCCGGTATCATCCGGCAGCGGCGGCAACTGCGAGAGTGCCAGAGATTCGATCAAAGCGCGTTGCTCATCACTCCAATGTGAAGGCAATGGCACAGGCACCCACTGCCAGGCCAGATAGGTGAGCGCAGATAATAACAGGACGCCGACGAGTTTTGATTTCCGGGGCATTACGGTACCTGCCTGTTCACAAGTTCAACTCGACTTGTGCCCGATAGGTGGTCTCCTCAATTTGAATCAATAGTTCCAGTTGCCATAGGCCGGGCATGTGAAAGCGTACACCCTGCAATAAATACTGCCCGTCGCCGAGCTGCTGTGTTATACGAGGAGTGGTGGCAAGGCCATGGTCGTGTGTCGGCATGCCCCCAGTGACAGTTATATCGGCATTGTTGACAGCCTGGCCCTGTGTGTCGGTCANCGATATGACCCAGCCATGCATCTGNTTGATTGTCAGCGGCTGCAGCTGGCTCTGCATCTCGATCTGCAGNCCNCTGGGNGTGGATTGTGTCTGCACNGTNGCGGCTTGTGCCGTNGATNCAGNCAGCACCAGNGCAAGGCCNGTCAACCAATNCNTAATCCTGTTGGCGGTCATTAGCGAACTCCCCGTGTGTTTCGGTATCGCCAGGCGAGAAGCAATAATCCGGTTACGATCAGTACCCAAAGCCAGACTGGCAGTGCCGGGTCGCCCACACTGAATGGAAAGACGGCATGATACATGCGGTCCTGCTGCGGGTGTGGTGCAGAGACCACACCTATGAAATCGCCAGCATCCTGGAAGCTGTGCATTACCGTCAATACGCCATCTGGCTGGGGGCCAACGGACTGGTAGAAAACCGTGATGTCGTCAAGGTCGCCCAGTGCCTGAACGTCCGTTAGTTTGACAAAGCGGCCCAGCTCAGTGGTATTGCGAATAATCCTGAATTCGACGGGTACCTGGCGCAGCGAGTCATGCAGATATTCCATGACAAAAACGCTCTCACCTGTTGCCGGCAGATCTTCACAGTATTCACGATGGCCAGACCGCTCGGGCTGAAAGACGGTAAAGTGCGCGCTGTAGAAGTCCATGAATATGGTACAGCCCTCGCCAGCATCCACTACGCTGCCATGGGCGCTCACTCGTGCGGAGGGAGCGACCAGTGTCATCAGTAACGCGGTTAACCAGAGCCCTTTATACATAGGTGGTGTTGTCGCATTTAATGTCTGTAGTGAGTTTTTGTTCCCTATTGAGCAGCAGATCTGTAATCAGATGACCGGACGATACGCCCGGGTCGTGCACCAGTCATTGCGCCATCATTCAATACCAGCTCGCCGGCGACCAGAACGTGGGCCGCGCCCTCCGAATATTGATGGGGATCGGCAAAGGTGGTCAGTTCCCGCACTCGGGCAATATCGAGCACGGCAATGTCGGCAACAGCACCTGGTTCCAGTATGCCACGGTCTGTCATATTCAGGCGCTGCGCAGGCATCTGCGTTACTTTGTGAATGGCAGTGTGCACGGGAATCACTTCCAGATCGCGGGCGTAATGACCAATCAGTCGCGCAAAGGTGCCGTAGTTGCGGGGATGTACCGCACGGCTGGAAGGTCCTTCCACACCGCCGTCCGATGCAATCATGGTGCGTGGATGGCGCATGATATTGTGCACATCCTCCTCAACCATGGCATGAAATACGGCGCTGCAGTTGCCTGCAGCGACCAGGTCCATCAGCAGTTCGGCCGCGTTGGCCTTGCTGACCTCCTGGCCCTGTTGAAGCAGAACCTGACTAAGATTCATGCCATTGAGGCTTTCGTCGTGCGGGCAACCTGCCAGCACAACATTAGCCGGGTCGTCTCCGCCGCGATCGACCTCTATGTTGTAGATAATGTCATTGCGCAGTCGCTGCCGCTGGGACGGGTCGGCCATGCGGGCCAGCAGAGCTTCGCGCCCGCCATCCAGCGCCCAGCCGGGGAACAGGATCATCAGATTGGTGGACGACGCTGTGTAAGGGTACTGGTCTATGGAGACATCGACGCCGCGCTCAATGGCTTCGTCAACTAGTCGCAGACTGTCTGCTGAGGCACCCCACATGGGGGCTCCTACGACCTTGTGGTGGGTCAGCTGTGTGGGCAGCCCCGCTTCTTCACCGATCAGGATTGTCTCTGCTACGCTATCGAGGAGCGCCAGGCCTTCCTCGCGCATGTGGCTGATGTACATGCCGTTGTATTGCCCGGCGACACGTGCCAGCTCCACCACCTCGTCGGTGTCGGCGAAACGGCCGGGTGCGTAGATGAGGCCCGACGACAGACCAAACGCCCCCTGTTCCATGCCGAGCGCAACCTGTTCGCGCATCAGTTCGAGCTCTTCCTCGGTGGGTGGTCGGTCGTCTTCGCCAACGACCAGCGCTCGTATCGAACCATGGCCGATAAAGCTGCCGAAGTTGATGGCCGGTGGCAGCGCTGCAATGGCTTCAAAGCTGGGTTCGAGAGGTACGGGCGAGCTGCCGTCGTTGCCTTCAATCACCGTTGTGACGCCCTGGCGAATCAGGTTTTCGGCATCAGGCCAGCCAAAGATGCCCTGATCGGGCTGATCCGACAGTGCATGACTGTGAATATCGATTAAGCCAGGCATGACGGCCAGACCAGTTACGTCTATCGCCTGCGTCGCCTGGTATTCACCCAGATTGCCGACGCCTGCGATGCGGTCGCCGTTAATTGCGATATCACCAATGAAGGGAGGCTCATCGGCGCCGGAGTAGAGCGTGCCGCCTTGCAATACCAGGTCGTACTGGGCTGGACTGAACGTGGCTGAGTCAGGCGCCGGGCTGTCGCCGCAGGCAACCAGGAGAGCGGCCACAATTGAGAGGAGTACTGAGCGATGTATTTTTATTATCATGTCTGAAATCTACGTTAAAATCGGCCATCGGTCTAGAGATGGTCACGGGATATGAAACACACTACCACAACTGAGCAAACTGGCCAGTCTGTCGAGCTTGATGTCGAGGCTCTGGAGCTGGAGCATATTCTCTACGGCAGCGACGCCTACTACCAGACGCTGGAGTTACGTGACCAGATTCTGCGAGCACCCCTGGGTCTGTCAATATGGGACGAAGACCTGAAACAGGAATCGGGGCAGCATCATTTTGCGTTTCTGGATACCAATGACCGTCCGCTCGCCTGCCTGGTCGCCGTCCCCCTCGGTGAACAACGCGTGAAACTACGTCAAATGGCGGTAGCTGAGATCTGCCGCGGCATGGGCCTGGGTCGCGCCCTGATGCAGCAGGTAGAACAGTTAATTCGTGACGCAGGTATGCTGGAAGCCAGTCTGCACGCACGAGTGAGTGCACAGGGGTTCTACGAACGCATGGGTTACAAGGCGCTTGGTGACGTGTTCACCGAGGTCACAGTCCCGCATGTGTTAATGGTCAAACAACTGAGCTGAACCGTTGTTATCAGCGCCCAACCGTTTTATTCTTGGCGGGATTCCCGAATTTTTCCCGGAGCTGAATAACATGTCACTGTCCAATTCATTGTCCGCCGAATGCTCGATTCGCTTTCGGCGCTGCGCACGAGCCACACTGCTGGTCGCAATTGCATCCTTTTCCGCTTCTGCCTTTGCGCAGCAGGTTCCAATCATCCAGCCAGGAGCGCCTGGCCAGGACAGCCGTGAGCTGACGGCCGCTGAGGCGACGAATCTGGCCACCATGGAGTACGTGGAGGCCGACGTGCGCTTCATGCAGGGCATGATTGCGCACCACCAGCAGGCCATCGAAATGTCTGCCCTGGTTCCAGATCGTGCGCAACGTGATTCAATCATGCAGCTGGCTGAACGTATCGCCCTGTCTCAGGACGATGAAATTGCCCTGATGCAGGACTGGCTGGAAGAACGCGGTGAGCCGACCGAGCTGCCGGACGGTGGCCACGGCATGCACCACGGACGCAATCACACCGGTCTGATGCCCGGCATGATAACCGAGGAAGAAATGGATCGGCTGGAGGCAGCCGAGGGCGCCGAGTTTGATTCACTGTTCCTTGAATTCATGATCAAACACCACGAGGGTGCGGTTGCCATGGTGGAAGACCTGCTGGATCAGCGGGGCTCGGCACAAAGTTCCGTGCTTTTTGAGTTCGCCAACGAGGTCACATCGGATCAGACCGCCGAGATTGAGCGCATGGAATTGATGCTGGCCGGTTTTTCGCCCGACCCACGCGTCAATCTGGCTGCTGGCTTCCAGGACGCTGGTCAGGCCTCCATGAATATGAATCTGGTTGCCGCACTGTCCAAGCCTGAGGGCTTCTATGATCCCGAGAACCCGGCCGGCCTGCCAATGAGCCGCGTGAGAGCGCTGGCATCTGGTGGACAGCAGGTTGCTGCCGAAGATGATGACGAAGAAGCCGAACCGCGCCCCAGCCTGCTGGACTTTGCCAATACTGACCTGGCGTTCTCTGGAAACCAGGTGGTTGCCGGTAACTATCACGGCTTCAATATCTACAATATCGATAATCCGGTATCCCCGGAACTGCTGGCTTCCGTAGTATGCCCGGGCGGTCAGGGTGACGTGACACTGTTTGAAAACCTGCTGATCATGTCAGTGGAGCAGACACGTGGTCGACTGGATTGCGGATTGCAGGGCATCGCCGATACGATCAGTGATGAGCGCTTCCGTGGTCTGCGAATTTTTGATGTCAGTGATATCACAAGACCACGTCAGGTGGCGGCAGTGCAGACCTGTCGCGGCTCGCATACTCATACAGTGATACCAGACCCTGAAGATGACGGCCGCATTCTGGTTTACAACTCAGGTACCAGCGTCGTCCGTGATGGTGAAGAGCTGGAAGGCTGTGCGAATGACAACCCTTTCGAGAATCCCGAAACATCACGTTTCCGCATTGATGTGATCGAAGTGCCGCTGGCCCGTCCGCAGGACGCGCGCGTTGTTAACAGCCCGTTCATTTTCTCTGACCCGAATTCGGGTGTGCTTGCCGGTCTGTGGGAGGGCGGCGATCACGGCCCCGGAACGCAGCGCACCGCCGAGACCAACCACTGCCACGACATCACGGCCTACCCGGAACTGGGTCTGGCAGCAGGTGCCTGTTCAGGTAACGGCATCCTGCTGGATATCTCTGATCCGGAAAACCCCAAGCGGCTGGATCAGGTGGTGGACACCGGTTTTGCCTACTGGCACTCAGCCACATTCAATAATGACGGCACCAAGGTGATCTTCACTGATGAATGGGGTGGTGGTTCACGTGCCCGCTGTCGTGCGCAGGATCCGGACACATGGGGTGCCGATGCGATCTACGATATCGTTGATGGCAAGCTGCAGTTCCGCAGCTACTACAAGCTGCCAGCGCCGCAAAGCGAGCAGGAAAACTGTGTAGCGCACAATGGCTCGCTTGTGCCTGTTCCGGGCCGCGATATTCTCGCGCAGTCCTGGTACCAGGGTGGCATTTCAGTGGTGGACTTTACCGACTCCTCCAATCCGGTTGAAATCGCGTTCTTCGATCGTGGTCCAATCGATGAAGAAGAGCTGGTAATGGGTGGTTACTGGTCCGCGTACTGGCACAACGGCTACATCTACGGCACTGAAATTGCGCGAGGCCTGGATGTATTCGAGCTGGCCCCCAGTGACTACCTGTCTGAGAACGAACTGGCGGCAGCCTCGCTGCTGTCCAGCGGAGGTATCGTCAACGTGCAGACGCAAAGCCGTCTGGAGTGGCCTGCTGAACCGGTTGTTGCACGTGCCTACCTCGATCAGCTACAGCGCAGCAATGTGATTGACGCGGGTCTGGCGGCGGCGCTGAATGACGCTCTGGCCCAGGCTGATTCGGCTCTGCAGTCCGGGAACAGCAGCGCTGATGCTGCGCAGCAGTTGA
The DNA here is from genome assembly GCA_002706685.1 of Gammaproteobacteria bacterium. Taxonomy (GTDB): domain Bacteria; phylum Pseudomonadota; class Gammaproteobacteria; order Pseudomonadales; family Pseudohongiellaceae; genus Pseudohongiella. The sequence continues at coordinate 60,978 of PALV01000003.1, read as the reverse complement.
CCAATCTGGCTGCCAGCTTTGCCAGCGCTGCCGATGACAGCACCGGGGCCACTCAACGCCGCTACGACGGTCTGGCTGATACGCTGGAAGGTATCGCAGCACGCCTGCAGTAAGGCACCGATCTGGCGCCGTGGCGGCTTCGTCACGGCGCCAGTTACACCCGTCATGGCAGCAGTGGTAACATGACTGCCATGATACCCTCCTCAAACGATTTCTGGTTTCTACCGCTGGGCGGCTGTGGTGAAATCGGCATGAACCTCAATCTTTATGGCCATGCCGGTCAATGGCTGATGGTCGACTGCGGCGTGACCTTCGAGAAGCAGTCTGGTGGCCTTAACCGTGTTGAAATGCCCGATCCCCTGTTCATCAGCAATCGCACCGAGCGTCTTGCCGGTCTGATTGCCACCCACGCACACGAAGATCATATAGGCGCCATCGCCCACCTCTGGGACCAGTTCCGCTGTCCTGTCTACACCACGCCGTTCACGCGCCAGGTATTGCTGAGAAAGCTTCGCGAGAAAGGAATAGAGGCGCCTGTATACACGGTGCTGCCAGGCGAGGAGATATCGATAGGTCCGTTTCAGGTGCGCTGGATATCCATAACTCATTCAACGCCTGAAACCTGCGCCTTGCTGATCAGCACCGAGGCTGGACAGGTGCTCCATACTGCCGACTGGAAACTGGATGCTGCTCCTGTTGTGGGGCCGGCTCTGGAGCGCAGCGATTTTACTAAACTGGCTCACCGGGGTGTGGATGCCATTGTGTGCGACTCAACCAACGCCCCGCAGAAGGGACATTCGCTTTCGGAAGCAGAGTTGTTCGAGGACCTGCTGGCAAGTGTCAGGGGTGCTCCCGGCCGGGTAATAGTGGCGTGTTTTGCAAGTAATATTGCGCGGTTGCAGACCATGGGCAACGTAGCGCACGTTGCCGGTCGCTACCTTGGCTTGATGGGGCGCTCTCTGCACAACATGGTTTCCTGTGCCCGTTCTGCGGGTTATCTGGATACCTATTTCAATCCGGTTGATGTGCGGGACCTGGCATATCTGCCAGCCAGCGATGTCCTGGTGCTGGCCACGGGCAGTCAAGGCGAGCCGAGGGCCGCATTGCACCGGCTGGCCGCAGGCGATCATCCGGATCTTGAGCTGACACCCGGTGATACGGTCATTTTCAGTGCCAAAACGATTCCGGGCAACGAGAATGATGTCGAGGGTCTGATCCGTGCATTGACTGACAAACAGATTCGCGTTGTCCATGCTGATCACTCCGATCGTGCCCTGCACGCTTCGGGTCACCCCTATGCTGATGAGCTTAAACAGATGTATCAATGGGTGCTGCCACGCATCGCTATTCCCGTTCATGGTGAGCGGTGGCACATGAAATGCAATGCTGATATCGCACAGGCATCAGGCGTCCCATTTTCATTGCTGGGACAGAACGGCGACCTTTTCGATGTCGTCAATGGCCGTGTGGAAAGAGGATTTGCGCCTGTAGGCCGGCTCTGGCTGGATGAACGGCGCGCACAACTAAACAAGGTGGAGAGACCATGCTGACCAGCGTGTTGATAGGTGGATTTGTGGGATTGCTGTTCGGTGGCCCGGCAGGTTTTGTGTTTGGTGCTGTCATCGCACTGCTGGTGCGTGCCTGGCTGCAACAAAGTGCGGGGCCCAAACTGATGCAGGTACAGTCTGCGTACCTGGACTCCATGTTTGCGGTGATGGGCGCGCTGTGCAAAGCAGACGGTGTTGTTACGCAGAACGAGGTCAAAGCTGCAGAGACCATGTTTGGTCAGCTGCGCATGAATGCCGACCAGCGCCAGTCAGCCATCAAGGCCTTCAATCGCGGCAAACAGAGCGAGTTCGACCTGGATGCCGAGTTGCGCCAGTTCCGTCGGATTAGCAGGGGACACCCAGCATTGCTGCGCATGTTTCTGCAGGTGCAGATCAGTGCGGTCGCTGCAGATGGCCAGGTACATCCGGCAGAGCATCAAATGTTGCTGCGTATCGCTCGCGGGCTGGGCCTGCCCGAGTCTCAGGTTGCTCAACTGGAGTCCATGCTGCGTATGGGGCAGGCTGGCGGCGGAGGTGTCTCGACGCGCCAGAAACTGGCAGATGCCTACCAGGTTCTTGGTGTACCCGAAACGGCCAGTGACGCTGAAGTGAAACGTGCCTATCGCAAGCTCATGAATGAGAATCACCCTGATAAGCTGGCCAGCCAGGGTCTGCCCAACAATATGCGCGAAATGGCAGAGCGCAAGGCGCGCGATATTACCAATGCCTATGACATTATTCGTGACGCCCGAAAAGACCAGTAAACCAGGTGTTTGGCGTCACGCCACGAATTGACAAGCAATGAATAAAGCCGCAACCTTAAACGGCGAATAACAACGATGATGGACGAACGATAAAAAATGGCGCAGGACAAAAAATCAGAGAATTCAGGGGCTGGCAACGCGGCTTCTGAGAATTTGTCGTCGGACAGAGAAACAAATACGTTAATGCTGGACAGTTTTAAGCTGGCGCCTGGAGATATGATTCAGATACAGACGCTTGGGGTTGGCAAACCGGAGCGTTATCAGGCAAAAGTAATAGGTATTCATGCACCGCTGAGTGTTATGGCGGCGACACCCAAAAGTAACGGCAAACTGCTTTTTTTCAGGGAAGGCCAGCAGGTTCTGGTTCGCTGCTTTATCGGGCGTGACGCTGTGGCTTACAGGAGCCAGATCCTTAAATCCAATCTGTCCCCGTTCGCTTACCTGCATCTGGCGTACCCGGAATCCGTTCAGTCAATGCGTATAAGGGAGTCGGCCCGAGTCGCTGTTGACATAGTAGCGACTATCGAGACAAATGCGGGTAAACATTCGGCTCGTATCGTCGATCTGAGTAGTGGAGGGGCCAGACTGCTTTGCCGTCATGACGCCTTGGCGCTGGAAGATGAAATCAAAATCGCATTTCGAATTACACCCTCTGACATGGATGTGCTAATGAAGATCAAGGCAATAGTCAGGGCTATTAATGTGGGTGAGGCTGATACAGCCTATGGTGTGCAGTTCGTTGACCTCAGGCAGAAAGAGAAACTCTATCTGACCAACATGGTGTACCAGAATCTTTTAAAAGATAATTTGTAACCCGCAGGATATCTACTATGAAATCTGCTTATGCTTTTGCAAAATATTTCTGCTTACTGCTGAGCATTATGGCTGCAGCCCATGCTCAGAATCCATCCGATGCCCGGGCAGAAATGGACTACTATCTGCCGGAGGGTGTCAGCTACGATCCGAACATTCCGACGCCGGAGCAGGTGCTGGGTATGGTGCCAGGCGAGTGGCATGTGCGCCATGATCAGCTCGTCCGTTATATGGATGCCGTCGCACAGGCTTCTGACCGGGTCACGATCGAGCGTACCGGACGCAGCTACGAAAACCGCGAATTGCTGCTACTGACAATTACCTCGCCCGAAAATCACGCCAATATCGAGTCGATTCGGCGCAACCATCTGGCGCTGACTGAGGCTGACAGTGACAACGATATCAGCGACATGCCGGTTGTGCTGTATCAGGGTTACAGCGTGCATGGCAACGAGCCCAGCGGTGTCAATGCGGCGCTGCTGTATGTCTACCACCTGGCTGCCGCGCAGGGGCCTGAAATTGAACGTCAACTAAACGAAGCCGTTATTCTGGTGGATCCGGCATTCAACCCTGATGGCATGGACCGTTTTGCCAACTGGGTCAACAGCCGTCGCGGCATACAGCTCAGCACCGATCCTGAGAATCTCGAACAGAATGAGCCCTGGCCAGGTGGGCGCACCAACCATTACTGGTTTGATCTCAATCGCGACTGGTTGCCACTGCAGCATCCAGAAAGTATCGCGAGACTGCAGAGCTATTATCGCTGGCGTCCGAATGTATTGACTGATCATCATGAGATGGGGTCAGACGCCACATTTTTCTTTCAGCCTGGTATCCCCTCGCGAACCCATCCGATCACGCCGCAGCGCAATCAGGAGCTGACCGGCCAGATAGCAGAGTTTCATGCCGATATTCTGGAGGCCGACAAGCGGCTGTTCTACACTCGCGAAAGTTTCGACGACTTCTATTACGGTAAAGGTTCCACTTATCCGGATGTTACCGGCGGTGTTGGTATTCTGTTTGAGCAGGCAAGTTCACGCGGACATGCCCGTGAGACAGAGAACGGTATCCTGCGCTTTCCGTTCACCATCCAGAACCAGTTCCTGGCCTCACTATCGACCCTGGAAGGCGCGGTCAGCCTGCGCGAAGAACTGCTGAGCTATCAGCGGGCCTTCTACGAAGAATCGCGTGAACTGGCGGCAGATGCAGAGGTGCGAGCCTATGTATTCGGTGATGCCCGTGACCGCGCGTCTGCCTATCGAATGGCCGAAATATTGCGCCGGCATCAGATTGATGTTTATGCGCTGGCAAGTGATTTAGAGGCCGGTGACCAGATGTTTGAGGCGGGCGGCGCATATGTTGTGCCGCTGGCGCAGGATCAGTACCGGCTGATCGAGTCGGTATTTGAGTATCGCACTGAATTCCCCGACAAGCTTTTCTACGATATCTCCACCTGGACATTTCCGTCTGCATTCAATACGCCTGTCGCGACTCTGTCAGGACGACAGTTCGGTGAACAGCTGCTGGGCGCGGCCGTTGAAGTGGAGTCGCCACCGCGCGGAATGCTGGAAAGCGCAGCCGATGCCTATCTGTACGCGTTTGAATGGGACGAATTCTATGCACCGCGGGCCGCTTTCCGGCTGCTCGACGCCGGCATCCGGGCACGAGTAGCCAGCGAGCCGTTCACGGCGCAGACGCAGAATGGTCAGCGACGTTTTGACTACGGCACCATTCTGGTCGCTGCTGGACCCCAGGACGTGGATGGTGCCGCAATTCGTGACTTGATGCAGACGATTGCCGAGCAGGATGGCATTGAGGTCTCGGTGCTAAACAGTGGCCTGAGTGTGGATGGTGTCGATCTTGGCAGCCGCACCCATATGGCTCTGCGCAAGCCCGAGGTTGCGATTGCCGTTGGCGACGGTGTGCGCTCATCCGAGGCAGGCGAAGCCTGGCATGTGTTTGACCAGAAGCATCAGATTCCGGTCTCACTGCTGACTCTGCCGACCATCCGCGATGCGGATCTCGATCGCTACAATGTGCTGGTCCTGCCAAGCGGCAATTACAATTCCCTGCCAACGGATAAAATCAAGGACTGGGTGTCTGCGGGCGGAACCCTGATCGTTTACAAAACCGCATTGAGCTGGGCAGCGCGCGAGGAAATCGCCAACATTACGCTGCTGGAGCCGGAAGATGAAGACGCCGGTCGTCGACCTTACGCATCGCAAGAGCAGGTCAGCGGTGAGCAATTGATTAGCGGCAGCATATTTAATGCGGAACTGGATCTGACCCACCCGCTTGGTTACGGATACAATCATTCCGATATCAAGCTGTTCCGTGACAATGCCCAGTTCATGGCCGTGGCTGACAATCCCTATGCAACCCCACTGGTCTACAGCGATGACCCTCTGTCCAGCGGATATATCTCAGAACAGAATCTTGAGAAGATCGCGGGAACCGCAGCCGTTGTAGTCAGTCGACACGGCAGTGGTCGCGTCATTGCGATGACCGATAACCCTAACTTCCGTGCCTTCTGGTATGGCACAACCCGGCTGTTCATGAACGCTGTGTTCTTTGGACACACCATCAACGCGGCCACCACCGAATAGTAAGAGCAATACTCGCGCGATGGCTGTCATAAAGCTGTCGCGCGACGCTACTAGATTGACAGGTCTCTGCTTTTTGCCTTGAGATCAGGAGACCTGTCATGAGCACCCCCGTTCGATTCAATCGCCGCCATTTTCTCTGGGCCACGACTGCCACGCTGGGTGTGCTGGCGTTGCGCGGATTCCCGGTAAGCGCAGCGGCGGCAGCGCATTTTACGCATGGTGTCGCCAGCGGCGATCCACTGCAGGATCGCGTTATTCTGTGGACGCGCGTGTTGCCCGGCAGCGGCGAAGCGGAGCGTCTTTCCGTGCAGTGGCAGGTAGCAACAGACGAGGCATTCGCTGATGTCGTCTCGGAAGGAGAGGTACAAACCGATGCCGCACGGGATTACACAGTCAAGGTCGATGCCGATGGTCTGTCAGCGGGTCAATCCTACTACTATCGATTTACCGCAGGTGGGGTGTTCAGCCCGGTCGGCCGAACACGCACCCTGCCAGCCACAGGTGTCGAGCAGATAAGTCTGGCGGTGTTGTCATGCTCCAACTATCCACAGGGCTACTTCAACGTTTATCGCGAGGTTGCCAATCGCCAGTACGACGCCGTGCTGCATCTGGGCGACTACATTTATGAATACGCCGAAGGCGGTTACGCCAACCCGGAAATGCTGCAGAAGGGACGCAATGTTCAACCTGAACACGAGATCGTCAGCCTCGAGGATTACCGCACACGTTACGGCCTGTATCGCATGGATGAGGATCTGCAGTCTGTGCATCTGGCGCACCCATTTATTTGCGTATGGGATGACCATGAGATAACCAATAACACCTGGCACAGTGGTGCCGAAAATCACAACGATGGCGAAGGTCCGTTCGCGGATAGACGGCGAGCGGCCATCCAGGCATTTTATGAATGGATGCCAATACGTGAGCAGGGCACCATTGAACAGGGCATCATCTACCGTAGTTTCGACTTTGGTGACCTGGCTTCACTGATCATGCTCGACACCCGCCTGATCGGGCGCGATGAGCAGTTGACTCACGAGATGTCGATCGATGTGCTGCGCAGCCAGCTGAGCGATGACAGCCGCACGATCATGGGAATTGAGCAGGAGCAGTGGCTGGAGAGTGAGTTGCGGCGTTCCGCTGAAGCTGGAATACCCTGGCAGGTCCTCGGGCAGCAGCTGCTGATGGGCAAATTATTCGTGCCTCAGTTCGCCGACAGCGAGCTGCCGCTGGATAGTCGCGATGCACTGATCAACGGTCGCTACGGCATGTTGCGGGCACGCAGTCAGATGGGGTTGCCCTTTAATCTGGATGCCTGGGACGGCTACCCGGCCAATCGCGAACGTGTTTTCCGCGCTATAGAAGAACATGCCAACAATGTTGTTGTGCTGGCAGGCGATACTCATAGCTCATGGGCCTTTGACCTGCATAACGACATCGGCACACCGGTGGCTGTGGAACTGGGCACCCCCAGTGTCAGCTCACCAGGGTTTGAGAATTTCCTGCCTTTGCCGGATGCGCAGGTTGAGCAGGCCACGCAGGCGGCATCGCCAGAATTGAAGTATATGAAAGCTAATGGTCGCGGCTGGCTTGAGGTGGGCATTACTCCACAACAGGCAACAGCCAGCTGGCATTTTGTTTCGACCGTGACAGAGCGCAACTACAGCGTGCAGCCGGGAGCTGTGCTGACGACTGCTGTCGGATCTCACCAGCTTACGCGGGTGTAGCAGGCTTTCGGTAAGCGCAGGCCTGGCACTGGCGTTCGTAGGCCAGCCGCAGAGCTGCTTCTTCGCCGGTCAGCATGTCAGGCACCGTGCCGGTCAGACGCAGCAGACGCTGCTCGAGTTGGAGCTGTGACTCCAGCTCGCCCTCATGCAGGATGTGCTGCAGTTCCCGGCCCGCCAGGTGCTGCAGCGCCCAGCCAACCAGCAGGCTTCGGTGGCAGATGGCGGGATCCTTGCAGGCGCAGGTCATGGCAATGCGAAAACCCTTGCTGACACCATCGGACAGGCGTTGGACGCCCTGCCGGAACAGCTCAGACTGCATCAGCCGGTCAAACTGAACCTGCCCGGTACTGTCGTAGTGCGCCGGGTCCTTTGAGCGCGGGCCCAGCTCCGGCCCCAGGTGCACATAACGAATGCCTGCGGCGCGCAGATGTTCGCGCAGGGCATCCTGGTGATAGTCAAAAAACGCTTTGCTGAAGGGTACCGAGCGAATATCGGCTACGACATTGATCCCGTAGCGATGCAGCTGAGCAATGTACTGCTCAATGGGCTTGGTGGCGTATCCGATGGTGAACATGGTTCAGGAACAGCAAGGCTGCTCCCAACCAGTAAATTGCTGGCTGGGAGCAGCAGCCTCTAAAGCGCAGCTCTGCTGGGCCGTGGTCCAAGCAGCAGAAACAGAATCAATCCAATGAGTGGTACGAACAACAGCAGCAGTATCCACAGCAGCTTCGCCAGGCCCGATGCTGAACTCTGGGCTACCTTGATGATTGCCCATATGATGATACACAACCAGATCAAACCGAGCAGACCACCGACTTCAATTCCCATGTCCTGTCTCCTTTATAGTGACGAGTCGTCTTTGTGTCGCGTTCGAGTGGTGGGTGCTGACCCACAGGGATAAGCTAGCAGCTCAAGTACCCGATTGTCATGACTAATTCGTCTCACCGCATTGCAGTGGTCCTGGTCTCGCCAAGCGACGTATTAATGGTGCATTATAGGGATTCCGAAAAATCGGGTCCGTATCAGGATAAGTAACTGATTGTGAATGGCATCAGTTCGCAATCCGGGACCTGAAACAAGAATTCACGATTAACCCTGTTGTAATCAAACCAAAGAAAGGTGAATGAATATGTCACGTACATTGGTAAGAAAGGCGCTGGTTATTGGTCTGCTGACCGGTATGTTCAGCTCGGCTCAGGCCCAGAACCTGGAGCCATTTGAGGGTGTCCAGCCATCTGTGCTGCACGATTTTCGCGTTGTCCCTTACGCTGAGGGCGTCATCAGTCCCTGGTCAATGAACTGGTTGCCCAATGGCGACATGCTGGTCACGGAGAAGTACGGCGACCTGCGGATTGTCCGCAATGGCGAGGTACTGGAGGGCTCAGTGCCTGGTGTGCCGGAAGTGTTCTCGCGCGGCCAGGGCGGCCTCTTTGATGTGTTGCCGCACCCGGATTTTGCCAACAACCAGTTACTCTATCTCAGTTTCTCCAAACCCCAGGGTGAAGGCGCATCCGCCACGGCGATTGTGCGTGGCCGTTTCGTCAACGACGAACTGGTGGACGTTGAAGAGATTTTTGTTGCCGATCACCAGGGTGCGAGTCACTACGGTGGCCGCCTGGCGTTTGATGCTGACGGCTATCTGTACCTGACTCTGGGTGATCGCCAGGCCCCGCCAAGTGGTGACCTGGAGAGCCATCCGGCGCAGGTAACCACCAATCATCAGGGCGTGATTGTGCGTCTGAACGATGATGGTTCAACGCCGACCGACAACCCCTTCTCGGGAATGTCCGGTTACGCACCTGAGATCTACAGTTATGGCCATCGCAGCCCACAGGGGCTTGCGTTCCATCCGGTTACCGGCGTCATGTACATGACGGAGCACGGCCCGCAGGGTGGCGACGAGTTGAACGTCATTCAGCCTGGACAGAACTACGGCTGGCCAGTGGTTGGCCACGGCGTTAACTACGGTCCGGGGACACCTATCCACGAGACGCTGAGTCAGGAAGGCATGGTTGATCCGATTCACTACTGGGTACCTTCCATCGCCACATCGGGCCTGATGATCTACAACGGCAGCCAGTTCCCACGCTGGAGCGGCAGTGTTTTCTCTGGCGCACTGCGCGGCGAGCAGGTTGCCCGCATTACGCTGTCGCCGGATGGCAGTGCCGCGGTGACCGAAGAAACCCTGGTGCCAGGTATCGGGCGCGTGCGTGATATCCGTCAGGGCCCGGATGGTTATATCTATCTAGCCATCGAAGACCGCTCACGTCAGCCAACTGCCATTGTGAGGCTCGAACCAGCGAACTAATTTGCTGAAGGCGCCCGGCGAATGAAAAAATGACCCCTGGTCCGGTGACGGATCGGGGGTCATTTTTTTAGCCAGACTTCGATACTGTTCTGTCTTCTCATCCTTTGGCTGTGATTATGTGGAATAAAAACCCTGAGTGACTCGTTATGGTTTCAGTATCAGCACGACATGGATCACCATCAAATGGAGAGAGACACTATGAAGTACAAGACTTTATTGGCATTGAGTGTAGCGTCACTACTGGGTGCAACGGCCGCTGCGGCGCAGCCAAGCTACAATTACCTGGGCCTGGAATACACGCAAGGGGAATTGCTCGGTGAAGATTTCACAGGTTATGGCGTTGAGGCCAGTATCGGTCTGGGGCAGTCGCTGTTCCTGAAGGGCACTGCATCAACCTCAGAAAACGATGAGGACTATTTCTTCCAGCAGTGGACCGGCAAGCCAGAGCTGATGAACTACAGCGCCGGGTTGGGCGTCCACGCGCCGCTCAGTGAGCAGGCAGATGTTGTTGTCGCTGCCAAGTACATTCGCAGTGAGCTCGATATCGGTGGCAGTACTGTTGAAGCCGATGGTTTTGGTATCGATGCCGGCATTCGCGCCACGCTGACCGACAATGTTGAGCTGGAGGGTATGGTGAATTATATCGATGGTGACGATTTCGAAGAGGAAATTGGCTATCGCGCCGATGCCCGATTCTATCTGACGCCTGCATTCTCGCTTTCTATCGGCTATTTTGACGGTGATGAGGGCGACGCTGCCGAAGGCGTGATCGCTGGTCTGCGTCTGAACTTCTGATTCGCCTCATGCAATGACTCTGCCTCAGGGCCCGCCGCAACCGCAGGCCCTGATGGTGGCGAGCTCCTGGCAGCCGCATGGACGCGGCGGGGCTTGTCGCCGAACGAAAAGGGCTATACCCTCAACGGATTACGTCAACGTATCATCCGCTGCAGGAAAATGCCCTGTTATGAAATCTCCACTGTTACTTCTGAGCCTTTCAATTCTGGTTGCCTGTTCCGAGCAGTCGCCTCCGCCTGATTCAACATCTGTAAACGATGCCCCCGCTGCCGACCAGCAGGCGCCTGCCGATGATGCGGCGTCATGGCCGCATGGTTACATGGCCGCCGTCGCCAATCCTTACGCCACCGATGCCGCTGCACGTATGCTGGAGCAAGGCGGGCATGCTGTTGATGCTGCGATTGCTGCCCATGCAGTGCTTGGTCTGGTTGAGCCAGAGAGCTCGGGACTGGGTGGTGGTGGCTTTATGGTTGTTTACGAACATGAAAGTCAGCAGGTGCGATTCCTGGATGGCCGTGAAACCGCGCCTGCTGCCGCGACGGCAGACATGTTTACAGAAGCCGGTGAGCCGCTGGGCTATCTCGATGCCTGGCAAAGCGGTCGCTCAGTTGGCGTGCCTGGAACCATTGCTCTGTACAAACTGGCCCACGACACCTATGGCAAACTGCCATGGGCAAGCCTGTTTGAGCCAGCCATCGAGCTGGCCTCGCTGGGGTTTGTGGTTTCAGAAAAAATGGCTGGCTATCTGCCACAAATGGCACAGATCACCAACCTGGATGAAAACCCCGGCGCAGCCGAGTATTTTTACCCCAATGGTGAACCTTTACAGGCTGGCATGGTGATACCCAACCCGGAGTATGCGTTGACTTTGCAACGCGTTGCCGATGAAGGACCTGCAGCTTTCTATTCTGGTGAAATTGCCGAGGCGATGGTGGCCGCAGCTCAGGCCGCACCGCTGGGTGGCACTATGACCATGGATGACATCGCGGCCTACCGCGCAGTTGAGCGACCTGCCATCTGCGGGCCCTGGCGCGATCTGAATATCTGCTCTGCCACGCCACCCTCATCGGGCGCCATGCAGATCATGGTAGCTAATCTGTATGACCATCTGCTACCCGAGAATGCCACGCAGCAGGATCGTGTCCGCGCTTTTGTGGATGCGCAGCGTCTTGCCTATGCAGACAGGGATCATTATTTCGGCGATCCCGATCGCATTGATGTGCCATTGGATCTGTTGCTCGATCCGGCATATCTCGAACATCGCGGTCTCAGCCCGGCCGAGCCAGGCGCGACTCCCATGCATGGTGACCCGGCAGCAGTGCTGAATACGGATGTGGTGGCAGAGTGGGCACCTGACCGGACGCTGGAGGCGGCCGGCACCACACATTTTTCCATTGTGGACAGCGAAGGTAATGCAGTGTCCGCCACGATGACTGTTGAGTCTCCGTTTGGCTCCAGTCGCTGGGCAGCTGGCTTCCTGCTGAACAACGAAATGACGGACTTTTCCAGGGACTACCGGCCTGATGAACCTGAGCAGGCAAACATGATTCGCCCGGGTGCGCGGCCTCGTTCCTCCATGTCGCCCACGGTAATTCTCGATGCCGATCAGCAGTTGTACATGGTGACAGGATCGCCGGGTGGTAACTCAATTCCTGCTTACACGGCCAAAACAGTATTGGGAATTGTTGACTGGGGCATGAGTGTGCAGGAGGCCATCGACTTCCCCAACATCATTGCCCGCGGCGAGACCGTGCGCGTGGAAATCGGTGTTGAACCGGGGCAGCAGCTTGCCGACGAGCTGCGTGCTGCTGGCTACAATGTGCAGGAGAGTGAGGGAGAGAACTCAGGCCTGCACGTCATTCTGGTGACCGATGACGGTCTGGTCGGTGCGGCCGATCCACGACGCGAGGGCACCGTTGCGGCGGGTCAACCGGAGTGATGAAAACTGCGCTCCCAACGCTGGCATAATTCGCGCAGCCAGATTTGTCTGCGCGATATTACGGGCCAGGTGTAATACTATAGCCTGGCAGCCAGCCTGAAAAATGTCTTGTGAAAGTCAGCGCTGCTGCGTTGCCAGCACGTTAAAGCTTATGCTGACCCGATCACGATCGCTCCTGTTCTCCTCGACGCCATGTTCCAGCCAGCCCGGAAATACGTAGAGCCGTCCCTCCTCAGGTTTCATCTGGATTTCTTCGGCAGTGAATTCTGAAAGCTGGGTGACTGGATAGGTCATCATCCGTGATGCAACTCTTGGGTCGCGAAAATAGATGCTGCCGCACTCCGGTGCTTTCAGACTGACGTAGTAGACGCCACTGAAATGGCAGTTGGCATGGTAGTGAATCTTGTTCGAGGCACCTGGCGGGCTGACGTTAACCCAGGCCTGATGCAGGTAACTAAGGTTTGGCATAAAATGAATCGATTCACCAATTCGCTGGCATGCCTGCAGGATGCGTTGGTTGATCAGATTGAACTCGGGCAGCATCTGCAGGTTGTTCGGGCTCTGCCAGCCTTTGACATTGGTGTTCTGCACGCCCGCCGGGTTCTTTTCCTGCATCTGATGTATCAATTTCATCAACTCGGCGTTGAGTGTTGCATGGTCGTCGAAACGGGTACTCCAGACCATGCTCGGAAACAGTGGCTGTGGAATTATCTGCAAGATTTTTTCCTTATTTTTGTGTGTGATACGTGGTCTTTCCAGACCGCTGATACCTGGGTAAGAAGATATAATTGAAACGGGCGCTCGTCCAGTTTTTCGTCTTTCTATACATACATCTGTGGTAAAAAGCAGACACATTTCACCTTAATTGTTACAGGCTGTTGCAATTATTCTTTGATTGGTAGATTATTCAAGCGTTCCAGAAGTTTGTGGTAGGAACTGGCGTTACGATTGGTGACGGGCTCAAGGTTTGCTACCCACAACCTCCGCACTCCGATTGTCGCGTCCTGGCAGTATAGATACGTCTCAGACAATAAAAATACTAAGGAGTGATATATGCGATTCCACGTGCCCCATCGGCGCAGACTTCTCTGCACAGCAATCTCCCTTTCATTACTTCCACTCGCTGGTCAGGGCTTTGCTCAACAGCAGGAGAGCGGTGTCGAAGTGGAAGAGGTGGTTGTCACCGGTTCCTTTATCCGTCGAAGCGAAGGTTTTACCCAGGCCTCCCAGGTCACCCAGATTTCGGCTGACGATCTTCAGGACGAAGGTACCCTGAACCTCGGCGAAGTTATTCAGAACATGTCTTTCGTCGGTGGTCCATCCTCATCGATTACCAACACTATTCAGGGCACCAGCTCACGCAGCACCAACATTGACCTGCGTGGTCTTGGCCCTCGCTCTACGCTGACCCTGATGGACGGCAAGCGTATAGCCAACGAAAACGTCAACATGATGATCCCCACGATTGCCATTCAGCGCATTGATATCGTGGCCGACGGTGCTGCGGCACTGTATGGTAACGAAGCGGTGGCCGGTGTGGTCAACTTTGTTCCGTTCACTTCCTACGATGGCGTCAAGATTGAAGCCTATGGTGAACAGGACTCCCGCGGCGACTACGATGAAGAGTCACTGCAGATGCTTTGGGGTACCGATATCGGTGACCTGAACCTGGTACTTGCTGGCCAGTATCGTCAGAACAGCCGCCTGGCCTGGGATGAGCGTCCCTACCTGGCTCAGGCTGGTCTGAACTACTCTTCCAACTCGCCAGGTAACTATGTAGTGCCGCTGCGAGATGCCAACGGCCAGTACACAGGCGCACGCGCCAACCGTCCTGACCCGAACTGTGCGCCAGCTTCTGAGCGCGACTCGTACGTAGCGGGGGCCAACAACAACCCTTACGGCATGCTGTTGGGCAGTACCTGTTACTTCGACTTCGGTGACACACGAAGCTATCGCGAGCCCTCGCAAACCGGTTCAATTTTTGCCAATGCCACCTGGGATGTCAGCGACGACCTGACCCTGCGTGCGCAGTACTTCAATACCCGCATGGCTGAACGTGCCTTTACATCAACCTCCAACCCGGGTAACTCACGGATTGGTGAGTTGATGACAGTGCGTGGTGAGATTCCGGGTAACCCATTCCTCGCCAGAAACTCTGCCGGTGCGCAGCTCTATGGTGTTGACATGAATGGCGACGGCGTGCCCGATCGTGGCACCTCGGACCTCAACAACGACGGTCTGATGGACTATATCGTTTCCGGCACCACGCCGAATGGTGTGCCGCTGCGCGAAGACGTACGTCCACGTACACTGCGTCCGATCAACAAGACGCACACACCGTCCGATGGTCACACCATTGATATGGATAACATTGCTGACCTGACCGACCACAACAGCCGATTCATGCTGCAGGCCGACTTTACCGTGCCGATGCTGGAAGGCTGGGAAGGTATGGCGGCGTATGCCCAGAACTACAACAAGATCCGCTACATGTCGAACCAGAACTACGACATCACTGCGATGAACCAGGGGCTTGCCTGTGACGTGGTCAACGACCGCGATGCCTGCTACAACCCCTTCTTTGTGGTGGATCAGGCCGATAACAACTCAATCCATGTGATGAATGCCATTGCTGCCCGTTCCAAGGAACAGAACGAGGAATGGCTGAACACCATTGATATCGTGTTGAACGGTGAAATCTTCCCAGGCAGCCTGCAGCTGCCGGGCGGCACCATTGGTGCGGCGGTTGGTTACCAGCGTCGTGACGACAAGTACACCAATACACCGTCAGTGACCGAGCTTCGTGGTGATACCTGGATTGGTAGCCCGATTCCGGAAAATGTCACGTCAGGCAGCCGAGAAGTGGATGCCTACTTCCTGGAGCTGGCATTGCCAGTTCTGAGCAACCTGGAAGTGGAAGCTGCGGTACGTCGTGAAGACTTTAGCACCGGCCAGGAATCAACTGACCCGAAATTTGGTGTCACGTTTGCGGCAACCGACTGGTTGAGCCTGCGCGCTACCACCGGTGATGCATTCATCGCACCAACCATTTCACAACTGGTGGATCCGGTGAGCTGTGCACTGTCTACAGTAACTGACCGATTCTCGTCGTTCTCTGCTTTTACCACAGCCTGTTCTGGTGGTAACCCCAACCTGGAGAACGAGGTGTCTACCTCTCAGCAACTCGGTTTTGACCTGGCATTCGGCAATTTCGACCTGTCGGTTACCTGGAACGAAACTGACTTCGAAAACCGTATCGTGGGTATCACTGGCCAGCAGGTCATGAATGCTGACTTTGAAGCCTTCAAAGCCTGGTCCGGATTTACCGGCAGCGGCGTAGGTGCGGCCAACCAGCCATCGCGTGCGCAACTGCAGGCCTGGTTGAACAGCGGCCTGAGCAATCCGGAAATTATCCGTGACCCGAACGATCTGGGCACAATCCTGCAGGTGACTTCACCTGGCAGCGTGAACGCTCAGAGCGTAAAAGTCACCGCTTACGACGTCCAGGGTAACTACAACGTCAGCCTGCGTGACTGGGGTGACCTGCGCTTCAACCTGCAGGCAACATACATCGACGAGTTCCTGTATCAGGATGACGTGGATAGCCCAGTACTCGATGGTGTTGGTAAAACCAACCTGTTGACCGGCACTGCACCGGCGCTGCCGGAGCTGAAAGCCAATCTGCGAATTGGCTGGACGCTGGATAATCACGCGGTCACTGGTACCGTGCGCTACGTCAGTGCCACAGACTGGGATGGCACCAACTACACAGGTATCGTTTCCCTGTTCGCCAACACCAATCCTAACCCCTCCATCGTGGGTGGTGAGATTCGTGCCTGGACAGACTTCGACCTGGCCTACACCTACCGCGGCTACAACCTGTATGGCGGTGAGCTGGCGTTCACACTGGGTTCACGCAACCTGTTCGATCGTCAGGCTCAGCGTACTCCGGACTTCGCCGGCGTCATGGGTGAGCTGCAGGATCCAATGGGTCGCTCAATCTACGCTCGCGCGGTATACGAGTTCTAATATCGCCAGTGATGGGCGTTTGATCAGCAATGGTCTGATTGGGCGCCCACCAACTGAGAGACATAAAGACTCATGCAAAAAGGCCCCTCGGGGCCTTTTTCATTTGTGTACAGAGGGAGAGTGACTTGATGGTTTGCTGGGTCTGGTTTCAGGGTTTGATCAATCCGGCCCGTATTGCCATAATCGCCAGCTCGGCACTGTTTGACGCATTGAGCTTCTGTTTGATGTTGTAGAGATGGGTGCCGATAGTGCGTGGACTTAATGACATGGCATCAGCAATTTCCTGCACGGATCGGCCCTTGGCAAGTTCGAGGAAGACTTTGAACTCTTTCTCACTCAGCGCATCCAGTGGATTCTTTGACCCTGAGACCTGCTCAACGGCCATTGCCTGGGCAATCTCCGGTTCCAGATAGACCTGGCCCTTGTGCACAGCACGAACCGCCTGCATCAAGACATCAGCTGCCGATCGCTTGGTCACATAGCCTGACGCACCCGCTTTAAGTACACGGCGGGCATGCATGATATCTTCATGTGCAGACAGTACCAGAATTCTCTGTTGCGGTTTTTTGGCCAGAACTCTGCCGATGGCTTCCAGTCCGCCCATGCCTGGCATGGAGATGTCCATGATGAGAACATCGGGAGCCAGTGTCTGGAGCTGTTTCAGGGCATCTTCGCCACTCTGGGCTTCGCCGAGCACCTCAATATCATCGGAGCTCTGAAGCAACAGCTTGAAGCCCATCCGGACTACGGCATGATCGTCCACCAACATGACGCTAATCTTTTTCATGGCTTCTTTCCTTCCTGACCCACGGGTAGTTCAGCGCGGATGGTTGTGCCAGCTGCGGGGATGGACTCATAGCTGACTTCGCCGCCGAAGGCCTGAACGCGTTCCTTGATGCCAGCCAGCCCGAAACGGCGAGTCTCGGCAAAGTCCTCGCTGAGGCCTTTGCCGTCATCGCGGATGACGATCTTGAGGCGATCGACTTGTTGCGCCTCATCCTTATCTGCCTGCACCGACAATGACACCTCAACATTTGCGGCATCGGCGTGTTTGACCACATTGGTCAGCGACTCCTGCACCACACGATAGACAGTTATATTGACGTTTTCATCATACTGATTAAGCGCATCCTCTGTGGTCAACACGATACTGAGTTGCGGATGCTGTTTTTGATACTGCGAGATCAGCTCGTCGATGGCATCATTCAATCCCAGGTGGTCCAGCGCGCTGGGTCGTAACTGGCGGATCATCGAGTGAACCACATCATAAATGTGTGATGCCACCTCAATGATGGTTCTTGCATTGCGTCGGGTTTCTTCGTTGTCAGAGTCGCTGCGATTGGCAATGGTGGTGCCGACAGTCTTGATGGCAGTGATGCATTGTCCAAGTTCGTCGTGCAGCTCTCTGGCAATCGCGCGGCGCTCTTCCTCAAGTTTCACCTGTATCAACTGAGTAAAACGTCGGTTCTGTTCCAGTTCTTTCTCTGCTGCCAGCCGCTGCTGCTCTTCCCGGGCTAGCCGGGCATTATCAATCAGTGCCTCCTGCAGGGACGAGGCCATGCGATTAAAAGTCTGAGAGATCGCATTGAACTCTGGCAGGTCGTAGTGCTGAAGCCTGACATCGTAGTTGCCTCGCTCCATTTCAGTCAGTGCGGTGACGATGTCGTTCAGTGGTTTCAGTGTGCGGCCCAGAATCTGGTAGACCGCAATATTCAACAGGATAATGATGGCGAGCACGAAGAGAGCAAACTGCCAAAGCTCATCCCAGGCATCGAGTACGGACCTTGAGGAGTCAGGTGTAATCAGTATGGCGCCACCAGGAACTGGCAGCCTGACTTCACTGGTATTTGGGGCGACCAGGGCACTGAACCAGTCAGGAGCCCACCGGCCCTGCTTGTAGTCAGAGGGCGGGGACTCGTATATCAGTTGATTATTGGTGTCATAGATGCGTACTTCATTGGCGCGCACGCGACCGACATTTCTCATGTAATCAACCAGGCTGGCCATGGGGTCTGATATTTGTGCCAGTTCCAGGGGTGAGGGCGCGATAGCCTGCAGCAGCTGGATGGCGACCCGAGTGCCCGCCTCAATCTCCTGGTCTATTGATCGGCGTTTGTAATCAATCAGCATATAGGCCATGACAGCCAGGCAAGCGATGCCAACCAGAGAAATACTCAGGCCAACCCGAAAGCGCAGATTCATATCAACCTCTCATTCCAGGGTCCGCAACAGCTCGCGCATCGCATCGGTTTCTTCGCGTAATGCGCTGGCCATGCTGTCGGAAAGTCCGCTATGCCCGGCCTTGCCTACAAGGCGGAAGCGGGCGTTGGGCAGTTGCTCGCTCAGTTGCCATGCGGTGATTGGAGGGCAGACCATGTCCAGCGCACCCTGGACGATTGTCACCGGCATAAAGAGAGACGCTGCGCTGTTCAGCAATGACACATCCGCAAGAAAACAGTGATGCCTTAGATAATGCAGCTGGATTCTGGCACGATTCAACAAGGCCTGACTCGGCTGCAGTTCCGTTGTCGAAGATTGCCCGTTTGACTCAACACCGATGCTCATAATCTGCATTTCATAGTTTACCCAGCGCACAGCCGCCTCACTGGCAAGTCTTTCATCGCTGCTGAACACTGCCTCATGATATGCCTGTACCAGGTCGTCGGACATACCGTCGGTCAGCTGCTGGAATGCGGCCGGGGCAAACCGTGAGAGGCCGTTGGTGAACCACTCTACTTCCTTATCTGTGGCCAGAAACACGCCACGCAAAATCATGGCAGCCACATGTTGTGGAAATTTTCTTGCATAGGCGAGGGCCAGGGCGCTGCCCCAGGAACCGCCAAACAGCATCATCCTGCCTTGGATGCCAAGAATCTCTCTAAGAGCGTTTATGTCTTTAATCAGTGCCTGAGTGTTGTTGTCGCGTGTTTCCCCCGCCGGCCGAGACTGCCCGCAGCCGCGCTGGTCGAAAAGCACAACGTCGAAGAACTCCGGATCGAAATAGCGCCGGTGATTGGCGTTGATCTGACTGCCGGGCCCACCGTGCAGAAATATTACAGGGTGCCCTCCCTTCTGACCGCAACGTTCAACGTAGATTGAATGGCTTGGCGAAACCCGAATCCACTGTTTCTCCCTCGGCTCGATGTGTGGATAGAGTGTGTTGATATGACCCCCGGCTATTCGAATTAGCTTGTAAGTTGTTATGAAGACGGCACTTTTTTACAGGGTTGAGATGACTTTGCCAATAGTGCGCGGCGCAATCTAATGAAAATCATGAGTCGCAATTGCTGATAATGCTGCTGCCTGAACACTCCCGTCGGGGCAACAATCAAGACGCTTAAGACGCCGGTTGATGTGTTCTTCTGGCGCCGTAGCCCCGCTTAGCCGGGAAAACCCATTTACCACGGAGATTACACTATGTGGACTAAACCTGCTTACACCGAAATGCGTTATGGCTTTGAAGTCACCATGTACTTCGCCAACCGTTAATTTTCAATTAATGGTGAAACCACAAAGAGAAAGCAGCCGACACCAATGACTGCTTTCTCTTTGTTTTTGGCCAAGGATACCCTATGAGAGTTCATGTCCTGGGTTCCGCTGCGGGCGGCGGCTTTCCGCAGTGGAATTGCAATTGTCCGAACTGTGATGGTTTGCGCAAAGGTACTATCAAAGCCACAGCCCGCACCCAGTCCTCCATTGCGGTCAGCAGCGATAACATCAACTGGCTGCTGTTTAATACATCACCCGATATTCTGACCCAGTTTCAGCAATTCCCGGAGTTGCAGCCGGGACGCGCAATTCGCGACACCGCTATACGTGGCATTGTCTTGATGGATGCGCAGATCGATCACACCACTGGCCTGTTCATGCTGCGGGAAGGCAAAACGCCACTGGATATCTATTGCACTGATATGGTCTACGAGGATCTGACCAGAGGCAACCCGATATTCAATGTGCTGGGGCATTTTTGTGGCGTGACCTGGCATCAGATTCCCACAGCAGTGGGCAGCAGCTTCGAAGTAGTGGGTATTGATGACATCCGCATTACGGCTGTGCCACTCAGCAGCAAGGCGCCACCATTCTCTCCGCACCGTCACGATCCGCATGAAGGTGACAATATTGGCATTCAGCTGGAAGACACGCGCAGCGGCAAGAAGCTTTTTTATGCGCCCGGGCTGGCATCAATCGAAGCACATCTGCTGCCATTCATGCAGCAGGCCGATTGCCTGATGGTGGATGGCACCTGCTGGACGAACGATGAAATGCAGGCACTTGGGATCAGCAACAAACTCTCCCTTGATATGGGACACATGCCTCAGTCAGGCCCGGACGGTATGGTCGAGGCACTAAAACAGTTTTCAGCCTCCAAAAAGATACTTATCCATATCAATAATACCAACCCTATCCTGCGCGAGGATTCGCGTGAGCGAGCGATGCTGCAGCAGGAGAAAATCGATGTGGCCTTTGACGGCATGGACTTCAGTCTTTGAGTTCCAAATTTCCGATTAATGCAGGAGTTTTTCCATGACAGCTGATACTGCTGCACCCTGGTCAGTCGAAGAATTTGAGGCCCGCCTGCGCGGCAAAGAAAAGAATTACCATATTTTTCATCCATTCCACATAGCCATGAACAGTGGGCAGTGCACTAAAGCCCAGGTTCAGGGGTGGGTGCTGAATCGTTTTTATTACCAGGTCATGATTCCCATCAAAGACGCGGCTGTAATGTCGAACATGCCAGACAAAGAGCATAGACGTTCGTGGGTGCAGCGCATTCTCGATCACGATGGTCTGGAAGGTGAAGACGGTGGCATCGAGGCCTGGCTGGCGCTGGCTGAGGCCGTTGGCCTGTCGCGTGACGAGGTGCTGTCGCTTGAAAAAGTGACACCCGGCGTTAAGTTTGCTGTTGATGCCTACGTCAACTTTGCCAGAAATTCGCCCTGGCAGGAGGCAGTGTGTTCCTCTCTGACCGAGCTGTTTGCACCCACCATCCATCAGAAGCGACTCGACAGCTGGCCCGCACATTATCCGTGGATCGATGCCAGCGGATATCAATATTTCCGCAAACGATTGTCTGAGGCGCGGCGTGATGTTGAGCATGGCCTGCGGGTGACGCTGGCTCACTTCAGGACAAGAGCGGAGCAGGAAAAGGCTCTGAATATTCTGCAATTCAAACTCAATGTACTCTGGACCATGCTGGATGCCATGCAGGTTACTTACGGCATTGGCGAGTCCAACAGTGGCGCTATCGCGAGGATGAGTCAATGAGTCTTGATACTAGCCAGCCACTCAAGTTCGCCAGGCAATACAAACTGCAATGGGAAAAAGCACAGGATGCCTGGGTGCTTTTGTACCCCGAAGGAATGGTCAAGCTGACCGGCAGCGCCGGTGAAATTCTTACGCGTATCGATGGCGAGCGCAGCGCGCAGGACATAATTGACAATCTGCAGGCAGCATTTCCTGGCGCTGATCTGCAGCAGGATGTCATCGATTTTCTGGAGCATGCCCATGACAAAGGCTGGATCACCCCTGTCTGACACCATCAAGCCACCACTGTGGGTCAATGCAGAAATCACCTACAAGTGTCCGCTGCACTGCGTGTTCTGCTACAACCCGCTGAATTATGCCTCGACTTTCGAGAAGGAGCTGACGACGGAGCAGTGGCTGAAGGCCTTGCGCGAGGCGCGTGAACTCGGTGCCGTGCAGCTGGGTATCTCTGGTGGTGAGCCACTGATGCGTGACGATTGCGAAGAGATCGTCGCTGAAGCGAGCAAGATGGGTTATTACGTCAATCTGCTGACCTCCGGTATTGGCCTGACTGAGGAGCGCATTGCGGCATTCAAGGCGGGTGGTCTGGATCAGATCCAGTTGTCCTTTCAGGATTCCACCAAAGAAATGAACGATTTTCTGTCCAGTACGCGTACCTTCGATCTTAAGCGGAAAGTCGCCCGCCTCATCAAGCAATACGACTACCCCATGGTGCTTAACGTCGTACTGCATCGTCTGAACATTGATCACATAGAACAGATACTGCAGATGGCCGAGGAAATGGAAGCCGACCATGTTGAGCTGGCCAACAGCCAGTATTACGCATGGGCGCTGAAGAACCGTGAGCAGCTGATGCCGAGTCGCGAACAGCTTGAACATGCGGAAGCCGTCTGTAATCAATTTCGCGAGCGCCTGGGCAACAAGATGAAGTTGTATTTCGTGGTGCCGGATTACTATCAGGACCGGCCCAAAGCCTGCATGAACGGCTGGGGTACCGTGTTCCTTAACATAGCCCCCGACGGGCTTGCCTTGCCCTGCCATGAGGCGCGCATGTTACCGGGGCTGGAGTTTCCCAATCTGCGTGATCACGATGTGCGCACTATCTGGTATGAGTCGGAAGCCTTCAACGCGTACCGGGGTGACAGCTGGATGAAGGAGCCCTGTCGCAGCTGTGACGAGAAGCACAAAGACTTTGGTGGCTGCCGCTGCCAGGCCTACATGCTGACGGGCGATGCGCGCAATGCGGATCCGGTATGCAGTAAATCCCCCCACCACTCGATCGTGACCGATCAGGTCGCGCTGGCTCAAAGAGCGCAGTCAACAGATGATGACGTGCGCCCGGTCATCATTTTTCGTGACGATAAAAATTCTCGTGCATTCGTAGACGATTAAGTCCACGGTTCAATAGTCCGCTAGCTAGTCAGACCTGAAAAGAGCTCCTATTTTTTCCTGTGAGACCGCAGAGTATCAACTATAACCATAGTTGAGGGTCGATATTTATTCGGCTTTATCTTCTCAGAAAGGAGGTCGTAGCAATGAGAGAGCTTACAGAGAGCGAAATAGCAATGGTGGGTGGCGGTAATATTTGGCAGTTCGTGAAGAACACCGCGCTGGGCGGCGCTGTGTGGGATGGTGTGAAATTTGCCAGATCTTGGGCCGCAGACACATTTTTCGCAAGTGACGGCTCAAGTGGGTCGCGCTATCCAATCGAAGACTGTCAGGAATGTAGCTAACCCTAAATTGGGTCAACCAGCCTTTGTAAATTAATTGCTGGTTGGCCCGGAGTATTTGTCTATGCAATTGTCATGGCTTTACATAATTCTGGCTATCTGGTGCGCGATTATTTTCTACTTTGCCCACTCATTTTTCTTGCCGCTTTTGGATACAGCGCTGCTTCCTTCTGGCGAGGCGATAACAGCCGGTGGGTTTATTATGACAGTCGGCCTTCTATGGGCCTCTGTAAGGCCGATCAATGGAGGCTCTATTGAAACGATTTTAGGGTCGCGGCTCGTGTTTTGCTTCGCATATATAGGATACGAAATTATCATTGGGCGCGAGGAGTTCGGTTTGATTGATTGGCTTTTTCTGTCAATCTGTTGTGTGGTGACTCTTGTGCCTGGAATAGTGGAGTCACGGCGCTTACATCAAACTGAGTGATCTACGACCGAAGCTAATTGAACAAATTAGTGGCAGCGGTATAAGCTGTTGCGGACTAGTTGGCTTTTCTAGCCAATACGCCGCACACAATATTCGTTTACAAGCGATGGTCCATGGATCCTACATCTCTTCTGGTCATTCTTTTTCTGTGCACACTCGTCATGGCAGTTGTCCTGTGGCTGTTTGTCTATCCAGCCTGGCGTCGCCAGAGACTGGAGGCAGCACCCTTCCCTGTAGAATGGGAGAGGATCGTTCAGCAGCGGCTGCCGTTCTATGGCGCGATGTCACCAGAGCTTAAAAGAGCACTGCAGGTCCGGATCGCACACTTTATTGCTGACAAGCGTTTTGAGGGCTGTGCCGGTCAGGTGATTGATGATGATGTCAAAGTCAGCATTGCAGCCCAGGCCTGCCTGCTGATTCTCAATCGGCCCAGTGACTACTATTCAGAGTTGCGCACCATCCTGGTATATCCGGCAGGGTTTGTAGTTCGGCACGACAGTGTCGACGAGTACGGGCTGGTATCACATGACGCACACGCGCTGTCTGGTGAGTCGTGGAACAATGGGCGTATCGTCCTCTCATGGGAAGACGTCAAAACCGGCGCCAGTGATTTCAGAGATGGCATTAATGTCGTCCTGCATGAATTTGCGCACCAACTCGACCATCAAAGTGGCGCCACCAATGGTGCGCCGCTGTTGGCAGACCGTCATTCGAAGCAGCAATGGGCAAGCGTTTTCAGTGCGGAATTTGCGCGTCTGCAGGCACTGGCAATGTCGTATGACACTGATTTTATTCAGACGATCAATGACGAAGTGCTGGACTTCTATGGCGCTACTGAACCCGCAGAATTTTTTGCAGTGTCCACCGAAGCCTTTTTCGAGAAGCCAGGGCCGCTTGCTGTGCAGCACCCGCAACTATTTGAACAACTTAGAAATTATTACGGCATCGATCCTCGCTTGTGGGGACACTGACTCGGTAGCGCAGTGCCGGCGGTCTTGGCGCCCTGCGGCACAGGCATCCTGAGGTTGCCAGGCAGGGTCGGCAGCTGCTGCATGGATGCAAAGACTCTTGATTTGCTGTATAACTTATGTCGCAAGCGATATAAATTGCGAATCACCCATACGATTCCCGAAATCGTCAACAATAGAGAGAATTCAAATGAGAAAGTTGATCAGCCTGACAGCGGTGTTGCTCCTGGCAAATTATTTCGTTGCCGCGGTGCCGGCAGCAACCGCACAAAGCGCGAGCATGGCAAACGCCGCCCCTGTGCCCGAATTCACCATTTATCATCTTGAGGGGCGCCGTTCAGAGCGTCTGGTCTGGCTGATGGAAGAGCTGGGCCTGCCCTACGATCTGGAGTTCACGCGTGGCGATCTGGGAGCGTCCATGGCAGCCATTCGCGCCATCAACCCTGACATGCCAGTGGCACCTACCGTTGTATACGATGGCCAGGTGCTGGTTGAGTCTGGTGCCATCATCGAAATGATTCTTGCCCGCCATGGTGGTGGCCGCCTGGTTCCACCACTGGATTCCCCTGACTTTGCGACGCACCTGATGTGGATTCACTACTCTGAGGGTTCACTGGCTGCACGCGCCATTGCCGACTATCGCGTCTGGCAGATCCAGCCGCCAACAGCCCGCTCGCCGCTAGTTGATTCAGAAGCCGTTGTGCAGTTCGCGGAAAACTTTCTTGATGACAAACCCTGGTTTGGCGGGGAAGACTTTTCGGCGGCCGATATCATGATGCTGTTTCCATTGAACTTTGCCTTTGTGCTGAATATTGTAGACAGCACACAGTTTCCCAACATCAATGCCTGGATGGAA
Source organism: Gammaproteobacteria bacterium (assembly GCA_002706685.1). Classification (GTDB taxonomy): domain Bacteria; phylum Pseudomonadota; class Gammaproteobacteria; order Pseudomonadales; family Pseudohongiellaceae; genus Pseudohongiella. The sequence goes on along the minus strand of PALV01000003.1, from coordinate 35,204 downwards.
AAAGTCACAGCCCGGCCGGCCTATCAGGCCATGCTGGATAAAGCACGTCCCGATGGCATGATTGGTTCGTTGCCGGCGCTGCCTGCCCATGCACCGTCGGGACCTCGCTAGAAACGGACCGTGCGCAATGGCTGCCGGGGCAAGTAACGCTTGACCCGGTTCTGCCGGCCACACAGCCACCAATCCATTAACCGATAATCAGTTAACAGGACAATCATGACAGTACCTTCTACTTATCTGCAGATGTTTTCAACACTTACTGAGTCTGGCGAACTGCGCCTTGAATTGATCGAAAAACCGGTGCCCACGCCCAAAGCCAATGAGGTACTGGTGCGCATCGAGGCAACGCCAATCAATCCCTCCGATCAGGGCGTCATGTTCGGCTGGGCCGACATCAGCGCCGCCAGCACCTCCGGAGATGGCAGCAGTGCCGTTCTTAGCGCTCCTGTCTCCGAGCAGGGGATGCGTGTCATGAAAGCACGTGTGGGACAGGCGTTACCGGTTGGCAATGAGGGCGCCGGCACAGTCGTAGCCACTGGCGACTCCGAGTTGGCGAGCAGCCTGCAAGGCAAGGTCGTGGCTGTCATGGGCGGCAGCATGTACGCACAGTATCGCTGTGTTGATGCTGCTACCTGCCTGCCTTTGCAAGACGGGCACAGCGCCAAAGATGGTGCCTCCTGTTTTGTGAATCCGCTGACCGCGCTATCCATGATCGAAACCATGAAAATGGAAGGGCATTCGGCGCTGGTCCATACAGCCGCGGCCTCCAATCTCGGGCAGATGCTGGTGCGTATTTGCCAGGCGGATGGCGTTGAACTGGTTAATATCGTACGTAAAGATGAGCAGGCTAAGCTGTTGCGCGACATGGGCGCCAAGTATGTTGTTAACTCCAGTTCCGATAATTTCAAAGCACAGCTGACCGACGCCATTCACGCTACGGGTGCTACGCTAGCGTTTGATGCAACCGGCGGTGGCACACTGGCGTCTGACATTCTGGCCTGCATGGAGGCAGCTGCCTCACGCACCCCGGGTGCCTACAGCATTTATGGCTCGGTAAAGCACAAGCAGGTTTATCTGTACGGCAATCTGGACACGTCACCAACTGTGTTGCAGCGCGCCTACGGCATGGCATGGGGTGTGGGTGGCTGGCTGTTGCCCAATTTTCTGGCCAAGGCTGGAACAGAGATTGCTGGCCGCCTGCGAGCGCGTGTGGCCAGTGAGCTGAAGACAACATTTGCCAGTCACTACACTAACGAAATTTCCCTGGTCGAAGCGCTGGATGCCGATACTGTCCGCCAATACTACGCCAAGCACACGGGTGAGAAGTTCCTGATCTGCCCGCAGAAGTGAAGGTCGTGACGGGAAATTAACGCTTAGCCAGGCTCTCACGTACGGTTTTAACATGCGTTCGTGAGAGCGGGCAGCGCTGCTGGTGGCTTAACAATAGCTCATACTTGCCAGCGCCCAGCGAGCGAAGCTCGTGAACCGCATCAAGGTTGACCAGGTGCGAACGGTGCGCTCTGATGAAGTTTGCTGGCAAAAGGGTCAACATCTCCTTCAAAGATCGATCATCCAGAATCGTTTCGCCACTGGTCAGTCGGATCTGCGCATAATTGCCGGCCCCCTGGATAGTGAGAATGTCTTTGCAATCTACAATCCGCGTTCTGCCAGCAGAGCTGACCAGGAGCTGGACTGGCCTGGGCAGGCTTTTCTTGACTGCCATTGGCCTGCAAATCACTGCAAGCAACGGGACTACGGCCGCGTACAGGTATTGATCAAAGAACAGGTCCTTGTCCAGACTCAGGCTAAGCAAAAGGCAGGCTAGAGCGGATGTCAGAAAGATGCGGTTTCCGGGGCTGGCCTGTGATGATTTCCAAACAAGAGCGATCGAGGCAGGCACACTTACCCAGAGCACGGCATGGACGACATCCTGTGGCGGCCCAATCCACAGTGTGGCCACGATACCTGCCGCAGTCACTGCCAACAGTCCGCTGACTGGCATTTGCAGCCCCCCACGCCTGCCAAAGTAGAATGGTAATGTGCAGGCAAACACCATCAGTGCACTGGCGACCAATCCCAGGCGCAGCATATGTAATCCGTAGGGATACGCGTAAATGGCGCGGAAAAGCTCTGCGCTGGCAGCCACCAGCAGGCTGACAACCATCACCAGTGCCAGGCGTCTCTCATAGATGTTGGTGCTTACTATCACGAAGGTCGTTATGACGAGAAGAATGAAGCCAAGGAGCGGGGCAGAATAGTAGCCAATGGGCCGTCGAATCTCGGATGAATAGCTGGCCAGTCGCAGGCCTGGCAGTTTCTCACTGCCGTGAATTATTGAGTTAAGACTGTGTTGCCGATAGTGGCTGGAAAGCTCCAGCAGGGCAGTATTGTTGCCGGGCGCCACGAAGTCAGCAGGCAGGTGAAGGATGGCATCAATAGGTCCCGCTGACTCACTTTCCCGGTCTTCGGCAGGCAAGCCCTTAAAGCCGACTTCCTGATTATTCCAGAAAACACGGGCGGAGAATGTCCCCGACAGATAAAGACCAAGGGGTGATGCGTCGGGCCCGGTGCTGGCTACAGGAACGGTGAATACGGCGCGCAGCCAGGCGTGCTCATTGGGTAACTGCAAGGCGTCCAGCTCAGCTGGACGCCAGGGGCCGGATCGCTCTTCAGCAATAGAGACAGAGATGAGCTCCATCGTGTGCTGAGTACTCGCGGGTTGCAGAAGCTGCGGTACGGCCAGCAATAAGGCCGCTACAAAGTAGGGTGCGATCACCCAGGCTGCGAGGTATCGATCAAAAGCGGGAATCTGCAAACCGGTTCCAGGTGCATTTCACATGGGAATATTGACGTTTCACGTATTATGCCTTGCTGGCGCTGAAGGCTTCAAAGACTATTGGCATCGAAGTCATTGCACAATCTCAGGAGTAATTATGTATTTCGCACGACCATCCGGGCTGCCATCGCTCGCGCTTGTCATCAGCATTGCCCTGGCTTTGCCCGCGCAGGCTCAGCCACAACAGGCTCAGGCGACATTGACTGAGCAGCAGGTCGCGCAGATGCTGTCCCAGGCGGAATCTGTGTTCACTGATCAGCAACTGGTGGGGCTGCAAGCTGCTGTATTTGACGGGCAGCGGGTGCATCAGCTCAATCTTGGCTATGCCGATATCGAACACCGTGTGCCCGTAAGCTCAGAGACACGATTCGAAATTGCATCTGTCACTAAGGCGTTTACCGGACTCGCCCAGCTATTGCTGGCAGAATCGGGAGAGCTGGATCTGGACGCACCAGTTCAGAGCTACGTCCCGGAGTTCCCGGTTGCGCCCGAAGGAACGCTGACAACTCGCCAGCTCGCCGGCGCTACGGGAGGCATACGTCACTACCAGTCGGAGCGGGATGTTGTGTTTTACTCGACACACTACGATTCGGTTATTGATGCGCTGGCGCTGTTCAAGGACGACGCGCTAGTTGCCGCCCCCGGGTCTGAGAGTCACTATTCAAGTTATGGTTTTAATTTGATGGCTGCTGTAATCGAGAGAGCTGGCGGCAAGCCGTTTGAGGAAATCATCCAGTCTCGCGTGCTTACTCCCATGCAGCTGGAAAACACCGGATTTACAGACGTCCGGCTGCCAATGCCGCACAGGAGTCGACATTACACGTTCATCGATCTCTACAGTCGCGAGGTATTGCCATCTCTGCAGGTGATGCCCACGCTGAACCACAGCTACAACATGGGTGGTGGCAACATGTACTCAACGGCGGGCGATCTGGTCAGCTTTGGGCGCCAATTGATGGGGCAGGAGTTCTTGAGTGATCACGTCCGGGCCGAACTGGAAGCGCCGCATTTCACGTCCAGTGGCCAGCCAAGCATGTTCAGTGATGGCTGGGTCATGATTGGACTGCAGTCGCAGCCACGCTTCCTGATGGCAGGCGGCAGCTATCCGGGAACACTGTCCTTATTGCTGGTTTTCCCGGAACTGCAGGTAGTGGCAGCCATGTTGACCAATACCTGGGGCAAAGATGGGCCGGACGTGATGGACCAGCTGATCATGGCCTGGACCGACCCGGCCTTACTTGCTTCGGAAAACTAAGCGACTTGGTCAGTGAGCGGCCCACAGCCATACCCGTTTGGTGGAAACTGGTGACGTGCCGCTGATCAGAAAGGCCAGAGGATGATGGCCCAGATTATTCCAGTACCGATCAGGCTGAACAGCACCGCGGCCGAACCGATGTCCTTGGCGCGACCGCTGAGTTCATGATACTCATGGCCGATGCGGTCGATTGTCACTTCGATGGCGCTGTTCAGCATTTCGGTGATCAACACGATGAGCAGTGAAGCAACCAGCAGGGCGCGTTCAGCGGGACTGACATCAACCAGAACGATGACTGGTGTCAGCAGTACAACGAGGACCACCTCCATCCGGAAGGCCTCCTCGGCCTGCCACAAGGCTTTCAGGCCCTGCATGGAGAAACGCGTTGCGTTAATCAGTCGCCTGATCCCTCTGGCCTGCGGTTTCATCGGGCTACCTCAATCGTTCCGGAAGAAGTATTCAGCTTGCCTGCCAGGACGGCAGCAGCTCGCGCGCATAATATACTAAAAATACCCGCTGCGCTTCTTGCGCTCCATGGAGCCCGCCTGGGTCCGACCTCACTTTCCAGAGATTTTGATAAAGGGAAAAGTTGTAGAAATCTGCCTGGCAGCCGATACCAGCTCAAGGCCGGCTATCATGTCTGAGCTTATCCTTTTGACGCAGTTGATAGAGCGCGATGAATTCCAAACTGAAAATTATTGACAATCTGGCGCTTGCCCCCCGCGAGCAGGTAGAGCAGATTGTTGAAAAGGCTGGCTATTATCAGGGTAACAGCTACCTTGAATTCGAAGCCAGGCGACTCTATTCCGCATTCCAGCCCATCTACAGTATCGCCCACAAGCGCATTGTCGGGCTGGAGGCGCTGGTGCGCGCCGTCGATGATAAGGGCGAGGCGGTGACGCCAGCCGTGCTGTTCAGCAGGCGCCAGGGGGAAGCCATCCACCAGCTGGACCTGACCTGCCAGCAGGTGCACCTGCAAAATTTCCATGCGCTGGACCCGCCTGATGCCTGGTTGTTCCTTAATGTCGACCCCTCCACTCTGAGCCGGTGTGCCCGCTACACTGACTTTCTGAATGATCTTCTTGTGCGCTACAACTACACGCCGAATCGTGTAGTGATCGAGATTCTGGAGTCCAGCATTGAGGACGAAAGCGAGCTGGAACAGACGATTGGGCAGTACAAAGATTTGGGGTTTCTGATTGCGATTGACGACTTCGGTGCCGGACATTCCAACTTCGAGCGCATCTGGCGGATTCAACCGGATATCGTCAAACTGGATCGCGGCATGCTGAAAAAAGCCGGTCAGGATGACAGCGTCAAAGAGTTGCTGAAGGGCATTACCAGCATGTTGCACAACTGCAAATGCCTGGTGCTGGCTGAGGGTGTTGAAACTGCCGGGGAAGCACTGGCGGCGATGGACGCGCAGGTCGATCTGATCCAGGGTTACTACTTCGCACGTCCGTTTCTGTTATCCGGGTCGATTGCAACACGTCGCGGTCTGTGGAAAGAGCTTTATAACGAGTTTGACGAGCTGAATCTCTTTATTCAGGAGCGCAAGCGCGAGAGCCTGGAGCCTTATCGCAATCGATTTGCGGCGCTGACAGTAGGCGCGCAAAAGAAAAACCTGCTCGACGAAATTGCGCAGCTTATGTTCAAGCTGCCCCACAGCATCCGTCTTTACCAGTTGGCGCTCGATGGCGAGCAGTGTCACGCCAATATCAACAGCCCCACCATCCAGATTGAGGGCAGAGACAGGTTGTATGCGCTGGCCAACGCACAGGGCGCAAGCTGGAAGCGTCGGGACTACTATGTGAACGCAGTAAACAACCCCGGTAATGTGCAGATGACACAACCCTACTTCTCGGTTTCCGATGGTACGCTTTGTATTACGTTGTCGGTTCTCACGCGTCTGCACGGAGAAGACTTCATCGTATGCTGTGATATTTTGCCAGGCGATTAGTCTTCCTGAATTGCGATGCAATCAGAAACGATCTTTTTGCCTGGTTTTTGCGTAATTAATTGCGAATCGACTTAAAGAGCATTAATTATGCCTGGCAAATTTATTCTGGCTTTATCATCACTGGTGTTTATTGCTTACGGAACGGTCAGCCTGATCAATCCCGAAGTGCCTGCCGGCTTCGCTGGCCTCGTCCTCACCAACGGCAATGCCTATGCGGAAATTGGCTCCATGTACGGCGGCCTGCAGACAGGAATCGGGCTTTACTGCCTGCTGGCCCTTTTCAGCTCGGAATACTACCGGGGCGGGCTGGCTGTTCTGGTAATTGGCATTGGCATGCTGGCAATCGCAAGACTGATTTCTGCGCTGACTACCAGCGACCCGTTGACCATGTACACCTGGGGCGCGTTGATGTACGAGGCTGTCACTGTAGTGATCGCGACAGTTGCGCTTCGGCAGTCATACAGCGGCGCAACGAAAGCATGACGCAGCCTGAATACGTTTCCATCGCCATAACAATCATTCTGGGTCTCTAAGCGCAGCCCGGCAAGGCTCAGGTGTCATCAACCTCGGCGCCCAGCTCTGCCAGCGCGTCCTGAATCTGTGACAGAACCTCGGCGCTTCTCTTGCCCCCGCTCATGCCTTCCGACTGCGCGGTCAGTAATAGCCGCGCATCGTCGTCCCAGCGGCGCAGTATTTCTATTTTCTGATCCCGGCTGAGTTCACTCGCAGAGATAACCTCAGCAGGTTTGCCGAAGTTGTCGGCTGGATCTTTCAAAATGTCGTCGAATGTCTTCATGATAAGTCTGGCCTCTCTCCGTTAGAAGTAGGGCGCGGCATACGCGTCCGAGGATGACTTTAATTTCACGGCCTTACCACTGTTTTACATGAATCGTGGGCGCCTATCCAGCCTTCCAGCTTAGGATCACCGCAAGGACGGTCAGGCGATGGGTTGGTAAGGATCGTGGAGGGGGAATTCCAGCGTGGGAGGGAAACCCTTCAGCACGCCATAATGGAACGCAACCGCTGTAGCCATGGAGCGGTTGTGGACTCCCAACTTTCTGTAAATATCCTTTACGTAGCCATCCACTGTGTGAGGGCTGAGGCATAGAACCCGGGCGATTTTCTTGTTGCTGTTGCCCTGGGCAAGCTCACGAAGCACATCCTGTTCACGCTGAGTCAGCGGCAGCGATTGCGGGTCTGTTATACGATGATGCTGAATATTTTGAAGCATTCGGCTGACCATGATTTAGTCTGAAAGTGTCTTGAATTCTCCCCCCCCAGCCTGGGGGCTGACAAATGAAAAATCATGGTAGTTCGGGTTAGTTTTTCTTATCCGTCCACTCCCTGGCAATGATCTTTTTGATCCAGTCGTAGAACGCCTCGATCACTTCATCCGCGGTATCGTCGCTACGATAAGCAAGAAAACACTCGCCGTGGCGAGTCACCTTGTCTGGAAGGGGTAGCACTAGCGAGTCATCGGCACTCATAAACTGATACGACGTGGGCAGGTATCCCATAGCTACTCCGATATCATTTTTTACCGCTGCAATGCTTGCTTCCACCGTGCTGACAACGAGTTCATCCGATGTTTCGGTCTGTGCATTCCATTGCGTCTGCCAGCGTGGCCATTGATATGAATCTCCGGAGATCTTGATCAATCGACAGCCATTAAAGTCACCCTTCAGCAATCGCGGGTGCTGCTCCAGATAGTTTCGACTGCAGATCGGTGTCAGCGAAATTCGCACCAGCGGTTGATAAGTCAGACCTGGCTCGTTGCCGCATTCGTGTCGAATGGCGACTGTTGTCTCTGAATGCTCAAAGTCGATTCGGGATATATCAGAGTCAATCTGGATATTCAGTTCGTGAAACCTGGACTGAAACTCATGAATATTCGGGAACAGCAGCAGGCTGGCAATATTGGGCAGTGTATTCACAACAAAACGGCGCTTCTTTTTCTGTTTGCGAATAGCCAGGGTGGCGCTGTCTATCAGGTCCAGTCCGCGCTTGACGTGAAGATAGTAGCGTTTGCCTTCGGAGGTCAGTGAAATCTTGCGATTCTCCCGCTTGAACAGGGTAATGCCAAGATACTCCTCGAGCGCCCGGATCTGATGGCTGACTGCGGGCGGGGACACAAACAGCTCATCTGCCGCATCCTTGAAGCTGAGGCGGCGGGCCGCCGTTTCAAAAACCCGAATCAGATTCAGTGATGGTAGACGTTGATTGGACATTAGGTCGAATTGCCCTGATTTGCCATGCCTGGCAGTTTCCAAGTCCATTACTATAAGCGCATTGAATACCTGTCATCAATTGTCAGTGGCAGGTCTGAGTGTTTGAGCAAAATTCAGCATCCGCCTGCGCTTGATCAATATCCGATGCTGTCCGGCTTGACGTGCAGACTTCGGGCGCCCATATTTAAGTGATGTCGCGTAAATGTTATCTGAGACGCGCCGATAGGCTGGTGTTAATCATGGTTTTTCGTGTCATTTTGGGTCGTGTTGTGAATAACTCTAGATGTTTTACCAATGCCTGTGTTGGTCTGGTCCTGCTGGTTGCAGTGGCAGCACTGCAGCCAGCCGTTTCGGCGCAACGCCCGGACCCTCAGGCAGAGACCATTGAGCTGGCGATTGTCGGGCCGATGACGGGAACAAGCTTCTCCATAGGGATGCAGTTCAGGGCTGGCGTTCATGCTGCGCTGGCGTCGCTTGACGATGGGACGTTACTGGGACATCCGGTTCGTGTGTCGGAACATGATGACAGCTGTATCAGGATTATTGCTGAGCGGGTCGCGCAGAGTCTGGTTCAGGATCCTCCCCATGTGGTAATCGGACATTCGTGCTCGGCGACCACGGTGGTGGCAGCACCTGTGTATGCACGTCATGGTGTTCTGCAGATAACGCCTTCTTCGACTGCGCCGCTGGTCACAGAAATGGGCATTGACAGCGTTTTCCGCGTGATAGGTCGGGATGACCTGCAGGGGGAGATGGCGGCAGAACGACTTGCTCGCTTGTACGGTGACCGGCGAATCGGCATCGTCCGCTTTCAGAGTGACTATTCCCAGGGGTTAACCCAGAGTGCCATAGAGGGTCTTGTTCGGCGCGGCGTGCGTCCGGCGTTTGTTCTGCAAAGCTCGGCTTCGGCTACTTCTTACCTGGACGAGATCATTCAATTGATGGATAACGAAGTGGATGTCGTCTACCTGGTCGGTGGAGCACTGGACAGTGGCGTATTCGCACGGCAGGCGCGACAGATGTCGGCGCCTTTTGAGATCGTCAGCAGCGACACCCTGGTCGCGCCTATATACACGGAAACTGCCGGTCCTGCCGGAGATGGTGTGGCATTCACTTTCCCTGCCGAGGCGGCTACGCAAATTGACAATGAGCATACGCGAGTGGCGAACGAGGCGATTCGGGCACAGGGTATGGAGCCAGATGGCTACACCCTGCTTGCCTATGCCGCCACAGAGGTCTGGCTTGAGGGCGTCAGGCGAGCCAGTAGTATAGATGCCTCTGAGGTAGCAAAGGCGATTCGGGCGGAGCCGCTGGAAACTGTACTGGGTCGGATCAGCTTCGATGAAAAGGGGGATATACAGACTGAGTACCCCCCATTCTCCTGGTATGTCTGGCAGGATGGCCAGCGTGTCGCCATCGACTAACGTCAGTGCCACGTCACGTGGCACCCCGGGCTTATGGGGCAGATTTCAGGGGCTGGGCATTCGCAACAGTTTCCTGATTGGCTTTGTGGCCATGGCCCTGTTCATGGTCGTGGTAATGATCACGGCGCTGGGGACGAGTGCAGGAATGGCACGCAGCGTTAGCAGTATTCTGGACGAACAGTTGCCAGTGACGCTGGCCACGTTCCGTGCTGCCCGCGCGGCGGATGCGCTGGCAGCCAGTGGTACATCCCTGATTGCGGTAAGTTCCAGCGCAGACCGGCAGGTGGCGTTTGAGCGTGTGTCCGCAGCGCAGCGGGTGCTGGACAGGGCGCTCGATGAATTGACAGGAGTTGCCGATCCACTTGCTGCAGCGGATATTACAGTACAGGTCGCCGAACTCAATCAGAATCTGGACAGCCTGCGTACGCTGGTTGATGAGCGATTGTCTTTGATCGAGGCACAACAGCGCGCTCGCACGCAACTGATCGCCGATCTGCAGGCATTCCAGCAGGAGCTGACATTCAGGGTCCGGATCCTGGAGGCTGACAGCGATGTCATCAATGCATTGATGCAACGCTCTTCCCCGCCTGTCGAGCAGATCGCACGGATGTCCGGCAATACAGTACCGCTGATACCATTGTCACGTTTTTATGCGGAAGTGGAGTCGATTGGCGGCCTGTTAATGGGTGCCACGCAGGAGCCGACATTGGCCGCTTTGGCAGTCTCCGAGCAAGTCATCAACCACCGGCTTCAGGTGGCCAGCGAAACCCTCGAAAAGCTGCCACCCGATGTGACCGGCGTGTTGAATCGGCATTTTGCAGAATTGCGTGCCTCAAGCCTGTCGCCCGATGGACTGGTGGGGCTGCGACAGCGCGAATTGATGTTGTTGGCCGACGGAGAAGCGTTGAATCAACAAAATCAGCAGACAATCGCGCGTGTTGATCTTGCTATTGCAGCACTGGTCGAGACCCGGCTGTCGCAAATTGACCAGGCGGCGGACAGGGCATCGTCTGCCAATCACCGGTCCCAGTTGTGGTTGCTGATGATCACAGCAGCCGGCCTGACAGGTCTTGTAGCGTTCTTTTATATGCATGTGATGCGCCATCTAGTGCCACGACTGACCGATCTCAGTGACACGCTGCTTAACCTGTCCGCCGGCCGCTACGATGTGCCGATGCCTGCGGAAGGCAAAGATGAACTCGGACGCCTGGGGAGCGCCGTCCATCAGTTTCGGCGCATGGCCCTGGAGGCAAGCAGGCGGGAAGAAGAATTGCAGGCAAGTAATCGCAGGGCTGAAGAGGCAGTCAAGGAACTTGAACAAAAGGCAACTGAGCTTGAGCTGGTCAATGGCAGGCTGGAAACCCTGTCATTGTCTGATGGATTGACTGGCCTCGCCAACCGGCGTCGTTTCGATGATGTGCTGGCCGCTGAGTGGGCGCACTCTGCCCGTACCGCACAATCCATGTCGGTACTGATGCTGGATGTCGATTACTTCAAACTTTACAACGACCAGTACGGCCATCAACAGGGCGATGATTGTCTGCGTCGAATCGCTGGCGTCTTGAAGACGCGCATTCACAGAGCAACTGATCTGGCTGCTCGCTACGGAGGCGAAGAGTTCTGCGTCATTCTCTCATTCTGTAGCGAAGAAGATGCTGTGAAAATTGCCGAGCAGATGCGATCTCAAGTGGAGAAACTGCAAATTGAACATCGCCTGGCCGATGCTGGTGTTGTCACCATCAGTGTAGGTGTGGCCACGATGGTTCCGCTACCGGGAACTGCTGCGGATGAGTTGGTGCGGCAGGCAGATATTGCTCTGTACAACGCCAAACGTCTGGGCCGCAACACAGTGGTCTGTGCTGGAAAACAGCTCGAGTAAGCTTGCTGTAGTGTCACCACGAAAGGCGAGCCGCCACACGTACTTCATCTGCATGCAAGGTAAACGTCCAGCCGTTGCGTTCACAAAGTCGTTCAACAATACCCAGGCCCAGACCATAACCGTTGGTGGACGACGCTTCGGTTTGCGAGTGTCGCCCATATGCGTCGCTGCCTAGCTGGTTGGTGATAAAGAGTTCGTGCTCTTTGATGAGAATCTTGATGGGTCCCTGTCCGTCCAGTGTGTGTTCGAACGCATTGCGCACCAGATTGTTGACCGCGATAGAAAACGCCTGCGGGTGCCCGCAGACTCTGGGGTTAGCAAGATTATCGACGTGAACATCAACGAGCTTGCCGCGCAGCAGGTATTGCTGCTGATCCATCGCCTGATTCACTTGCGATACAACACTGAACTGCTCGTCATACAGCCCGTCATCGGTTTCGCGCGCCAGACATAAAAACATTTCGATCGTGGCTTTCATGTCGCGCGTGGCACGTCTGACCCTATCCAGGGCCTTTGCATCGCTTGTTTTCAGGTCGCTTTTTTCGAGCAGTTCGAGCGCACCGGTGATTACAGTTATTGGCGTTCGCAGCTCATGGCTGGCTGAATCGGTAAAGTATCTTTCCCGTTCGACAAAGGCGCTGATACGCTCTAGTGTTTTCTCAAGAGTCCTGGCGAGCACGCCCACTTCATCATCGCCAAAGCGGCCAGATGCGATGCGCTTGTGATCTTCAACTGATAGTTTTTGCGGGTCTATATCCGCGACCACCTCCGCGAGTTGCACAACCGGCGCAACCGCACGGCGCATTACAATAACGCCGAGGCCGAAACCAAGAGTACCGAGTGTGCCTACGACGCCGGTGATTACCAGCAGCCACCACCAGTCCTCTGATGACGCGGCTTCGATGCCAGCTACGTCGAAAACCACAAATGCTTTTTGCTCTTGATTGTCGGTGGGAACCACTGCGACATGCAGTTGCTCGGCTGGGAATTCATGCAAGCCCTCTGACGGATTGCTCTGTGCCCATTGGCGGAGAGATTCTGGCAGGCTATCAACATCATCATAGCCGCGAAGGTTGGTTGTAAGAGAAGGGTAACTCTCTGCGGCACGTTGCAACTGACGTGTCATTACACGGTCTTCACTCAGCCGGATTGCCGAAAAGAAAGCCAGGCCCCAGACCACGCTGAGAATGGCAACGCACACGGCAAAGGCGATTGCAACACGCTGGCGTAAACTGTAACGATACACTACTGATCATCCTCTGCAATGCGGTAGCCGATGCGATGCACTGTGTGAATCAATTGGCTATCAAACGGTCTGTCGATGGCCTGACGCAGTTTATACATGTGCGAACGAAGGGCATCGCCATCAGGGCGTTCATCCGCCCACAACAATGTTTCGAGACTTTCACGAGGCACTACCGATGGCGACTCTTCCAAAAGGCGCTGCAACAGTCTCATGCCAGCGGGGGTAAGATCGATAAGCTGTCCTGCGCGATGTACCTGCAGTGTGGACTTGTTCATGGTCAGATCACCTACCGTGAGCAGTCTGACTGACCTTCCATGGCCGCGTTTATACAGTGCCTGCAGTCGCGCATCTAGCTCCTGCAATGCGAAGGGTTTTATCAGATAGTCGTCGGCGCCTGCCTTAAAACCCTTCAGTTTATCGTCCAGAGTGTCTCTCGCGGTCAGCATCAACACTGGTGTTTCCAGATGTGCTTCAGAGCGCAGCCTCTGACAGAAACTCAGGCCGTCCATCCCTGGCAGCATTAGATCCAGAACAATGACATCAAATGGATTCGTCAAAGCCAGATGCATGGCGCTTATCCCATCGTAGGCAAAATCCAGAATATAGCTGTACTGTTCGAGGTACTCGGCAATGTTCTCACAAATGTCGCGGTTGTCTTCGACAATCAACACTCTGATCGGTGCCTCGTCCAGCACATTTACCATCGGGTATTCCTCTTTTACCAGGCGTAATCCAGTCGCAGGCCAATTAGCGGCTCGGCTTCGCTGTCGTCCTGCACCTGAACACCGCGTCGGTAGTCAAACTCTGTGTCGTCACCAGATGATGCAGCCGTTACGTTGATGACATCAAGAAAAGCGGTGACATCAATGGGCCCGAATGCGCGGCGATAGTCCACACGAATATTCAACAATCCGGAGCCATCCGTTCGGCCGACATTGCGTTCCGTAATTTCTTTTGAGTAGCGCAGCGGCTGGCCGTCGCCCAGTACGTCTGAGTGAATAATAAATCTGTCGTCTGGTCTGCCGGAAAGGTATTTGTAGCGACCGGCGACCTTCCAGCGGTCGCTGATCTCCCAGGTCAGACCCAGCGTAGCAACATGTTCACGATTGAATTCGTCGACGACGTCGCCACGCCCATCTTTTCTGTCGACAACCGCATCGTTGTAAGAGTAAGTGGCGGTAGCATAGATTCCTTCGCGTATGGTGCCAGTCAACACAGTATCGACGCCATACGAGGTGCCGTCGCCGAGGTTCGCGAAGGTTCCGTTCGCACGATCAAGGTCTACCACCAGCTTGTCCAGGCTTTGATGATAGGCTTCAATCAGCACTGACCAGTTGTTGTTCGGAAAATATTCCAGACCGACACTGCTGTGGATGATTTCTTCGTTCTCAAGCTTGTTGGATTCATTCGCAGCAAGTTCCAGATAGCGGGGCGACTGATGAAATACACCGGCGGTCGCAAAATATCTGATTGTATTGTCTGGCCGCCAGTTGACGCTGAACCTTGGCGATGCAAAGCTTTCGTCCGCGAAACCGTCTCGCTCGAATCTCAGGCCGGTGCGGAAATCCCAGGCGCCGCGCTCAAAAACCTGTTCCAGGTAAGCCGCATAATTTGTCTCTTTCTGATTCAGCAACGAGTTTATGTTGGCAGGTGTAAGCACGATGTATTTCTGATCGGGGTCGGGCCTGAAATCATCGTCGTCGTAAACAAAACGGATCCAATCGCCGTCCAGAATGGTGTGGTAGTCCAGCTCGATCTGTGTTGCTCGTATGCCGGCACTGAACACGCCCCACTGGTTGACAGTTTCGAAGTCGCTGCGCCAGCCCGTCTCGGTCTCACCCTCGCCGATAGTGATGATGTCTTCGCGCACCGGAAAACTGGAAGCCGGCGATCCTTCAGGAACCAGATCCGGGAATGATTCGCCCTCTGAGCTAATCTTGTCGCTGTTGCGGTAGTAAACCCGGTTGGTCCACACCGACTGCGCACCAATCAGGGTCCGCAATGTCAGGCCGTACAAATCACTATCCTGCTCAGAGTCCTGCAGTGCCGCATCCTCGAAATTGGGCGAGGCAAAAACGTGTGTCACATCGCGGGTATAATCTTCGTGTGTATCGATCAGCAGCACCTCCAGGGTGTTGTCCTGACTGAGGGGTATGACAGACTTTACGATGACATCCCTTAATATCGGCTCACCAATGTCCAGTTCCTCGATCGTTTCAAACAACGCCCCGAAGTCCAGGCGCCGGGCCGATACCAGCAGGGTGGAATCCTCGGTGATGCCCGCCGGGCCATCGTAACCCACTTCGAAACCAGCCAGGTCAAAGCGCAGGCTGGCTGACGGGCTTGGGTTGCCATCGGCAACTTCCAGCTTCAGCAGGGATGCTGCCCGACCACCATAGGCCGCACTCCATCCACCGGGTGAAAACTCTGCGCCACTGATGACGTTTGGGGCAAAAATCGAGAATCGACCACCGCCACCGACATCTTCCTCTTCCCCCAGCGTTGCATCAAAGTGTATCGCTTTATCAAACGGTAAATCATCAACAAACAACAGGTTATCTCTTGGGCCGCGGCCTCGCACACTGAAACTGGCAAATTCACTGGCGGATGCCAGGCCAGGCAGACCGTCCAGGGAGAGTAGCGGGTCGGCACCGCCGCCCACAGCACTTCGCAACGCCTCTCTGTCGAGATAGGTGCTGCTGGCAGAGGCGTAGACATTTGCCTGACGCCCCTGAACCACGACTTCCTGAACCGCGACAGCTTCCCGGAGTTCAAATTCAATCCTGGTATTTTTGCGTGTCACGACACGTATGCTGGGTTCGTAGACGGAGATAAAGCCATCTTTAGCAAGATTCACCGAGTAGAGGCCGGGGTCGAGCTGTTCAATGACTGTCCGTCCTTGCGAGTCGGTTTGCACCGACTGTGTGGCACCGGTTTCCCTCTCTGTTAGGGTGAGCTGCACGGTTGGAATTGGCCGCTCGGTGACCACGTCATTGACAATGATGGTAAGCGCGCCAGGTGCTTCTGCCGCATGGCTGGCAAGTGGAATCCCCATAAGTAGCGCCAACATGGCCGTCCACAATACCTGATCTAACCGTCTTCTCAGACTGCTCATACCGCTATACCTCCAGGAGTCCACTGTATCTGATTGATGACACAGGGAGCTTAGCAGCGTGAATGTGACTGAAACGTCGCCAAGAAGTGGATGCTGGATAATTCAGTGTGGGAGTTGCAGTTTACATGGGGCAGGTTGTTATCGATAACAGAGAAGTGCTCCGGTTGTTGATTGAGCTTTCTCAGCAATATCAGCGGTTCGCATTTCCGCTGATAGTTCCGAGCTCTGGTAGCCGATATTGTTGCTTCGCAAAAAATTCTGGGAGATATCAGCGGTAATGGCAAAGTTCACATTCTGCGGGATGTTTCCGGATTGTTGAGCAAAGTAATCCTGATTTGCCGTGGAAACCACTACACCGACGACAGCACCATACCGATCGAATACGGGGCCTCCGCTGTTGCCCGGCTGAATTTGCGCTGAAATCTGGAAGGTGGACAAGTCGTCATTCAACCCAGAAAGTGCGCTGACAACACCGCTGGTCAGGTTGCCCTGAGAGGAAAGATCTCCCAATAGCGGAAAGCCATAAACAACGATGTCGTCGCCCAGCCGAACGCGGCGTTGACTCTGAAATACCGTAGCATCAGTGGAGATATCGGTCTTGAGTAGCGCCAGATCAAAGCTCTGGTTCATTGCCAGCACCTCAGCATTGACGGGCATCGATCCGGGTAGCTGGAACGTCAGCGCTCGACACCCATCAATGACGTGATAGTTTGTCAGCAAATGTCCTTCTGTGGTGACTGCAAACGCGGTGCCAGACCCTGCGAGCTCTGGCTCAAGACCGGCAGTCTCTGCGATGCTGCCCGAGACTTCGGAGTCAAACGAAAGCAATTCGGTGAGCTCGGTTATGTAAAGCTCTGCCTCTGAAAAATTATCATCGTCGTCATAGACACCCACCCATATGTCGTAGATGCCTGCCAATGGCTGTTCAAAAGTGAGGCCGGCAGCCAAACCCAGCCCATCGCCGTAGTCATCGTTACAATGCCACTCGCCATCAGGCGTGTTGATCAAAAGGACAGTATCGACGTCGGAGTCTGTAAAGAAACTAAGGGCAAACTCTGCGGCGGTGGTGCCATATTCAAGCTGGTAGTCAGGCGCTTCACTTACGAACCCTGTACAGTCGAAACGCGAAGACTGGGAAAGTTCTACCGAGCCACCGGCAAGCACCCTGATGATGCGTGGGTCGTCATCAAAGCCGGCGGTGAGCGAAACCTCTCCGAAGGTGGCCTCGCGTGAGACGTTCTGTGCGATTAATGCCGTGGAGTAAAGGGTTAGCAGCAGAAAAAGAAGGATATAGCGCATCGACAAATTCCCTTAGTCGCGAAGAGAGGTGCTGACTCTTCAGCCTGTACATTAATTGCGCAGTGCAACCGAACCTGCCGGGTTGTAGAGTGCCGCGCTGCTGAATGGCATTAATGATAGTGGCTGCTGGTGCGCCAATTCAATAATAAAGGGGAGCTTTGATCAAAAAACTGAAAAGCTCCAATTTTGATTAGCGAGAGTTGCAACATATTGTAACTTCCCTATGCCCCCTCTCCGCATTGCGATAACTTCAAGACCTTGAGGTATAAAACCTTTTGGCCGGTTCAGCAGCGATCAGGCCTTCGTATAAGGCCTGATCTGAACAATAAAAACAGAAACAAACAGATCATGTGTCCTGACAAGAGCTAATATGAACCCTCTGCATCGATACCTTTTGCCTGCCAGTCTTGTTGTTTCCACGCTATGTGCGCTGGTTCCTGGTGCCAGTACTTACGCCCAGCCATCCGTCCCACAGCTGCCGCGCCTGGAACAGGTCGATATAGACCTGGACGGTTTTCTTGATGAGGCTGTCTGGAATGATCTGCCCTATGTCGACGGCATGCGGGTGATCAACCCCGATACGCTGGCGGAAGTACCTTACGAAACGCACGTCCGCGCTTTTTATACCGAGCAGGGTATCTACGTTGGCGCCATGAATTTTCAACCAGCTGACACGCTTGTGGCGCGCATGACTTCCCGCGACACACAGCTGGACCGTGACGGTTTTGTGGTCGGTCTGGACCCCTCAGGGGGAGGCCAGTACGGTTACTTCCTGCGCATCAATCTGGGCGACTCGATGACCGATGCCACCGTTCTGCCGGAGCGCCAATTGAACCTGCAGTGGGATGGTTCCTGGAATGCCCGTACCCAGGCGCTTGAAAACGGCTGGAGCGTGGAATACTTCATCCCCTGGGCCATGATGCCATTGCCCCAGGCGGCCGACGGAACCCGACAGATTGGCTTCTACTATGAGCGCCAGATAGGTCATCTTGGCGGTGAGACCTGGTCTTCGCCGCCTCTGCCACGTACCGTCAATCAATTTCTGTCGGCGTTCGAACGTTATGAGCTCGAGGATATTGAGCCACGACGCCAGTTGACCTTCTATCCGTTCGCGGCAGCCGGTTTCGATGGTCTGCGTGACGAGCTTGATACGAAGGTTGGTGCCGATATCTACTGGCGCCCCACCAGCAACACGCTGTTGTCAGCGACCCTGAATCCTGACTTTGGTACTGTGGAATCGGATGACGTGGTGGTCAACCTGACTGCGTTTGAGACGTTCTTTCCGGAAAAGCGTACATTCTTCCTGGAAGGTCAGGACATATTCAATACCCATCCGCGCTCCAGCGGCGGTGGTGGTCCTGGCGGTCCGATCCAGATTCTAAATACCCGGCGTATTGGCGGTGCCGCCGGTTTCGATATTCCCGGCAATGTGAGTGTTCTGCCAACCGATGTCAGCCGGCCCACCGAGCTGCTGGGTGCTGTCAAATACACTGGCCAGATCGGCAAGTGGCAGTACGGCACGCTGTTCGCATCTGAGGATGATCCTGAAGTCCCGGGCACGCTGCCAGACGGCACGCCGGTCACCGTGCAGGCAAAAGGCCGCGATTTTGGTGTTGCGCGCCTGCTGTATGAAGATACAAGCGGGGGTGGACGCCGCGCCATTGGCTGGATGGGCACCACGGTAGAACATCCCGATATTGACTCGGTCGTCAACGCTGTGGACATGCACTATTTTTCCCGCGACAACCGCTGGATAGTCGACACCCAGTTCATGCACAGTGATACCAGCGGCGTTAGCGGCGTGGGCTTCCTGGGCGACGTCAGCTATCGGCCGGAACGCGGCAAACAGCATAGCATTAACGCGACGTGGATCGATGACAAGCTGGACATCAATGAACTGGGGTTCCTGACCCGAAACGACCAGATGAACCTCTCCTACAACTACTTTGTCAACGAGTCTGACATCCCGGGTCTGCGCAACCGCACCACAGGATTTATCGCTACCAATGAATGGAACACCGACGGTCTGCCGGTGAGGCTGCGAGCCGCACTGCAACGAGGTTATACGTTTTTGGACAATAACAGCCTGGATCTGTCGCTGCTTTATTTCCCGGCGCGATACGATGACCGCCTGGGGCGCGGGACCGGGGCATTCCAGTTGCCTGTCCGTTACGGGGCGGGTATCAGCTTTGAAACCGATCGCGCCCAGTCGCTTTCCTACAATTTGGGTCTGAACGTTGATCCCGAAGATCTTGGCTCCACGCAAGTGCAAGGCCGCGCCGGTGTCGCATGGCGGCCGGTGGACCGCTTCTCCGTTGACCTGAGCCTGAGTTACACGGACCGCGAGGCGCTACTGGTGCATCGCGGAGCAGGCCAGTACACCAGCTTTGAGGCGCATCAGTGGGCGCCGCGACTGGAAGTGGATTACTTCATCACAGCCAAACAACAGATACGCATCAGCACTCAGTGGACAGCGCTGAAGGCGTTTGAAGACCGTTTTTACCGGGTCAATACAGAGAGGGACGGGCCCTTGATACCAACGGCCAACCCGGACAACCAGCCGGATGATTTCGCGATCTCACGGCTGACCTTCCAGGCACGCTATCGCTGGGAGATTGCGCCTTTGTCTGACCTGTTTATCGTCTACACGCGGGGTTCCAACCTGCCGCGCAACAGCCTGTTCGAGTTCCAGGAACTGTTCGAGCAGTCCTGGAATGACCGGATCGTTGATCAGTTCGTGATCAAGTTGCGTTATCGGCTGGGGTCTTAAAAGTGCTGCTTCGGAGTTCATCACCGACTGCGATGTGACCCTCTTGCAGCACACGGGCCGTGATGCCACCGTGGCCCCGCATGGCGTTGTATCCGCCTGGGCCAAGCAGGGCTTCCATTTTGCTACAAGGGTCGCAGGGGCCGGTATATTCAAGAATTGCCTCGCCAATGCGGAATGTTTTGCTTTTTAATGCAAGCAGGTTGATACCTGATACCACTACATTGCGTCGCAGCATTTCCGCTGTCACTGACGGCTTGTGGGCCAGTGCAGCGATAGTTGCAAGGTGCTCATGCTGAATAAGTGTGACCTGGCGCTTTCCGCTGCCGCCTTTGCGAGCCTGGTAGCGGTCGCCCTCCAGGCCACTATCGGGCGCTGCGTGCGCGCGAGCCACCGGGACCATTTCTGTGTCGCGTGCCGGGCGTAGCCCGATCCATTCAACGCGACCGACCTGTGGCAGGGTATCGATCAGCACCTTGAGTGGAGAGTTTCTCATCTTATACGGCACTCAAAGTTGGACGCCACCCAGTTGCCAGGCTCATCCGCGCCCTCCGCCGGGCCTATGTAATGCGCCTGTTGCGGGTAGGTGCAGAGAGGTCGTTCATTATCCACCAGACCGTCGGTTTCATGGGTGGCGATGATGCTGTCCGGGGCATGACCGTTCTCCACCCACTCCACCAAGGGTGCCAGTTTGTCCCAATTATTGAGCCCGGGCCCGCCGGCACAGTGTCCCATGCCTGGCGCCAGGTAGAGTCGCGCATTTGCCTGCGCTTCTGCCACGCTGCCGGCAAAGGTGGTGTCCACCACCTGCTGGTAATAATCGATAGTGTCAGTGGCAACGATCAGTGTGTCCATCAGCCCGTGATAGAGAATGAGTTTGCCACCGCGCCTGACAAAGCGATGCAGGTCAGGATCATTGGCGTCGGTGATGGATTTCATCAGTTCGCCGGCGCCTGAATGGAAATCATTGATGTCCCAGTGAAACCAGTGGAACTCAGGGATAACGGCGTCAGTGTCCGGTTCATAGTCAATATCGCGCAGATCGGGCACCGCGATACCGGGGTCCACTTCGTAGAACAGATAATTCATGTGGTCCCCGGCGACGCCAGTGAGTTTGCCCGGTGCCATATCATTGCCCTGCCAGGGAATGTAGTAGCCAGCCCATTGTGGTTCGGAGCCCAGCATCTTGCCGGGATACACCTGGCGCCCGGCATCATCACGCGGGCCGTTGTAGAGGTCGCTGATGGTCTGTACCTGGGCTGGGGTAAAGCACTGGTCGGAGGTACTGTCGGGTGGACACATAAGGCCGGCCAGATCGACAGCAGGCTCAAAGGTACAGGCGAGCGGATCGCTCAACAGTCCATCACGTATGCCGTCCAGCGTGTCACACTGATCCAGTACCTGACTGTGCAGTACATCCATCAGCGCGAGGCTGTCAAAGCTGCCATCGCCATCAGTGTCCACTGCCAGGTTGCCGGCCAGGCCGTCACGGAACATGCGCTGCAGGTTCCAGGTGCCGGCAGCATTCAGGCCCTGATAATTGAATGCCGGTGCTCCGGCGACGATGCCGTCAAAATCATCCGGAAATCGCTGGGCCGACATTAGTCCCTGGCGACCGCCCTGACTGCAGCCCTCAAAGTAGGAATAGTTCTGCCGCTTGCCGTAGTACGCCGCAACCAGACGCTTGCCTGCAGCGGCTGTCAGGTGCACGGCACGGTAACCAAAGTCGATCTCTGCCTGGCGGTTGTTGAAAGCGAATGATGCTCCCGGCTCGACGCCACTGTCATGGCCAAGATTGCTGTTAGCCACGGCATAACCCTCCGCCAGCCGCTGCGGTGCAAAATCAAGATCGCCGTCCTTACCGCCGTCACCCCACTGCAAAAAGCGGCCGTTCCAGTTCTGCTGCAAGGGCAGCTGCACATGAAAATGGATTGCTGGCGCGATGATGCCGCGCACATAACAATAACTCGCGCCGTCGGCGGAATTGGCCCGTATGTCTGCGTTCAGGATGGTCATATCACGCAGTTCCTGCAGCGCCTCGCAGCGAGCGACTTCGGTCAGTGAGGGCTGGGCTTGAGCTGGCAGGCTGGTAAGCGCTAATAGCACTGCAGTCGGGACAAAGAGAGTTATCAGGTGCGTTCCGCAGGGAGATTTCATGGCATTTCTCTTCTTGTAATTGTGGTGGTGCTGGATAAAACGATCAGGTTGTCGGGACTTTACCATCCCCTCATGCAAAAGCAATGCGCAGCGTAAATCAGCCAAAGAGCGCAAGTTCAGAGCAGCGGTATTTATATTTTGCAGCGGGGATTGTTTTTGCCAATCAGCATTTGAGAAACAGGCGAAGCCCAGCATGACACGGTGATCAGTGATGCGAATCACCGGCTCTACATCATTAACGGGGGACACCGGCATTGCATTAAACTGATTTTGCGACGATCACTTTAATGGAGAACACCGATGTCCCTCGCAGGCACCATTATAGACATACCTGAGCTACAGATTGAACGGATAGATCAACAGAAGAGTCTCGAAGTGTGGGCCAGCCCAACCCAGCGGCCTCTGTGCAAGCACTGCCAGCACGAGCATTTGCACATCAAGGCCACTCATCGGCGTACCGTCAAACACACCCGTCTGGGCAACAAGGTGATGGCATTGCACCTGCGCGTCCCCAAGTACCGTTGTCTCAAATGCCATCGCTACTTTCGTCACCCCTTTGTGGGTATCCGCCCGCGCTACCGCGCCTCAGAAGCCTACCGCCTGGAGGTCTTTGAGGCGCACGATGGGGGCATTACCCAGCGCAAACTCTCACTGACACACCGTATAAGTGCAGCCACGGTGGAGCGCTGGTACCAACACCGTATTCTGCTGCGACGTTCAGAGATGGCCGGTAACCCCTGCCCTCAGGTGCTGGGTATTGATGAGCACTTTTTTACCCGCAAAAAGGGCTACGCCACCACGTTTGTAGATCTGAAGAATCACAAGGTTTTTGACGTCAAACTGGGTCGTTCAGAATCGTCGCTACGCCACTATTTACAAGGGGTTGAAGGTAAAGAGCAGGTACAGGTTGTGGTCATGGACCTATCGGAAACCTACCGCAGTATTGCCCGGCGCTATTTCCCCAACGCCAAGATCGTCGCTGACCGCTTCCATGTCGTAAGGCTGATCAATCAGCACTTCCTGAAACTGTGGCAACAGCACGATCAGGAGGGACGAAAAAACCGTGGCCTGCTCAGCCTGATGCGCCGACATAAGTGGCATCTGAGCGACGAGCAGCACGCACGATTGATGAACTACCTGGCCGACTGGCCTGTGCTGCGAGAGCTGTACCTGGCCAAACAACGGCTGATGCGCTTCATCCTGCTCAAAACCCTCAGGGTGAGAAAAATGCGAGGCAAACTGGCGCAGTACCTGGTGCTGCTAAAACAGCTTCAGGACAGCCCATTGCACGCGCTGGCAAAGACACTGCTCTCATGGATGGAGCCGATCGTAGCCATGTGGCGCTTCAACAAAAGTAACGGGATAACTGAGGGCTTCCACAACAAGATGGAAATGATCTCAAGGAGAGCGTATGGTTTTAGAAACTTTGAAAACTATCGATTACGAGTGCTGGCCCACTGTGGGTGGGATGGCATTGTGAACAGGGTTTAATGAATGCTTTCCCCCGTTAATGGGGTAGAACCCGGCCACTTTATGGTTTCAATACCACTGAAACAGAAAACCCTAAAAAAGATGGTGGGCCCACCTGGACTCGAACCAGGGACCAACGGATTATGAGTCCGCTGCTCTAACCAACTGAGCTATAGGCCCGTTTTGAGCCCCTGCGAGCGCAGGGGCGAAAACGAATGGCGGATTATAAAGGCCAAACCCGCAAGTTGCCAGTGATGGTGATTAACCCCGGGGCTCTGCCAGTCCGCGGTGATTGCCACGGTGCGGGTTGGGGCGCACCATGGAGCCGTAGATCATGCCGGCCAGACTGAAGGCCAGGCCCACGAACTGCGGCTCAAACGGGATTTCCGGGTACAGGATCTCCAGCAGCAGCCAGCTTCCAAGGCCAAAAACAATGGAAAGCGTGCAGCCAAAGTTGCTGGCGCGGCGCCAGAACAAGCCAGCTGTCAGCGGGATGAATACGCCAGCCAGCGTGATGCGGTAGGCATTCTCCACCATGGTGTGAATATTGCCATCAGAAGCTGCTGCGTTGATGATCACCATGATAGTAAAAACGAAAACTGTCAGGCGCGTGTAAAGCAGCAACTGTCTGTCGCTCATATTGGGCAGGAAGTTGCGCAGGATATTTTCAGTGAAGGTCACTGAAGGTGCCAGCAAGGTGCCGGACGCCGTACTCATGATTACCGACAGCAGGGCACCAAAGAACACCACCTGCAGCCAGAATGGCATATGCGTAAATACAAAGCTCGGCAGCACCAGCTGTGAATCTTCAGCCATCAGTGCCGCAGTAGCATCCGGGTCAACCATGCTGGCGCTATACGCCAGCAGCAGCGGGATTGCTGCGAAAAAGAAATACGCGAGACCACCAAGCGTCGTACCCCAGACGGCTACGCGTTCGTTCTTTGAGGTATTCACACGCTGGAAAACATCCTGCTGTGGGATGGATCCCAAGGCCAGGGTGAACAGCGCGGCAGTCCAACCCAGAATGTCGATCAGATCCATGGCGGGGAGCCATTCGAACTTGCCCTCAGCGGCGGCTGCCGCGACGACTTCTCCGACGCCTCCGGCCATATTGGTCGCCGAACTGGTGACCAGCAACAGGCCGGCAACAATCACTACCATCTGCACGGTGGTTGTCACGGCTACCGACCACATGCCACCAACCAGCGTGTAAATCATGACCACGCCAGCGCCGATAACCATGCCCGCCGTCATGCTCACCGAACCTTCTGACAGTACATTAAACACCAGACCCAGTGCAGTCACCTGTGCGGATACCCAACCGAGATAGGAGAGCATGATGCACGCGGAGAGCACCATCTCGGTTTTTTTGTTGTAGCGATAGTAAAAGAAGTCACCCAGTGTCAGCAGTTTCATTCGGTAAAGGGGGAGTGCGAAGATCAAGCCGAACAGCACCAGACAGGCGGCGGCACCAAGCGGGTCAGAGATCAGGCCACGAAAACCTTCATCAAGAAACGTTGCAGAAATGCCGAGTACAGTTTCAGCACCAAACCAGGTGGCGAAGACCATGGCAATGACCATGAACATCGGCAGGCTGCGGCCGGCGGTTATGAAGTCACTGGCCGAGTGCACTTTGCGCGCAGCGGCGACACCGATACCAATAGAAACAAGCAGATAGACTACAACCAGAGCAAGCAACATAGGCAACCTCGGGAAACAGGTTGTGGATAACAGGTCAGTTTAAAGGCGTTTGTGTGACCACCTGCCAGGGTGCAGGCTCTGTTGCCGCCAAGCGCGCATGATAAAGAAAAATACGAAAAATAAAAGAGATTGCGGATAAAAAATCGCAATTGCCTTTAAAATCCGCTCTCACGCACCAAAATGGTGACAGCGCTGCGCCACAGTCGGCCCAGTATGCTACGTCGTTCTCCTTCGATACGGACTGTGCCTCGCAGAATCTGCTCTGGTGCTTCCAGCGCTTCCACAGGTGTCATTCGCACACGGTAAACGGGATTATCTGGAACCAGCGATTCATTTTGATCAACCCTGACGGCGATACCACCACCATGAACAGACGCGAGATAGGGCTCCTGAAGCTCTCTTGTGCTGGCAGTATCGACCGCACTGACAGTGACATCAAATGGAGTTCTGGTTGGGTCCTCGGGATAGAACCTCCCGCGTGAAGGCGCGCTGATGCGAGACAGGTCGTTTTCGCTTACCCAGGCCTCGACAGTCGATTGCGATGGTGCCAGCACTACTGCCAGCAATTCGTTCTGGGAAACCCAGGTGCCTACATTGGCGACCTGTGCCGTTTCGCGCACAACACCGTCTATGGGGCTTCTCACCAGCAGCCTGTCAGCCTGCGCAGCCCGAGCGCGTTGGGTTGCCGTTTCCGCCTGGAGCTGTTGCCAGATAACCGGGGCGCGCTCCAGCAGGTCGGCATTAAAGCCCTGAAACTCAGTCTGCCATTCAAGCAGTCCAATGATAATTCTGCCCTGTTCGAGCTCGTAATCAAGCTGTGGCGAGTTCAGCTCAAACAACACCTCACCTTCTCTTACAATGCTGCCGGGCGACACATGGACTGCCGTAATCTGCGCTGGCAGGGGGGTATAGAGTCGTGTGTGTGTCTCGGCCCGCCACAGCCCTGGCGCAATGCTATCTGATTGCCAGGGTATTATCAGGAACAACAGCAGCGAACCCACTATCAGGACCGTGCGTTTGGTCTGACTGTTCAGGGTCAGCTGATTGCGTCTTTCGAGCCAGGCCTTGATTTCATTCATGACTGGTCGACCAATAAACCAAGCCAGCTCAATTACCATCAGTACAATGCCCAATGCCTTGAAGAACAGGAAGTACACGAGCAGCGCAATGCCGAGGAACAGGAAAAAGCGATAGATCCAGGTGCCGTATGAGTAAACAAGCAACAGACGGTAAGTACTGGGAGGAAAGCGCTCGGGTATTGGGTCATTAAATCCGAAGAAGAACTCGCGCATGCGCCAGCGTGCAATCGCAAAGGCGCGATCCTGAAGATTGGGAATGCCCAGGCTGTCAGACATCAGGTAGTAACCATCAAAGCGCATGAAGGGGTTCAAATTGATGAACAATGTCACGATCCAGGTTGTTGTCGCCAACAAAAAGACGGAGCTGCGCAGTGGACCATCTGGAAGAAAATTCCACAGCAGTGTTGCGTAGAGAGCGAGAGCGAGTTCGGTGGCGATACCGGCCGACGCGATGATGAATCGTTGCCGCCGCGATGTCAGCCGCCATGAGTCGCTGGCGTCGGTATAAAGAACAGGCCACATCACCAGAAATGCGACCCCCATGCTCGGGACTTTGCAGCCAAAGTGTTTGCATGTATAGGCATGACCCAGTTCGTGAAGCACTTTGGCAAAGGCCAGGGTGAAGAACATGACCACAACACCCTGGAAGCTGAAAAAGTAGGGGAACTGTGTCAGGAATCCATCCCAGTTCCGCTGCACCAACCATACACCTGTGATACCTGCCAGTATGGTGAGCCACAAAAACGCTTTGGTACCAAGCCATCTGACCAGATGGATTGTTCTTTCGAGAAATTTGTCCGGCTTGACCAATGGGATGCGGATGAACAGATAATTCTTGATCAACCAGACAATGTCACGCTTCTGAACTTTTTCTGCATGCTCTTTGAGGCGTTTGAGCGCCATGGGTCCACGACTTTGGATCAGGTTGTGAGTCGCGAGAAACTTTAGCAGTGCCGCGACGTCGGAGGTCTCTGTGTGCAGCGTCGTCAGTTTGGAGATATCCCTGGCTATAGCCCCACTGGGCATCTCCCAGCGGAGCAGGATTTCGTGTTCCTGCCAGCCGATTCGATAAAAGCGGTGAGCAACAGGATCGCGCAGAATCCAGGTAGGCTCGCCATCAATGGTTGGCGCGCCCGGGAACAGCTCGAGCTCTTCGCGTAGAGGCGGCAATTTTGCCGGAAGCTGCTCATCTACAGGTGCATTGCCGACGGCGACAGGGGCGCTTGCAAACATATTAAAACCCGGTCATCTGTCGCAGGCTTGCTAATGGCCTGCGCAGCACATACAGGATCAACAGAGTGCGATCGCCGTAAAGCTTGGCTGTACCCTTGAGGCCGATTCTCGGCGAAACGGGTTCTGCAAAATCGGCAACCACCCGGTAGGCCAGCGTATTCTCAGGTGTAAGAGTTGCCTGATAATTGGCGAAGCGTACTGTGCCTTCTATGGGGTTGTGAGGATCAACATTGAGAAAAAGGCGTACACGCGCCCCTGCCTCCATGGCTATGACATCTGCCACTGGCAGTTGTATCTCGATTTCGGTGCTGTTGGGATTGGCCAGCAGCATTATTCGCTCCCCGATACTGACAGGGCGGCCTTCCCATTCAGAAGGGTCAGTGTAAACCGCGACGCCGTCGCTCGGTGCTGAGATCGTGACCCGGCTCAGCATCGATTCAAGATATCTGACTTCAGAAACATGCTGTTCTGCGCGCCCCTGGAGTATGGCAAGGTTGGCATTGGCGCGGTTGTCGAAAACGCCTGTCTGCGCAGCCTGGCGATATTCAGCGTCGGCCACCTCTAGCGCCTTGCGCGCGACCTCGAGCTGGTTACCCAGCTGGGTCGCATCCAGGGTGACCAGCGTCTGACCCTGAGTAACCTGCTGATTGGGCTCCACGGCAATCTGTTCGATAACGCCCTCAATCCCTGCCCGGATCATCACCGGGTCCTTGGGAATCACTTCTGCCGGGGATAAAGTGGTCTGGTGTACAGGGATAACAGATATTGCCAGGATGAGCAGCGCTGGAAGCCACCAGCGCTTGCCAAAAAATCCAATACGCCTGAGTCTGACGCGCGATTGACTTCTATTTTCGAGAGCTTGCCAGGCATGGCTCACGGCGTTGCCCAGATAGCCGAGCAGTGCTGAGTCTGAGTCGCGCCACTCCGTGTCTTTCGCAAGGATCAGCGCAGCAGCAAGTTTGCCCTCTTGATCCACTATCGGCAGCCAAAGCGCTGCGTCTGGAAACCAATTACTCCATTCCTGGCTGACTTCAGCCGGAATGGCCTGTCTGGGTATTCTGTAGATTGCCGCTTGGTCGCCACGCAGCTGATGAACACTTTTTGCAAGCTGACGGACCCAGATTGAATAAGGGGCTGTCGCATCCGGTACCGCAAGGCCTGACACTGCGAGGATCTGATCTGTAAGTTTGTCCCGAGGCTGCCAAAGTACGGCCTGGCGATAGGCAACCAGGCTGTGCGTCTCGTTCACCAAAGTAAATGCAAGCGAGAGCCTGTCATTGCAATCCCTTATCCGCTTTTCAAGCTCGATAAAAACTGCCAGCGATTGTATGCGTTTGTCTGACTCGCTCATTGGTTCATCAGTCGGGCAACACCGCTCATGCCTGCGCGTAACTCTGGGAAGTCCCCGTCGATACGTCCGAAGATTTTGATTGACTGGCTGACGGCATCAATGCTCGCACCGAAGCGGGTAATGAACGCTGGGTAGCTCTCTCCAGTTTCGTCCACGACCAGCTCGAACTGTTGCCCTGCACTTAGTTGTGATATCCAGCGGGATGGAACCACCATTTCAACATCAAATGCTGAATCGTCGAGTATGCTCAGCAGTTCCTGGCCTTCTGCCACATACTGGTGAGCCTTGACTTCCAGAGCTGCGACTTTGCCAGAAAATGGCGCATTGATCTCGCATCTTTTTACTATGGTGCGCATCAGGTCAGCTTCGGCAGCCGCAGCTGC
Source organism: Gammaproteobacteria bacterium (assembly GCA_002706685.1). Lineage (GTDB taxonomy): Bacteria > Pseudomonadota > Gammaproteobacteria > Pseudomonadales > Pseudohongiellaceae > Pseudohongiella. The sequence continues at coordinate 5,821 of PALV01000003.1, read as the reverse complement.
CAGCCTGGACCCTGCGACCTCTACCTCAAGGACACTTATTGAGCCGAGCCTGTCGAGCTGGGTGTTGACCGCCAACACCTGCTCGGCCTCTTTCGCCTGAGCGACTGCTTTGTCGAGGCGCGCCTGGTGCATGCTGCAGTCAATCTTGATTAATAGTTCGCCTGTATCAAAGGACTCGCCTTCTTTGACCGTCAGCTGTGTAATACGTCCAGGAATCTCTGACGAGAGAATTGTCCGTTGATGTGGCGTCAGTTGCATTCTTATCTCGTTGCGAACGCTGCCCATCGGCGGGTAGGCGGGCAGCACCGACTGGGCAGACTGCGTATGACCTGTCCCGTGAAGCCACAGAAGTGCCAGCAGCACTGAGCATTTTCTGAAACACTTTTGCATCAAAAAACTCATATTAACTCGTCGATTTCACCACTGTTCCAGCGGTCCAGAGCTTCTCCGATGCTTTCTGCCACGACATCGATATCATGACTTTCGACAGTGTCCGGCAGCAGATCCAGCCCCATGGATACGTACAGGTTGGCGACGGCACTGTGTACCTCGGCATACGCGCGGAAGCTGTTGACCTCAGCATAGATGGCTGCCATTTCTGCTCGAATCCTCTGCAGCGGGCTCTGTGCTGAGTTGTCTGCAGCAGAACTGACTGTCTGGAAGATTCTGCCTTCGATGTCGTCCAGTACTTGAGCCCGTTCGAATGACTTGCTGGCACGAAGATATTGTTGGTAGCTGACATGGACCTGGGTAAGTGCAGCCATGCTAAGTGAAAGCCGCCGCATTTCTGCGACCTCCTCTGCAGTGCGCGCTGCTCGCAGTGCACTGGGGCCGCTGGCGAGGTTCATCAGGTTCCAGGTTAATCGGGCTGCAGCATCGGACCAGCTCTGGTTTACCAGGTAGGAGTTGGTGTCGTAATTCGCTCCAGTGCTGAAGGTGAGGCTGGGGAACAGTCGGAGCAGTGCCTTGCGTGTTTCATCTGCCGTAAACCGCTGCTGATACCGCTCTTCGATCAGCTCAGGTCGCTTAAGAAGAGCCAGTTCTTCCATTCTATCCAGAGACAGATTCACGGTGGGTGAGACCATTTCTTCGGCCGGCGGTAATGCCAGCTCAAAGGGCTCTCCGGGTCTCAGTCCCATCAGGGAGGCAAGCTCAGACTTAGCGATGGCAAGATCCATTTCCATGCCTTCAAGCTCGCGGACAACTTCAACCAGCCCCTTTTGATACTGTAGCGATTCCAGTGGTGGCATCAGGCGCTGGTTCTCTACCTGGCGCGAATCCTCCAGTGCACTTCGAGCCTGTTCCAGCAGGGGACGGACCTGTTCGAAGAGTGGCTCGGCGGTCGCAGCTCGCCAATAGGCAGCGCGAACCTGTTGCACAACCTGATTGACTACCCGGCGTCGTCGCTCCACGGCGATCAGGTACTGGTCGGCGTTCTGGTGTGCCTGGAAATAACTGACACCGAAATCCAGTATATTCCAGCTAAGGTTCAGGTTGGCGGTTCCGATATTGCGATCCTGGCTTAGCGATGGATCGGTCGCCAATTGTCCCGAGCCGGTGTCTCTGCTGAGATTGAGAAGCTCGTTCGAGCGGGTTGTATAACCGGAATTCAGCGCAATCGTTGGCAACATGTCGAATCGTGACAGGTGCAGCTGATTGTTTCGGAGTACTTCCTCCATCAGCATTAAACGATGGTCGAGGTTATACTTCAGCGCCCTGGCAAGAGCCTCCTCCAGCGTGATCGGTTCATCCAGTGCCTCCTGGTCAACAAACATCTTCTCGATGTCTGACTGAATAATCGTTCGTTGCTCTTCGGCTGTCAGTGGAGTGGGAGTTACTGTACAGGCATTGATGAGCAGTACACTGGCAGCCAGCAATGCTGTCCCTGCTACACGGTATTGCTTCCGGTTGTGGGTTTTAGGTTCCATTGTCATCGTCTTAGAGCTTCCTGATTTCATTTGGTGTTCATATCCCGTTTGATCAAACTTTAGCGTGATCATTGTTGTGGCTGTTTGATCTTGGCTCTTTGGCAACTTCATCCAGGTCGATATCGCCCATCAGCAGTTCCAGCAACTGCTCGGCGCTGTACAGCAGACCGCGTTGTTGACTTGCAGCCAATTGATCACGAAGGCCGGGGCGGCCGACAGCCGCCTGCTCGTCTGTGGTTTCCCCCTGATCAGCTTCAGCGCCCTGGTCGTCACCACCTTGTTGCTGTGTACCTGCATCGGTGGGAGCGCCGTCGGTTTGCAGCTGGGGTGTATCACCCACTTGGCCCTGTTGAAGGTCCTCTTCCACAATCTGGCCATCGCTGATGATCAGAGTAAAAGTTGCTGCAGCCTCGGAGCCATTGCTGTCCCTGGCAATTACTTCAATCTCGAAAGAAGCGTTGGTCCCTTCTGGAGCCTGTCCAGTGAAAACGCCTTGCTCCGAATCAAACTGCAGCCAGCCAGGAAGCGGCGCACCGTCCGACATGCTTGCTTCGAGCTGCACACTGGCAGCAGGATCAGAATGCAGGAAGGTACCTTCCGGAACGTTAAAACTGATTGTGGTTCCCGCATCGAGCAGTCTGTTCTGCGGCTCAATACCCAGAATCAGTGCGCTGGATCCACTCGCTCCTGAAGTCGCCCCAGCTATCAGGCTGACGGCGGGCGGTCGTGTGCCCTGTCCGGCAGCCGGTCCAGAGGGCGCAAGCGGTGCCCCTGCATTACCGCCACCTGTGTCAGTTGGCAGTTGCGGTACCGGCAATGGCGGTGCAACCGGTCCAGCTGGGGCGGGGGCCGGCGGTGTCACCGGCGGCGTTACCACAACGGGTGGCGCTGGCGTCGGTGCTGCTGGCGCTGGCGTTGGAGTCGGCGGTACTACCGGCGGCGTTGGTTGAGGTGTTGGCTCAGGTTCCGGCTCCGGCTCCGGCTCCGGTTCTGGCTCTGGCTCCGGTTCGGGCTCGGGTTCTGGCTCAGGTTCCGGCTCTGGTTCTGGTTCTGGTTCCGGCTCGGGCTCAGGTTCTGGTTGTGGTTCCGGCTCCGGCTCCGGCTCAGGTTGTGGTTCTGGCTCTGGCTCTGGCTCAGGCTGCGGTGTCGGTGCAGGTGCTTCAGGCTCCAGAACATGGACGGTCAACGTCTGGATGTCGACGTTATCGTCTTGGTCCCGGACCATGACCTGCACTTCGAAACTGAACTTGTCGGCATCGTAACTTCGGCCAGTGGCACCAGTGAAGGACAATACTCCCGTCGTTGAGTCGATTGTGAATTCATTGCGGTCCTTACCGCCTGTGATCACGTAGCTCAGCGTATCGTTGGGAGTTGGATCTTCGGCCTGGATGGTTGTAACCTGGCTGACGTTTTCTTCGACCAGCACGGTGGCAGTATCGCTGTCTGCAGGTTTAACTATTCGTGGACCCTGTGAATTGTCGTTGTCAAATATCCGAATAGTACCCTGCGCGTCTGACAGCACTGCATTGACAGGGTTTCTCAGAGTAACAACCAGCAACTCTGGATTCGGGTTGGACTCTACGACTGTATCATCGATAATCGGCACCGAGATGGTGGCGGTTGTTGTGCCAGGCGCAAACGTCAAGGTGCCAGTTGTAGCGGTATAGTCGCTGCCTGCAGTCGCACCCAGGTCCTGCGTAGAGTACTCGACAGTTACAGTCTCGGTTGAGGCTTTGCTGAGTGTGACCGTAAGTTCAGCGTTACCCTGCCCCTCGCCGACGTAAACGAAGTTAATGCTCAGTTCAGGTGATGTGGAGCTGGTCGAGTCATTGTCGTTAATCGCAAACTTCAATTGCTCGTCGTAGACACGTTCACCGGTGACCTTGGCATCAAAGTATTCGGTACCCTCAACTTTCGCGTCGTCGAGGATATCCATTCGTATGTCGACACTGTCCTGGCCTGCCTTGAGCACAAATCCGAAGGTTGGACGTGGCACACCCAGGGAGTTATAGACAATGCCGTTCTGCTGCATCTTTTGCCATGTTGCACCACCGTCATTCGAATACTCCAGTGGAACCAGATAGTCATCACCATACTCAGCGACTTTGTATCCGACTTCGTCGCTAAGAAGCTCGCTGGTGAAATCAATGGTTAGATTGGTGTCAGTATCGAATGTCAAAGCGCTTTTCAGCGTAAACTGATGTGTGCCAACACCCTCGTTGACATCGGCTATGGTCGCTGAAAGATGTGACTTATATTGGTCGACAGATCCGGAAGTTACATCCTTGAAGGCAGTCCAGTCGGCGACACGGTAGTCGACCTTGAGTCCTTCCAGGTCGTACTGGTCAGTATCACTGTTTAACTTGATGGCATAGTTGCCATTTCCTCTGTTTTCCAGAGTACCAACGCCCTGATAATCGCTGGCCAAGGCGACGTTGCTGACAACCAGGTTTTCGTTCTTCACCTGTTTGCCTGTAGCTTCTGCCAGCAGATCGCTAACATTGAACGTAATCTCGCCGTTCAGTGTGTTGTAGTTGTACTTGATAGGGGCAGGTGGTACATCCAATTGGTCTGTGGTTCGCGCATCCATGTTTGTCGGAGCACGGTCACCCGCCAGGCTCTGGATCGTATTGGCAACGTTTTGAAGCGCTATCGTTTCAAACACGTTGTTTCCTGAAGAATGCGTTTCTGTTTCGGCTGTGAAGATAATATCAGCGTGTGCGAGCGCATCAGAGATCATCTTCTTATCTGCGCTGGATATATCCAGTGCTGCATTCGTTGTTGGGTCAGTGTATCCGGTAAACCTGGTATGGATGGCATCTGTTATGTTGATCTTTGTGCCGTAACTTGCAGCATTATTGACCAACGCATTTGTGCTCAGTTTGCCGTCATTCGGCGTGCTGTCCTGCATGTCGCTATCGAGTGCTTGCAGGAAGATAGCCATGTTTTCAACATAGTTGCTATTGACATTGGACAGCGAGACGCCGGCGATGTCCTGAAGGAACAAATGTTGGCCCTTGACTGTATCGGCGCTGAACTGAGCAATCGTTACGTCACCTATCTTGAACGTGATTGTGTCACCAGGGCGATAGTTGAATGAGCCAGCGGTTCCTGCATCACCAGTCGTTCCTGTCAGGCCGGAGCTGGTCGAGTACCGAACACCGTTAATTTCAGCATTTGTGAATGCTGCGGTTAGAGTATCAATGGTGATGCTTTGGTCAGCAAAAGCTGGCGCGTCATTCCCAGCAATGTCTTCAACTGGATTAGTTCCAGGTGTGAAACTGACTTTGAGGTCGGAATTGGCTGGTGTGAGCGTAGAGCCGAGTGTCAAGGTGACTGTTTTGGCTGCCGCGTCAACAGAAACTGAGCTTACTGAAATAGCAGTCGCGTTGGGTCCGTATACTACAGTGAAGTCACTTGCTGCTGGCGTGCTGCTGGCAAGATTGCCTTGAGCCTCAGTGAAGGTCAGGACGATTCGGCCGCTACTGACTGTTGCGCTGGCAAGCGCCGGGCTGGTCTGATCGACCAGAACGGAATCCATGCTCGTCTCAGTTGAGGTCGTGCCAGCCTTATCGGTTTGACGTACCTTCACGTTACCAGCAGCGTAGCTGCCTGCTGAGAGTGTGAAGCTGGTGCCGGTACCAGTGTTCCAGGTCTGGCCGCCGTCAGTGGAGTACTGCCAGGTCGCGTTGTTCTCAAGGTTACCAACATCGATCTGGCCGTTGTTGGTGACGCTGTCATTGCCAACAGAGCCGGAGTCAGTGTTCAGTGTGGCACTTGGCGCTGCCGGGGCGCTGGTATCGACCGTGACTTCCAGCGCAGTGCTTTGTGCACTTTCATTGCCGGCGGTGTCAGTGAATGACACCGTTACGTCATACACATCATCAGCCAGC
>PALV01000002.1 GCA_002706685.1 Gammaproteobacteria bacterium | reverse complement strand
GTATCTCCTACTGTTGGTTGTGATCGTCGTGGTGATCAACCAACAGGATACGCCACCTGTTTACCTCAATGCCATACACCAGAAATCAGCATAACTCCGTCTGCGTTAACTACAATCTTTGGTGGAAAGGGACAGTATGGGCTTCTGGACAATCGTAGTGCTTACGTTCTTATTTTATTGCGCCATTAAAGCTATGGTGAAGCCCTCCAACGCGAAAACAATAGATAAGAAGAGGCGGGGCTCAGATAATCGAATCCAACTAAAAATGACTACTAGTAATCGCTTGGCGGCTGACGACAATGCAGAGGATGACGATCTAGCTACCTTTCGGATTTCCTATGGTTATGACGAGGAGAGAAGTAAAAACACCACGCCCGGGGAATGGATAACACCTGGCGAACCAATCATTATAAAGGGGCTAAGAATTGATGGAGGAAATTTCTATTTCGGTGGACAGCTGAGTTCATTGGACGGTTACGGAACTGAAGCGTCATTGGTCGATAATTCACTCAAAATTGAAAGTGCGACGATAGATTATGAAGATGGAAGTCTCGGTTATTGGCCAAAGTATATATCGCTTACACCAAAGGGACGCGGTGCGTATATCAGCTGGCTATCAGGTCCTAGAAGTGATCCAAAGACTCCCCTAGGGTATGTTTTTATCTATTTTTATGGCTTGGAGAGGCGCATTACTGTTGATTCTATCGTCGAGAAAGTTGACGATCTTGAGTTTAGATCCATATTCTCAGAATTATTAAGATTAAAAAGCGTATATGGCGTCAGTCGTTCGTTCTCAAGATACTGCACGCGTCTCATAGAAATTATGCTGTTGTTACGACCTGATGTAGTGTCGTACCCGGAGCTCGAACTTGCTCCTTTGCGTGATTCACTACTATTTAAGTATCGCCTGGCTACTATAGTAAATGAAGAAAAACCAATCCCCCCGGAATTAGCGCTCGCATGGATTAGATTTAGCCCTGATTATAGTCTGAAAAAGCCTGCTCGACGCTGTAGCCATGAATTCAGCTTGATGTTTACTCGACTTTATGTCGAAAAGTATGGAGTTGGGCTTTCTGTCAAGCCTAACAAAACTCGACTCAAGCTAGAATATCACCCTGCCAGTCCGTCTCTGCGTGGAGTAGCACTACCATCACGAGACCTCCCTGATCCAAGCGTACTGACGGCGCCAGTTAACAAACTCATTTCGATCGCAGAAGATTGTACAGCTCAGCTAGACTCCTACAGTCGCTATCTTGCTAAGCCAGGTACGGCCCGTTCCGATATTGAGGCCGTACTGTTACTCCCGGATGAACTTGGGGATCTGTACGTCTCAAAGCGCTTAGAAGACTTCAAAAGTTGGGCAAACGAAGCAATTTCAACTAAAAATGGAATAGTTGGCTTTGAGGATTTCTGGGTACATACTCAACTACCACTACCTAGCAAGGTCAACAAAAAAGAGTTTGATTTAGTACAGAACCTTGCAGAGAGAGCTGGATTCGGCATAGCCCCTGATGCGCGCTATCACCATGCAAAATTGAGTCTAAATGGAAAGCTTGTATTGTTCCCTGGAGGGCATGGAAAATACTTTCAACCTTCCCGGAAATTTTATGAATTAGGGGTAGTCTTGCGTCTTGGCGCTATGGTTGCCGCGATTGATAGTCGTATCGACCAGAACGAAATCCGACTACTAACCCAACTCATTGACCACGAGACCAATTTATCGCCCGTCGAGAAGCAGTCACTACACGCATATCTTATCTGGAGGCTAAATACGCCTTCAAATCTCACCGGACTTAAATCACGAGTTGAGTCGCTCGCCGAAGCTGAGAAATCAGCCATAAGTAGAATTCTGATCAAAGTTTCCATGGCCGATGGAAAGTTTGACGCAGCAGAAATCAAGCAGCTTGAAAAGTTCTATACGCTACTTGGGTTAGATAAAGCGATGGTTGCTGGTGATATCCATATGATTTCGTCTAGTAAGGCTGACGTAGGTTCGCTAAAGACTTCTTCAGAAGCTCGCTCGTCTTCGTCCAATGACTTTAAGCTGGATGAAGATATTCTTGCTCTTCATGAATCAGAGACCAAAGATGTTAAAGGTATCCTAGAAGCAATATTCGTGGAGGATGATTATGAGAGTGATACCGACGAATTCAAACCGGAAACCTCAATTGAAGGGGAAGAGACTGGAATTGATAGGCTTCACCATACTTTGTATCAATCTTTGATACAAAAAGACAAATGGGAACGTCAGGAAGTTGAAGTATTTTGTCGTGAGTTGGGCCTTATGCTTGGCGGCGCATTGGAAATAATTAATGACTGGGCTTTTGAGCAGGTTGATGCAGCTGTGTTTGACGAGGATTCTGGTTGGATTTATGTCGACAAGGAAGTTGTAGAGGAAATAGAAGGGTAAATCTATGGCAAATCGCATACGCCAAAAAGAACGTGACGCAATAATCCAATCTTTAAAGTCCGGTGTGACACCCAAGATTGGGATTCAGCATATCCAGGTGGGGCGAAGTAATGAAATCAGAGCTCTGTACGAAGATATAGAAAGAATTTCTCAGGGAGGTTCGGCCTTCAGGATCATTGTCGGTGATTATGGCTCTGGGAAAACATTTTTCATGAGCGTCGTGCGTTCAATTGCATTTGAAAGGAAACTGGTTACGGTTCATGCGGATCTGTCGCCCGATAGACGCTTACATGCCTCTTCTGGCCAAGCAAGGAATCTGTATTCCGAGCTTATGAGAAATCTGGCGACTCGTAGTAAACCTGACGGAAGTGCACTGGGCAGTGTTGTAGAGCGATTTGTAACTGAAGCACGAAGGGAGGCTGCTGAAAATAAGATTGATGTATCAGTAGTAATCCACCAGAGACTTGGGGCTCTGACAGATCTGGTTGGAGGATACGACTTTGCAAAAGTAATCGAGTCGTACTGGCATGGCTTCGAACAGGGTGATGATGAGCTAATGTCAAATGCTATCCGCTGGTTGCGCGCGGAATACACGACTAAGACGGAGGCGCGACAACACCTTGATGTTAGAACCATCATTTCGGACGATTCGTTTTATGATGCGCTGAAGCTTATGAGCCTTTTTGTACGTCAAGCCGGTTATGAGGGTTTGCTTGTAAGTCTGGACGAGATGGTTAATCTTTATAAATTAAGTAGTACGCAAGCACGCACATCAAACTACGAGCAAATCTTACGTATACTGAATGATTGTCTCCAGGGTTCAGCAGCTCATATCGGATTCCTAATGGGTGGCACGCCAGAGTTTCTACTGGATCCTAGAAGAGGGCTTTACAGTTACGACGCTCTCCAGTCACGTTTAGCAGAAAATAGTTTCGCGCAGCGTGCGGGAGTCATTGACTATTCTTCACCTACACTCCACCTGGCTAGCCTGACACCTGAAGAACTCTTTATTCTACTGAAGAACCTTCGTCACGTATTTGCCGGCGGTGACACATCTAAATATCTGGTCCCTGATGATGCCCTAAAGTCGTTTTTGATGCACTGTAGTCAGACTATTGGTGACGCCTACTTTCGCACCCCAAGGAATACAATCAAGGCATTTCTAGATATGCTTGCGGTATTGGAACAGAATCCTGAAATGCACTGGTCGCAGTTGGTGCAGTCTATTGATATTGAGCATGAATATCCAAGTGGTGCTGATGACGTGCTGCTGAGTGAAGGAGATCGGCCCGACGGGCTGACCGATTTCAGAATATGACCAATGAATATCTGCAATTGGACAGACGTGTACAGAAATGGCTATTCAAGCAGGATTGGTCTGACTTACGTGAAATTCAGAAGCGAGCGATCGAGCCGATCCTTGCTAGCGATAGAGATGTGTTGATTAGCGCTTCAACTGCGGCAGGGAAAACAGAGGCTTTTTTCCTTCCCGCGTGCAGTGCGATTGCCGATCAAAAGCGTGGGTTTGGAATTCTGTATATCAGTCCCCTGAAAGCTTTAATTAATGATCAGTATCGAAGACTAGAAGATTTGTGTGACATGTTGGAGATGCAGGTTACCCCATGGCACGGTGATAGCCCTCAATCCTTGAAGAAGCGAGCCAAGAACAATCCCTCAGGCATTCTATTGATTACGCCAGAGTCACTGGAATCAATGCTAGTCAGAGAGCCAGGATGGGTAAAGGAGTCATTTACCTCATTGAAATATATCGTAGTTGATGAGTTCCACGCGTTTATTGGAATGGAGAGAGGGCAGCAATTACTCTCTCTTTTGACTCGTCTCGAATATGTTGTAGATCGTAGTTCTGATCCAATACCCCGCGTAGCGTTAAGCGCCACATTAGGTGAATTGGAAAAGGTTCCTGCTGTTCTCAGACCTGACGGCAACTTTCCCTGTGAAACAATATCTAGTTCTAGGCACGAAAGCACAGTAAAAGTGCAGGTAAAGGGGTATCTAGAGCCTAACAACATTAATGATGAGTCAGGAAATATGTCCTCCGAGTACCAAATTTGTATGGAGATCTTCAGGACCTGCAGGGGCGATTCACATTTGGTCTTCGCAAATAGCAGAGCACGGACGGAAAGCATCGCAGCTAAGTTACTTGATCTTTGTTCAGAGTCTATAGTTCCGAATGAGTTTTTCCCCCATCATGGCTCATTGTCTAAAGAACTTCGAGAAACGTTAGAGGCCAGATTACAGAAAGACGCTCTCCCTACTACAGCAATTTGTACTATGACACTTGAGTTGGGAATCGATATTGGAAAAGTCAATTCCGTGATTCAAGTTACTCCTCCACATTCCGTGTCCAGTTTACGCCAACGATTGGGAAGGTCTGGCAGACGAGGTTTACCTTCGGTTCTACGAATGCTCATTTCGGAAAGTGAGCTTTCTAACCACTCTAGTTTTATGGATGCCCTTAGACTGGGGCTTATACAGTCGTTAGCAATGGTGCGTTTGCTCATTGTTGATCACTGGTTTGAGCCAGCGGAATTAGATCAAATGCATTTATCGACATTATTGCATCAAATACTGGCTGTTATTGCACAATTTGGTAGTGTCAGAGCGGACCAGCTTTACCACCTGTTGTGTACTCGCGGACCATTCAAGCAAGTATCGATCAAAGATTTTAAAGTGTTATTGTCACACATGGGTAAAGTTAATTTAATTCAACAACTAGAAAGCGGTGAATTAGTGTTAGGAATGGAGGGTGAGCGCCATACCAGTTCTTATACATTCTATGCAGTTTTCCAGACGCCAGAAGAGTTCCGAGTAGTGGCCGGCAGCAGGACGCTAGGAACGTTACCTGTGGATACAGTTATTCTGAAGGGTCAGCACATTATCTTTGGAGGCCGCAGATGGAAAGTCAAAGATATTGATGATGAGAAGAAGGTTATTTATGTGACTTCTACAAAGGGTGGAAGTCCGCCGAAGTTTGGCGGTGGTGGGATGACTGTTCACGACAGGGTTCGACAGGAGATGTTTAGTATCTATCAAACAGGAGACTATCGTATCGAGGTGTCTGGCCAGAAAATTGATTTTCTGGATAGTATGGCTAAACGTTTATTTGAAGAAGGGACGCATTTCTTTCGCGAAGCCGGCCTAGAGAAGTGTTCAATTTATCAGAGTGGTAATAGTTGCTATGTCTTTACTTGGATGGGGGATAAAGTGGTAAATACGCTCATTGTGCTTCTGTCTAGATTGGGATACGTGTGTACAAATTGCTTTGGTGTTATTGAGGTACATAAGGCCGATGCGGACGAACTGAGGAATTGCTTGTTGGATATTGCTAATGGTGATTTTCCAGAAGAAATGGAGCTTGCTTCAGCGCTCGCGTTACAACAAAAAGTTGTTGAAAAGTATGATGAGTATCTCCCCGAGGAACTTCTGACAAAATGCTATGGAAGGAGGGCATTTAATTCTGATGCTGCAAAGCAGTGGATTTTGTCCTCACTTGAGGCTACCACTATATAAGTTTGCAATTAAGCTGGCTTTAAAATTGGGTTCTTTTATCTATTTGACAATTACGTGTATGTATTTAAACAGTGAAAATAATTGATCGGGGGTTGGAGATGGATGATCATCATGCATACCGTCACTTCATGGGCAAATCAGAGTTCGAAAAGTCTATCAATTCGCTGCTAGGGCTAATCGAAGGAGTCACCATCGACTCTAAGATTAACCATGACGAAATCGACTTTTTGGAAACCTGGCTCAATGATCATCGAATAAATGCCTCACGTCATCCGTTCAATGAGTTGCTCCCAGTAGTCGAGCTAGCGATCTCCGATGGAATTCTAACGAAAGAAGAGCGGGACGACATAACCTGGCTTTGCAACAGACTAACGTCTTCTGATTATTTCAACATCGCTACCGCAGACATGCAAAAGTTGCACGCAATAATGGCAGGTATAGGTGCAGATGGTGAGGTTAATGTCGAGGAGTTAGAGGGGCTTTTTTCTTGGCTTCAAGAGCATGAGCATCTTAAAACCTGTTGGCCGTATGATGAAGTCGAAAGTCTAATATTGGGCGTACTTGCCGATAAGAAAATCGATCCAATCGAGCATAAATTGCTGATGAACTTCTTTGGCGAGTTCGTTTCAGTATTGGACAATAAGACCATTGTAAGCCCTGTCATTCTAGAGGGCAGCAATGTTTTTGGGCTTTGTTCAGTTTGCCCTGATATTACCTTTGCTGATGCTGTGTTCTGTTTCACAGGATCATCGTACAAATACACGCGCAATCAGTTTGAGGAATTAATCGAAAAATATGGTGGAAAGATTTCTAAAGGCATTACTCGTAAAGTTAATTATCTAGTAGTTGGGGCTGATGGGAACCCCTGCTGGGCCTACGCATGTTATGGTCGTAAGGTCGAGAAGGCCGCGGAATTGCGCAGGCAAGGTCATTCAATTGTGATCGTGCACGAGAACGATTTTCACGATGCAGTAATGGACCAATAGTGTTTAGTTTGATGCGGTTATCAGATTTGTACAACTGCGTGATTCATTGGGGATATTTGTAATGTCTCTGGCTTCAATTCGTTGAGATTACTGCCTGGATTTAAGTTGGAAGAGTCCGGTAGGGCGGCATTAGGGCCCCTTCCGATAATCTGACACTAACTGAGTCCCAGGGTGCGCGCTAGATCGCCATATTTAAGTCGAGAGATATATGAATAACAACAATAACGAAACGATATTTCTGGATAAACCTCCTTTCGTCTGGTTTATATCAGGACTAATTCTTTATTCTGTGCTTTGCTTCTCGCTTGAAACCTTGCCCGACCTTGACGAACAGTTTAGGCGATTCCTTAGATACTCCGAGATTTTAATTGTCGCAATTTTTACCATTGAGTATCTGACTCGGATAGTGCTTTCGAAAAAGCGACTGAGATTTGTTTTCAGTTTCTATGGCTTGGTAGATCTTCTTGCGATTTTGCCTTTTTACTTAGCGTTTGCGGTAGATCTGCGTACATTACGCTTGGTTAGGCTTCTTCGTCTCGTTCGCATACTAAAGTTGGCACGCTACAACATCGCATTGCGGCGATTCACAGCAGCACTTTATTTGGCAAAAGAAGAGCTTATAATTTTTACAGTCGCCAGTTTCATGCTCTTGTACTTTGCGGCTGTAGGGATATACCACTTTGAGCATGTGGCGCAGCCTGAAGTGTTTCGCTCTATATTTGACAGTCTGTGGTGGTCTGTAGCAACGCTTACCACTGTAGGATATGGCGATATCTATCCGATCACACTTGGGGGGCGGTTGTTTACTTTTGTAGTCTTAATGGTGGGGCTTGGATTGATCGCTGTTCCAACAGGTATCGTTGCTTCAGCACTTTCGTCGGTCCGCCAGCGACAGGTTGAGAGTGAAAATTGAAGTAATACCACGCAATTTGCTACTTGTAAGGTAGACCCGAGTTATGCTGATTTCTGGTGTATGGCATTGAGGTAAACAGGTGGCGTATCCTGTTGGTTGATCACCACGACGATCACAACCAACAGTAGGAGATACGCCATGAGCAAGTCTACATTGAACATTGTTTCTGAGCCAGTAGTGGAGAGCGATCCATTGCATGAACTGATACGCAGCGGCGCACGCAAGCTGATCAACGAGGCGGTTCAAGCTGAGCTTGAGCAGCTTCTGAAGCAGTTCAGCGATTTGACCGATGAGCACGGTCGTCAGGCGATCGTGCGCAATGGCTACCTGCCCGAGCGCACTGTGCAGACCGGTGTGGGCGATGTCGCCGTCAAGGTGCCGAAGGTGCGCGATCGCAGCGGCAGTGGCGTAAAATTCAATAGCGCTCTGTTGCCACCGTATCTGAAGCGCGCCAAAAGCGTCGATGAACTGATCCCCTGGCTGTACCTGCGCGGGATCTCCACCGGCGACTTCCAGGAAGCGCTCGGTGCGCTGGTCGGCGAGCAGGCCAAAGGCTTGTCTGCCAACACCATCAGTCGACTCAAAGAGCGCTGGGTGGATGAACACAAAGCATGGCAGCGGCGCGAGCTCAGCGGCAAACGCTACGTCTACCTGTGGGCTGATGGGGTCTACTCCAACGTGCGCCAGGATGACCGATTGTGCCTGCTGGTGGTCGTGGGCGTGACGGAGCACGGGCGCAAGGAACTGGTCGCGATCGAGGACGGCTACCGCGAGTCTGAAGCCAGCTGGCTGGAGGTGCTGCGCGGGCTGCAACAACGCGGGCTGAGCACTGTACCGAAGCTGGCCATTGGCGATGGGGCACTGGGCTTTTGGAAGGCATTGCACAAGGTATTTCCTCAAACCCGGCAGCAGCGCTGCTGGGTGCATAAGACGGCCAACGTGCTCAATAAGTTGCCCAAAGCCATGCAGCCCAAGGTCAAGGCGGCGCTGCACCAGATATGGCAGGCAGAGACACGAGAACAGGCTCACAAGGCGTTTGACACCGCCCTGGTCCGCTTTCAGGATAAGTACCCGAAGGCCATGGAGTGTCTGGCCAAAGATCGGCAAGAGTTGCTGGCGTTTTATGACTATCCGGCTGCTCACTGGGTGCACCTTCGAACGACCAATCCGATTGAGTCGACCTTTGCCACGGTGCGCCTGAGAACGAAGAAGACACGCAACTGTGGATCGCGTGACACCACACTGGCCATGGTCTTCAAATTGCTGCAAAGCGCCCAAAATCGCTGGAAGCGAATCAAAGGATTTAACATGCTGGAGCTGGTCATCAACAATGTCGAGTTCCAAGATGGAGAAGTGGTAAAGGATCNATCAGTCAGGAACGCTGCCTGATGGGCATACACCAGATTTGACAATAACTCGCAGACGTCTCAATCTGAACTACTGTCTTCCTAAGTCACTGGAGGCAGAGCTACATTCCTGGAGCCTACTTGTTGGAAAAATTATCAAGCCGTCTCTTCAAATAGCCACATACTTCACAAACAAGTGCCACCTGAGATCAATTTAAACCTCTTAGTTATGAAGATGCCAAAGTTCATATGTATACGTTCCCGGGAGCTCCATATGGTTCACTTCCGGGCTAACGACCACAGCAGCGACGCGAGTTGGCGCGTCCAACGCCGTCAGGCGCGAACTGCTTCGGCTCGCTAGGATTCACTGGCGGGGGGCTCGGCTAAACATTGGCTTCCTCTCCGGCAAAGGTTTGCCTCGTATTTGACATAGGTTGCCGTCTTTAACCCCGGCCTGGGACAAAGTTTGATTTTGGTCTAAGTCAATAAAACCACCTTCTTTCTCGACTTGCAATATAGGCTCGAAATTCGTTCTAAGCTGTCGGATGCGTTCTTTAGCTGGCCCATTAGATAAGTAATTAATGAACTCGTAAACGAAGTCACGGAGCTGCATATTGAGGGGAGCTCGGACTAAGTGACTAGCGCCATCGCTTGATGAGGCGACAGTGAAAGTTATGAACGTCAATTTTGCTTGTCCGCCGTGGCGAAAAAGAACGTGGGCAATTGAGACGCTGGCAATTGAAATGCCAATCAAGCTCAAATAGGCTAGCCATGCAAGAGAACCAGAAATATTTGGAAGCAGACCAAAGAAGCCAAGCGGCTCTACAACCAGCCATAGCAGCCCAAATGTCGTCGCAAATATAGCAAACGACGCCCTAAACCCAAGGTTCGGTATAAGTGCAATTGTAATTGGCTTGCTGCTCATACTATCTAACTCTAGCGCCCATATTCCGGCGTGAAAGTATATTGGCATGGCTTTTGCGCAGTCTGCAAAAGAGACGACATGTTCTTGTCGCTCGAGGACTGGTTATTAAGCGCGCCCCATTGCATCTTTTCTCCTCGCTTCATCCTTTTGAATAATTTTCTTTGCCACTACGATCTGATTTTCCGTTGGCTCAGAGAGTTGATCAAACCACCGTGACCACCGATTTGATATAGCCCCAAGCGACACTTCATCCGAAACTGCACGGTAGAGTTGAGCCTTAACTAGTGGATATAGCTCAGGAGGAATATCCTGCCCCTCCATCATTCGTTTAAATATCCAGAGATATAAGTCCACAAGTTCCAGACCTACGGACTCTTTGCTTGAGCTGAAAGTGATCGGAGCTTCTGGGATGTTACGCAGATCCATCTTAGGCATACCCGGTCCTGACTCCCAAGGAATTTCCCTAGTGGTCGCATAGAATTCCGCAAGATTTTTTTGTGCCTTATTGAACTGTGATTGCTGATCTACTGTAATACTAGCGAAAGCCTTCGGTGCCCTAAGACGTCTCGCGATGCCGTGCATAACAGTCTGAAACCCGATTACGTTGGGTGTGATCGTCAATACGTCTTTCTTAGACTTGCAGTTGTAGTAGATCTCATTGGGATGAAGGATCGCCCAACGCAAAGCATCGCCGATTATTTCCCGTGAGCGCAGGTCTGGTATTTGTAGAACTCGAGACTCAAGCGCCTGACAAACATAAACTAATTCTGCTTCCGCAGTAGCGTCATTGATATCGATTCTTGCTTGCCAGGCACGTTTTGCAATATCCTCATCGAACAGGGAAGCAACTTTTAGCAGCAGAAAGTAGCGAAGAGGCGTCCAGTAGCCGGTCCAAGTCATGGCTGGGTTCATCCCTTGATCGAACACTTGATCAAAGAAGGAGATGATCGCGTGATCTGGCTTTGCTACTCGATAAATATCAACTATTGGACGATATCTCTTTTGCAGCTTTATAAGGTTTCCAACGATTTCTACTAGCCCGCCCATCCCAAGTTCGCTGGCATGCAGGCGATCAACACCAAGCGCTTTTCTCGCTTTCTGGACTTCTGATGCTGCAATAAGGTCCAAATTGGTATTGGCAGACAGAACACCATAGTAGAGCATCGGCTGGTTTTCGTCGAACAGATTTGTTCCGGTGTGCCCGCTTTCATCTACATAAAAGAACATTGCTGCGACTCCACATAACGTCTATGATCTAGCGACAAGGTGTACTGTGTGGCTCCTGCGATCCTTGCAATCGGCATGACAACATGCTCTTAGACTTTATGTTCGGTTTGCTATTTTCGATCCACAAGCTGCGATTTCCTCCAATCCCGGTTGATATACTCAACGTGTAATCCTTCTAACGTTAGCAGCGTTTTAGTAAAGCTATGAAGGCGACAATTGAATTCGCAGTGGACTGTTATTGACTCTCTTCCATCGTTTGCATACTTCGCTATATGGTTGGCATTAGCCTCCGAAATCTCGCCATTTATGTACAACAGCCCCATCTCACCAGCTTTATAGCGGACTTTCTTGATGTACTGCGACCTTATTCGAGCGCCATTGACCTGAAAATCAAACTCTGCTCTATCCAACTCCACTTCGAACGGGCTCATATTTATCACTTGAAAGTAGATTTCATACGATGGTGGGCCAGACAGATTGACCAAGACTGATCTGTGTCTAGCGCGTACATCGAGTAATACGATATCCGCAAGTCGCGTCTTATTGAATATGCGGCGGAGGACAAACGGTGGGAGCCACCGCAACCATCTCCAAATCTCTGTTATTGATAGAAGTTCCATTATTTCTCACTAAGTGCATCTAAGCGCACTACGCCCGGCTCACATACCGGATACGGGCCGCAAAGCGGCGTAAAAATGTAGCCATGCGGGCGTTTCTTATGTTCGTTTACTTGCATTTAGACATGGCTTTGTAGTGTTCCGGGTAACCAGTTTTCTCGAAAACCAACCTTAATCCCTCCCGGAAGACGTCAAAGTTGAACTCCTTCATATCTATGATGTTCTGGCCAAGTGAATGTGATTCCCGATTGATATATCGGCAAAAGGCTTGGTATTTTGCATCTTTCAATTCCGGCATCTGGAAAACATTATTAAGGTCTTTCTTACGAACAAAACTGAAAAAATATTCGACTATGTTGCGCATACAGTTTGCTATAAGTGCCGCCGGTTGAGACTGGTCATTAACAACGGACCAGTATGCTTGGTAGTCGTTCTGAATTTCCTCGTACTCCATCTCTTGGATGACGCTTCCAGAGGATGGCTTTGAAAGCCTAAACAATTTCTGTGTTTTCTCACGGCGGTCGTGATTCGGATCTGTCATCTCGTAGAAGAAGTAGAGACTATGGGTCAGTACAATGACCTGACTGAATCGATCCCCCTTGAAGAACACCGAGCGAATGAGTTGCCCGACGTTGAAGATGAATACGTGAGAAAGGCTCGAAATTGGATCATCTATCACAACTATGCGCTGAGCGTGAGTGTCTTCTGCACTAGCATTACCCTTACACAGTTCGCAGAAGTACAAGAAGCTGATAATCATCTTCTCTCCCTCACTTAGCGATTGAAATGCGTCTTTGGAATCACCTGCCCGCACCACACGATAAAGGTTGTCGGAATGCTTCTGCAAGCTGAAATCAACTATACCGAGGTCAATAAGACCTGCATTGATAGCAGTGACTGCGTGGTCAATATTAACAGTCTGCTTTTGTGCCTCCGCAATTTCTCTCCTGGCCCTAGACAGCTCAGCATTAATATTACCTATCTCTACATCTAAGCCATTCAATTGATGACTAGCAGCATGTCGGTCGGCATCAAACCGAGCTATTGTTTGGTCATACTGCCACCGCATTAGTTGCCAAAATTCGTTGCGTAGATTTTCGAGCGCAGATTCACGATTCTTTAGCTTGTCGTTGTACTCATCGACTTCCGAGTTGATCTGATGGATTATTGAGTTGAAATCGGCGATCAACCCAGTCGTGTCTGACAACGTAGCCGGAACCTTTGGACTCTTTAACTTTCCTTCAATCCTGCCGATATTACGCTGGAGCGCGTCCATAAGTAGCTGATATTTGTTGCCAATGGAGTCCTTTCTCTTTTTTACAAATAGATGGTCAGTAAAGGAAATCAGTTTCGGTAACGATTCAAAGGCGGCTCGGTACACCTTTAGAAGTTGCGCAAGCTCGTCTAACTGCTGCTCGTAGGTCACATCAAAGTACGACCTTACGCTGTCGATAAATTTCTCCGAGATCGTTGCTTCTTGGCAGAAGGGGCATAGCGCGTTTGAATCACCTTCGCTCTCCGGCAAGTATGAAAGGCCTTGCTTCACCCAGTCCGAATTCCCCAAATTCTCAATTAGAGCCGCAACTTCACTATCGGTATTCCCAAGGATGGATTTTCCGAACACTGGATCTGATTCGACACTGTGAGCTCCGAAAGACAGCGTTGGCAGGCGCTGTTGGAGCTGAGCATCATCACCTTTGAGCGCTTCTACTTCCTGTCGGATTGATTGAACGTCTTTTTTGGGTTCGCTGGCTGGCTTCGAGATGCCCTGGAGATAAGCAAAAAGTTTATCTTTCTGACCCTTTAGGCCCTCGAGACAATACTCAAGAACGCGATCACCGCCAGCATACGTCTGCTTGATGCTCCAGACGTTTTCTATGGCCTGATGTTTTTGTTGGGAAAATGCCTGTATTGCCGATTCCTTTTCATTGCGCTTCTCTTGTAGATCTAGCTCAAACTTCTCTTGCTTCTTTGTCGCTTCGGCTATCTTTTGTTCAGCCTCCTTGTTTACTTTCGAAAGGCTGAAGATGCCTTTCAAACTATCTGCGACATAGAAGTTATCTCGTATAAAACTTTGGTTGTAGACGAGAACTGGAACCGATGATGCAAGGACCTTTTTACACAAGCTGTACGCGGAATTATCGGGCTCATAAAGGAAATTAGAGATTGTCGATTTACCGGTTCCGTTGAGGCCGTAGATAAGATTTATTTTCTTATCAGTGACGAGTGACGTAGCTTGCTTAAAGCTAGCCACTGCATCCATGTGTATTTCGGTAATCACCTATTGATACCTCCTGCTCCAATCAGCATAACGCTTGTAGCAGGCACGCGACGTCAGGAGTGTCCCTTGCCTGCACTTCTTATATTTTATTCGACTATTTCTGACATCTCTTCAATTTCAGCAACCAAATCTTGAAGCCGCTTCCGCAAGCTAAACCCTTGATTTACTTTATCCTCTATCGCATAGTTACTAACAATCACGCTGCTAGCGTTGTTGTCAGTGACAGATTCGAATATCTCCCCCATCACCGCGTCGGCTGCGGGGTTAGCAGAGTTCCACAGTATTGCGTCAGCTTCAAAATTCCATGATTTTGTAATACCAAAAGCCCTACTGGTTATATTGCTGCTCCCAATAACACCCAGCTGCGGTCCATCGTCATCCGATGCTATAAAAATTTTTGCATGCCAGTGGTATCGTTTGATCCTTCGCTTAGCCACATGCATTGACACTCCGCATGGACATTTAATCTGACCGATCTCACTGGAGAATCTGTCGAAATCACCTTTCCATATGCCGTTGTAGACACCTACCACCGAAACCTTTCTGTGACATACAAGTAGAGGCGCAGCTGATTTGAAACAGTCAGACGCATAATATTTACCGCGCTCCTGAAAGAAACCGCTGCAAATCATAATCTCAGAGAAGTCATGAACATTGAAGCTACCGAGTATAACCTGGCGAAATCGATTCTCGGCCTCAGACTTTCTTAAAAATATCGCTACTTTTTCCATAAGTAATTTAACGCCTGAGCTCAGAGGCATTCGAGGCGTCACCCGTTTTTGCAGTAGCGAAAATGGGTAACCAGTCAGATGCCCACTACAGCGATTTGTTGGGCGGCAGCTTCACCTCGCTTACCTACCGGGCAGCGGAAGGTGTTTACCGCAGTGACCTATCAATACACGCTCTGATGCTTGATCAATCTCAAAATGCACGCGAATCGTCGATTTTGGATCATCCGCAACGCCGACCTTTAGATGCTTAAGCATTTCGACTTCCCGCCCATCAACATCAAACTTTCGATAGCCCAAATATTGTTTGTTGTTGGCAACAGTATCAGATTCTCTCGCGGAAAATTCATTATTAGTAAACGTCGCACGAGCGTCAGTGTCTCCGCCTTTGAGATAGGCGGGTAGGTATTCTGTTACTAGACGGTTCAACATGTCTAAGAGCCGCCGATTTTGAGCAAACGAACTGACCTCCCTGGCGCTTTCCACGGCTGAAGGCAGAACTACGAGACGCTTTGGGTACACTTTTGCAAGTAAGTTCAAACACTCTTCAGGGCTTGGGCCTTTCGAGTCCCCCGCGACCTTGATTAAGTCTCTGACAGTTTCCTCATCTTTAGGCAAGTCTACAGTGATTTCGCTTCTCTGGCTGTTGATGTATGCGCTTTGCTTGATTTGTTTTTCGAGATCTTGAACTTTCTCCTCACTTTCCAGCAACGTGAACTCCAAGCTCTCTTTTTGTTGCTGTGCATGATCGAGGTCAGCGCTGAGTTGGGATAATTCATCGTAGACCATCCCGAGCTCATCTCGTAACGTATCATCTGGCTTTTCAGCCAAGTCGGCGATCCGTCTTTCCAGCCTCAATTTAGCCGAAAGATTTCTAACGCCCTCGGGCCTTATTCGGTTTCGTTGTCTTGGGATGTTGGTGTTGTGGCTGACACGCCCCAAGATTAAGCACTCTTTTTTATGTGGAGTATCAATCTCGGCGGGAATGTCTCTGGGTAGGATCCTGTGCGTAAAAATCCTGCCATCTCTGTGAGGCACGCGAATGATATTGACCGCACCAGACCACGCAGAATACTCGCGACCAAGGACCTCCGCCATGTCGTAGCTGTTGAAGTCTTTGGAGGCACCAACAACCTGTGCCAAACCAAACAACATGTTTTGCAGCCTTTGCGGATCAACCGTGTAACTACCATCATTGTCGGGGCTAACAAGTACCAGAGGGTAATTACGCGATGAATTGTTAATGTCCGCCAAGAGGCCACGGTACGAGTCTAAGCCGTCCCCCACCCACTTAACGGCCGATCCGATGCTGCCAGGTGAGAACTGAACGTTTGGTTCATCTTGCACGTTCGCAAAAATGAACTTTATAACGCGAGGTCGGCTCGCCTGAACGGGGTCAGATACGAGAATGCTTTGCTCTTCCGTATAAACGACGCACGAGAAATGGGCTGGACCACCATTTTCGTCTTTTAGTCCAAGTTCCGTAACCCACTGCCTGCCTGTGACGTTCGGGTCAGAATGCTTAAGCACCCACGAATACAGCCGGAAGGTATCTGCAATTGCTCTATCCGTCCTCAAGTAAGCTCTCGGGGTTCCGCCTGTACGTTCTCCGGGTGTTGTTATGTCTCGAATGACTACACGTTCATCCAATTTTTCAGATAACCAGCCTGATATACCTCGGAGCACTTGAAGGGCTGGATTGTCCCCAATCAGCTCAATTTCATTTGCATAGACAAGCACAATACTCCCCCATGTTCACCGTTAGCTCAGTATCTTACTGTATAAAACTCGCTGCCTCTGCCGACCTGTAGCTGTATTGTGCGCACGCTCAGAATCTCAAAGTCACTGCACACTATCTCAATACGATCCTTTCTTAATTTGCCGTCCTAACCCTCCTAGTCGACAAAACTATTTCTCGGACCCGTTACTCTTTCCGCAATTCAGCCTGCGCCTGTGCTATCGGTTAGGTTCACATGCGCACTATTTCCTAAGAACTAGGCACGCTACCGCCCTACGGGTGTAGTCGAATATATTGCCCACTTGCTTATTAGATGCCGCTGAGGTTTAGAGCAATTGCCGAATATGTGCAGATTCAAACGGTTGTGACAATTAGACATATGGCTAATAGAGGGATTTGTGCGATGAATCACATTTGAGCGCTGCGTGAGATGGAGGCGGCATGATTGATTCGTAATCCGCTGTAGCGGATTACTCACCCCTGCGGGGCGCCCTGGCGGGCGTCCAAAACGCGGTGCGTTTTGTCGAACATGGGCAGTTCTCTCGTAGCCAGGATACGGCAGAAGTGAAAGTAAAAAGGGGACGTAGCCAAAGGCTACGTCCCCTTTTTATTTCAATATGGCGCACCCGGCATGATTCGAACATGCGACCACCTGATTCGTAGTCATGGAGCTAGTTGTTAAGTAATTGTTTTGTAAATCATTTTGAGTGCGCCCGTTGCCTGTTTTTGCACCACAATGAACCTGTATGCACTACAACCTCCCGCAAAACTCCCGCAAGAGTTTGTGTGGGGAATTTTGCGGGACTTGCCAATCAATCAGCCGAAATCGTAATCGCGCGCCGGTATCGGTCCCTGATCTCCATCGCCTTTTCACGTCCCATCAACGCCTCTGCCCTTCTGACAGCACCCATTTCAGATTGACGTGTCGGACGCCATGGCGGTATCTGGCTGCTCATCAGCGCTCTGGCATCGGCCTGGGACACATTGCTGGATCGCAGTACCTGTGCAATCTCTTGGTCGCTGAGCCCACTTCGGCGCGAGCTGTTGATCATGGTTATCATGTCTCGGTACGCTTCTGAGCGCATGCGCATGGATCGCTCGTAGGCAGAGACAATCTGGCGATCGCTTACCTGGTTGGGATCGTTCAGCACTTCAGAGAGCGTTCTGGTTGCATCAGCCTTGGCATCACTGAAATCGAATGAGCGATAGTACAGTGAGGTTCGAGGATCCAGGGTGGACACGCGCCAGCCAATCCATCCCAGCCCCTCGTCGACCAGATCATACTTTTTGCCGCCAGCCGTGCGCTCTTCCCTCATGGCTTTCCACGTCCGCTCAAGGTTTGAGGCAATGCCGGGCTGCACTGCTTTTCTCAGGTGGTCAGCTATATCGAGCAGCTGTTGATCCACGCTGTCATGGACCTTGAATACCTGCCCACCTGTCGCAGTCTTGTTGGCATAAATCTCCATCAGTGCGCCAGCTGCAATATCCGTCCCAAGGAACGGTGACAGCATATCGGCAGCAGCTGACACGATCGCATCATCAAAAGGCTGATCACGCATCATGGCTGTGATTGGCCGCTTGAAGTAGTTGTACGGATCCAGGAAGCTGATGTCGACATAGCGCAAGTTTCCATCCTCATCACGGCCGGTAATCACCAGGTTCGAGTTTTTCTGCCACGGTGCCGCCTGAATACGAATGGCCTCTTCGTCCTCATCATCAATGTCTAACATTGCCTTGGCAATTTCCTGCGCAGCGTAGGCAAACCCAGCCACCATACTCATGCCCAATGCCCGGCGCGCAGCGATCGGCCTCATGCCCGGCGTATTCCAGTCCTGACGGACTGTTTTGGCCATATTGAACGTCGTGCGGATGATCTCAGCAGGGAAGCTGACGAACGTGCCCACCAGCGGGAAGCGTCGCAGCCACTGGATCGCTTTGCCGACCATCGAGTATGTTGGGTAGGTGTTCCGGATTCGATCAGCAGCGGCCTTCTCAGCCTGCTCTACGGTCATGTCCGTATGTTTGAGCAGCAGAGCCTTTTCGTTTTCAAAGCCAATAATCTTCCAGAAGTCGTCACCGAATGAATACACATCCCGGGCAAAGTCCCATGATGCCCTGATAGCCTCTGCGGTTTTGTTGTTGCTGAAAAATTGATCGGCCTGGCTCTCCTGCAGCAGATCCATCATCTCTTCCGCATAGGGTGCGTCGTAGATAACCCCCAGATCCTTCATTTTCTGGACGTAGGCCAGCTTCTGCTTGTTGTCGAACTTCTTGATGAGCGACATCGACTTTTTCGCCTGCGTCAGATCAAAGTGACCATTGGCGATCGAGAAAAACATGGCCGACTGGAAGTTGCGCGCCGACGTCGTGGGTGACAGGATGGTTTTACCGCCCTTGATCAAGCCGTTGACCTGAACAATTGCCTTGTACCATCCAGACATTTGCTCACGTCCAAGCGCGTCCTTCATTGCCTGAGCGACTTCTTTGTACGTGTAGAGCCCATTCAGAGGCGCATATACCTCAGATCCGTCTGCAGCGATTTGCTCGGTGCCTGGCGGCCGGGTTGCCTCGTCAAACAGGAATACACCCATGCCCTGCTCGCGCACCTTATCCAGAAACTTCTGATTGAAGATCAGCCGGCCCATTTTCGTAGCAGACTTGGCGAAGTTGATGCGCGGGTCGATATACTCGCCCATCAGTGCCCGGATCTCAGGCGCTATATCCTTGCGTCGCTTGAGGATGCTCAGATCCTTGGCACCCAGCTTCGATTCCTTGATGAACGACTCCATGGAGTCATACGCGGTATCGTTCTTCAGAATGTCGCTGAGAATAACCTCAGCTCGCGCCTGAGCGTCAGATCGCCGGGCGCCAGGGTTGGCCTCCTGATAGCGTCGAATCAGATACTGGCGGGCATTGTCGACCACTGATTCATCGACATTCTTGTACCAGTCGGGGTCGTCAAATACCTGATATGAACGATGAACATACTCGCCCTGATTAGTCAGGATCGTATTCAACAAGTCCACCTTGGCAGCCAACACGTCATCGTTCACGCCTTGGGCCTGCATGTCCTGAACCTGCTGCCAGAGCATTTGAGCATACTGGCCTGACAAGTGATCCATGTACTGACGCATCGCAACGATCGCTGTACGCGTGTTGTCGCGGATCTGATCGGTAACCTTGCCGGCCAGCGCGTCAGATATCTTGCGCATCTGGTTTTCGGTCATCCGGTTGGCCTTCAGCCCGTAGTCCTTCTGGATGGCATCTTCGAGTGAACGCACCAGATCCTGAACCGTAATTTCGACCACACCCAGCTTACCGTCCCGCGCGATTTTCTCGTTGAATACTGACTCAGGAAGCAGCCCGCCTGGGGCAAAGTATTTGCGCAGCAGGGTCTTGGCTTTCTGCCATAGCGCTGTGTCCTGTTCGCGCAGCCGGCGATTCTCTTGGGCCC
Organism: Gammaproteobacteria bacterium; assembly: GCA_002706685.1. Classification (GTDB taxonomy): domain Bacteria; phylum Pseudomonadota; class Gammaproteobacteria; order Pseudomonadales; family Pseudohongiellaceae; genus Pseudohongiella. The sequence continues at coordinate 306,276 of PALV01000002.1, read as the reverse complement.
ACTCAGACTGGCGCTCAGCCCTGGGCAGGTCCATGGTGGCGGCGCGACTGAAGGCAGCAGTGTCATCAGAAGCGGCGGCCTCAGCCTGCAGAAGCTCATCGTTCACAGCTTCAACTGTTACCCGGCTTTCGTCCCAAATGACGTAGTTATAGCTTCCACCATTGATTTCATTATCGGCCCATGCCTGCGCCTCAGCTTTTGATGCGAGAGGCATACTGGTCTTGGATCCGTCAGAATCGCGCCGAACTCTTGCGAACCATTTGCCTGTTGGTTTATCCGCGATGTTTTTCTGGTCCCCCTGCCAAATGGCGATTATCTCGCCGCCGGCAGAAAACCGACTGTTGCCGTCCAAATACCTCAGCCCCGGGATACCTAAAGAGTTGAGGTACATGGAGGCCTGCTTTTCACCTCGGTGCTGCATGCCCATGTACCCTGCTCGAATCGCCTCGTAAATATCCCGCCCCGTATCGGTGCTTGAAACGCCGGGAACACCTTGCAGCTTTCCCTTCACGCTGTCAGGTTGTTTTGTAAGCGGCAAGTCCCAGTCCAATAAGTCGGAATCTTCAGGGATGCTGGACTCATAGATGTTCCCCTCGCCTATTTTTCGCAGGCCGACCGGATCGCCGTACATATCGGTATCAAATGTGTACCCGACTTCCTCCATTTTTTCGCGGAATTCGTTGGCCAGGTCCGGGTCATCTTCCAGGCGTTCCGAATACTCGTCATAGATCGCTCTTGCGTCAGCCGGCAGCTGATCGTAATTGTCGAAAAGGTCGTCGTTGTTGCCAACAACCATATCCCGGTAATACTCTGCTACCTCGCGCTTACCAGCAAAATACAGCCCCCATCCGTAGGCCTGTGCCCCTTCTCCGGTTCCAATGGCGTCAATGCTGAATCGATCGAATCGATACGGAGTGCCATGGTATGCGCGCTGGAATGCAGGGACTGCGTCGCCGGCCGGGTCCGCCTGGCCACCACGGATATACTCACGCGCGGGGACAATAAATCGATTGATAATCTCGGCATCACTCATGCCGGTGATCCAATCGGCAAACGCATTGTTACCAAGAGAATCCTGAACGCTGCGCGGTAGCAACGAAAACAGTTTGCGAAGCGCCTGGCGGATGGCTTCAATAGCCTGGGTCACCAGATCGTTCGTAGGATTGGTTTGGGCTATTTCAGCCAATACCTCTTCAGCAGCGATCATCCTGTCCTTCTGATTTTTCCGGTCAAGTCCATACTGCTTAGATATTCGCTTCATATCATCGCTGCGCTTAACAGCGACCAGATTGAGAACCTTTTTTAAATCCTCCTGGAACAGGCCGCGTAGCCCTGCATGCCCAAGAACTTCATGAGCGAACACGCGAAACAGTGCCTGAGCATCCGTCTCGCCATCGAGCTTCGAGACACCATCCAGGATGATGTAAGCCTTCCCTTGGTGGTAAGCTCCACCAGGACTGCCTACAGCGCCTCGGGATCGTTGCCTAGCATCTTCGAGGCGTACTGCTTCTGGTATGCGTTGATCATCTATGGACTGGACGACAATCACGTCAGGGGCGTTCTGGAAGCGGCTGGCAATGGCGGACACGAGAGATTTAGCATTAGCGGCTGACATTGAGGCGCCAACCGGGTTCCGACTAAAAAGCGCGATACCAGATTCCGTCTCGCGAGTGCGAAGCTCACTCACAAAGTTGTCGAATTCCTTGTTAATCGCCTTTCGCTCATCTCCGCGTGGATATGGTGGTTTCCAGCCCCACGGGGTTTCGATCGCGGCGTTTTCCGGCGCATAGTTGAGGAACGGGCTGCGTCCGCCCTGCTCAGCGATCTTGTCCTCGACATAACCCTGAAACGCTCTGGCAGCCATTTCGTGTGGCGTTGTCCAGTAGTCCTCGCCCCTGCCCTGGTCAAGCTCTCTGGCACTCATGGCGAAGTCAGTAGGGACGCTTTTCACGCCTTCCGGATTTTTCTGCGCGTCGGCCAGCATTCTCAGTCTCTCTGAATAGCGGCCCATATATCGGCGCAGACTATCCAGCACACCGTTTTGCTTGGTCTTGTCGAATCCAGTGGAGCCGCGCACGTCCTTGTAGATTTCACTGATCTTATCAAGCGCATCGTTTGACCATCGGAAAGACCACTTTGATCGGCTGTTGGTGTTCTGCCTCGTTTCGGTCTCTAACATTTCTCCGGCGAGGAACTTCTTGGCGATCGTGTCGAATTCCGCGAGCTGTTCCGCGCTGGCTGGCTTATTCTTGCGCTTCCAGTATTTTGGATCCTTTTGCTCTGATAGATCGGCGCGCAGACGGTCGAGCTGTTCGGCCAGATCCTCTCGGGTGCGAGCGACAAAATCGTCAGCTCTCTGGGTATCCTTGACGTAGTTTTCAGCCTTCGAGAACATCGTCCGGATCAATTTTTCATAGGCTTCACGCAGTTCCGGGCGGACGCCTGAGCCGCTTCGCTTAAATCCATGACTTACAAAATCGCCATCGGATTTTAGTCTGGCGTTAAGTGTTCTCGTACCATCACTATCAATCGCCCATTCGGATGATGCTTTTCCATCCTGTCGGGCAAAATAATGATCAAGGCCATGGAACCATTCGTGAGCAAGCGCTCCAGCTCCCTGCATCTTTGTCAGGTTGATTACCGCCTTGTCACGCTCGTAGTGGGCGCGTGCGCTGCTGAGCCCTTGTCCACGCGCACCGAAAGCCAGCGCAAGATCACCATTCAGGCCGATTGCCTTTGCCGGAACGCCAAGCACTTCGGCAAGGTCGAGAAGTCCATCATAGGCCTCATTCATAACCAGCTGGCGTTCATCCTGGTTGTTCCAGTTTCCGAACTCGACTCCACGCAGGCCAAAGGTATCCATGAAGTCTTGACCGTCGACATTGCCTTGCCGACGCTGCGCACCGACACGCTTAAGGTTGTCTGGCTTAGGCAAATCCGCTTCACCAAATGTGGTATTGGTTTCGATTATCTGCTCTGCATTGGCCGCCATATAGGTCATAGCAGCCATACGGTCGGGGAATTGCTGATCAACCACCTTCACACGCTTGTTGTTGCCGATACGACGCCAGATTTCGTACACCTGATTTCCATCATTGTCTCTGGCAGGCATTGCCCAGTGTTTTTCGCCAACCACCAGCACCGGCAACATATCCTCGGCTTCCTGCTGAGTGTCAAAAACAGTATTCCAGCCTCCCACTGGACGATTCGGGCCCTTGCCTGCTTTTTTGAACACGGCGAACTTGCCAGTATTGTTGCCGGCGACGATCTCGCTGATACGGTAACGTCCTCTCCAGCCTTTGCTGGCTGATTTCTGGGTGCGGCCTGGCTTTTTCGGGATAGAAACGTCTTTGCGGGCACCACCTATTTTTTCACCAAGATCCTCAATTTTCTGCTGGCCAGAAACAGAAACGGCCTCTTGTGAGGCCGCTGGCTGGGGTGCTTTCTTCGGCTTTTCCGGCCGCTTATTCTTAGCGATCACCTTGTTGCTGAATGGCTTCGCGTTGTTACCATCTGCGAGCCAGGCTTTGAATTCAGCCATGGTGATTGCGGACACTGGGCCCACCTTCCAGCCTCGGCCGTAGTTGGACTTGTACCCGGCAACAGCATCCGCCTGCGACTCAAAACCAATCATGACCTTGTGTTCATCGAACGTGTTGTCAGGATTGATCTGGTCGATGATGAATACCTTGTCGCTATCTGGGGTTTCGCCGATGAACACGTCCACCTGCTCACCATCGGCGCCTTCGGTGCGCTTCAGGTAACCATAATGGTGAGCCATGGTATTTTCCCAGCGTTTGCCGTTGGCATCGGTGCCCGATCGGGTAGAGCCTCGTGGATTCTCGATGCTGATATTGAGCCCCTGGATGCTGACGTGCCCTTTACGATAGTTGCCAGCTTCTTTCTGAGCCTCAGTCGGATCGGTATCGACTTCTGCTGCGGCCTTAGAGACTGGATCTTTTGCCGCATCACGCAACGCCTGATTCGCGGCGTCATCATCGAGATCCATGTAGTAGTAATCTTCAACCAGCTCATCGATCTGTTTTGGTGTCAGGCCTGCATTCAAAGCCCCTTCGATGGCTGATTTATCGAGTCGATCGTACTTCCCGTGAACGGCCAGCACCGGGTTATCTACGGCATTATTTGCTTGGAAAAACGCATACGCGAAACCTTCTGGAGTCTCGCTTCTGGCGTTCTTGGTCCGCATTGAGCTGCCGCCGTACTTCTGGTGCATTTTCGAGCCTTCAGTCGGCTCAACGGGAGCAATCGGCAGGTCGCCATTAAACCGGCCCCAGAGTAGTGTTTTCTTCGTATAGGGGTGACCAAGATGGTTAGGGTCGAATGACAGGCGCCATGGCGGGAGACCGCCCAGCTTTTCGATACGCCCGACCGGATTCTCAAGCGCCCAGACAGCTGGCTTGAAGTATTCAATCGCAGCCAATGTTTGTTTCACCAGGCGGACGGACTTGATTGTGCGGCCGTCCGCGTCTTTTGCCGCAAAATGCCTGGCGCCAGAAACGGCGAAGTCAGTGCATGGGCAGGCGGCAAGAATTGCGTAAACATCATTGCCATCGAAGTCGCCGAACCAGTCACCAAAAAATTCAGAACTGAAGTTATTTACATCACCCATTTCTGGGTCGTTCTGAATATCGAAGCGCCAAACCTGATACCCGGCCTCTTCCCAAGGCTTTGACCACGAGCCGGTCAGGTCAAAGAATGACAGGACCACTTTGTCGTAATTGAGTCTGTCCTCGCCTTGCTGCTGCGCATTATCCTTCCATTCCGCGATACGCTCTTTGGCCTCTTCAAGCGTCATCCAGCCATGCTTCTCGTTATAGACCTTAACTTTGTTGGCGAGCCGAACGATCTCATCTTTTTTCGGGTGGGCGAATACGTTGGTGACATCGGGGTCAGCGTTTACCGGGTCGGCTTCTGCAAATGCCTCGACCATTTCTCGCATTTCGGCTGGTGACAGTCCGGCCAAGTAATCATCGTTGGCGGAATGCTCCGGGGCTGTGCCTGCCTTCGGTGCTGGTTTTCCACTGCCCCGCGTAGCCGTAAACATATCGTTCTGGCCATAGGACGCTGCTTTATCGGAAGGGGCGCTTGAGCCGGACAGCCTGAAGTCATCGCGCTCGGCGTCTGCGTCCGCTTTGGCGCGATCCTGAGCGCGTTTCTGATCTTCTGCCTGTTGGCGGGCTTTTGTCTGGGATTCTGCCTGAGCGCGCTCAGACTCGGTTTGCTGAGCGAGGTTTAGCTGGTCTGGTTCAGGCGCTGCTTGCGCACGTCGACCAGCTTCTGCAGGTTGTCGACTTTCTTGGTCATCAGCTTGCCGTAGCTGCTCATCACGGGCGGCTGCTTCGGCATCTGTGAGTGATTCATCGAGCCGGGCTTGTGCGGTTTCTTCCCGCTGCTGGAGTTGTTGCTCATAGTAATCGGCCTCTGAGGACAGATCCTCATTGATATTGTCCATGTCCTCGTCATATTGACGAGCCAGTTCAGCTGCTTCTGGACCGTATTCAGCCTCGATTGCAGCATACTCCGCCTCGCGCTGGCTGGCCAGCATTTCGCGCTCGATTTCCATCTGCTCATCACGCGCAGCCAGAATCTCGTCGACGGCTTTGCTGGATGAAAGCGAGTATGTTTTGCCGCGACCGGCCAGTTCATCGCCAAGGCGCTCGTTCAGCCAGGGCACGCCACCGAGATTCTGCATTTCCGAGTCAGGGATATACCCGGCCTCGTGCAGTTTGGTGGCCATGTCATCGATGCTGGTGCCGCGATCGGTAAACAGGAAGCCAACGCCAGGCACATTCGTGTTGCCTTTGGTGTCGCCGGTAATATCCTCTTTCCACTGGGGCTTAATGCCTCCGAGTTTAATGGCAGCGCGCACGATTGTGTCGTTTTCGGTATCCACGCGGCGTCGTTTTGCGAGTTTGGCCTGGCGTTCTGCCTCGACCGCTCTGCGTTCAATGTCGGCCTGATCAGCGGCGCTTAATGCGCGCGCAGGCTGCGGGGCGGCTTCAGCTGCAGGTGCCTGCTGTGATTGCTCAAATGCCGCTCTTCGCTGCTGATACTCAGCCTCTGCTTTGGCCAGACGCGCCATGATCTGCTCCGCTTCAGCTGCAGGAACAGGGTCAGCGTGAGCGCCGTTGATTTCCTTGTGAACCTCATCCAGCGAGTCGACGACCGTATCGCCCAGGGCGCCAGTATTGTTGAACGTGGTGATCTGGTATTTGCCTGGTTGACGGGTTGACGGCGTTACACTGAAATACATATCACCGGCAGTGCTTCGATAGAATGGCGCCGTACCCGCCTCAAAAGACTCTTTGGCAAAGGCATCGATCTCAGCGTTTGCCCTCTCTACGGCTGCCAGCGTCTCGTTCAGCGAGCCACGATCGTAGGCTGATTCATACTCCTTGCGGATTGTCTGAAGGCGCTGAATTCGCGGGTCCATAGGGGTGCGGTCGACGGCCGGGTCCGGAGTGCTTGGAGCGGGACGAACGGCAGCCTGATTCGAGCGCTGCTGGAATTCGTTGTTTGATGCCTCGATCTCGGTCTCGCCGGTATCGATCGCGGTAGGTGTGTTGCGGATATAGGCGCCAAGCAGTGCGTTGGCCATAGCTGGATTCGTTGGTGCGGCCTCGCGTGTATAGCGCTGAATGATCTCCTGCTTCGCGGTTTCCTCATTGGCGCGAGTGATCTCTTGCTCTGATCGCTGCTGCAGTGCCGCCTCGTAATCACGCTCCATCTGCTCCTGGCGCTCACGCTCCAACAGGTCGAAAGCCTCTTGCTCTTGCGGATTCATAACCGCTCGGAGCGGCCGGTACGGTGCGGGCTCGATCATGTCAGGCGCTGGATCGTATTCTGCCGGCGTGATCATATCGATGCTGCCGTCCGGATTCGTAGAGTCAGGCTGCGGGTCGACTTCCTCTGAAGGTTCTGGGTCCGGCTCGTTCTGGACGCGAATAGCCGAGGGAGCGGGCTGCGGCTGTCTGTTGGTAGCACCTGCAACAGCGCCAAACGGACCAGCGGCCGCGCCCATGCCTACTGCTTCACCAACGCCTTCCTGCCATTCGCGATCAGGGTCTACGTTACCAACAGCAAGGTTCGTGGAAACTGTGCCTGTGCCTTCCTCCAGGCCTTCCTGAGCGGTTTCACCAACAAAGCCGCGAACGACATTGCCGGTAGTTGATCCGGTCAATCGATTGCCAGCCAGTCGGCTTTCGAGAATTCTGGCACCAGGCAGCATATTTGTGAGGACGGAAACAGCGCCGGCACCAAAGGCAGCTTGTCGGGAATAGCGCTCAGCCAGCGCGACTTTGGCATCTTCAAACGGGAGCCCATCGGCCATCAGGCGCTGGAGATCATCGTTTTCTTGCCAGATTTCATCAGGCAGATCCAGAAGCTCATCGTATGTCGAGGACCCGGATTCTGAGCCGTGCATTGCTGCGCCTGTGCCCACAGCACCGGCTGTACCTGCTCTGCTCGCGCTCTGGCCGGCGAAACGGTTGACTGCTCTTTCGGTTGCCTCTTCGCTCATGCCTCGGGCGGCTGCGCGGCCAGCTATCTGATTGGCAGCCACCCGACCGGCTGCAGCGCCAGTGACGCGACCGGCCGCACCAACGGGAAGTAACATTGGCGCCTGCTCTGCGAGAAATGATGACCACAATGACGGTGATTTAATCGTTTCCCAAAGGGCAACACCTGCTTTGCCAAGCTCGGTTTCGGCCGCTTCGATTTTTTCCTGCCTGGCTTGCTCAAGCGCCTGCAGTTCCGGCGATTTGCGTTCGTTGAAGTATTCCCGGCCAGCCGTCCCAGCGCGGGAAGCCGCGTTATCGTAGTCGCCTGTTACAACGCCATAGATATCGCCGGCCGCTTTAACCACGTTGGCCGCACCACCTGCAGCTGACACACCGAGATCCTTGGCAACGCCCGTGATACCCCTGCCTTGCGATTCCTCGCGGACAGGCTGTTGTTGGGGCAGATATTTTGCGAATCTGTTATTGTTGCTCTGCGGTTCGTTTTCGGTGGGCGCGACGTACTTTGAAAACCGATTGGCCATTTTTTTACCTGCAAAGGTTTATGTTATGAAAACTCTGGTGATCGTCTTGCTGGCAAGCGCCGTGACTCTCTCGACTGGGTGCGCCCCAGAAAAGGCCGTAGCAAGCTATGACGAGTGCATTCTTAAAAACATTGGGGGAGTAGATTCAGATACTGCTGCCCAGCTGATTCACCAGGCATGTCGATCACAATTCCCTGAGTCTGATACCCAGTCGCAATCCTGCGTCGCGGTAAGCGAGGAAAAGCGGCTCGAACAGCTGGCCACCAATCGCTTCGCCAAATACCTCAATTACTGCTGATCGCCCTCGTAGATCCCGTACAGGAAGTTACCAACGCCTTTGACTGCGCCAGTAATCAGGCGGATACCGTATCGCGTTGGGGCTGAGAGCATTTCGGCCGTTGCCTTAACGATCCTGCCCTGGGAATCGATGACAAAGCGCATATCCTCGCCTACGCGTTGACCAGCGGCCCGCGCACCCGATACCTCAGAAACTCGCTGCCTCAGCTGGTCGATCTGCTCTGGCGTCAGGGATTCGGCATTGACGGCGGGAATGTCGCTGCGTGCCTGCTGATCCGGGGATGGTTGCTGCTCTGGGGGCTGCTGTGCTGGCTGATCAAGACCTGACCGATCAAACTGGAAGCGCTGCTCGCCTGTTCGGCTGCGATCAATGAACGCACGGGCAGATCCCTCGCCAAAGACCTCATCGAATTCTGCTACAGCTTCCGGGGATGGATCGCTCAACAGGTCATCAACCGCTGCGCGAGGAATGGCGGAGCCAGAATCAGCATTTTCAGGCTGAATAGCGCGCAGGTTTTCCCCGTCCCACGTAAAGAATGATGTATTGCCAAATGCGTCGGTGACCTTCTCCAGTTTGGGTTCCTTGCGCTGCTCACCCGGTAGGGCTCCATAAACTGCTCGGTACTGGTTTTCGATGTCCTCGCGCCGGTCCTCTGCTTCAACTGCCAGCCGATACCGGCCCATCAGATCATCCATTGCGGTTCCCGGGTCGATCAGTACAACGGGGTCATCAGGCGACGTGCTGCCGTTTCGAGTGCGCGGGGCAATGTAGGTTTCGCCATTGTCCAGGGTGACTTCGATCATGGCAGCAAGGCGGCCATTGGGCCCAGGCTCAAAGCCGGCAATACGCTTCTCAACAACACGGGCATTCCGCGCTGAATTGAATTCGCCTATGCCCTGCTGGATCTCGTCGCCATAAATGTCATTGAAGATCTGCAGCGCTTCCTCAGAATTGACCACGCTGGTGTCGCCAGATCCGAGTTGTTCCAGAATTGGCCGGAGTCTGAGTGCAGAGTCGTGGGTCTCTGGATGCTCAACGGCATGGTAGAAAGACAGCCAGCCCATACCCTCCTGCTCCAGCTGGTCATGCCGCTCTTTGGAGAACGGAGAGCCGCCCGCCATGGCTCGCTGCGCCTCGAAGATGGCAGCTTCCTTCAGCTCTTGTCGGAAGCGCTCGCGCTCGGCCCGGTCACGGTCCTGAAGGTTCAGCGCCTGCTGCTGGGCTGCGAAGGCATCCTGGCTGCGCAAGCGATCGCGATTGAATTGCCGATCCTCTGCCGCAATTGCATCCATGCTTTCAAGCCGCTGCCGGGTAAAGGCGCGATCGTTCGCATTCTCGGCATCGAGGCGGGACTGCCGCGCCTTTCCTTCCTGATAGCGCTGATCCTCCGTCTGAATCGCCATTCTGCGCTGATTGTCGTACTCGTTTTGGCGAATCTGACCATCAACGAATTGGTAGCCCGTCAGAGCCCCCTGAACAAAGTCTGCTGCTGCCATGTCAGTGCCTCACGAAAACAATGAAAATGCGAGTAGTCCGGCTGCCATTGCCCAACCTGCCGGGCCCATTGCTGCCATCAGTCCGGTGCTGCCTGCTGTTGATGCCCCTGCAGCGCCCGTGGCTGCCGTAGCCGCTGTTGTGCTTGCTGCTGGGGTCAGCCCAAGGGCGGCCACGCCTGCATTGCCTGCAGCGCCTGAGACTGCTCCGCCAGTGGCAGTAACAGCGCTCGGTATTGCCGCATTCACTGCCGCGTTGGTTGCGGCCTTCTTCACGCCATAGCTGATCGCGGCGCCGGCCGTTGTACCCAGGGCAGAATCCCGACTGGCATCCTCTGCATCGGCGATTGCTCTGTTGGTCTGGTTGCGCACACTCTCCTGATCGGCCAGAAGGTCAAAAGCACCGATAGCCTGGCGCTTCTGGAAATTGCCTGAGTCCAGAATACTGTAGGACATGATTACCCCCTGATAGCCTGATTAACTGCGCTGGATCCGCCTGCGAGCGTGTCCATATTGCGATCGTGGATGTGTGTTCGCGTGCTGTTTCTCGCGTCAGCGATAGCGGTGCTTCGCCCAAGGTCCATGCGGCGATCCTCGTACTGGCGCTGCTGATTCGTCTGGCCCGCGCCATACATTTCACGGGTCATACGGGCATTGCGTAGCGCTGAATCAAACGATGTGTCAGTGATCGCAGATATCGAGGAAAGCCGCTTATCCAGAAGCTCCCTGCCCATCGTCTCATCGATCAGTTGTCGCTCAACCGGCTGGAAGCGTCGCTGGTAATCCTCCCACTGCTGTCGGGCAATGTACGCGTTCATATCCTGCGCGTAGGTGTCACTGCCAGGACGCGGGACAGGCAAGGCGGTGGCGCGAGTGCCGGTAAAATTGCCGGTTCTATCGGTCTCGTCGTAGGGGTAGTTGTAAGGCATGTTATCGGCCTCCGTACTCAATGGCGGCGCGGGTTCCAGCGCCTGCTACAGTGCCGATGGCCTGGTGCGTAGATGAGCGCCGATTCTCCTTTCTGAGTGCGGAGTCTGCCGCCTCAGCGGCGCTTCGGCTGGCAACATCGCCCATGCCCTGTAGGGCTTCAGCTGACTGACCGTTACCCATGGCCACGATATTCTTCATGCCCTGGACTCGTTGATCCTGAACAGCCTGCTGAGTGCGGTTGACCACATCGGTTTCAATGCCGGCCGTTCGAGCGGCATGATCAGTCACAGCGGCACCGAATCGGCCCGATGATGGATCGATCGCCTGTCGCGTCATTTGTGACGAGCGCTCCTGCCATGCGTCTGCTGCACTGTCCTGCACTGCTGCCCTGGCTGAACGTGTCGCGCCTTCCATGCGCGCCGGATTGTCATAATCCGTCATTTCCTCAATGTACTTGTTTTCTGCCGGCACAAACGTGGCTTGGTAGTTACCCCAGCGCTCTGCAGCGATCCGGGCAAACTCTTTCTGGTCCGCCGTTTCTTCGATGCGGTTACTCCCGCCTTTGAAGTACATCGGCCTGTAAAAACGCCCGCGATTATGTCTCATCGATTTTCAACCTCCAGACCGTGTATGCCTTCTTCCAGCCAAAGCGCGGCATCAGCCGTTCGACTGACTCCAGCGCTGTTTCAAATTCGATTTGTGTTGCCCCGACGCTCCGGCAGAGATCCTTGATTGCAGGCAGGTACTGTTCTGTTGCGTTACCTGCCCGGCTGTATGCCACCCACACCTGCACCACACGCTGAGGCATGGGGCGAAGTACAGCGAACGAGTCATCGCCAATGATCGTGAACAGAAACGCCTTTTTGTTTCTGCAGGCATCTACGATGTCGCGCAGCAGATTCGCCCTGCTCGATCGCTCGCCAATCACTTCGATCTGCGGCCCAATCTGGCCTATAACCTGATCGATGTTCGTCAGCACTGGATGAATCATTTTGGCCTTCGGACCTCATGTGCCAGTGCGTTCACTGCTTTGACCAGATCCACAACCAGCGCTTTGACTTGAGGGAGAGTCTTCACATTACTCTCCACCCACTGCGCCGCCTCATCAGGTGACATACGCAAAAGCTCGTGATCCATAGCCTGCAGCCGTTGGCGCTGCTTTTCTGGCAGCTTTGGGCGTGGATCATGCCGGATTGACTTCGACACGCAGGTTTACTCCAAGGTAGGGGAATTTTTCGATGGTCAGAATAAAGACGCCTGGCACTGCTGAGCCCCAGGACACATCGCCATCGTCAATCACATCCTCACCATCAGGATGCGTAAGCACGGCGCCGACTGGTATCCCGGTAATCGTCACATCTTCCTCGGTCGTGATCGTGAGCGGTGTATGGGTGATCGGCATCGGCGGTCTTGCGAATGGCTCCGGGCCTCCTGTGCCGACAATGATTCGCTGGCGGATTGCGCACACTGGTACAGTGGTGACGTACCAGCTGCTACCGGCCGGGCAATTTTGCTCTTCCATGCCTGCCTGAATAGTTTTACAGCCAGTGATTCTGCCGTTCGGCTCGTAATAGACCACGTCAATCATCGGCGTACTCCAAGCACTGTGATACCGCACCCACCAGCCTTGTACTTTCCGCCAGTGCTGGCAAATACCTGAATCTTGTACCGGCAGCTACCACTCTGCCCGGTGAATCGCCAGCTTGTATTGGCAATCACCGAGTATCCATTGACGGCAGAGAGGCCAACGTCGCCGGCCGTTATGTCAGCGCCGCCGTTGATCGACACGGCTACTCGCAAGGCCACACTCAAACTGTCACCAGATTGAGGCTCGTAGTTGCAGAAGGCCGATACCATCACGGCAGCTGGTGGATTGCCCCCCCAGTTCACATCAACGTAGTCGATCGTGATCCAGCTGTCCGGTATGAATCCGCCGTAGTAGATCGATGAGCCAGCCGGGACGGTAACCGCTTCGTTGGCGATTTTCAAAGTACCAACCTCAGCATCGCCTATTTTTGCGCTGGTGATAGCGGCATCTGTGATATGCGCAGTGCCGACTGCAAGCAAGGCAATTTTCGCGGCCGTAACGGCCAGGTCATCGATCTTCGCGGTTGTGATAGCCGCGGCCGCGATCTTCGCAGCACCTACAGCAAGGTCTGCAATTTTGGCCGAATCTACCGCCAGATTGGCGATCTTGGCATTTGTGATTGTTGCATCAGCTATGAATGTCGCGCCGTCCAGGACAATCGTCGTCACGCCATTCACAGTACCGATGATGAACGGATATTTTGTGCTTTGCCCCGGTTGGCCTACTGCAAAATAATCAGTATGGATCAGAAACCCACTTGCGCCCGGCCCCTGGTTGTACTGCCCGAAACCAGTGACATAGCCATTTACATCGAGCTTCACCATGTATTCGACAGAGAGCCCATCTACCGAGGACTGAATCGTCGAAATGCTCGCTGTGTTGCCGTTAACTGTGGTTGTCAGACTCGAAATGTCGGAAGCCAGCGCAGAGTCGGCATCGGATCTTGCGGTTTGCTCAGAGATTATCGCTGCACTGTTGCTATCAACGGTCGCTGCCAGCGATGTAATACTGCTGGCAAGCGCTGAATCACCATCCGCCCGAGCTGTCTGCTCAGAACTTATGGCCGCTGCATTGCCATCAACCTCTGCAGACAAAAGCGTTATGCTGGTGCTCAGCGCAGAGTCGGCATCAGCCCGGGCAGTTTGCTCTGTCAGAATTGCCGCAGTGTTGTCATCCACAGAGGCGATGACAAGTGTAATATCGTTTGCCAGTGCGGAATCGGCGGACTGCCTGCTCGTTTGCTCACTGAGGATCGCCGAGTAGACCGCATCAATATCAAGACCTCTGGCGGCAGCTTCGGCAGCAATGCGTGCATTTACTGATCCGGTAATTTCTGCGCCGGCGTCAACCAGGTCAATTCTTGTTTTGAGATTGCTGGCAAGCTGAGTCTCGGTAATAACATCGAGCAAAGCCTGACGAACCTTGTTGATGTCTCTGGCGGTCTCAGCAAACACTCCGCTGGTGGCGTGAATAGGTCCGGCAACATCGTTTACGTTAACGAATCGCACCCAGTAGTAATATTCGGACTCAAGCTCCACCGGATCGATGTAGATCGTTGCCTGGGTCGTTGCTACTCGAACAGCCGTCCCAAAGTCATTTGCCGGTGATCGCCATACCTCTGCATACGCGAATCCGGCAAATGTCGGCTTATCCCACTCCACCATGATGAAGGTGAAGCCGCCGGTGGCCAGAACATTCTCTGGCTTGGTCGGGTAATCGACTCCATCAGGCGTAACAGGAACCGGCACAAGGGATCCGCTTCCACCGCCAATGGAACCGGCATTACCTGGACGAAACTTAAACGCACCTGTTCCAATCAGCTCCCGACGCGTGACGGCTTTATCCATACCATCACCGCGAGAGCCGGTCAGGATCTCGATATTTTCAGTCAGTGCTGGCAGGGATTGGGCAGGATCTTTTGAGCGAGGAATTGATCGATAGTAGGCCTTTTTGCCTCCTGTCATTCAAAATCACTCATTGCTGTTCCGAGGGAAACTCGCTGGATTGATGCTGTGCCGGTTACTTCAAACTGCCACTCAGAGGCACGCACGGCCGGCAGGCGGAAAGACTCAGACGGCAACGCTGCATGCGACAGGATCAGCTGGCCATCGGCCCATATCTTGATCCCTGCGCTCGCTGGTGCGTCCGTGTAAACCTTCGCGGCAGACAGTGAGATCGGAGCGCCCTTGAACACCTTTGACTTCCAGGCGAAGGCAATCGGGTTTGCATCGTCTGCATCCCAGCGCTTGAGCTGTCCACCAATTACCAGATACAGGTCATCGTTCTCGATGTCGTTGTACCCAGCAGTCGCATAGAAATCCAGATCGAACAGCGTATTGGTGCGCGGGTCGTACACAAAACCGCCAATTCCGTTTCCATCGCCCAACGTGTCACCGTAGAAAGCAACGTACTTGTCTTGGTAGCGGTAGGCGTGGATAGTTGACGGGCTGTAGGCTGACCATTCGCGCCGGGTAATGATCTTGTCGGTTATCAGCTCAGCTCTGCCAGATCCTGCAGCAACAAGGCCGTTCGGACAGGCGTACAGGGCATACTCGCCCATATCGACCATCGAGGCGCCTGATACACACGCCAGCATCGTGTCCAGCTTCTCGCTGGTCATCGAATCAGGGGCAATGCCGGTCAGCACATAGGGGTAACCTTTCGTGCCCACAACAAAGCCTGTGGAGGTCGCAACGATGCCGACAATCTCATGCTCAGTTGCGCGCCGATAATCCAATGGCCAGGCATGGGGCAGATACGCCTCACTGATCGCCAGCTCGTTGCCAGAAAACCCGGCTGCCATGCCATTGATGCCCATCACCAGCCCCTGCATGTCCTCATCTGGCATGTCGAAATTGACGGTATCCAGTCGTTTTCCAATACCGGCCGGCAGGTTATCGCCGTCAGCAGCACCGAACGAATCAACGAGCGTGGTTGTAGCCAGCGTGACCTCGCCAACGAGGAAGTAATCGGTCCCGGCTCCAGTTGTCACAGTCCGATACACGCGCTTGCGATTGACGTTGTATGGGTTGCTGGCAAGGCCGGGCAGCGTGAGCGTGACTGTCTCAGTGGAAGGCGATCCCAGTTCAACGGCAGCGCTGACCGGCCCGGGCGGACCCTCTTCCCCGTACTCAGTAACAAAGGTCATCACATAGAATCGGGTTTCGTCATCGGAGAAGTTTTCAGGATCTGCACCGGCATCAGCATTGACCACTGCAGTCACAGCCGTCTCAGGCGCTGGAACACCCAGCCGGTACGAGGCGACCGGCTTCGGGTCACCGCCGGTCGCAATCAGGTTTGACGTTACCTTCGGATATTCGCCAGCCTCAGTGAAGTACACTCGATCATACGGATCCTGAGCAGCCGGAGAGCCAACAAAGCTGGCGCGCACATTCCGGCTGAACCAATGCTGGCCGTCATACAGGAAAAGCGCACGAACAATTCCGCCAGAGAGCGTAGCAGCCACATTTTCCATGCCGTACCAGGCTTCAAGATCACCGCTCTGGATGCGGATGTTCTCGGCAAGCGCAGACGCCTCTGTCGGCAATTTGCGCACAGCGAGGCCTGGCACCATTCCGATGAAGGTGCTTACGTCGATAACTGGGGGCATTTTTACTGACCGCTTCTCGCCGCCACGTGCGCCAGAACTTCGGCCCCTGCTCCATCAATCACCGCCTGGCACTCAGCCAGCTCAGCAACAGCAGCCAGGTAGTCCGGATTATCGACAGTCTCGCCTTCCTGGTCGATGGTCTGAGCCATCGGTTCGACAGCCTCGATGGCCGGCACATACTCTTGCGTGACTTCGCCGGTAACCGGATCGGTCTCCTCCGGCACTTCCTCAACGGCCTCACGGCCATTGATCAGCAACTCGAGCTCCGCTTTGCGTCTTACTGCCTGCTCATACTCGATGACTGAGATCAGCAGCGCGTTTTTCGCCTCGTCAGCAATCCGGCGCTCGTAACACACTTGCTTGTCGGCAATGAACTCAGCCAGCAGCGTTTCGTTCGCGGCATAGTTGGGGAAGGTCTCAGGGTTCAGACTGGCCTTAATCTGCATAAAGTCACGCAGATTGTCCTGCACCTCCTGCCCCCATTTTTTGCCAAGCTCCTGGTCCCAGCGTCGGATCAGTTGCTTCTGACTGAAGGTGACATCACCCATCAAATCAACATGGCTATCTGCAAAGGTAATCATGCGTAAACCTCCCGCTCGAACTCGACCACAATGTCATTCCCACTACCCGGAGCCACTGCGAACTTAACTACGTTGCGGCCAAGGCCGTAATCAGCGACGGTGTAATCTTCAGCCGCACCGACTGTCTGGACGCTGCCAGCGTTGGACACGCGCACTGGCTTGGCACCGATGGTGACGGCCATTTCAGCCGCGACAGTTGGATCAGGGAATAGCGTGCGTGAAGCGTTGCCAGCGTAGGTAACGGTGAACCGCTCAGTGGTGAGCCGCGCCTGGTACTCGCGCAGATTGCGCTCAGGCACAGCCACCTCGATACCTGTTGATCCCCCCACACCAATCTCAGATCGTGGTCCAACAGATACCACTGCGCTGCTGCCTTGGCCGTGATCTACGCTGGCCGTGATAGCGCCATCCTGAAGTGTCTGACGCTTGGTGGTACCTACCATTTCCACTGCTTTGCGGATCGGGTCATAGGCCAGTGATGTTGGTATCTCGTCCAGGGATGCTTTGCCCATGATCAGGTTTCGCATGTGGGTGTGCATAAGGCTGACTTCTTCGTCGGCCAGGGGTGTTTGGCCTGCGCCTGCGAACCACAATTTTTGGTTTGCGGCTGTCCCGGTCAATGAGCCAGAGGTACCTAAATACATTTTTGCGGATGCGTTAAAGACGAGATTGCCGTGAGAGCCAACAGCTACGGAACCAACATCAACACCGTCAATGCTTAGCAAGTAACCTGTTGATGTTTTTCTTATAACGGCCGTATGTACAAGAGAGTCTTCGTAGCCTGAAGCTGTTTGCACTTGTGCGGACGAAGCAAAGCCATCAACTGAGGTGAATGTAGCGTTTATGATGCCGTTCACATCGCCACGGAGATAAATTGAAACACCAGCGCCCCGGTACTCTGTCCCGTCGTGATAACTAATATGTATCAGAAATTCATTTGCGCTGGCTGCACCGGACTTAAACGCAAATGCCAGCCAGCCATCCCCTGTACCGATACCATCCCAGGGGTTAGGTGCTTCCAAATAATTGCCTGCGGTGTATCCGCTCAACCCAGCAACACCGCCAGCTACTTCTGCTGTAGCTGTCAGAGTGCCGTGGATGGTGGCGGGGGTGTCGAGGCCGGAGTGGTCTTGGACGCCTTGCCGCAGAACAACATTATCGAAAAACGTAAAGGATGATATCGTGTTTAGACCAACTTGTAGTTGGATATAAACTGTACCGCCAGTCCCAAAAAAACCACCTGAAACACTTCTGGTTGTAGTTCCATACTCAGAGAACAGGTTTGAAGCGCCATTAGAGGTGCCAACAAAAACTCGCCAATTTGCACCACCTGAACCAAGCTCAACATCGCAAGACAGGTTGTACCATACCCCGGCAACTGTGGTTTTTGTTAAATATCCCCAACCGTTCCCTGCTGTCCCATTGGTTACTTTCAATCTTCCTGTGTCTACGGATAGTATTCCGCCATTTGCTCCTAGCCACGACCCAACTGTAGTTGTAAAAGTCGAATCATCCCCTGTTATTAAATCAGTATCAGAAACAGCCCCCTCAACCGTGCTACAAATCAGCATCACCTCCGGCTTTTTCATCGGGGGCGTGGCGTAAGTTGTGCCACGGCGGGCGATTAGGCTGGACTGGTAATCGGCTGGGTTCGGCCAAATGTGCTCAACGCGGGAGCCACTTGCACCCAGGATGAAGTTGTCTCCCGCGACAGCGTAATCTGGCAGAGCACCAAGATACGGATACCCGGTAGTTGTGTATGAACTGACGTTTGTGAAATTGGCTTGTAAATTATCTAGCGGGCCGTAGTCTCGAAATGACACAGCAGAATTGTCACGAGCATACAAACGTCCATTCAGCTCAACCGGACATACAAAACTACCTGTTGATGTTGAAACAGCGGACAACGCATTAACATCCGCTACAGACAGCCTTGACGACGCTGCGGTTAGTAGTTTCCCTGAGCGCGAGAAAGACAAACCACTAAAGTTATGGCCACTACTCGAAGAATTAAATATCGATGGCGCTGGGCTGTCTGAACTTGAATCTGCATAGAATGCAGGACTGTTACGATTGGCAAGTCTCCAAACCTTTCTGCCAGCAAAAGCCGACCCGTATCCATTTCGGAACTTGTACGTGATGGCGGAATCTTCTTTAAAGTTCGCAATGTTGATCCCGCGAACATAATCGGGATGTATTGACGCCGGATTAACGCTATCGCTTGTTGTCAATGCGAGCACGCCGTCTTTGTAAGCCACCTTGGATGGGATGGCATATTGGATGAAGGTTCTACTCGAATTGCTTGAGGCGCGCACAAACTCCATCCAGAGCGGCATGTTCGGATCGGTCAAGTCGAGTATTAGAAGCCTGGTGTCGGTCGCTACAATCGCAGCCTCAAGCGGCATGTGAGCGGACCCTGCACGATAGATGCGCGTGTGCGAATTACCACCACTGAGCTTGTACCAGAATGTATCAGTTGAGTTGTAGTACCAGTCCTCGTTAGCACTTGCGGGAGTTGTATCAGTTTGCGCCCAGGCATCCGCAGCGTTTGCATACCTGCCGAGATAACGCCCGGTCGGGCGTGTTTCAGTCTTATATGACTGATTGCCGGTTCGCTCCCAACCTTCAGCACGTTTGAACGCGATCGCTTTGATATTAGTGATACCAAGCGTATGCAACTGAGCCTGCACGCGGGCGCTGTAGTCGGAGATTGAGGCGGCAGATGCTGCGGCTGCTTGAGCGTTATTGATTGCAGAGTCTCGGGCAGACTCCGACCCTGCGCGAGCCGTCGCGGACAGATTGGCCTGAGTGGTGGAAACGCCAGCCTGGGTGGTTGCAGTGCCAGCAGCCTCCACTGCAGTATTCTTCGAGTCCTCAAATGTCTCTTTGACCTGAGTGACTGTCTGCAGCATCTGATCTGTGTTGTTGACCAGTTGAGCGAGAGTATCGGCAGTCGTGCTCATGGCAGCAGCTCCTGTGCATGGTAGTTCTGAAGAGTGATAATTGCGGATGCTTGGGACATCAGAAAGACATCCACTTCATCGCGCACGGCGATCGTCTGATTCAGGATGGTGGTGGTGTCGGTCTTGATTGCTTCCGACTCGCTGACCATCTGATTCTTGAGAGCAGTAAACTGATTCACGGCCTCGGTTTTGAATCCTTCAGCATCAGATGCAGCTTGCTGAGCGGCATTCTTGTGAACGAGCGCCTGAGCCGTCAGGGTCTCCGTCTGCGTCTTGCTCGCTGCTGCAGCGGTAGCAGAATCAGCGGCTTCACCTGCTTGGGTTGTCGCCGTGCCTGCAGCGCCCACTGCCGTGTTCTTAGCTGCAGTGGTTGCCGCGAGATCCTGTCCGGTCTGCACTCTGTCAGCTGCGGTAGCCTGCGCGTCATCGGCTGCAGATGCAGCGGCCTGGCCAGCAAGAATTCGCTCGTCCGTGGCCTCCTGAGCCTTTTGCGTGGCCGTGGTTGCAGCACTTTGTGCCAGGCTGCGGTCGTTTGCCGCTTCGTTCGCCTTCGTGGTAGCTGTAGCTGCGGCCGTCTCAGCAGCTTGCTGACGGGCCAGCGCCAGGGCAGCGTTGTTGGCAGATGACGTGTCAGCTGTCTGAGCGGCGTTTTTGTGAGTCTCGGCTGTTGCTGCGTGATTGCCTGCGTCGGCCGCATAACCTTCCGCGAGATTCTTCGCTGCCGTTGCTTGCGCGGTAAGTGAGTCGAGAAGTGCCGAACCAGTGGGCATGGCGACATTGACGACATTTCCGCCCGCATCGACGGTGACGTTGATCGTAGGCATCAGGAGTCCTTTACCGGCACAGTGCCGTTGAAATAGGTGGTCTCAATATCTTCCGGGGAGCCAGGTGTCATGATTCGCACGGAGAAATCGTAGTCAGCGAACGGGATCAGCTTCGCGGTTTCGCTCTTTTCCAGCTGGAAGCTGATTGTCCCCTTCTGCTCGTCTGGGGCGTTGATCGGGTGCAACACTGATTTGGTCAGGGCAGCGCTCGAATCGTCCATGGCGGCGCCCAGCTTCATTGAGAAGATCAGCGTCTTGCCGCGCATATCCAGCGCGGCTGCGCCATCATCAAAATTGAAGGTGAACGGAATCGTGTCGCCGCGTTCAATGTCCGGCAACGTCAGTGCGGTAGGCATTGTTGATTACCTCAGATGAATTGTCCGCCGTACACACGGCCGCCATTGTTGCTATAGCCCATGTCGACTTTGGTGCGCGCTTCGACGATACCGCGATCGGCGTTTGCTCTATGAAAGTCGGACTGCTTGGGGTTGTACCAGTCGGCATCCGGCATACTCAGGATGCTGGCTGCGGCGCCCTCAGCGATCAGTTCGCCGTACATATCGCCCAGCTCGTCGGGAATGACAGGGGATCCAAGCTCAGGCTTGACAGCCACTCTCACTTTGCAGCTGTGGGTGTCGTTGGGAAGCGGGAAAAAGCCGATCTTCCCGGGCCGGTCAGCGCTATAGAATTTCGGTTTACCACGCTCAGTCGATGCCCAGTTAAGCCCAGCAGGTGCCGGGTTAAGCGGGTCTTTATCGTCGGTCAGCTGAGCGCGGACAATCGAAACCTGCATGGTGGCCTCTGGCAGCTTCAAATTGGCGTAATCCATCCCCGCACCAATGCCGACATAGACATCAACACGCCATACTGTGCTGCGCTCGAAAAATCGGCGGGCTGATCTGCGTAACTCTTCGCGCATGATGGGTTGAGGGCAGCCGCTGACATAGGTTTTCAGTACTGGTATCAGCTGATCAAGATTCATTTTTCGTCCGCCGTTATTGCAGCATCAGCCTCAGTAATATCGCCGATCATCATCCGGAAGGTTTGGAAGTGACCGTTAGACCGTGCCTGGTTGCCTGCGCTTTCTGAATCCTTCGCCCATGCTCGGTGGAGAATGTACTCCTGCAGAGCGTTCGCCCAAACGTCATCAACCTCGATGGTTGTGTTGTCCGCATTCCATTGCTCATCGGTGATCGCAACCGTATCCGGGCATTTGGTATAGACGATTTCCAGCTCAGTGCCTGGCACAGCCGGAGTTTCGCCGGCTGCCTCTATCTCCTCTTTTGCAGGCGGGTAGAGATAAAAAATCTTTGGGTAGCGAGGATCAAACATAAAGTGCTGAGCAGTGACGCTCTGATCTTCTGCAGCCCAGTCCGGTACGTGGTTATCGAGCAGGCGCTTTTCGACTTGCGTTATGTTTTTGCCATTCGTGTTGCGTTCGATGTCGATGAGCTGTACCCCGATATCAGGGATCTGCTGCTTCACGCCTGCTGCGCATTTGAACGATTCATTGACAGCCAGGGTATCCGGGCGACGTGACACCAGAGCGCGCTGCGCTTCGTTGAACCACGTCAATAGCTTTTGCTTTGTCCATCGGACGTTGCCCTCGTCGGTCAGCATGTATGCTGCCTGGCCGACAACCTCCGTTACCTTGACTGTGCCCATGATCGTTTAACTCTTACTCTGCGAGATTGACGGGCTTGAGATCCTGCCGGCGAGCGAGTCGGCGCAGGACTTCAGTTGCCGGGAACACGCGACCATTCTTGCTTTGGAAGTGGGTGCAGTTCTCGACTGTCACTGGCTCGAAGTCTTGCGGCTCCGGGTCAGGCTGGCTCTGAGATTGCGCCTTGGCAGCGACTGTGACAGGTGGGACCGGCACATCATTGGGCTCAGGATCCTGTGCCGCTTCGGACTCATGGTAGGTATTTCGAAACTCGGAAGTCTGAGCGACCTCACTTTCAGTATCCGTAGCCTGTTCATTGGTCGAATTCAGGGCTTCCTGATTAGCTACATCCTTGATCGCTTCGCCAGCGCCTTGTGATGTTTCAGGCGTGGTATTACCCTGCATCGTTTCTACCGCTTTCGCAGACGCCTGCTCGGATTTTTTTGCTGATTCAGTGGATTGAGCTTCGGCTTGCTGAGCAGCTTTTGCAGCGGCAGCAGCAGACGGCTTGCCCGTTGTTTTTTTGCTCACAGCGATTTCCTCTTATGGAGTGAAATTAAAAAAGGGGCAAGTCTCCCCGCCCCTCAAGTTCCTTGCACTTACGACAAGGTGACCACCGAGTGACCAATGCACTCAGCCTTGATCACTTCGAAGCCGTACACAAAAAGTGAACGGATCAGGCGACCAAAGTCATTGGGGTTGTCGATTTCATCCATTTCAGTGATCTGCCCCGCGAAGGTCAGGCCAGCTTTATGGCCAAAAACGACGTTCCACTTACCAGCCGCAACACTCAGGTTGTTACTGATATACATGGTCATGCGATCAATCATGCCGATCCGGCCGTTTCGCAGGATCGACTGGTTATCACCTGTCATGCTGGCATCTTTCAGGTCTGACTTTTTGATCAGGCCAGCCATACGAGCGGGGATAACACACCAGCGGCCAGTTTCAGCCACGTTCTGCTCGTCAAGAACAGTGTTGTAGTCAACGATCGCATCAATGACGTTGGCCTTGGTCAGCGCCAGAGGTGTTGCATCAACACCCAGATTGATGTTGCCTGACTTGCGGCCAGCAGTTGCGCCAGCGTTGTTGGCATGCGCGTCGGTGTAGATAGTGCCCAGGATGTCCGTGTCCACGGCAATCTTCATGCGCTCACCGCCGTCAGTTGCCCAGTCGTCCATCAGATTCAGATCTGACTGGTACTTATCGACTGAGTTGACCTTGAAGGCAAAGTATTTGCCCTGGTCAATTTTCAGGCTGACGTTTGGTGACTCCGGCTGTTCGTAGGTCAGAGTCTGACCTTTGACATAGTTCCGGATGGTGATCGCAGGCACGGTACGGATGATTACCTCATCACCATGCGCCTTGATCTCGCCCTCATAATCAGTGTTGGCAATCTCACCAAACACTGTGGCATCGTACAGGCTCTCAACGAGCTTGCCGCTCCACACCTGAGGGATGAATTTACTGGTGTTATTGGCACCAGTGCTGGAGTAGTTGGCTACTCCGGTATCGACTGGAAAACCCATGATTGGCTCCTTAAAATTTTAATGAGCCTGCATGAGTGCCGGGCTGGATTATCCTGCTCGGTTCATGGAGGCGAATAAGTCAGCCTCCAGCGCTTTCGCTTCCTCCGGGGTGTATTTGCCCCGGCGCTTGTCATCGTAGAATTGCGCGATAGTGTGTTCGTTCCACACGTTGCCAGCGGTTGACGGCGTACCGCCTTGGCCGGGCGTATGCACACTTACATGCTCGTCGATTTGGCTTTTAGGGTCGCGAGCGCCAGAAGCACTCCCCCGATTGCCCGAATAATCAATGAAGAATTGAGCAGCGCGATTGATGTCACCGCTCTCGAATGCTTCCTGCAGTAGTTGGCCTTTCGTCTGGGACGAGTACGGAGCCAGTTCACCCAGGAAGTCTTGGACAAAGACTGGATCGGTATTCACCTGATCAAAGTCGATGCCGCTTTCCTTGAGCTTGCTCCTGAGCCGGTCTACATTGCTGGATTTGCTGGTTCGAGAAACTGTCTGGTCAACGCTATCGACGCGTTGCTCCAGCGGTGCAACCATGCCTTTGACGATCGCCAGAATGCCGTCCACCAGATCCGGGGGGTATTGCTCACGAAGAGCATCCAGATCCGGACTGCCTTGCGCGGGCTTCGACGCAGACTCTTGCTCCTGCTTGAGTTTGGCGTTTTCTTCACGCAGGCGGGTAAGCTCCTGGCTATCAGCGCCTGTTCCAGCCTCACGCAGTTGGCCGACTTCCTGTTTCAGCTTTCGCACTTGATCATGCAGGTCAGGCACTTCTTTGTTGTACTTGCCTTGCAGTATCTTGTACCGCTGTTCCCAGGGGTCGCCCTCGCTGCCCAGAGGCTTGTCGAGTCGCTTGTCATCGGGGTTTGGTTGATCGCTGACAGAAGCCGTTTCCGGTGTTTCTGCTGGCGGCTTGGCCTGATCGCCGGGCTGAGCAGTTGCGTCGATGGGCTGGTCATCGCCCTGCGCAGTGTTGCCCAACGCTTTGATCGTGGCGTTTGCTGCCTCTGCTTGTTTTCTTACTGATTCGGGTTTACGGGACATAAAATTTCCTCTGAGCCAGTCAGGTACGCAGTGTTCACCCCAGAGTGAGTTGCCCTGTGCTGGTATTCTTCGGTTGGTGGTTTGTGAGAGCGCTTAGAAGCCGCCGACCTGCGGTGTTTCCTGTCTCTCGATTTGCTTCCTCAAGTCCCTGCCCATTTGTTCGGCTTCGCCGATGGTTTCGAGCAGTTCCTCAAGGAATTGCGAAGCGCCCTGATTCCACTGGAATTCGGGTGCTGCGGCTTTTCGGTTGCTGCGGTCGATGCTTCTCTGCGCTGTATGCAGCACGTCGACCAGCAGTTGAAAATCATCTGTTTGTTTTAGCCTGGCCAGCGCCTGCAGAAACTGAAGGCGTGGCCGCTCTTCAGGCAGTAGCTTGTATCGCTGGAGCATCTGGCACCTTTGGCTGATTCTGAGCGTTGATCTTTTGCTGTTCGGCCTCGATCATTTTCTTGGCTTCAGCCGCTTGCCGTTCGCGCAGTTCTTCGGCAGTTGGCAGCATGCGATCGACTGGCAGAGATCCTGTTTTAAGTACCTCGCCAAGCATTTCGCGACGACCTTCGAGGCCGAGGATCTGCATGTCAATCGGGTTGCCGGTGATCTGCAGTAGCTCTTGCTGTCTCAGCTGAGCCTGCTCTTTGTGTACCAGCGACTCACTGCCGCGCGCCTTCGGCCGGAGATCGCCTTTGATGTCCGGGTTATCGCTGTAAAGCATCAGGTGGTTGTAGCACTTGGCCACCAGTCGCTCGATCAGGTAGATGTCTATCGAGCGGATCAGCATCTTAATGCCCTTGCTCGACGCGTTGAGCAGCATGGAAAGCCCGCTGGCAGTCTTGGCAGCGCCTGCGCCTTGATCTGAACCGTGTGCGTAAGACGGCAGGCCTGTTATGTCGTCTGCGTATCGGTTGAAGCGCTCATAGATTGTCATCAGCTCGCTGGCATTGCTGTCAGGCTGGAAGAATCCGATACCCTGCCCTGAGCCGCCGTTGGGGGAGCTGTTGGAGCGAAACACCTTCCACGGATACATTTCATTGACGTTCTGGCCTGCTTCGAGGCGGTCATTCTCCACCCACACCATCGGACCAGAGGCAAAGCCCATGTTGTTGATCAGAGCGCGTGCAGCGGCGTTACAGGTGTCCTGACAGTCTGCCAGTATCTCAGGCAGCGCTTCACCCCAGAATGAGCCAGGGACCGCCTGCCAGCTCACTTTGAAATAATCACTCTTGCCGGCAGGGTCTGGATTGATCAGTGCCCGGATGACGTAGTTGCCGATGATCATCACTGACACGGCGTATTCTTCGTTGGGGTCCGTGATCTTCTGCTCGCTCATGCCCCAGTCCAGCAGGGTCTGGCCACGCAGAGAGCCTGACAACTCCAAGGCGTCAATATCCTCGGTATTGTGGATCAAGCTGCGCCCTTCCAGCTGCGCACGCTCAGTTTCGTTCCACATCCATTCGCGCAGGCCTCCCGTTGCATAATGGGACAGCGCCATGGCAATGCCTTCGCCGTTATAGCCAGGGGCTGATCGCATCGCGGACAGATCGCTTCTGGTCAGCGTATGGTGTTCGATCATCCAGTGGCCCTCGATGTCTGAGCCTGCGCTGGGTGATGGATACACACGGAACGGAGACACGCGGCGAACCTTCGCGCATATCTTGTGTCCTGGTGCTGGCTGGAAACCGCCATCCTGACCTTTCAGCCATTGCAGCGTTTTCACCTTGCGAAATTCCAGGCCTTTCATGACTGCCGATGGGTAGGTCACCAGATCATCGAGGAATTCATCGAAAGACTCACGCCAGCCAGCATCAAGCAGCATGTCCGCAATCGCGTCAGCCATCTTCTCAGCGCGGTCCTCACCATCCTGGTGCAACTCTGACATCAGACGATCGCGGTGCTTGTGCAGCATTTCACGCGTGGTCTTTTCATCAAGGCCATATTCCTGCGCTGCAGCCACTGCCTCAGCTACCAATCGCTGCATGACCTCCGGGGGTAGATCCGGAACCGGGGAAGGTTCGAGCGTAAACGGGCGATCGCCGACCGGGGAATACAGGTCAGACAGCCATGACTTTGCTGTACGGCACTTGCTGCCGGTTACCATCATGAAAATATCAGAGCCGCCCTGCTTCCTTATCGCATCCAGCTTCTCAGCGCTGTACTCACCCCTTCTGCGGCGCAGACAGTTAAGCAGCCGGGCATTGAGCCGTGAACGATCGTGTTTGGCGATCTGCCAGCACTTTCGGACGTGGCCAGCCAGGTGATCAACTACAGAGGACTGGCGCTGCATGGCGCGTTCATTTTCAAGACGCGCGCGCTGTTCGGCTTGCCGATCCTGCGTTACCTGCTCTGGCGTCTTGATGGCTACTAACATCAATGAATAACCTTATTGATAGTCTTGGAAGTCGGGACGATGATTCGAACATCGCCTTTCATCTGCTCAAGGCCTTGATTGATGGCTTCGAGCGTGTTGCCTATGTACTCTTTTGGATCCGCCAGCAAGTCGCGGACCACGATATCCACCGTAACCACGTTGTCGCCCTTGGCCAGAAAGCCGAAACGAATCTTGCCGGCATCCTTACCCTGTCCCAGTGCGATCAGGCAGCCGTTAATGCGGACCTCTGCTCGGTTGTTCGGGTTCGGCTTTGGCATAGTGCCCGCCTTGAAAGGCTCGATAGCTTCAGCCAGGTACTGAAACCACTGCCGGCTTGCTTTGTCCATCTTGCGCAAATCTACGCCCATATCAGGTCCACCCTGCTGAGTTTCCGCGTGAGTCGTAATCGGTACTTGTGGATTTTTGAACCGCGACATAATCGGCCGACTCGGACATCATCACGCAGTCGGCAAGGTTGGGGCTGTCCAACTTCAATTTCGATTTCATATCAGGCTTGCTCATGATCTGAATGCGCCCGCCTGGTATTCGTGGTATCCGGCACAGTTCTGCTCTGAGCTGGTCGATCAGCTCAATCGATGACGAAAAGCTGATCATTTCATCCGGGTTTTGATACTCGCCGCGCTCAACGGCCAGGTATGTCTTAAACATCCTGTCTCTCAGTAACCAGTAAAACTGAGCGCGCTGATTGCTGAACGTGTTGGCATTGGTAGCCGCCTTCTTCAGCTCCCCATCGATCGGCTGGTAAACCTGATTCGGGTTCATGGGGCTGAGTGAGCCCTTGAACATGCTCAGCTGGCATTGCTTGCCAGACAGTGCCTTTTTCGCCTGGGCCCGGAGGCCTGCGCCCATTCCGTCGCCATCCCAGATGAACATATCTGCGCGGATCTCTTCGGCGGCCGTTGTCGCCCAATCCATCGCATCATTGATCTCGGTGCCTTCTGGCATTTCATCTATTGCCAGAATGACGCTGCCTTTGCGGTAGACGTAAGCTGCAGCATCGCCGCCGTCTGACGGGTCATGACTAATCGTTTCACGGCCCAGCGGCTTCCAGCCGAGCTTCACATGGGCATCGACGCAGGCATCAAACCACTCTGGCTGAATGATCGCGTTATCCACTGTGTCGGAGTATTTGCCTTCCCAAACGTGGTCGTAACGCGCCCTAGGCATGATTCGCTTGTCCCGCTGTCGTTGCTGTTCCATTTCCGGGGGAAAGAACGGATTGTCCGGGTAGTTGATCTCTACGATGATGATTTCGTCATCCTCATAGAAGCCGTACCGGGACAGGTACTTCTCGTATGGCTTTAGAAACGCCTTGGCAAAGTCATCATTGCTGGCCTTCCTATTGGCGCTCATCCAGATTTCGGGAGGGTCTGGATCTTCTGCTGACTCATCCTCTGGAACAGAGCGAATCGTCGGTAGTACCGTCTCGATCGTATCCCTGGAGAGCGTTTGCGCCTCTTCAATCCAAAGCGCTTTGATTCCGAACGTCGACTTAAACCCGGTGACATTCCTGCTCAACCCGCGATAGAAGATCTCGCCGCCATTGTGGGATCGAATCCGTGACGCTTCAGCATGCAGATAGTCCTGAAGCTGGAGCGTTGCTATACGATTCCGAAGCTGGGAGTGAACAGAGTCATCAATCGAGTTCTGAAACTCTCGACCACAACAAAGTCTTTCTCCTGCCTCGCACTTGCGCAGCCATACATCCCCAAAGGCAATTGACTTGCCACCAGAGCGGCCACCGATTGCAAGTTTCAGTCGCTTTGGCGTCAGGACAAGCCGCTGCAGCTTCTCCGGAATCTTAACCCTGACTTTCACGAGGCGATGCCGCTACTGGCACAAGCTCCCACGTTGGCGATTGTAGGGGCCTGCCCTTTGGATCCGATATGCCGACCTGCTCACGGTAGGCATTGACTGAAACGTGCTTGCCCAACAGCTCCAGGTTGCGGATCTTGTCGGGCCACTTAATTTTCTTCAGGACGCTGATCAGGGTATCCTGATCGCCCTTGCCCGCCTTCAGTTCAGATATCTCAATGCCCGATATGCTTTGTCGCCAGACCTTCGGCCATTGGCGAATCGGTAACACGTCGCCGTCATCATCGAGAATGTCGGCAGCATCCATCGTGTCGATCTCATGGTGCCGGCGAAGGACGTAATCAGCATCGATCTCGAACTTCTTTTCAGCCAGCTCTGCGACTTTGGCCTGAAGCTCCTTGATCCTTATCTGAACCTTATCGGTAGCATTTAGCTGGCTTGCCTTAACATGTATGGAATTACCCTTCCATTTCAATGAATTAGGGTAAGCGATACGGTATGCCGCGCTCTGGTCTCCGCCATTGAGTACAACCTGCTGGCAAAATGTCTCCTGAGCAGGTGTAAGCGGAGTAGTTTTTTGTTTGGTTGCAGGGGCCGGACTCGAACCGGCGACCTCTGGATTATGAGTCCTGCGATCTGCCACTGATCTACCCTGCGTCAAAGTCTGTCGATTGCGTCCTGGGCATCATCTGCCAGGGCTCGCAGTTCGTCGGAAGTTATCTGTCGCTGCTCTGCATCTGCCTGTGCGCGCAGCGCCTGCAGCTTCTGGATGTTGATGTGCGCATCAGCTGCCAGATCCAGTGCCAGGTTGATCAGCTGAATGACCTTAATTGCGTCCATCGCTTACGATCTCCTGTGCCGTTTGTAATAGCTCTGTGACCCTACTGAGTATTGATCGGGCCTGACCTTCAAATCCTGCCGCATAAACCTCTGTTGCATCGTCCAGGGCATTCTTTGCCTGCTGCAGTACCTTCCTGAGCCGATCCCGGCGCTCTTGGCTCATGTCAGAGTCAGCGGCCGTGTCCGCAATCGTTTCGATGGTCAGGTAGCCGACCGCGATTGTCTCTGGGACGTTGGTTGACTGAAGCGCTGCGCATCCTGTGAGGAACAGGATCAGGGCGACAATGACAGCTGCGCGATTTCGCATAGTGCAAGCTCCTGAATGTAGTCCGTCAGGTCGTGATCGCTTTTGCGCTGACGGAGCGTGAACAACCGATCGCCGAACCTTGTCAGCGCGCCGGGATTGGTCTTGAAATAACCTCTGTTGGTGATATAGAGCAACGTGCCGCCGTGGTTGTAACCAATCTTGGGATAGCGGCACACAATGTCGCTGCCGTTCTCCACTCGCAGGTACGGGCCGTGGTATGCCTGCCGGATCTGCGCCCTGGTGCTGACTCTTGGCTGGCCGTAGGTGATTACCCTTGATGATCGTCCTGGGTAGTGAAATTCAGCCGCGATCGCCAGCAGCAATGCGATGGCGCCGCCTCGACTATGGCCGGCGAATACCACATTGAGCTCTGGGTACTTCTCCAGCACTTCGAGCATATCTTCCTGCATGCTCTGCGCGCCCTGGACGAAACCACGATGGGCTTTGATCCCGTACCACTCTTTGCGCTTCACAAACTTGAAGTTGCTGCGCCAGTCGTGCCGATCGTCTGTGCCCCGGACAACAAAGTAGATCGTGTCATCGGATATGTATGCGCATCCGTAATCGTGGCCGTTGCTGAAGTCGTGCATCCCAATGATGCCAAGCTTATCGGTCAGAGGCGTATGCTGGTAAACATCCCTACAGAGCGTGGCGATGTCGATCAGCATACGGAAGTTGGGCATTACGCAACGCCCTTGAAAAACCGATGACTTCCGATTTGCAGGTGGTAGTCGCGGCCTTTTGACCAGTGATCGCGGTCTGATCTGAGCGCTTTTTCGTGTGCTTGTTGCGTCAGGTAATGTGTGGCGCCATCAGTCGGATCCGGCTCATGCCCATCCAGCGCGTCTATAAGTGCCTTCAGGGAGTTACGGCAATGAATATCTTCGATTGCGCGTTCATATTCTTCCCGGAGAGCTTCCAGTTTCAGCCTGTTCGGGTCAGACTCATTCCAAACACTGTACTGCCAGGCGCGCAGACAAACTGCTGCCAAGCTGTGATCTGGGTGCCCAGTGCTTCTGGCCATCCCCCAGTATTTTCTTTCCTTGGCGCGGTTGATAATTGTGTGGGCCACGGCCAGGCGGCCATGCTGCGAACAACCCCGCGCTTCGCCGTATATCGTCAAAGCAGCGATCAGTATGTCTATTGCACGGACCGGGCTCACTTGTCCGCCTTTTTGTCGAGCTTATTCTCGATCCGGTCTAGTTTGGCAAATATGGCAGCGCCGAGGCTGTCCATTTCTGTCCGCTTAACGTAATCGCCCACGACCAATACCTCGATTTTCTGCACTTTTTCGGTAAGGGCAGCGTCCTGAGCCAACAGGTTGTTAATGGACTGGCGAAGATTATTTAAAACCCACCCGCCAAGAGCACCAACAGCGGTAAACAGAAGATTGATGACGTGCTGGGGGTCAAGCTCCATGCGGCTTCCTTGTGGATATAAAAAAACCGCCCGAAGGCGGTTTAAAAGGAGTTATAAGTGTAGTCAGGCTCAGGCTGGCGAGTAGCCCCTGGACCTCAGCATCGCAACATGATCGGCGGCCGTAGATGTCCGCAATCGCGGCATTTTTCGCACAGCGCATGTCGTCACCTTCTTGGCTGCGTGAGCGGCAGCGACAATGGTATCAACAGCGTGTTCGACTGTGGGCGGCACCGATTCAATCAGGGTTTTGCCGACGCTCTCAACGGCGACAAAAAACCGCATGAACATAGTGATGGGCAGGAAAATCAGGTGGTATGAGATTTTCATACAATGGTCTCCGGTAGTTAAACTCAAACCCTAGAAACGCAAAAACCCGCCGAAGCGGGTTTCAGTAAGGGGCATTTGTTCCACAATACAGAAACCACTGTATTTTATGAGAAGATTCTTGTCAAACTTTTTCTGCAGCTATGCGGCATCAAACATTTGCCGGTACATTCGAGCGACTTCCAGCTCTGACTGAAGGCTGAAATAGCCTTTCTGCAGGTTGTACCGATACAGGTTCATATCCATATTGATTTCACTGGCTCTGGCCTCGTCCGTGTAGGTCTTTCCGGTCCACGCGCAAAATCCGAGATAGTAGTTTCTGGCACACAAGGCAATGGCCTGATCCCAGTGCCGTTTCTGTAGCACGCGCATTGCCGCGGCTATCAGTGGGAATTCTTTGTGCTGCTCGCGTAACAGTCTGACGGCAATGATCATCGATAGGTTGCTCTGGTCGTTGCCAGTTGGGGGCGGCGGCTGCCCCTTGAAGGTAATCAGGCGGTCCAGTAGACCCATCCCTTCCCACCCAGCGTCATTGCTAACACTCATCAGGCCGTTGAGGTAGATGGATACCAGGCGATCGATCTCTAATTTTTCTTCTTTCGTCATACTTCCACCACCTTGATTCCATGGATCCACAACATGAGTTTTCGGCGGATGATGTATTGCTGTGTCCGCACACCCTTCGCATCCTCAACGATCGTGTTGCCGTCGCGATCCTCATAAACAAAATCGGCCGTGTAGCTTACGGCTCGTTCGACCACCTTTCCATCGGATCCCCGCTGGCTTGGTATTAGCTCGTATTTCACTTGCTCGCGTAACTTGAGGATCATGCCGGCTTTCTGCATGGCCTTCAGATCCTGGGCACGCTTGGCCTCTTTTTTTGAAGCATATTCACCAGTGGCCTTAGCACCGTACTTGTGTTTTTTCGGGGCGCGCTCAGGCCGGAACACCTTGCCGCGCTCTGGCAGTGTCCCGAATTTCTCCTTGAACCATTCCTCACTGACTCTCATGCTTCGCCAACCATTCGTCCAAACTCTGAAACACCACTCCGCTACTGAAAACCTGTAGCATGTTCTCGCCTGCTACCCGGGCGGCCACTTCTTTGCTATCCGTTATCCCTGCGTACCGCAAATAACCATTGATCCTGAGCCAAACCTCGTACCTGTCACCCACCTTCCAGACCCAGTTCCCGTTCGTATGCTCTGCCAGGCTGGGTGTGAGCTTTTTCCAGCTCATACGATCTGAATAACTCCCATTTCAAATAGCGCCCTGATCGTGCGAGTCTGCGCTCTGCGCATGTAAAACAACTTGTGGGCCCGCCATTCATCAGACTTTACCCGGCCATCAACAACGTCATGGCAGTCGCTGCAGCCAAAGCCACCTGATATGTCGTCGGACTTGAGTGATGTGCCGTGTGACTCATCCGGAAAATGACAAAACACCGCAGTCTCCGGGTCGTAGTTGCACACACCTGCGATGTTGATCAGGCACTGCTGCCCACGGGCAGCGTCAGTGATTTTCTTGCTTCGTATCATTGCTCCTGCTCCAGCAAGCCATCGATATATTCACCCCTGCGCGGTATGGTGATCTTGATTCCCCGCTCCGCGCACCACTGTGCATGTTTTTCCATTGCGTAAAGCCGTTTCGATTTCGGCGCGAGGGTAACGTCGGGGTTTTGACTTATTGACCAGCTGTAGCGCCGGCCATCCTCATCAACACCGAGCCACTTGATCGTGAAAAGCTCGTGAGCGTCATCGGCGTTAAATGGTCGACTGCCGCGAGGGTTGCCCTGGCTGTCGATGTATAACGGCATTGTGCATCCCATGTGGGCCATGTGCCTGGCAGTCTCATTCATCCAGCCACGCCATGTACGAAGCATTGGCACCGTGCCGGTTGCCTCTGCTTTGACTTCGCAGCGCATGACCTGGCCGAGCGGGATCTTTCGGAATGCCTGCTTGGACTTATCACCGTATGGCGCGTACATCCCGCCGCACTTTTTGAGCAGCATTTCGGCCATCAACCAGCAATGCCCCCGTGATTGATATTCCAGCGATCGGCGACGCGTTCTCCAGTGGGCGGTGTCTCCATACGGTCAGCGCTGATCAGCTCTACTTCCGGCAACGGGATCCGTTTTTCAGATTCCCAGCGCTGAACAGCACGATTGGTTACTTCCTGAATTGTCATACCCCCAAGCTCTCCCGTAGTGATGCCATGCGCTCTTGGTTCTGCTCAGGTGTCAACACCACACTGACAGTCTCTGGTAGTGCTTTCGGCACTGGCACAGTGATGTCCTCGCCAGACAGTACGCGCCGGCAAAGCTCCGAATAGTTCCGCTCAAACACTGGGAAAATCTGATCAGTCGGGAACGAATGCAGCTCAAACCAGCCTGTTGCTACGCCTGCATGAAACACGGCTGGATGGCTCCACTTGTGTTTATGCTTTGGTGATGGTGCTAAGCAGGCCTCCCGGTAGGCAGCGTTTACTGCGGGCAAACCATACGATCGAAGATCAATGCAAAAATCTCTGAATTCAGTCGCGTCAGGCAAGTACCGCGGCTTACCCTCCTGGAATGATCGGAGCATGTTTACGAATCCGCGCTTGATCTGCTCTGCACTCAGGTCACTCAGGAACCGGGACCACGTATCGAATGCTGGACTATCCGTGTCGCCGTACTGCTTCAGCCACTTTGCCCCGAACAACTCACCCATGCGGTCCCATAGGTCCACCATGGCCAGTTCCTGCTCCATGGCTGTACTTTTCGAGGATGTCCTGGCGTCTACGCTCTGAAGCTGCGTGAGCCCTGCCAACGGTCGATTGCTCTGTGACGCTTCGCGTATCGGCGTTACCAGATCGGCTGCTGTTCGCATGGTCGTTTTCCTTCTCAGCTGATAATCGGGGGTATTTCTCACGGAGTTTTTCGGGGCTCAGGATATTGAGCCGCCAGAATTGATGTTTGTTTGCCCAGCTGAAAACTTCAGCTATCTCGCGCAATTCGAGCTTGTCGCGCTCGCGCATCAATCGAATCGTGTCTGCCCACTTGTGTAGATCAGGCTTCTTGGCTTTTGGTGTTGCGTCGAGTACACCGGCATAAATGAATTCAGCCAGCTTGATGTCGCCAGGGTGAGGGTCCGAGATTTTTTTCTCGGACGTAGATAACTCGTTAGAGTTATCTTTAATGGGTATTGGGTTATGGGTATTGGGTAGCATACCGTCCGCATTGCCTTCGCTATGCGTTCGCATTGCGTTCGCATCATCTGGCTTTCTCGATGGCTTGGATGCCTTGCTTTTCTTGGCCCAGCGCCGTTCAGCAGACTCTCTGGCTTTTGCTGACTTCTCGAATATCTTGGCTAAAACCTTGTCGCATCCAGCATGCCGATAGACACCATCATCTAGCTCAAAGAAGTCATCGATAACATTTCGGTACGCTTGCTGTTCGTCCGGAGTGCGGATGCAATGCGTTCGCATAAGTTTCGTATCATCAGCATCGAGCGGCCCCTCGTTGACGTAATAGGAGTCGATCAGCATTCGATAAATGCCGTGTTCCAGGAGCGTCAGGTGGCCCGTATCCTTTCGGTAATCACCAACATTGAATGCGTAGTGGTGCATACCTACCGCTCTTCCTCATCGAAGTCGCCGCCGATATGAATCGCCGCACAGTAGTCGCAAATATCAGTGCCTGGGTGAGCGATCTGGAAGGCTGACGGGATCTCTCGAGTGCAGCGCTCGCAAATATCGTGCGTATATGTCGTTGGCTGTATAGCCGGGACAACCTGATCTGTGCGCATGAGCCCCTCCTGATTTGTAATTGATGCCAGGTTACCTACGTCCTGGCGGCGATCATTGGCCCGTACCCATTTGTCGAGGCAGCCTACGCGGGTTAGCTCTGCTCCTCATCGCGAGAGGTCAGAGATCGCTTCTACGGGCCTACCAGAGCAGATTATCGCGACCTCTCTGCTCTGGATTCCGGCGCTACTACTTTCCGGTCGGCCCTCTCGGGGTTGATTCCGTGCGCCTCGCCTGACTTGCAGGCGGGACGGCTTGTATGTGGCCGGAGGTGATCCCGGCATGAACTATGTCTGGCTTAGGCTCCACCGCAATGCGGGATATGGTTGTCCACCAGATTTATCCGGTCGTCCCCGCTTACCTGATATTTACGAGCCTTGTCTTACAGCGAGGCTCCTTCACGACCGTTTCGTTGCCCGAACAACTGCACAATCACCACTTGTGCATTCACATACCAAAACGCACTCTGGGCATTGCCAATCTGCCGGTCTTTGCTTTTACTCAACCAATCCACTTCAGTCGTTTAGCGTAACCAGCCGGAGCCGGTAGTGGATGTATGGAGCCAGGGAGTAGTTCCGGGTTCCTGTCTGGTTATCCAGTCTGCAAAGTGCGTATTGCTATGCCCTGCCTAAGCAGGAAATCGCCGCACTATTCGCGGCAGTCAGCAAAGCAACCGTCTGGTCCCGCTGCCCAACTGCAGCAGGTCTACCAGATTTATGCTCCAGGCCTCGGGGGAGCTACGCTCGGAGAAAAACGATCCTGGGCTGCCGGCGATTTTCCCGTCGCAGATCATCCGGCCTTCCGCGTCCAGCGTTCCCTTTCGGGGCCTGCTGGCTGGCTGATGTCAGTTACCTCTCATAAATCGTGCGCCATTGACGACCGTGTTTTGGCTTTGCAAAGACGCCAGTTTTTGTTCTTGTTCCTGTAGCTCTCGCTTCAGATGCCGAATTCTCAGCATCGTTTGCTCAAGCGCTATTTGCTCGTTTACAACCACTGGTTCGGACAAACCCATTTCCTGACACAGCCAGTTCAGTGGTTCGCGGCAACCAGTGATCCGCATCAGATTTACGATGTCACACCAGGTAAAAAACTCTGGCTTGTGCGGGTTAAAACACGCGTTTACATGGGCGATCCACGTCTGCAACGGGCTTTTCAATCCGTAGATGTCGTAAAGCTCCAATGCCAGCTCTTTTGCTGAAAACTCATCGCGCAGGCAGTTCACTGCCTTCATCGCCCTCTGTTTGAAATCCTCGCCATTCACCCGTGCTCCCTCCGTTTCCATGTCAGTTTTGTTGGTCGTTGCTTTCGTCAGTGGTTTACTGGAGTTATGCGGCAGGCTGAACTTCGGGGTCTGGAACCCCGAGACGCAACCTGGATATCTCAATTCCAGTATCAATGTGGATGTCTGCCAATAGCGACTTAGGGATGCCCCTTGATCGCCAGTTGTAAACCGCCATTGGATGCTTGTATCCAAATCGATCCTGTACCCCGGAGACACCGCCGTATGCGGCAATTACCTCTTCAACAATCTCATTCATTTGGGAACCCCTCGGTGTTGCCAGAATTAAAACACATTGTTTTAGTTAAAACAACACAAGCTGTTTATAACACAGTTTGTGTTAGGTGCGATAATGATCACATGGACCTAATAGCGGAATTAGAAGATCACAGAAAACGAGAAGGGCTGAAGAAGTCTGATATGGCGAGGCTTTTCTCTGTGGAGCCCCAGAACTACAATAATTGGGTGTATCGAAATAGCCTGCCTAAAGATCATTATGGCGTTGCATACGCTATTCTTGGTCGAGACAACGAGTCAGTTGAGCAACTAAATCATCCCTCATACTCAATCCCGTTAATATCGTGGGTGGCCGCTGGCCACTGGTGTGAGAGTCCCGATTCTTACGAGCCCGGTGACGCGGAAGATTGGCTGCCAGCCCCCAAGAATGCCGGATCTCGCACCTTCGCACTAAGAGTAATCAATGACTCAATGACATCCCCGTACCCTGGGCAACGCTCGTATCCGCATGGAACGATTATTTACGTGGACCCAGATAAGTCTGTGACGAACGGGACCAGGGTCGTAGCAAGGGCCAACGGAGAATATACCTTCAAGTCTTACATTGAAGATGCTGGACGCAAGTACCTTAAACCGATAAACCCGACCTATGACAAGATCGACATTACCGAGGATGTGCATATCTGCGGGGTGGTGATCGGGAGCTATATGCCTGAATGAACGAGCATTTTATAGGATCAGACTCTAGCGAACACGGCCCTGTTTCGGCAAAGGAGATAGAAGCCTTGTTTGGCTCTTTGATTTCGAGATTGCACGATGGGGCGACCAGTTCTGAAATAACTAGAGATCCGAACTCAGCAGCCCAATACATTGATGCAATTGTTACTTTTGACAGGTGCTATGAGACTCTACTACAGGAGTTCTATAAGTCTGTAGAAAAAATCGAGTTTCGCTGTGAATCTAGGATATTCAAAGATAATCACGCCGCCTACCAATACATCTGGAAGCAACTGAAAACCACAAAGCTAATATCTCAGCGCTGGAGAAGAAAAAAGTCTCCTGTCGGAAAATTCAGATAGAAATACGCCAGTAACTGAGCTACAACCCATACAACACCAGTAGGAAGCGATCCGGTGTGCCCGGCGAGAGCCGGGCTTTTTTACGTTCATCGTAAGCTCAGTCCTGGACTCGCCATCGCGACGCCATCGCTACTACCCCACCTTCTTCCTTTGGCAATATCCTCAAGCGCCCGAAAAACAGGGCTTTCAGCACTCACGCCAAAATAAAACATAATGTGTTGACACAAAATAAAACATTGTGTTTTACTTTGTTCATGGCGTTTTAATTTAGGAAACAACCATGGACAAGAAAAACCACCAACCTTCACCGCTTCAGGAGACGCTGAGCTGCCTTCTTGGTTGCCTGCTGAGCATCCTGATTGGCGTCATGCTCGGTATCGGGTGGGCGTCATGAGTATCCAGACACCAGAGCTT
Organism: Gammaproteobacteria bacterium; assembly: GCA_002706685.1. Classification (GTDB taxonomy): domain Bacteria; phylum Pseudomonadota; class Gammaproteobacteria; order Pseudomonadales; family Pseudohongiellaceae; genus Pseudohongiella. The sequence goes on along the minus strand of PALV01000002.1, from coordinate 267,805 downwards.
TCACCTGCAGATATTCAGCTGGCAATTCGTTTGCTGAGTCGCGGCAAAGACGATCTGCGCGCATATCTGGCTGACGGGCACCCATCACTGGACGGTTACAACCGGGAAGATGTGAGGGAATTTCAATCGGACCTTGATCGAGCCCCTGCACTACTCGCGAAGTTCGAGGCCTGCCAGCAATGAGACGCTTCCGAATTCACACCCCTCCGTATGCTCCTGGCCGGCTTGTTGAAGCTGCAGACGGGAGCATCTTTAAGCGGGATGAGGTAATCGAGGCGCTGGAGCCTGCCCTGGCTGCACTCAAGCGCGTATCGAATCACGTGGCCGCGAATAGCTACCAAGCCTCCGAGTTGCGCGAGGCCATCGATGCGATCGAGCAGATAGTGAACCCGGCTGAGCTGCCGGAGGTTTCAGAGCATGTTTGATCCATTGGATTGCCCAGACTACGACGAATTTATTAGTGAGCGCAGGCGCAAAAGCCAGTGGCTGAGCAAGTTTCTGGCGCACCCAGATCCGCGCGACCCAGACTACCCAGGCGATTGTCCTGACAGCGAGGAAGAAGATGATCAATAAATTGAACACCACATTTAAGTCGCTCTTTGGTGGGGACCAGAACCTGATCGAAGAGGACGACCCGGCTGCCAAGCAGCTTCAGGCGGACATTGATGCTGAGCAGGCCAGAATCGATCGATCGCGTCGACGCGACTACTTCCCGCCTGGAAGCGTAGCGCCTCGCACACTGAAAGACGCAACAGCGCCAGACGGCAAATTCAAACCGATAGTTTAATCATGACGATGAGGGATCAATGTATGACCGATAGAACAGCTGAAAAAAGCACTGACGTGCAGGAATTCTACGGCCAATCCACCAGCACAACAGCGCTGGTGCTTGATGGTCAGTCCATGGAAAAGATGATGTCCATGGCTGAATTTATGTCAAAGGGAGTTGCGACCGTACCGCGCCATCTGCAAAAGAATGCGTCTGACTGCCTCGCGATCATCATGCAGGCAGTGCAATGGAAGATGAATCCTTTTGCAGTAGCGCAAAAAACTCATCTTGTCAGCGGCACTCTGGGTTATGAGGCTCAGCTGGTAAACGCCGTGATCAACTCCTTGGCACCTACGAAAGATCGCATTCACTACGAATGGTTCGGTGACTGGGACAAGGTGATCGGAAAATTCAAAGAGGTCACCAGTAAAAAGAAAGTCAACGAAGATACCGGGGAGCCTCAAAAATACAGGGTTCCCAACTGGACTATTGATGATGAAAAAGGCCTGGGCGTCCGCGTATGGGCAACACTTCGCGGAGAGTCCGAGCCGCGAGAGCTTACCCTGCTGCTCTCCCAATGCCGAGTCAGGAATAGCACTCTATGGGCGGACGATCCCCGTCAACAAATTGCTTACCTGGCTGTTAAACGGTGGGCCCGCTTGTACTGCCCGGACGTGATTCTCGGTGTCTATTCTGCAGATGAATTGAGCGACTACAGCCAGGAGATTGATGTAACTGGCCGCTCCGAGCGCGTTGAGGACGAAAAACCAGATCCAGTTTCTACAACCATCACTAAAGAGCAAATCGGCCAGATAATCCATGCTCTTCCAGCTGCAGGAATGGAAGTTGAGGACTTCTGCAAAATGGCTCGTGTTGACGCACTGCATGATCTGCAACAGGCGCGCTTCGAGGCGGCCATGAACTACGTTAAGCGACGCACGGAAGCACTGCAGGCCTCGGAGCAGGCTCAGCCCTCTGATCAGGAGGCCGAAGCGCAATGATTATCCATCAATGCGAACAGGGCTCACGCGAGTGGTTTGAGGCTCGTGCCGGGGTCATCACTGCCAGCATGTTCTCCGAAGTGCGCAGACGCCTGAAGTCTGGAGAGAATGCCGGCGACTACACCCAGGCTGCCAAAGAATACGCCTTCAAACTTGCCGTTGAGCGAATAGGCAAGACGCTACTCGAAGAGGACGGATTCAAGGGCTGGCAAGCGGAGCGTGGCAACCGTCTCGAAGAAGAATGCCGGATCCGGCATGAGGCTGACATCGGTGAGATTGTCGAGCTGGCTGGATTCGTCACGACCGATTGCGGCCGCTTTGGTTGCAGCGCTGACGCTTTTGTTGGTGAGGACGGCGGTGGTGAGTACAAATGCTTTCTGGCGCCATCAAAGCTGCGCCCGATCATCGTTGACGATGACTGGGGAACGATCGCCGATCAGGTCCAGGGTTGTATCTGGATCACCGAGCGCCGCCAGTGGTGGGACCAGTGCCTCTACGCGCCAATTCTGGCGCCAATCCGCCTCGACTTCATTCGCACCCGCGCATACCGGGATGACGAGTATATCCGCGATCTGATCAATGACCTGCTGTTGTTTGATGCCCTGGTTGAAGAGTACCGGGAGCAGATCGTCGCAGCTGCAAATAAGCGACTACCGGAGCAAGCTGCAGCGCCTGAGCCGGAGCCAGAACCTGAGTTTGAATTCAATTTTTGAGGGATCTACCCATGAAAGACTTGATTCGTATCGAAGCGAAACCAGCACTGCTGTCAGTTAATTTTGCGGAGCTGGAAAAGCACCTGGCTAAAGAGTTGGAGAAATACGATGTCGTTGTTACCGGCGACACCGTTAAGGATGCCAAGGCGCTGGCTACCGAGCTGAACGCTACCAAAAAGATCATCGACACTCGCCGCAAGGATGAAGTGGCCAAGGCGTCCGAGCCGGTAAAACAATTCGACGCCAATATGAAAAAGCTGGTTGCCATGTGTGAGGCAGGCCGGCAAAAAATACTTGATCAGGTGCAGCGCTTCGAGGATGAAACACGCGCAAAAGCGCTTGAGCTGCTGACTGAGTACCGCGTCGAGCGCTGGACCGATCTTGCGGTTAATGATGAATTTCGCCGGGCGCAGATAAATGATCTGGCAATACTGTCTGCTGTCACTGGAAAAGGCGCCCTGGCTGCGTCTGCGCGCCGATCAGTCGATGAGCGCGTCATGGCTGACAAGTCTATGCAAGATCGAACAGAGCGACGCCTGTTGTTGCTAGAGAATCAAAGCCTGAAAGCAGGCCTTGCCTCCCCACTCACTCGCGATCACGTCAATAGTTTCCTGTTTGAGCCTGAAGAGGTTTACCAAGCACAGCTCGACCGAATCATTGAGTCTGAAGTCAAACGCCAGGAAGAAGCTGAGCAAAAGCTGCGCGAGAAAATTCAGCGTGAGAATGTTGCTGCTGCCGAAAAACAGGTTCAAGAAACTATATCTCAGGCCAAAGAAGTGGGCGTAATCGATCGCGATCTGCTGGATGAGGCGAGCCAGACTGCAGCTGATCTTGCTTCCAGCATTATCTCCAAAGAGCCAGACCAAAGTGATACAGCTCAGACCCAATCATCAAGATCATGTGGCGAGAGCAATACTGTCACCTGCTTCATCGTCTGCAGTTTCGAGCTGCAGGTAGACCCGCGCGCACCAGAAGAAGTGATCCGCAAAAAATTCATGGCGAAGATGGAGGCTGCCGGGTTTCAGTCGCTGGTATCTGTCCGCGTCAACAAACAGCAAGCCGCCGCTTAATTCACAAAAACAGGAGACAGAACCATGGCCTTTATTTTGCCTTACGACTCAGAAACAACCGGACTCCCTGACTGGGGACAGCCAAGCGAAGCCGATCACCAGCCCCACATCGTCCAGTTGGCGGCACTCCTTGTCGACGAAGAGACTCGCGAGATCAGCGATCAGATGGACGTGATTATCAAGCCTGACGGCTGGGTAATTCCCGACGAAGTAGCTGCCATCCACGGCATTACCACTGAGCGCGCCATGGATGAGGGCGTGCCGGAAAAAGAAGCATTCGAGCAGTTTATTGAGCTGTGGAAGCGCTGCGAATTTCGGGTGGGTTACAACGAATCGTTTGATGCCCGGATCATGAGAATCGCCACATTCAGATACTCGGTAGCCGACATCATCGATGCCTGGAAAGAGGCTCCGGCCAAGTGCGCCATGAAGATGGCAAAACCAATTTGCAAGATTCCTGCACCACCAAAGGCGCGCCGCTTTGGGCCGTACAAAAATCCCACTCTGGCTGAAGCATACAAGCACTTCACTGGGATGGACCTTGCAGATGCACATTCCGCTATGGCCGACACGATGGCAGCCATGGATGTGTACTTCGCTGCGCTGCGTCACGAGCAGAAAGAAGCAGCGGCGTAGCCAGGAATAATTCTGGGAATAATTTTGGGCACAAACTGAAATTTTTTAACAACGATAAGGAGTGATTCGCATGAGTACAAATACCGCGCAGTTTATCGATGACCTGGATGCAGGAGTGTTTGCCGAAAAGCTCGGCAAGATTCTTTCTGACGTCGCTGCAGGCGTCATTGATCATGACAAGGTAGGCAATATCACAATTCAGCTGGACATGAAGAGAATTGGCACCAGTTATCAGGTGGCTATTTCTCACAAGCTGAAATACACCAAGCCAACCCGCAAGGGCAAGCTGACAGAAGAGGAAACCACACAAACACCAATGCACGTTGGTAAACATGGTGCCCTCTCCCTGTTCCCAGAAAACCAGTTCCAGATGTTCAACAAAACAGGCCAGCCCCAGGGCGAAGCTAAATAAACACCTTTTTCCATTATAAATAGGACAAAAATATGGATGGCACAGCGATTAAGCAGATCACAGATAACGCGGCAGCAATTGAACTTGCGCAAAGGGTAAACGAAACATTCAGCCCTGTAGCTGCGATGCCTGAACACTTCAAGGTTGTTGATCTTGAGCAGTATGAAGAATTCCGAACCGGGTTCAGAGCCCGTTTTGTTACGCACCTGATCCACAGTTTCGTGAGCTATCACGGCAATCCGACAGCAACAATCAGCCCTGTGTTTGTGGACCCAGAAAGAGCCACTGCCAAGGTGATTTTTGACCTTGGTAGTTCTAGTGAACCTGGCCACTGCCGAAATACTGCAGAGCTTGCACTGAAGAAAACGGCTGCGTTTGTAGCGTTTGAGTCACTATTCAGCCGCTCAGACATTGATCAGCGGAAACTGGCGGAATGGCTGGAAGATTGGCGCGAATACATTTCGGCAGTTGGGTCAGACGGTTCCTATATTGATGTAAAGCAAACCATCAATACAGTCCGAAAAGTGACGATTGAAGGCGTCAGAAAGTCTGACAGCTCGGAAGAAAACTTTTCAAGCAGCCGAAGCACCCTAGAGTCGATCACGGCGCGAAGCGAAGCTGGAGAATTGCCCTCAGTGCTGATTTTCAGGGCAGAGCCGTTCCATGGTCTGTCGACGCGCGATTTTCGGTTCCGAATCAGCATCCGCACAGGTGGCGAGAAGGTGAGTTTTGGTGCGTTTCGTATTCAGGAGGGCGTCGACTCAGAAGAGATCGGCAATGATTTCTGCGAAATCCTCAAGGAAAAGCTGCCACCTGAAACAAACATTGTTATTGGCACAATAGATACGAAGTAGCGTCCCCATGACGGCCCGGAACAGACGGGAAGCCGTGCCAGTGTGCTACCGCTGGGGCGCACGAAAATAACTTAGAGGGAAGATCATGGACTGCGGATATTTGGAAGAAGGCGATAGATGCCCGGAAAAAATGTGCCGAGGCATTATGAATTTTGTGAGGCAAGATTCGTGCAGCTGCCACATAAACCCGCCCTGCTCTGCTTGCGTTAATGCTCTATTAGTTTGCAGCGATTGCGGGTTCGTGGACGATAGCGAGCCTGAGAAATATGTCGCGGTTGCGCCTGGCCTTTCGATGCTGGTCCACAAGCCAATGCCACTGGACAGCACGAAAATTGACTGGCGAAACAAAATGCACACAAACAGCAGCATGATCAAGGAAGGAGTCTATCCAGAAGGAACAACCAGGGCAGAAGTTGAAGCAATGGTAAAAGGCACTTTTGGCGGACGCTTCAAGAGCTTCGGCGACGGCAGATTTACATACATTGCGTACACGGATTGATGACAGCCATGCAAATCAAAAAACCCGAACCACTGGAGACAGCGCAATGAGCAAAGGCGCAAACAACCTAGTTGACACCTCAATGTCCCACGAAGAAATAGGGCAGATTCTGGGCGTATCCAGATCCACTGTCGGTGATATTGAGCACCGTGCCATGGAAAAAATACGCAGAATGCGCACCCCGGTAGCACAGCGAATGCTCGGTTATTTCGAGCACCTGAATGATAAAGGTGAAGCGCCGGAAGAGTACCGGGTATCTGATGATTCGCATGCAGAGGAAGCGTTGTCATGACAGGCATGGAATTCAAAACACAATACGGGCTCAGCTTTGACGGCAAGATCAATGTTGATCTGTTCGCCGGTGGCGGTGGCGCCAGCACCGGCATTGAAATGGGCACGAATCGCCCAGTACACATTGCGATCAATCACGATCCCGATGCAATCAGCCAGCACAAAGCGAATCACCCTGCAGCCACTCACTATGAGAGCGATGTGTTCGATGTGGATCCGCTGACGGCCTGTGCTGATCGTCCGGTAGCTCACCTGCATGCCAGTCCGGATTGCACCCATCACAGCCAGGCAAGCGGCGGTCAGCCGCGCAAGCAAGCAATCAGATCACTGTCCTGGGTGGTTCATCGCTGGGCGGGCAAAGTGCGACCTGACGTGATTACCCTGGAGAACGTCGCCCAGATACTGCAGTGGTCCCCACTGGTGGCGAAGCGCTGCCGAAAGACAGGCCGGGTCATGAAACTGGATGGCACTGTTGCAGTTCCAGGCGAACGAGTGCCAGTCAATGAGCAGTACCTGATCCCCAACAAGAAAAAGCGCGGCCACAACTGGCGTCACTTTGTCGACGGGCTGCGCGCAATGGGCTACGCAGTGGAATGGAAAACGCTGAAGGCATGCGACTACGGCGCGCCCACGACTCGAGAACGTCTATATCTGGTTGCACGGTGCGACGGTAAACCGATCGTCTGGCCAGAACCTACTCACGCGCAGAAGCCAAAGCGCGGCCAGAAGAAATGGCGCACAGCAGCTGACTGCATTGATTGGTCAGTTCCAGGTCAATCGATATTCGGGCGAAAGCGCCCGCTGGCGGCGGCGACCATGCGCCGGATTGCGAAGGGTGTCAAAAAGTACGTGCTCGATGCCTCGGAGCCTTTCATCGTTACCTGCAATCATGGCGGCGAACGATTCAGGGGTCAGGGAATGGACCGCCCTCTTCCAACGATAACAGCTGCGCACGATGCTCATGGGCTGGTCGACGCAACACTGGCGCCAGCAATCATCAACTGTGCAAACAGCAAAACCACTGGTCGTGGATTAAATACTTGGGGCCCTGAAGAGCCGCTGCGAACAATAACCACAGCGCCTGGCTTTTCGGTTGCCACTGCTTACCTCGCGCAAATGAATGGCGGGTTCAACACCAACCCCGGCCATGATGCTCGAGAGCCAATGAGCACGATCACGAACACCGGCAGCCAGCAACAGCTTGTCACGGCACACCTGGCGCATCTGCGCGGGAACTGTGACGCCCGGGCAGCAGATGATCCACTGAGAACGATTAGCGCTGGTGGCGAACACCACGGCCTTGTGACTGCATTCCTGTCTCGGCAATTCGGCGCCAGCGTTGGCCAGAAAGTCGAAGTGCCAGCACCAACCGTCACAGCAGGTGGCGGCGGCAAAACGGCTGTCGTTGAGTGTCAACTTTCACCAGAGCATGAAGCAGGCGCGCTGCGAGTCGCTGGATTCCTGATGCAATACTACGGCTGCAGTGTTGCAACTGGCTTAGCGTCCCCAGTAAATACGATCACCACAAAAGACCGCATGGCATTAGTCACAGTCTGGATCAAGGGCGACCCGTATGTGATCGTGGATATTCGTCTGCGCATGCTGGACCCACGAGAGCTATACCGGGCCCAGGGATTCCCTGACAGCTACATCATCGATCGTGGTCACGATGGCCGTGTGTTTCCCAAGTACAAACAGGTTCGATTCGTCGGCAACAGCGTGAGCCCGTTGCCTATGGCTGCAATTGCTCGGGCAAATCTTGATCCTGAACCGATGCGAGCGAGGATGGCGGCGTGAAACTGAGCTATCCCGAATTTCTTCGCCGGAAAACAGCGATCGCAGACACGGCCGGGTTTGACGTGGAACTGACCGATATCAATCCCCTGCTGAAACAGCACCAGAAGCTGATGGTTAAGTGGGCATGTAAAGGCGGGCTGCGCGCCCTGTTTGCAGCGTTCGGCTTGGGTAAGTCTGTCATGCAGCTGGAGATTGTCAGGCTGTGCATGCAGCACGGCTCGGGTCGTGGGATGATCATACTGCCGCTCGGTGTTCGCCAGGAGTTCACCAGGGACGCACACATTTTGGGTACCGGCGATCATCCGGACATTACAGATGCCCAGCGCCTGCAGCTGCAGGAATGGATTGAGCGCGGCGGGACCGTCCCACAGGTGAAATTCATACGCAGAGCTGAAGAGATTGATCAGAATCCTGCAGTGATTCACATGACAAACTATGAAACTGTTCGTGATGGCAAACTCGATCCAACGCTATTCGATGTTGTGTCACTGGACGAGGCCTCTATCCTGCGAGGATTCGGAGGCACCAAAACCTTCCGTGAATTTATGGCAGTACTGGCCGGTGATGATAAGCGCGACATGAATCGCCGCGTCAGATCCGATGGTGTTCCGTACCGGTTTGTCGCGACTGCCACACCATCGCCAAACGAATACATTGAACTGCTGGCTTACGCAGCCTTCCTCAATATCATGGATGTTGGTCAGGCAAAAACGCGGTTCTTTAAGCGAGACAGCACCAAAGCGGACAAGCTCACACTTCACCCGCACAAAGAAGAAGAGTTCTGGTTGTGGGTGGCCAGCTGGGCGCTGTTTGTGCAGAAGCCCTCAGACCTTGGCTGCAGCGATGAAGGTTATGACATGCCGGCACTCGATGTGCGGTGGCATGAAATCCCCGATGAACATGAAAACGCCGGTACCGGCCACAACGGTCAAATGTTGATGTTCAAGGAGCAGGCGATCGGCGTCGTTGAGTCAGCCCGGGAAAAGCGCGAAAGCCTGCCGCGGCGCATCGATAAATTGATGGAGATCCGCGCAGAGGATCCTGCAGCCCACCGGATAATCTGGCATGACCTGGAAGCGGAGCGACATGCGATCGAGCAGGCCATTGACACCGTTGTTAGTGTCTTTGGTTCTCAGGACCTGGATGATCGAGAGCAAACCATTATCGAATTCAGCAACGGCAAGCACCAGGAACTGGCTGCCAAGCCATCGATAGCCGGCAGCGGCTGCAACTTCCAGCGTCACTGCCACTGGGCAGTGTTTCTCGGTATCGGTTTCAAGTTCAACGACTTCATCCAGGCGATTCACCGGATTCAGCGATTCCTGCAGAAGAAGCAATGTCGCATTGACATCATCTACACGGAAGCAGAACGACAGGTGCGAGCCACCCTGGAAGAGAAATGGCGAAACCATGTAATACAGGTGGAGAAAATGACAGCGATCATCAAAAAGCATGGCCTTTCCGATGCCGGGAAGTTGGAAGCAATGACCCGCAAGCTGGGTGTCGAGCGCGTGGAAGTGTCCGGCGAGAATTACACGGCCGTGAATGAGGACTGTGTTCTCGAGACCGGCCGCATGGACGACAACAGCGTCGGGCTGATCCTGACAAGCATCCCTTTCAGTACCCAGTACGAGTACTCCCCAAACTATGCCGACTTTGGGCACACAGATCACAACGAACACTTTTTCGAGCAGATGGACTACCTGACGCCGAACCTGTTCCGAGTACTTCAACCAGGTCGCCTCTGCGTCGTCCACGTTAAGGACCGGATTGTTCCGATGGGCATGACCGAGTACGGATGCCAGACGGTTTACCCGCTGCACATGGTCGCCACGCAGCACTACATCAAACACGGCTTTGCCTACATGGGCATGAAAACGATCACCACTGATGTCGTCAGGGAGAATAACCAGACCTATAGGCTGGGATGGACCGAACAATGCAAAGACGGCACCAAGATGGGCGTTGGCATGCCAGAGTACTTACTGATTTTCCGAAAGCCACCAACAGATACCAGTAACGCGTACGCAGATGTGCCCGTCGTAAAAACGAAAGAGGACTACAGTGTCGGCCGCTGGCAGATCGATGCTCACGGCTACACCAGATCATCGGGCAACCGCAAGCTGACACCGGAAGAGCTTGAAAACATGCCTCACGATCAGATTTTTAAGTGGTTCCGCCAGTACTCCCTGGCGAATGTGTATGACTTTGAATACCACGTGCGCATTGCTGACGACTTGCGAAAGCTCGAACGCTTACCGTCGACGTTCATGCTGCTGCAGCCACCAAGCTGGGCAGATGATGTCTGGACAGACGTTGCCCGCATGCTGACGCTCAACGGTACCCAAAGCGCGCGCGGTCGCGAAATGCACTTATGCCCAATGCAATTCGATATCGCCGACCGCGTCATCGAGCAAATGAGCAACCCCGGGGACCTGGTGCTGGATCCTTTCGGCGGGATTATGACCGTGCCTTACCGGGCTGTGCTGAAAGGCCGGCGTGGCTACGGTATCGAACTGTCGCCACGCTACTTTGCTGACGGATGTTTGTATCTGAAAGAGGCCGAGGAAAAGACCAGTACTCCCGACCTTTTTGCAACGCTGGATTCCCGGGAGGCGGCCGCGTGAGCGATACCGTCCTGCAATCACTGGCCGCTGAACTCGACGAAATACAGGCGGAGCGACGCTGCAGCTTTGACGACGCAGTGAAAGTGTTGATAGACGAAGAGACCGATAGCACCGTTAAGGCGAACACCTGGATTGCCAGCGCGATGATCGAGTCGCTGAGAGACGTTTTTGGACCGGATGCTATTTGAAACAGACGGGGATAGCGATATGAGTACGCGGCACATATACATTGAGGAATTCATTGCAATACTGAGGGAAAGCGACCCCCACATAAAAGGGCTTTTCACCCATGGCAGCTGCTATCGATTCGTGAAGCTATTGCAGAGCCTTTTCCCGAATGTTGTCCCGATGATCAGTGCTGACGGGAATCACGCAGCAGCTGAGCTGGACGGCAAGTTGTACGACATCACCGGAGAAATCACCGGCGAGTTTCGAGAGGCGACCGTCGAAGATCTGGTTACTATGGATTCCTGGAGTTTTGACAGGTATCACATGCTGCAGGTCGGTGAATGCCCGGTCTGTGAAGAGCCTATTACACCAAGATCACCCCAGCCAGCTGATACTCAGCATATTGCAACAGTGGTTGGCGATACCATCAGATATGTGCGCGGGTTCCCAGAATCGGCAATCATCAAGATGTTCTGCCTTAAAGATGGCGACAAGCTCTACACCACACCCCAGCCCCCTGCTGTGCCGGATAGCTTCGCAGAACTGGTGCGCTTCGCATATTCAGAGGGGCAAGGCAGGCCGATAAACGAACTGTCTGAATTCCGCTGGGTGGATAGCGAATCGAAACGCAGACTGGAAGCCATGCTCAAGGCAGCGCACCCAGCGAAACACACACGCTCAACCCTGCCCGATGGCGTCACGCGAGTACGCAATGTTGCGACCGGGGAGATAACTGAGAGACGGGCGGTGCCGGATGGGTATGTGATGGTGCCGGTTGAGCCGACTGTAACAACAGAAATGAAGATCGATTGCATCGGTGAGTTTTCATGGAAAGAGGAGGCACCCTACTACGACGAAAACGGCATTGTGCATGACTATGTGGCTCAACACGTTGTTCCTTGGGATATCTGCAAGGACATATTTAAGCGCATGTATTCTCATCTCGTTAAAGAATGCCAGCTCGCAGCAGCACAGCAAGGGGGTGAGCAGTGAAAGCACTGACAATATGCCAGCCATACGCACACCTGATCTGCCTGCCGGAAGCCGACCCGCGCCACAAACGCGTCGAGAACCGCACCTGGGCGACTCGATACAGAGGCCCGATCGCAATCCATGCAGGTAAAAGCCGGAGCTGGCTGGACCTAAGCGCTGATAAAAGCATCGATGAGGAATATGACATTCGGGTGGCGGATATGGCGTTTGGTGCCGTGGTCGCAACAGCCAACCTGGTGGCGTGTCTCAACATTGAGGCGATCGTTCATGGGCGCTATCCGGACAAATACCGATGGCTAGCCACTCACAACCACACAGAAGACCCTTGGTGTTGGGTGCTGGCAGACGTGAAAGCGATCGAGCCGATCCCCTACACGGGCGCTCAGGGGTTATGGGATTTTCCAGAGGAATTGATTTTGGGCGCCAGCGCCCAGGCGCGGGAGGAATGATGGCCAGCACCATAAAAGCCACCACGCTGCTGCGAAACCGCATAGCCAGCATCGAAGATGAATTGCGCGAACTGGCAGAGCGGCGGGCTGATTTAAAACAACAGTCCGAATCACTGGCAGACGAGCTGGCCCAGCATAAAGAGGCGCTGAATATCTTGGTTCGGAGTGTGTCGCCAACGGCGCGGAGGAATAATCAATGAGTAGCAATATACAGCACTTAAAAACCATCAGGGCGGGCAGCACGACACGCAATCCCGGCAAGGTCATGTCACCTGAGGAGGTGCTGAGGTTCTTTAGCGCAATTTCCGATCAGGCTGCACAAGGGGAGCATTTTCCCGACGCCAGGAAAATGGTAATAGCCAGTGAGGCCCAAAAGATTGGCGAGGATGCCTGGAAAGAGACCCGATCACAGCGCCGTCTGCGCATGCGAGTTTGGCTGACTGGGATGCGTCCTATGACTATCCAGCGAGCCATGGAGGTAATGTCGTGAGCGTCCAACCGCGCTTCATCCGAGCCAAAGATGCCCCTGCTTATCTCGCTATGAACCGCAACAAATTCAATGCGGAGGTAAAGCCCAAGCTGACCATCATCGAGATCAGCAAGCAGGGTCGAGCCTATGACCGCCTTGACCTTGACGCCATTGCGGACGATATTAAGCGTCGCAACGGGCGTCCTCCTGAAAGACTTTATGGGGATTCTCAATGGGCACAAAAAGAATGCCAGGGCTCACCTTCAGGAAGGGCATCTGGCACATCGATAAGAAAGTCAAAGACTACGGCCGCCTTTGCGAAAGCACTGGATGCAGTAGTATCGAAGCAGCGAATCAGTTCCTCGCGGACCGGTTAGCTGAAATCAGACAGGCACAGTTATCTGGCCGGCCACGCGTCACATGGCGTGAGGCCGCGACAAAGTACCTGCTGGAGAACCAGGGCAAGGCATCGATCGCTGATGACGCTCGGCATTTAAAGGCACTGGATAGCTTTATTGGCGATTCACTGCTTGAGCATATCCACGATGACACTCTTCGCCCATTCGTCGAGGACCGTCGCACGGCGGGCCTTCGAACGAACTCGATCAACCGTGCACTGGCTGTCGTGCGGCGGGTGTTGAACCTCAGCGCTCGGTCATGGCGCCACCCATCAGGCAAGACCTGGCTGGAAACTGCACCGCTTATCACGATGCAGAAACCGCCCCAGGGCCGAAGCGATGGGCGCAAACCGTACCCACTGGACTGGGATGAACAGGAAAAGCTGATCAAGGCACAGCACCCAAAGCTGGCCCGAATGACGCTCTATGCTGTGAATACCGGTTGCCGAGAGGCTGAGATTTGTGGCCTTCGTTGGAAGTGGGAATGGAAAACCGATGTGAAGGAACTGCAGGGCCGGGTGTTTATCATCCCGGGCGATGCGGATCTGGTGAACGGTACCGGCGTAAAGAACCGCCAGGACAAACTGGTGGTGCTGAACGACATTGCGCATTCGGTAGTGGAAAGCTGCCGCGGGGAGCACCCTGAATTCGTTTTCACGAACCAGTTGGGCAACCCGGTGAAGAAGATGCACACGACCGCATGGAAGTTCTCATGGATTCGTGCGGGACTGCCAGACGATGGTGTGTATCTGAAGGGAGTGCATAACCTGCGTCATACGTGTGGCCAGAGGCTGCGCGCTGCAGGTGTATCGAACGAGACACGAAAGACGATTCTGGGCCACAAGAACGGTGACATCACGAGTCACTACTCTGAAGCAGGGATTCTGGAGTTACTGGAGGCGGTGAACCGACTCTGCCACGTGTCCCGCAAATCTCCCGCACTGACCTTGGTGAAGCTAAGTGCGGGTGAGTCGTAGCAGATAAATAGCTGAAAGAACTGCGAAAAAATGGCGCACCCGGCATGATTCGAACATGCGACCACCTGATTCGTAGTCAGGTACTCTATCCAGCTGAGCTACGGGTGCGTTGAGGGTGCGTATTATATATGACTGGGCTGATTTTCAAAGCCCTTTTTGAAATTTTCTGCAGAAATTTCCAGGGCTGTGGTGGGCGTGCTAAGATCGGGGATTCTTGTTTTTTGCTCTTCTTTATGTCTAAGGGTCGCATTATGCCTATATCAATAAAACAAACGCTGGGCGCCGTCGCTATGGTTGGCCTGATGACGGGTTCTGGGGTCGTGTTGGCTGACTATGAGGCGGGTGTCCGTGCTTATGAGTCTGGCAATTATCGCGGGGCGATGATGGAGTTCACTACGGAGGCCAATCAGGGACATGTGCAGGCGCAGCGGCGCTTGGGTGAGATGTATCGTACGGGTCAGGGGGCTGCGGCGCCGGATCTGGTGCAGGCGGTTAAGTGGTTGACGCTGGCCTATGTGAATGGGGAGCGGGATCTGGCGCCTACGCTGGAGATGATCCGTGACAGTCTGAGTGAGGCGGATGTGGTTCGGGGTGAGCAGCTGGCACTGGAGTGGCTTGAAGATGCCAACCGTGTGGTGTTTGCTGATGATGATACGGACAGTCTGTACGAGCAGTTCTGAGCGCCCTCCTTTGTTGTTTCTTCTGAAAGTTTTCTGGTCTGTCCGCCCCTCCTGGCTGCGGGCGGGCTGGGTATGTTCCCTCCTTGTACTTTCTCTTGCCGGGGCCGGTCTGGTCTCGGCGCAGACGGTGTCACCACAGACGCTTGAGCCTTCTGATAACGCTGCTGTTGAGCTGACGGCTGACCCGGCGGGTGAGCTGTCGGATGAGCTGGCGGCGCTTGAGGCGCGGGCCTTGGCGGGTGAGTCGGCGGCGCAGTTTGCGCTGGGTTCGCGGTATCTGCATGGTGAGGGTGTGGTGGCGGATAATTTTGAGGCGCTGCGGTGGTTTACGCTGGCGGCGGATCAGGATAACGCAAATGCGCAGTACAATATTGCGGTGATGTATCTGAATGGCCTGGGCGTTATCAAGGATGAGGCCGAGGCCATGGAGTGGTTTGTGAAGGCGGCCGATAATGGCGATCGTCAGTCTCAGTTTACCTTGGGAGTAGCGATGTTTAATGGTCAGCTGGGGGCGCCGCAGAATATGCCGGAAGCCTATAAGTGGTTTACGCTGGCGGGTGCCGGTGGGCATCAGAGTGCGGCGGCCAATGCGGTGCTGATTCAGGAGTTGTTGCCGCCGTCTGAGGTGGCGCGGATTCAGGATGAGGTGCGGCAGTGGATTGAGCAGTTCAATCAGCGGCTGGCGGCCTCGCAGCAGCCTTGAGGATGGATTTCCAGTAATGTCGATTTCGCGTTTATTTCCCCTGTTACTTTGTGCCCTGCTGATGGTGCCGCTGTCTGGTTTGCAGGCGCAGGTGCAGATCGCGGATGAGGACACGGAGCTGCCGGATTACAGCCTGTATTACGAGGGCGTTGAGGCGCGTGATGCGGGGGATATGGCGACGGCGGTGAGCAAGTTCACGCAGGCGGCGGAAGACGGTCTGGCGATTGCGCAGCATAATCTGGGCGTGCTGTACTTCAGTGGTGAGGGTGTGCCGCAGGATTATGAGCAGGCCTTCGAGTGGACGCGCCGGGCGGCGGAACAGGGTTATCTGCGGGCGATGGTGAATCTGGGCGTGTTGTATTACAACCAGCTGGGTGTGCAGCCCGCGTGGATGAGTGTGTGGCCGCTGTCATTGATCAATCGCAGCTCGAATTATAAGCAGGCGGCGCGCTGGTATCGTGAGGCGGCGGCGTTTGATGATGGTGAGGCGCAGTACAACCTGGCCACGATGTATGACGACGGCGTAGGCGTGTCTCAGGATCTGGCGCAGGCATATATGTGGGCGCGACTGGCGCAGGACAATGAAGTACCGCAGGCGGTCGCTCTGGTGGCCGAGCTGGAAGTCGAGATGACGGCGGCGCAGCGCTCGCAGGCGCAGCGCGATTATGCTAACTGGGTGCTGGAGAATCGCGGCTAGTCTGGATTCAGCGCCGGATCAGGCGATCTGGGTGGCGATCTGCTGGATGCGGGCGACCATGGCCTGCAGGCCGCTGCCGCGGGTCGGGCTGAGGTGGCGCATCAGGTCGATGGATTCGAAGTAGGCCTGGATATCAAAGGCCAGGATCTCATCGGCGGTCTTGCCGTTGTAAGCGGCCATGACAATGGCCAGCAGGCCTTTGACGATAAAGGCGTCGCTGTCGACGTCAAAATACAATTTACCGTCCTGCTCGTGGCTGACCAGCCAGACCTGGCTCTGGCAGCCACGGATCAGCTTGTCTTCCTTTTTGTGCTCATCGGCCAGCGGCGGCAGTTCGCGGCCCAGGTCGATGATGTATTTGTAGCGATCATCCCAGCTGTCAAAAAATGCCAGGGTGTCGACGATGTCGTCGCTGGTGATGTCGACGCCGAATTGTTTTGCCATCAGAAAAACATCCCCGTTTCCAGTTGAGCCTCTTCGCTCATCATGTCGCGGCTCCAGGGCGGATCAAACACCAGGTCGACGTTGACCTTTTTGACGTTGGGCACTTTGCGCACGCGATACTCAACATCACCCACCAGCACCGGACCCATGCCGCAGCCGGGCGCGGTCAGTGTCATGTCGATGTCGACGGTTTTGTTCTGCTGATCCACTTCCACTTTGTAGATCAGGCCCAGGTTGACCAGGTCCACCGGAATTTCGGGATCGAACACAGTGCCCAGCGCTTCCCAGACCTGCGACTCCTGAATCTGGTCATCGGTAGCCGGCGGAAAGCTCAGCGTCTCCGGCTTAAGCCCCAACGCGCCCGCGTCGGTGCCATCCACCCGCAGCATCTGCCCCTGGTGCACCACCGTGTAGTTGCCACCCAGCGCCTGCGTAATGCTGACAAAACTGTCTCTGGGAATGGTGACAGGCGTCCCATCCGGCACCCGCCGCGCCGGACAATCCTCCTGCGCCACCACCATCTTGCGTTCCATACCCGGTTCCCAAATTAACAAATACAAAAGTCGAGATTTTACCTTACTACCAAACTCGAGGACTAATTGAATAAGTGCTTTTTAAGGCCTACCACTCAAGTCCGAGGACCGATTGAGAGTGCTGCAATCAAGGCAAATGGCGGCTTTAAAAGCGGAGTTTACAACCGCGTAAATGAGCATTTTAAAGCCGCCATTTAACGCCGAGTGCAGTGCTCTCAAGCGGTCCTACGCTATGGAGAAGCTTTCGCCACAGCCACATTGATCCTTTACGTTCGGGTTTTGGAAGCGAAGCTGTCTGTTTACCCCTTCCGTCACCAGATCAATCTTCGTCCCCTTAACAACCCCGAGCGAGCCACTGTCAATCAACAGCTCCAGCCCCTCTTCCAGTTGCTGGTGCAGGTCTTCGGCCTGGCCTTCCTGGACCAGGTCAACCACGTACATGAAGCCGGTGCAGCCGCTTTCTTTAACGCTCAGGCGCACCGCCCGGGCGTTGCTGTCTTTCTGCAACTGCCGGCGAAAATGTGCCACCGCCGCCGGAGTGACCGACACCGGGGTGGAGGCAGCTTGCGGATCAAATGTCTCTACCGTCATACCTGTTACCTCACGTTAATAGCTGCCGCGCCTTGTCCAGGGCGGCGAATAATCTGTCTACGTCTTCAAATGTATTATAGAAACTGAAACTGGCCCGCACCGTACCAGGTATCCCGTACTGTTGCATCAGCGGCTGGGCGCAGTGGTGGCCGGTACGCACCGCAACACCCTGCTGATCCAGCAGCATGCCGAGATCCGAGGGGTGCACGCCTTCCAGCACAAAACTCAAGACCGCGCATTTTTCGGTGGCGGTGCCGATCAGTTTCAGGCCGGGCACCTCATGGGCTTTTTCGGTGGCATAGGCCAGCAGCGCATGCTCATGCGCGGCAGCGGCGGCGCGATCCAGGCTGTCGACGTAGTCGATGGCCGCAGCCAGGCCGATGGCACCGGCAATATCCGGCGTGCCGGCTTCAAATTTGTAGGGCAACTGGTTGTAGGTCGTGCCGTCAAAGCTGACGGTCTCGATCATCTCACCGCCGCCCTGATACGGTGGCATGGCATTTAGCAGTTCTTCGCGGCCGTACAGCACACCGATGCCGGTGGGCCCGAACAGTTTGTGGCCGGAGAACACGTAAAAGTCACAGTCCATAGCCTGAACATCTACCGGCCAGTGGGCGATGGCCTGGGCGCCGTCGATCAGTACCAGGGCGCCGTGTTCATGCGCTAGACGAATAATGTCGGCAATCGGGTTGATGCTGCCCAGGGCATTGGAGACCTGGTTGACCGAGACCATGCGCACACGCTCATCAAGCATGTCGCTGAAGGCCTGCAGGTCCAGGGTGCCGGTGTCATCCACCGGGATGGCCTCGACGGTGGCACCGGTTTTTTCGGCGACCATCTGCCAGGGCACAATATTGGAGTGGTGTTCCATGGCGGAGACCAGTACGCGGTCCCCAGCATTCAGATTGCTGCCACCCCAGCTGGAGGCCACCAGATTGATGCCTTCGGTGGTGCCGCGAGTCCAGAGAATCTGGCGCGAGGCCGGGGCGTTGAGAAACTGTGCGACGCGCTGCCTGGCCTGCTCGAACTTTGCAGTGGCGCGGTCAGCCAGCGAGTGGGCACCGCGGTGCACATTACTGTTGTCGTGCTGGTAGTAATGGCTGATGGCGTCGATGACGGCCTGCGGCTTTTGCGTGGTCGCGGCATTATCCAGGTAAACCAGCGGATGGCCGTTCACCTGTTGATTCAGGATGGGGAAATCCTGTTTGACGCGCTCGGCATCAAAGCCGTGATTGTGCACCGCTGTCTCCGCTGCCAGATCGGCCACCTTAGACCTCCCCAACAAACCGCTGTCGCAGTCGCTGCTGCAGCACTGTGCGGATGCCCTCGTGCGGCAGGGTCTCCAGCACTTCGTTAACAAAACCGTAGCTCAGCATCATGCGCGCCTGCAGCGGTTCGATTCCGCGACTCTGCAGGTAATACAGTGCTGTTTCGTCCAGCTGACTGATGGTGGCGCCATGCGCACAGCGCACGTCGTCGGCGTAGATTTCCAGCTCCGGCTTGGTATCCACCTCGGCGGTGTTGGACGTCAGCAGGTTGCGATTGTTCAGTTCCGCCAGTGTTTTCTGTGCATCTTCGTGGATATGGATACGACCGTTAAACACGGCTTTGGCCTTGTCACCGACGATGCCACGGAAGACTTCCTGGCTGGTGCAGTTGGGCACGCGATGTTCGATGGTGGTGTGGTAATCCACATGCTGCTCATTGCGGCCCAGATACAGGCCGTTAAGGGTCAGCTCGGCACCTTCGCCACAGTGGTTAATCTGGTAGTCCAGGCGCTTCAACTCGCCGCCTTCGGCCAGCGTAAACCCATTGGCAACGGCGCTGCGCTGCAGATTGATATGCACGGCACCGACGTGGCTGCTGGCTTCATGTTCCAGGTTCAGACGCGTGTGGCTGAGCCGGGCATTGTCACCGACATGGATCTCGGTCAGCGTATTCACAAAGCTGGCCTTAGCGTCTTTGGTGCTCAGATAATGTTCGATCAGCTCGGCGCTGGCGCCCTGCTCCAGCACCACCAGCAGACGCTGGTTGGCAACGCGATCGGCCGCCTGCGCCGTGGACAGGTGAACCACATACAGTGGTTTTTCCAGCGTGGCATTTTTGGGCACGTAGACCAGCACGCCATCTGTCAGCCAGGCATCATTAAGTGCGGCAAACAGATTGCGACGTGCGGGGTCGACATCCTTGGCAATCTTGCCCAGGTAGCGATCCAGCAACAGACGCGCGGATTCATCGGCCTGGCTGAAAAGGCGCACCCCATCGGGCAATTCATCAGACGCGGCGCCGTCGAAGATGCCATCAACAAATACCAGGCGGGTGGCATCCAGCTCGGGCAATGAAGCCAGCTGCTCGCCGTCGGCGGCGACATCGTCGGCCGGCCAGCCGGCATTGGCAAAGGCCTCGACCGGCCGCAGTGTGGTGTACTTCCACATTTCGGTCTTGCGACCGGGCCACTGGATCTGGCCGAATTCATCCAGACCCTGCTGTCGCACCGTTTGCAGGAACGCAGGCGCGCTGCTCTGCTGTGCCAGCGACAGGGCGCGTTTCTGGAAATCGCTTGGCTGAACGGGCTGAGTCATGTTCAGGCGACCTCACCTTCCAGCCAGCCGTAACCTTTGGCTTCCAGTTCCTTGGCCAGTTCTTTGTCACCGGATTTGACGATTTTGCCACCGGCCAGCACGTGCACGTGATCCGGCACGATGTAGTCCAGCAGGCGCTGATAGTGGGTGACAACAATAAAGCTGCGCTTGCCGTCGCGCATGGCGTTAACACCATTGGCGACAACCTGCAGGGCATCGATATCCAGACCGGAGTCGGTCTCATCGAGAATGCAGAGCTGCGGTTCCAGCAGCATCATCTGCAGGATCTCGTTGCGCTTTTTCTCACCGCCGGAGAACCCTTCGTTAACACCGCGCTTCAGGAAGGCGGCATCCAGGCTGACTTTGGCACTGGTTTCACGCGCCAGTTTCATGAAGTCAAACGAGGACAGCTCTTCCAGGCCCTGATGTTTGCGACGGGCATCCAGTGAGGCTTTCAGGAATTCCATGTTGCTGACACCGGGAATTTCCACAGGATACTGGAATGCCAGGAACATGCCTTCGCGGGCGCGCTCTTCGATTTCCAGGTCAAACAGATTCTTGCCGTTGAACAGCACTTCGCCGGATTTGACCTCATAGCCATCGCGACCGGTCAGTACATTGCCCAGCGTGCTCTTGCCTGCCCCGTTGGGGCCCATGATGGCGTGGACTTCGCCGTCGCCAATGGTCAGATTCAGGCCATTGAGAATCTGCTTGCCGTCAATTTCAGCAACCAGTTCTTTGATCTGTAACATAATGAAATTCCGTTGTATTGAGAAAAGTTCTGATTCAAATCCTGACTGTGGGCAGACCGGAAGGCCTTAACCCACTGAGCCTTCCAGGCTGACTTCCAGCAGTTTGCCGGCTTCCACCGCAAACTCCATGGGCAGCTCCTTGAATACCTCGCGGCAAAAACCGTTAACAATCATCGACACCGCTTTTTCCGCATCCAGGCCACGCTGCTGACACAGGAACATCTGGTCGTCGCTGACCTTGGAGGTGGTTGCCTCATGCTCGATGACGGCAGAGGAGTTGCGGTTTTCGATGTACGGGAAGGTATGCGCCCCACAGCGATCACCGATCAGCAGTGAATCGCACTGGGTAAAGTTACGTGCGCCCTCAGCACCCGGATTGATGCGCACCAGCCCGCGATAGGAGCTGTTGCTGCGCCCGGCCGAGATACCCTTGGCAATGATGGTGGAGCTGGTGTTCTTGCCCAGGTGAATCATCTTGGTGCCGGTGTCGGCCTGCTGGAAATTGTTGGTCAGCGCCACCGAATAGAATTCGCCCACGCTGTTGTCACCCTTGAGGATGCAGCTGGGGTATTTCCAGGTCACTGCCGAGCCGGTCTCCACCTGTGTCCAGGAGATGCGGGCATTGGTGTGTGCAATACCGCGCTTGGTGACAAAGTTGTAGATTCCGCCCTTGCCGTCCTTGTCGCCGGGGTACCAGTTCTGCACCGTGGAGTACTTGATGCGGGCATCGTCCAGCGCCACCAGTTCCACCACTGCTGCGTGCAGCTGGTTCTCGTCGCGCATCGGTGCGGTACAGCCTTCCAGGTAGCTGACATAGGAGCCTTCGTCGGCGACGATCAGCGTGCGCTCGAACTGCCCGGTATTCAGCTCATTGATTCGGAAATAGGTGGACAGCTCCATTGGGCAGCGAACGCCCTTGGGGATATACACAAAGGAACCATCGGAGAACACCGCTGAGTTGAGCGCGGCGTAGAAATTGTCTTTTTGCGGAACCACAGATCCCAGGTACTTCTGTACCAGCTCGGGATATTCGCGGATTGCCTCACTAATGGGGCAGAAAATGACACCGGCGTCCTTGAGCTTCTCGCGGAAGGTGGTCACTACTGAGACGGAGTCAAATACCGCATCAACCGCCACGCCTGCCAGGGCTTCCTGTTCGTGCAGCGGGATACCCAGCTTTTTGTAGGTCTCCAGCAGCTCCGGATCCACCTCATCGAGGCTTTTCGGGCGGTTTTTCATGCTCTTGGGCGAGCTGTAGTAGGAGATCGACTGAAAATCGATCTTCGGATAGTGCACATGCGCCCAGGTCGGCTCGACCATCTGCTTCCAGGCCTCGAAGGCCTTCAGGCGCCAGTCCAGCATCCACTGCGGCTCTTCTTTCTGGGCCGAGATATGGCGAATTACGTCTTCGTTCAGCCCCGGCGGCAGGGTGTCGGACTCGATTGCTGAATGAAATCCGGCAGCATAGTCCTTACGGATCAGGCTTTCGACTTGTTCACTCATGGGCAACCTCGGCTCTAACGACGATTAAAAAAGCTTTCAGGAGCCGCAAATTATCGAGTATCCGACTATTTTAGTCAACTATTAGACCGGTTCTGACTGGGCTGGCTCGGGCTCGATAGTATAACAGGGGTTGTAGCGTTCCCTGGCCAGTTTCATGCGTCCATGTGCCACAAAATCACGCAATAAACCGTCCATCGCCGCCATTATGCTGGCATCGCCGCGCAGCACAAAGGGCCCTTTCTCGCGCACCAGCCTTACCCCATGGTCCTTCACATTGCCGGCTACAATGCCCGAGAAGGCCCGCCGCAGGTTGATTGCCAGCTCCTGTGGAGGCAGTGAACGGGTCAGATTCAGGCTGGCCATGCTGTCATGATTGACCTCAAAGGGGTGTTTCATTTCCTCCGGGATGTGCAGCAGCCAGTTGTAATAGTAGGCGTCACGCGAGACACGGCGGCCCTTGCCCACCTGCTGCATGCCTTCGCGCATCACATGCGCGACCTCAACCGGGTCGTCCTCAATGATTCGATAATGACGGCGCACCTCTTCGCCCAGCGTGGCCACCAGGAACTCGTCAATTCGCTTGAAATAGCCGTTACTGCAGGCCGCTTCGGTGAAAATCAGTGGCAGCTGCTGATCCTTGTTGGCCGGATCCATCAGTGTGCCGATCAGGAACAGAATCTCTTCCAGCGTGCCCACCCCGCCCGGGAATACGATGATGCCATGGGCCACGCGCACAAAGGCCTCCAGGCGCTTTTCAATATCCGGCAGTACCACCAGATGATTCACAATCGGGTTGGGTGACTCAGCAGCGATAATGCCCGGTTCGCTGATCCCGATATAACGCCCGCCCTGTATGCGCTGCTTGGCATGTCCGATGGTGGCACCCTTCATGGGGCCCTTCATGGCGCCCGGGCCACAGCCGGTGCAGATGTCCAGATGGCGCAGGCCCAGCTCGTAACCCACCGATTTGGTGTAGTCGTACTCCTCACGGCTGATTGAGTGACCGCCCCAGCACACGACCAGATTGGGCAGTATGCGGGGTTTGAGCAGGCCGGCGTTACGCAATAGCAGGAAGACCAGGTTATTGATGGCGGCCGGGCTCAGCGGGCCGCGATGCACCAGCCGGATGGCCTCGAAACCTTCCTCTACACTGGATTCATCTTGGCGATACAGCTCGCTGGCGACAAATACGATGTCACGCAACACCGCAAACAGGTGCTCACGCACGCCACTCATGATCTTGCCATCCACAAAGGCACAGGCCGGCGCATTTTTTAACTTCAGTTTGACGCCACGGGTGCGCTGCACAATCTCGACATCAAAGTCCGGATAGCGGGCAAACACCTCTTCAGCACTGTCGGAGGTATCGTCACAGTTGAGCACCGCCAGCGCGCAGCGGCGGAACAGCTCATGAATCTCCCCATGCCCTACCCGGCTGAGGCGTTCCACCTCCTGCTGGGAGAGCAGCTCAAGGCTGCCCGTGGGGCTGATGGCGGCGTTAACGGTCTTGTAACGGCAGTTATCCTGAGTCATGCAAGGTCATCCTTTTTGCTGCAATAATATCGGTGGATACGATATCCTGTCGTCGATAGAATACGCGACTTTCTTTGACCGGTCAGCCAGCCTGCGGAGCCTCGACGCCTATGAACACCCACACCGATGATGACAGCAACATTGAGACATTCGTAGAACAGGCGCTGCAACAGGGCCAGGTCTGGGGCCTGTATGGCGAGGATGGCTGGGCGCTGTGCGATTCCATCGAGTATGAAGATACGGATGTATTTCCGTTCTGGTCCAGCGAACTGGCCGCAGCGGACATGTGCACGGATGAGTGGTCAGTGTACAAGCCGCGCGCCATCAGCCTGGATGATTTCCTGACCGAGTGGCTGCCGGGTATGCATGAAGACAATGCCATGGTTGGCACTGACTGGGATGTCGAGCTGACCGGTGGTGAAGTGGAACCGGCGGAACTGGCCAAAGCACTGGCGCCGTCAGACTTCGAAGCCTGACGGCGACCACTGCACTTACTTCTTGCCGGAGTAGTCGTACCACCCCTTGCCGGTTTTTTCGCCGTATTCGCCCTTCATGTAGTGTTCTACCAGGCGAGGGTTGGGCAGATCGGCCGGGTTGCCGGTCTCACGGAATTTTTCCATGCGCATGATGTAGCTCAGATCCAGTCCGGTCAGGTCGTTCAGACGGAACGGCCCCATCGGATGACCAGCGCCGTAGACGCAGGCGTTATCGATATCTTCCACTTCGGCCACACCCATCTCCAGCAGCCAGCTGGCTTCGCGTGAAATCGCCGCGAAGATGCGGTTGAGCAAGAAGCCGTCCACTTCTTTTTTCAGCAGCACCGGTACCTTCTGGAAGACGCGGCACAGCTCCATGGTCAGATCAGCGCTTTCATCCGAGACATGTGGCCCCTTTACGACTTCCACCAGCTTCATCACCAGTGCCGGGTTGAAGAAGTGCATGTTCAGCACTTTATCCTGACGCTGGGTGGCATCAGCAATTTTGGAGCTGACGATGGCA
Organism: Gammaproteobacteria bacterium; assembly: GCA_002706685.1. Classification (GTDB taxonomy): domain Bacteria; phylum Pseudomonadota; class Gammaproteobacteria; order Pseudomonadales; family Pseudohongiellaceae; genus Pseudohongiella. The sequence goes on along the minus strand of PALV01000002.1, from coordinate 242,665 downwards.
GATGAATTGGTGGCCAGAATCGCGTGCTTGGGTGCGATGCGATCCAGATCCGCAAAAATCTTGCGCTTCAGTGACAGCACTTCGGTGGCTGCCTCAATGACAAAGTCGGCGTCACCCGCCGCAGATTCCAGTGAGTCGACAAACTGAATATTGCCGCGGGCGGCCTGCGCCTGCTCGGTGGTCAGGCGGCCTTTCTCAACGCGGCCCGGCAGATACGAATCCACAAAGGCATCTGCTTTTTTCAGCGTTTCCTGATTGACGTCAAAACACTTGACCTTGTATCCGCAAATGGCAGCCTGCAGGGCAATCTGATGCCCCATGTTGCCGGCGCCCACTACACATATATTCTTGATGTCTTCAAAGTTCATTGTTGCGTCCTGTGTTGTGTTTTCCTGTTTCGAGAATTTGCTACTGCTTTGCATCTAATCGTTTGTCGATGGGTTAAAACAGTCACCTGTCAGATACGGTGCCCGATTGTAACCGTATCATCCGCATGCCGACAAAGTGTTCCATAAATGATGCCTGCCTCACTGCGGCCGCGCGCTGTCCGGTTCACTGTAATCGCACACGCCCTGCGGGAATATGCTGCGCAGGCGTTGCTGTTGCGTCTGGTCGGGCTGCCAGCTGCCGTAGGTGCCATCGGCCAGCGCCTGATCCAGCGACTTCAGTTCGCATTTGAAGATGCTTCCCTCAATTGGGCCACCTGCCACCATCCGCGAGGTCGAGTAAACCGGGAACTGCTGTGTGCAGGCACCCTCTGGCTGCTCGTTGAGAATGCCGTTCCAGACATCATCTCCCTGGGCAATCAGTTCACCCTGGGTATTGAAGCAGGCATCCTGGGCGCTGTCCGGCCGCGCCGCAGCAATACTGGCGTCCGGATTGGCCTTGATATTGCTGACCCAGTCATGCAGCACCTCGAGTGCCTGCATGGTCTGATCAAAGGCAGGCTCGGGCCGGGCGTCGGTAAACCAGATCAGCTGGTTGTCACTGTGGCCCATCTGGTTCTCGATGCGCTGCCGCGCCGAGAATGACTGATGCGAGTTGTGCATATCCAGCACATGCTCCAGATAATGCCGCCAGTCGATGATGGGAATATTCAACTGGCCATCAAACACCATACCGGATTCATACAGTGCGCTGATGGCCTGCGGATCGCCACTGGTGCGCGGCGCCGGTTCACCATTGGTGGACAGATTCATGTTGCGGCTGCTCCACGGATCGAAGTTCTCCGCAGTCATTTCTCCGAGGAATGGCGCGCCTTCCTGCACCATGTCTGAGGGATGTTTCCAGCCGCCGATTTTTTCGTTCAGGTCGAGGAATTCCTCGGGTGTGATGGCACCTTCTGTCAGTGCCTGCAGACCGTACTGCACACCAACATTGTCCCAGGGCGTGCGCGCCCAGCCGTTTTCGTCGACGCCATAGATGTTCTTCAGGTCATCGTAGTGAGTCCATACCACATCATCCATGATACCGGGCGGGTGCATCTTGTCCTGCTCCCGTACCTGCCCATAGTGCGGGTTCATGCTCAGTGGGGTCAGGCCGCGCCAGGCAGGGATGCATTCGTTGGCACCCGGGGCGGAGGCGTAACCCAGCTGACGTTTGATGTCGGCCAGCGGATCCGGCACAGCATCGGTGGAATTGAAACCCATCAGCAGGCTGCGGTTCTCGGTGACCTGCCAGCGCGGGTTATTGCGATCAGTGACATCCATATAGTGTTCCAGCAGCTCACAATCCCCGACATGAATGGTCTGTGTGACCATGTCCGGATAGGAGTACTGGGCCACACCGGCGTCGATCAGACCTGGATGACTCTGTTGATACACATACTGCTGGATGGCACCGCCTGATCCACCCACCGCGACGGTATAGTCGGGCACACCAAAACGCTTGATAAAGTGCTCTTTGACCATCAGCGCGGTTTCGCCACCGACCTGCAGGTTGTAATGCTCACCGGTACGATTGCCGGACGAGTAGATGACGGCGTAGCCCTGCCCCAGCGCCTCTGGCAAGCGTGCACGGCTGGCACTGACGCGCCCCTGACTGTGACCGACGCCCACACCACCTTCAAAGTGGTACAACAGACGACCATTCCAGTTGGCGGGCCCCGGATCGATGACACTACCGGTCATTGCATCTGGCTGTACCAGGGTGGCAAAACTGTAAAGAAAGCGGTTGAGGGTGCCGCGTTCCCAGCGCACCACAAAGTCCACTTCGGTACCGTCTGTCAGCGTGGTTGTTGTTAGATCGGCCGGGCGCATGCCATCCGCTGGCCAGGGTTTGTAGCCACCCTCTGTGCTCATATAGTGATATTCAACGAAAGGTTCGATCATGCAGTCCTTGCTGTAGCCGATGGGTTCTGCATCCTCGGCGTTCGCTCCCGGCGCATAAACCGGGAATCCCCACTCCTCATTGTGATCAACCAGTGGCTGCACTCCCCACTCCAGCACACTGGTACAGACAAAGGGATATTGCTGCGGGCCGGAGAAGATGGGACCACTGAGCGGATGGCTGGTCACCGGAAGTGAGGCCAATACCTGACCCTGGCTGTTCTGCACCGAAAGTGCCTGGCTGCCCTGCTCCAGCCCTGCCAGCAGCACATTAAATGAATTCCCAGCAGACATTGCGGTCTGTCTGACGGTTGCCAGTGGCCGGTCATCTGCCAGGAAGGTCAGCCCCTGCAGCGAATCAACCCCATTAATGGTCACCAGCACCGAGTTACCACTGATCTGATCTGGTGCGCTGGAAGCAACAGCGAGGTCGACGGCTGCTCGCGCAGCGGCCAGGTCAGCCGCTGGATTGACGGAGTTAGTGTCGGTATCTGGTTCACTGCAGGCCGCCAGCGCGGCGAGCAGGCTAACGGTCAGGGCTAGCTGGGGTACCTTGCGAATCATGATCTGCCTCATCTTTTATTGTTGTGCGGATGTTCTGCTTTTTTATAGGACATTGATCGTTGTGCCGGGATTTATGGGGTCATGCACCAATAACTTACCGCCGGACATTATCATGAATACGTTCAGAATTGGAGTGTCACGAAAGATTCAGGAATATGACACAACATTGTCAATATTCAATGGCAACATGCTGTCATTCGTGAAGCAAGTTGGTGCAGTCTGCATTAAAACAGCGCACCAGTAAATTGCTCACGGATAGGCCTGGATCGCTATGTCTTTGTTTTTATTTACATTAAAAAACTGGCACAGGCTTTGCTTTGTACCAAGTGCAAGTTAATCCAACCCCAAAATTCGAGGTGATGTAAATGAGTAAGTCAGCAGTAGTAAAAATCGCAGTTCTGGCCGGTGTTATCGGTAGTGCCGTTTCTGTAAGCGCCAATGCACAGACTCCTGAAGCTTCAGGCATGTACAGCAGCAAGGACCTGCGCGTTGTAGAGTCTTCACTGCCAGAGTACCCACGTCGTGCCGAGCTGTCTGGTATCGAAGGTTACACCGTTGTTGAATTCACTGTAATGCCCGACGGCAGCGTTTCTTCTCCTGCAGTTGCTGAATCAAACTCTCGTCTGTTCACTCGCGCCGCTCTGAGCGCCATTGAATCCTGGAAGTTTGAGCCGGTTGTTGCTGAAGCTGGTCAGGCAGTACCTGTTCGCACTCTGATGAAGTTCAGCTTCGTTGGTAAAGAGTAAGATCGCAGTCGTAAGAAGTACCATGATTCACAGTTAAATGCACAGTACGCTTGTTGTTTCAAACCCGTAAGCAACAAGGCGTTTCACGGCCACAAGCCAGTGAAGAAAATACATAATCACAAAAACTGATATACGGGATAAAACATGAAAACAATCAAAGCAACAGGTTTGAAATGAGTCGGTCGTTTGTCTACGCAGGCGCCGACTCGCTTTCCTTGCCTCACTCCAGATTGTCTGACAAGCTGTAACTCGTGCTCCGCCCTCTTCCGGGATTCTGAACTAATACCCCCCGCTCCTTTAAGTCCTGAATATCTCGCAGTGCCGTGTCGTTAGAACACTTTGCAAGCCTTGCATATTTTGAGGTGTTCATGAAACCCTGAAAGTCATCTTCCAACATGCGATTGATGACATGCCGCTGTCGGTCATTGACAGGGTTCTGATTGAGCTCCTCCCAGAGTCGAGCTTTGAACAAGACATTCGCCAGCGTTGTTTCGGCACTGGTAATCGCCCGACCGAGACAATCAAGAAACCATGACAGCCAGGGTGTGATGTCAGTAGATGCACGCTGCTGATGCTCTAGCTGTGTATAGTACTGTTTGCGCTCTGTTTCTATCTGCGTTGACAGACTGTAGAAGCGATCTGGCGTACCATCAGCCCTGGCAAGCGCCATGTCACCTATTGCTCTGGCTATACGTCCGTTGCCATCTTCAAAGGGGTGGATGGTGACGAACCAGAAGTGGGCAATACCGGCTTTGACAACGGGGTCGATATCGCCCCTCCGCTCGAACCATACTAGAAACCGGGCCATCTCTTCAGCCAGACGGCCGGCGTCTGGTGCTTCAAAGTGAACCTTTTCTTTACCAATGGGTCCCGAAACCACCTGCATTGGACCCACATCCTCTGTGCGCCACTGGCCAACGGAAATTTTACGCATGCCGCTCCGACCAGTAGGGAAAAGTGCCGCGTGCCAGTCAAAAAGCCGTTCTCTGGTCAGTGGTTTGGAGAAACGCTGCGTGGCGTCCAGCATCATCTCGACGATGCCTTCGACATCACGGCTAACCGGGACAAGGCCGGCGAGATCCAGACCGAGCCTGCGGGCAATGGAGGAACGCACCTCAGTGGGATTCAGGTTTTCGCCTTCAATCGCTGAAGATTTAACGACGTCATTCGTAAGAGTATTGAGCGAGGCTTCGCGCTTTAGCTCAAATCCAAGGTTCTCCATACGGCCCAGCACGCGGCCCTGTCGATATCGACAGTCTGCGAGTTTTGCTTCCAGTGCTTCCGCATCCCAGCTAAAGTCAGGCCAGTCCTGATGTTCATGTATCCACATATTATTCACCGCATGATTTGCGGTGATTATACAACCTATTCACCGCATCACCAAGCTTAATCACCGCATATTATGCGGTGATTACGGGCGTTATTCACCGCATCAGGGCTGAATCTCGCTGCCATCCCAGGCAAATATCTTGCCGCTATCATCAGTGCTGAGTTTGTCGATCACCTGTAGCAGCTGCGACACGGAGAACTCTGCGGTAAACAGCTTGCCCTCCGGCACATTCTTTTGAAAAGGCTCTGAAAGCGCACTGTCAACAGTACCCGGGTGCAGTGCACAGATAATGGCATTCTTGTTGGTACGTCGCGTTTCGATGGCAACATTTCTGATGATCATGTTGAGAGCTGCCTTGGAGGCGCGGTAGGAATACCAGCCGCCCAGGTGATTGTCGGAGATGCTGCCGACGCGGGCCGACAAGGCTGCAAACAATGCAGGCTGCTGTTTGTTCAGGATGGGTACAAAGTATTTGGCGATCAGGGCCGGCACGATGGTATTGACCTGGTAGAGCTGCATGAACTTGTCTGCGGATAAATCACGCAGGGATTTTTCCGGCATGATGTCGTCAGTGTGCAGGATGCCTGTCGCTACGATCACGAGATCGAGTGGTGCCTGCTCTGACACTTCTTTAGCGGCATTTTTAAGTGCTGCTTCGTCGAGGTAGTCGATCTGGTGGGTGGTGATATTTTTGGCGGCACTTTCTTGTGGCCTGCGAGAGAAGGCGTGGATGATGGCGTCGGGATAGTGTGAGGACAGCACCCTTGTGAATTCGCTGCCGATTGTGCCGTTGGCGCCGAAGATGGCGATGTGGTTGGGCATGGGAAAGCTCTCGTTTGCGAGTGTAGAGATGTATACGCGGTGAGAGGGGGATTGGAGCGGTGTTGGGAGTGATGTTTGGGTTGAACGCTGGATTGACGAGAGAGGGATTGATTTGGGTGGAGTGCTGGATTGACGAGAGAGGGATGCATTCGTCGCTGCGCGACTCACCCCGTTGGGGCGTCACCTGGCGGTGACGTGCTGCGCATCGCGAAGCGATGCTTGTCGAACCCTCTTTCGGGTTCTAATCCCTCTATCCACTGCAGCTCATTTTTCTACTGCAGTTAGAGGCCCGTACAGGGGTGGATAAGGCGTATGGCGGAGAGAGAGGGATTCGAACCCTCGATAGGGGATTAACCTATACGCCCTTAGCAGGGGCGCGCCTTCAGCCACTCGGCCATCTCTCCAAAACGGGCGCCATCATAGCATAACTTTGGAGAAATGGCAGGCTTGAATGCCAAGAAATTCACTGATCGGAGTTGTTGCCGGAATCAGCGCCGCCATCCTTTTCTTTCTGGATACGTTGATAGATTTCTTCGCGATGAACTGCAACATCCTTTGGGGCATTTACGCCGATTCGTACCTGATTGCCTTTAACACCGAGGACGGTGACTGTCACATCATCGCCTACCATCAGAGTCTCACCAATCCGGCGAGTTAAGATCAACATGATGTATCTCCTTTCCCATTCATGAAATCCATGCAACATCCCTTTCAGCGGCCTGAAAAGTATTCACGGAATTGTTCCAGACTGCGCGGTTACTCAATAGACCGGATATCAAACCAAATGCAGTCACGTCTCCCCAAAACAAATCACGGTCAGGCCAGGGCCTGCCTTTTCGAGCTCGCTCCCCTGATCATCCAGCCAGTGCGGTCTCTTCCCCCAACCCGAATGCGGAGTGCAGCGATCGCACAGCCAGCTCCAGGTATTTCTCCTCTATAACCACCGATATCTTGATTTCGGAGGTCGTTATTATCTGAATATTGATTGACTCGTCGGCCAGTGTTTTGAACATCTGGCTGGCGATACCGGCGTGAGATCGCATGCCGACCCCCACCAGAGACACCTTGGCAATCTTGTTGTCTACGCTGACATCGCGGGCGCCTACCTGCTGCGCCACTGCAGTGACCAGTTTGCGGGTCTGCTCGCTGTCCTGGCGCTTGACGGTGAAGGTTATGTCAGTTGTACCATCAGCGGACACGTTCTGCACGATCACGTCGACTTCGATACCCGCATCGCTGACCGGGCCCAGCACCTGATAGGCAACCCCTGGCACATCCGGTACACCGGAGACAGTCACTTTTGCCTCGTCACGGGTGAATGCGATACCAGAGATGATCGGTGCTTCCATTTCAGTGTTGTCCTCAAGTGTAATCAGTGTGCCGGGATCATCTTCAAAGCTGGACAGGACGCGCAATGGCACCTTGTACTTGCCGGCAAACTCCACGGAGCGTATTTGTAGTACCTTTGCCCCCAGGCTTGCAAGCTCCAGCATTTCCTCGAATGTAATCGTTCGTAACAACCGGGCATCTTCAACGACGCGCGGGTCGGTGGTGTAGACGCCTTTTACGTCGGTATAGATCTGACATTCGTCAGCATCGAGCGCCGCCGCCAGTGCCACCGCCGAGGTATCCGAGCCGCCCCGACCCAGCGTGGTGATGTTGCCATCACCATCAACACCCTGGAATCCTGCCACCACTACTACGTGGCCCTGATCCAGTTCGTTCTTTATACGCTGGGAATCGATCTCCTGGATTCGTGCCCGCGTATGCGCGCTGTCAGTCAGGATCCGGACCTGCGATCCGGTAAACGATCGGGCGCCGCAACCGCGCTTGTGCAGAGCCATGGCCAGTAATGCCACTGTCACCTGCTCGCCGGTCGACACCAGTACGTCCAGTTCCCGCGGACTTGGCTGTTCCTGTATTTTTTCGGCCAGTGCGATGAGCCTGTTGGTTTCGCCGCTCATCGCAGAAACCACAACAACGATGTCGTCGCCGTTGCTGCGGCTGGCAATAATCTTGTCGGCGACCGCTTCTATGCGCTCAACACTACCTACCGAGGTACCACCAAACTTCTTGACTATTAACGCCATATAATTGCTTCACCGACATTGACTGTGATTAAAACAGACTTATTAAGATCTTGGCAAGTCAATAACTTACGCAGCTTCATGTGATCTGCTTCACAGTTTCAATCACAGACGCCAGGGCCGCTGGCAGGGCTGCCGCATCGCTGCCGCCGGCCATTGCCATGTCAGCGCGTCCGCCACCTTTACCGCCTACCTGCTGCGCTACCGAGTTAACGATATCGCCCGCCTTGATGCGGTCGGTCAGGTCCTGGGTGACGCCGGCGACCAGGGCCACTTTGCCACCGTCGGCACAGCCCAGCACAACCACTGCGCTGCCCAGCTTGTTCTTCAGCTTGTCGACGGTCTCACGCAGCGCCTTGCTGTCAAAACCCTCGACCTGCTGAGCCAGCACCTTGATGCCATTAACCTCAACGGCACTGGAAGCAATGTCACTGCCAGCCGCACTGGCCAGCTTGCCTTTGAGCTGCTCCAGTTCTTTTTCGGTGCTGCGCAGATTGGCAACCACCTGCTGAACCCGCTCGGCCACGCCATCGGCGCTGCTGCGCAGGGTTTCACAGACCTGCCGCAATACCTGCTCTTCGCGTTCGACGTATTGCAAAGCGCCAAGACCCGTGACGGCCTCAACGCGGCGTACGCCGGCGGCGATACCGCTTTCGGCAACCAGTTTGAACAGACCGATGTCACCGGTGCGATCCACGTGCGTGCCGCCACACAGTTCAGTCGAAAAATCACCCATGGTGACTACTCTGACCTTGTCGCCGTATTTTTCACCAAACAGGGCCAGCGCACCTTTTTCCATGGCCTGGTCCATGCTCATGACTTCTTTGTGAACCGGCTCGTTGCGCAGTATTTCCACATTGACCAGTCGTTCAATCTTCGACACTTCCTCTGCCGTCAGCGGGCTGTTGTGGGAAAAGTCGAAGCGAAGGCGATCTGCCGTCACCAGTGAGCCCTTCTGTGTCACATGCTCACCCAGCACTGTGCGCAGCGCGGCGTGCAACAGGTGCGTCGCCGAGTGGTTGAGCATGGTGGCATGTCGATTCTGTTCTTCGACAGCTGCGGTCAGGCTATCGCCGACCGACAGACGGCCCTGGCGCAGGGTACCTTTGTGCAGTACATGTTCACCCTGCTTCTGGGTGTCCTGCACGTCGAACAGCGCGCTGATGGCACCGTTCTGACGCACTTCAAGCGCGCCGCGGTCACCCGCCTGACCACCTGATTCACCGTAGAACGGGCTGATGTCGAGCAGTACGACGGCTTCGGTATTTCCGATCAGATTCTGCACCGCTTTGCCATCCTGATAGATGGCCAGCACGCGGGCGTCCTCACGCAGAGTGTCGTAACCCACAAATTCGGTGGCAGCAGCGCCTTCGATGCTCAGTTTTTCCACGGCATTGAACTGGCTGGCGGCACGTGCCTGCTGACGCTGTCCTTCCATGGCCTGTTCAAAGCCTGCCATGTCCAGTGTCAGATTGTGTTCGCGTGCCACATCCGCAGTCAGGTCGACCGGGAACCCGTAAGTATCGTAAAGACGGAATACGGTATCGCCGGGCAGCACCTCGCCTTTCAGCTGGGAGATGGCCTGCTCCAGAATCTGCATGCCGTTTTCCAGGGTACGGGCAAACTGTTGTTCTTCTTCACGCAACACGCGTTCCACGCGCGCCTGATCTTTTTTCAGTGCCGGGTAGGCCTCGCCCATCTCAGTGACCAGTGCGGCGACCAGACGGTAGAAAAACACGTCTTTGACACCCAGCTGATAGCCGTGACGAACGGCACGACGGATAATGCGACGCAATACATATCCCCGGCCTTCATTGGAAGGCGTCACACCGTCGAGCACCAGAAAGGCACAGGAGCGGATGTGGTCGGCGATTACACGCAATGAGGTGTTGGTGGTGTCAGCAACCCCGGTGATCTCTGCGGCCGCCTTCAGGAGGTTCTGGAACAGGTCGATCTCATAGTTGCTGTGCACGTGCTGCAGCACCGCAGCCAGACGTTCCAGACCCATGCCGGTATCCACGGAAGGCTTGGGCAGTGGCACCAGCTCGCCGCTGGGCTGACGGTCAAACTGCATGAACACCAGGTTCCAGATTTCAATGTAGCGATCGCCATCTTCGTCCGGGCTGCCGGGAGGGCCACCAGCGACTTCCGGGCCGTGGTCATAGAATATTTCGGAACAGGGACCGCAGGGGCCGGTGTCGCCCATCTGCCAGAAGTTCGATTTTTCTCCCAGACGAACCACACGATCGGCTGGCACGCCAATTTTGCTGGTCCAGATTTCGGCGGCCTCGTCGTCATCCTGAAACACGGTCACCCACAACTTTTCGCGCGGCAGCTGCAATGATTCAGTCAAAAATTCCCAGGCATACCGGATGGCGTCTTCCTTGAAGTAGTCACCAAAACTGAAGTTGCCCAGCATCTCAAAAAAGGTGTGATGGCGCGCGGTATAACCCACGTTCTCAAGATCGTTGTGTTTGCCACCGGCACGCACACAGCGCTGCGAACTGACGGCGCGCGTGTAGCTGCGTACTTCGGAGCCCAGGAACAGATCCTTGAATTGCACCATGCCCGCGTTGGTGAACAACAGTGTTGGGTCGTTGCCCGGCACCAGCGAACTGCTGGGGACAATCTCATGCCCTTTCGACTTGAAATAGTTCAGGAACGACTGGCGAATATCATTACTTTTCATCTAACTGTCCAATATTGAATGGTGGCGCTGTTTGTTGGCGGCAGATTATACGCCGATGTAAGTGTCCTGTCGTCAGGACACTAGGATTGTGCAGGAGTGTCCTGATCGACCGGCAGATCTATCTGGCCGTTGCTGGACAACAGGATAGCAATCGGTCGCGTTTTAGGAAAATGCGATAAAACGATTGTTGTGATAATCAGGAACGGCACACACAGGAACATGCCTGCGATACCCCAGATATATCCCCACAGGGCCAGGTTGAAGAGAATCACAATGGGACTGAGGTTCAGTGAGGTTCCCATCAGACGTGGTTCAATAATGTTGCCGATAGTCACCTGCAAGGCGCCGATCATCATCAGTACCAGCAGTGCCAGGTAAAGGCCATCGTCGGTCGATTGGGCCAGTGCAATCATGGCGGGAAAAATCGTTGCGATGATGGAGCCCACGGTAGGAATGAAATTCAGCAGAAAGATCAAGGTGCCCCAGACTTCGGGAAAATTGACGCCCAGCAGGCGCAAAATGACGTAGCCCAGCGTGCCTGTTATGGCGCTGGTCAGCATCTTGATGGTCATGTATTTCTGGATGTCACCACGCACCTTGTTGATGATTCGGCGCACGCGCCGCTCTCGCGCAGGATCGCCGATCAGGGCCGACAGTTTATTGTTGAAATTGCCCTGCTCCAGCAGCAGGAAACCCACATAAATCATTATCAGGATGCTGTCGGCCGCCAGGCCGGTAAATGTCAGCGCCAGCGCTGTGACCATGGAGGAGATATCCAGCCATTCAGTCACAACCTGGGTGAATCCGCCGGCCGGGAACTGGGCGGTAAATGGCAGTGACTGCCAGTAATCACGCAGATTGGCTTCGTAGACGCGCGCGACGCTGCCCAGGTCATTGAGACTGCCGCTGACAAACTGGACGATGACAGTTACCACGGTTATCCAGATCAGTATCGCAGCCAGAAAGCACAATGGACGCGGAATGTGCCAGCGGCCCAGAGGAATTCGTGCCACCAGATTGGCGACAAAATTGATCAGAAACCAGAAGACGATAGCGATGACCAGTGGCAGGAAGAGTTGCTGCCCGACCACCAGTAGATAGATGCTGAGCGCCACAATCAGGGCGCTCAGCGCGAAGTTCACCAGCGGTGTTTGTTGCCTGACACTCATTCCGCGCTCCCGGCACGCAGACAAACTATTAAGCTAACCTGCTACGTGTCCGTCGTGCAGGGTGCTGGATCATAAACTGGCAACAGCGTCGATGACAATCGAAGGTGTCAGCAGTTGCGGCAGTATTACCGGCTCCAGAGCCGGATCGCCAGGATACAGAATATACAACGGGACGCTGGGTCGATTGAAGGCATCCAGCACTTTGGTGATCTCTGGATCCTGATTGGTCCAGTCGCCCTTCATGTAGGTGACACCATTGTCGACCAGTGCCTGTTGGACACGTTCGGTACCCAGGGTAGTCCGCTCATTCGCCAGACAGGTGATACACCAGGCCGCCGTCATGTTCAGCAGAACCGGCTTGCCCTGCGCACGCAGCTCGTCGATGCGGGCGCTGGCAAAAGGCTCGAACTCAGCCATATAGTCATCGCCGGTCATGTCGATGCCGGTATCACCACCTGCGCCATTGCCCGGCACCAGCATGGGTGTCCACAGGAAGGACAGGCCGCCGATGATCAACGCCACACCTGCAACGCGACCGACCAGTGTCTTGGCGCCGCTGTGACCTGCCGATTTCTGCAGCAGCCAGACAGCCAGAGCAACCATCAGGCCGGCAGACGCAACGGCAGTCATGCCATCAACACCTACCTGCAGACCCAGCACCCACAGCAGCCACAGTGCAGCGGCGTACATCGGGAAGGCCATGAACTGCTTGAAGGTTTCCATCCAGGGGCCGGGTTTTGGCATGCGTTTCATCAGGCCTGGGACGAAGGTGAGAATCAGGAATGGCAGCGCCATACCCAGACCCAGGAAGCCGAATACCAGCATCGCGACGACCCAGGACTGCGACAGGGCAAAGCCCAGTGCCGCACCCATGAATGGCGCTGTACAGGGACTGGCGACCACAGTGGCCAGCACACCGGTCAGGAAAGAAGAGCGATAACCGTTACCCGTGCCCAGGTTGCTGCCCAGGCCCATCAGCCGTGTACCAAACTCAAATACACCTGACAGATTGAGACCGATGACAAAAAACAGCAGCGACAGCGCCCCCACAAACCATGGCGACTGCAGCTGGAAGGCCCAGCCAACCGCCTGCCCGCCGGCCCGCAGAGCCAGCAGTATGGTGGCCAGAATCATGAATGACACGATGATGCCGGCGGCGTAAACAACGCCGTGCATTTGATGCGTTCCAGCTGAGGCCCCCGCCTTTGACGTAAGATTGACCACTTTCAGGGACAGCACCGGGAACACACAGGGCATCAGATTCAGGATGACACCACCCATCAGCGCGAACGCCAGAATCAGCAGCAGACTCTGATCCCCTGCCATCGACCCGGGACCTGAATTGTCCATGGACTGCTCGGCAGCCACCGTGGCCAGCGCGGCCAGGCCTTCGGGCGTCGATTCGGTGGCATTGATGACAAACCCATCAATCTCGCCGTTGCTGCGCTGCACGGCCAGCATGCCACCAATTTCTGTCAGGTCGGTCAGCATGCGACGCGGCTGCCCGTGGGTGATCTGCACCAGACCGGGGTAGACTGTGACGTCACGCAGGGGACCCGGCGACAGGATGCGGCGCTGTTCCGGGAAGAACCAGGCTTCTTCGACGTCGTCAAACTCGCGCTCATTGGAAGAGACGGAGAAGCTGACACGGTCTCCGGCAATAGCAAACATGCTGTCCAGTTTGTGTTCTTCGACCGGCAGCAACTCGCGGGTCTCGGCAAAAGCGTCTGCCCACTGGGGATCTGGCTGCAGCTCGCCGTCGCGATCAATGGGCAGCGTCAGGCTGACTTCAGCATCGCCGATCAGACAGATCAGGTCGCACACTTGCCATTCAACGTGGGCAGTGGCATTAAACTGCTCGCCGCTCAGATCGGCAGGCACCTGAATGGGTACCATCAGCAGCACTTCTTCCTTGTAGGAGAATGTGACCAGGTCGGTGCCGGGGAATGGCAGCCAGCTGGGTACCGGCCAGTGGATGTCTCCTGCCGAGGCGCCTTCAGGCAGCTGCCACTCATGAATCATGGTGGCGTCGCCGCTGTCACCCGGCCATTTGGAATAGGTATGCCAGCCCTCGGTGGGCTTCAGGCGCACAGCAGTCCAAAGAGTCTCACCGGGCACTACATTGGCAGACTCGGAGACCAGTTCGACTTCGATCTCTTCACCGACGAATACTTCCGCGCTCGCTACTGTGGAAAAGACCGCCAGCATCAGCAGCAATAACTTCTGTACCAACCCCTGTCGCATCACAGCTCCCCGTCTCAAGTGCTTGAATATAGCAATATTTTCTTTTATATCAATTTCTTGAATGGCCCGATTGTAGCGTCTAAGTCAGGCGGATGGCAGTCCCCTTTGTGATAAAAAGTAACATTTTTCACACGGGTTCCAGATGCAACACAAGAAGTTGCGCCTGGCTGACTCCCCGAAACTCATTTACATCCAGCCGGTAGACGACAGACACCTCACGAATAGAGGCGTCGGGCCACATACCTCTATCCACATTAAAGGCAATGGCGTCTATCAGGGTGACACCACCATCGGCCGACAGCACCATTTTTAAATGCTTTTCGCCAACCAGGCGTTGCTGGATCACTCGAAATCGGCCATCGAACACCGGCTCCGGGAAACCCTGACCCCAGGGCCCGGCATCGCGCAGTATACGGGCGGATTCCAGGCTGTGCGCCTCGATCGGCAATTCGCCGTCGGTCAGCAGGCGGCGCTGCAGCGAGTCACTTTTCAGTACAGACTCGGCACAGCGCTGCAGGGCATCCTGAAATGCCGGCAACTGCTCTGGCGGCAGGCTCAGTCCCGCTGCCATGGCGTGACCGCCAAAGCGGGTAATGACGCCGGGATAGCGTGTCGCAATGTCCGCCAGCAGGTCACGAATATGCAGCCCCTCTATCGAACGGGCAGAGCCTTTAAGCTCCTGCTCATCGGCTTTGGCAAAAATGAAGACCGGTCGGTGTAATTGTTCTTTCAGTCGCGAGGCGAGAATACCAACCACTCCAGGGTGCCAGCCTGCATCGTACAGACACAGCGCAGCTGGCAGTTCACGCTGTTCCAGCTCGCCGAGCATTTCCTGCAGCGCCTGGTCGGCCTGCTCGCGCATTTCATCCTCGATACGACGACGTTCCTTATTCAGGCGATCCAGTTCGCGGGCATGGCGCTCCGCACTCGCGGGATCGTCAGTGAGCAGGCAGGCAATACCGATGGACATGTCTTCCAGGCGCCCTGCTGCATTCAGACGTGGTGCCACGGCAAAGCCCATGTCGGAGGCTGTCAATGAGTGCGTGGCGCGACCGGCGACCGACAGCAAGGCATAAATGCCGGGACAGGCTCGCCCCTGGCGCATACGACGCAGGCCTTCGTTGACCAAAATTCGATTGTTACGATCCAGTGGGACCAGGTCTGCCACCGTGCCCAATGCCACCAGATCCAGCAGTTCTGCCAGATTGGGCTCCTGAATACCCGCGCGGTCAAACCATCCCTCCTGACGCAGCTGGGCTCGCAGACCCAGCATCACATAGAATGCCACGCCGACGCCAGCCAGCGCCTTGCTGGCAAACCCGCAGTCAGGCTGATTGGGATTGACGATGGCATCAGCATCGGGGAGTTGATCACCGGGCAGGTGATGATCGGTAATCAGTACGGCAATGCCCTCGGCCTTCAGACGCTCAACGCCTTCAAGACTGGAGATGCCGTTGTCCACGGTAATCACCAGATCCGGTCGACGCTCAAGAGCCAGTTCGGCAATCTCGGGACTCAGCCCGTAACCGTAGGCAAAGCGATCGGGGACTATGTAATCGACGTGCTGAAAACCCATTTTGCCCAGCGCGCGCACGACCAGTGCGCAACTGGTGGCACCATCGGCATCAAAATCCGAAACAATCAGCACCCTGCCCTGTCGCTGCAGTAACTGGTACAGCAGATGGCTCGCCTCGGGCATGCCTTTTAAAGTGTCTGGAGGCAGCAACCGGGAGAGTTTTAACTCCAGCTCTTCAGCATCGGTAATCTGACGCGCCGCGTAGATTCGCTCAAGCAAAGGCGGCACCTTGCCATGCAAGGCTGCCACTGCGGGTACCTGACGCCTTTCTATAATCATGAAATCCTTACATGCATGGAACGGGGATCAGGGGGCTGAGCAGGAGTGCTCAGCCCAGGTGCTGCTGCATGAACTGTGTGACCGCGTTGATATCGTTATCCAGTACTGAGTAACGTTCATCACGCTCAAAAAGATCTTGCATGTGCGCAGGCAGCTGCGGCGTCTGCAGACCTGCCTTTTCCACCGCCTCGGCAAACTTCACCGGGTGCGCGGTGGCCAGTGTAATCATCGGCACGGACGTATCCTTGTTACACTCGCGCGCCGCATGAACACCGATGGCGGTATGCGGGTCGATCAGGAATTCTGTCTCCTCAAACACCTGGGCAATCACCTGACAGGTCGTCTGGTCATCAACGCCAAGACTGGAAAACAGTTCACGGGCCTTCTGCCACTTTGCCGGGTCCAGATGTTGCGGATTTTTCCCAAGACTGGTGACAAACTCGCTGACTGCCTCGGCATCCCGATCGAACAGGTCAAACAGATACCGTTCAAAGTTGCTTGAAACCATGATGTCCATGCTCGGGGACAGCGTATGTTCGAGCTCGCCCAGCGAGTATTCGTTGTCACTGATAAGACGGTGCAGGATGTCATTGCGGTTGGTGGCAATGATCAGCTGATTGACCGGCAGGCCCATCTGACGTGCCAGGTAGCCCGCGTAAATGTCACCAAAGTTGCCGGTTGGTACCGAGAAGGATACCGGACGCAGTGGACCACCCAGATTCAGTGAGGCATAGAAGTAATAGACGATCTGCGCCATGATGCGCGCCCAGTTGATGGAGTTCACCGCCACCAGCTGTCGGCCATCGGGCAGGAAGGACTGATTGCCAAAGGCCGCCTTGACGATGCGCTGGCAGTCATCAAAATTACCTTTGACGGCTATATTGTGCACATTCTCGCCAGGGATGGTGGTCATCTGCCGTCGCTGCACTTCTGACACGCGCTGATGCGGATGCAGGATGAACAGGTCGATATTGGCGCAGTGACGGCAGCCTTCCAGTGCAGCAGAGCCGGTATCACCCGAGGTCGCACCCAGCACGGCCACTTTTTTGTTGTCGCGGGTCAGCACATGATCCAGCAGTCTGCCCAGCAATTGCAGGGCAAAATCCTTGAAAGCCAGCGTCGGGCCGCAGTAGAGTTCCAGGACCCACTCATTGACGCCCAGCATACGCAGCGGCGCGATCGCCTTGTGGGAGAAACCGGCATAACTCTGCTCGATAATATCCTGCAGCACGTCGTCGGGTATCTCGCCATTAACAAACGGTTTGATGACCTTAAAAGCCAGTTTGTCGTAGCTCAGACCAGCCCAGGAGGCGATTTCCTCATGGCTGAATACTGGCAGTGTTTCCGGCACATAAAGTCCACCATCAGGTGCCAGACCGGTCAGCAGCACTTGTTCAAAAGTGCAGGCGGGAGACTTGCCGCGGGTGCTGATGTATTTCATGTCAGTTGTTCTCGCCATCAAATTGTTCTACGCGGATGCGGATAATTTTTGCACCCACTTCATCCAGCCCTTCGATAACACCCTGGGCGACGTCCATCACCTCTTCCTTGATGCGGCTGGTCAGAATGACAACCGGCACTATTCCCTTCTCGGCATCCTCGCCATGTGGCTCTTTCTGGATGACGGCCTCAATATTGATGCCGTAGTTGGTCAGTACCTGGGATATCTTGGCCATTACACCCACTTTGTCACGTGCAGGAATGCGCAGGTAGTACTCGGACTCGATCTCGCTGATGTCGAGTATGCGCAGATCATTGCGCAGATTGTTGAAGGCCAGCGGTGGCACCACTGAGCTCGAACGTTCCTCGCGCCATGCGCGTGCAATATCAATGATGTCGGCCACTACCGATGAGGCAGTGGCTTCGGCGCCGGCGCCGGCACCGTAATAAAGCGTGCTGCCGGAGGAATCGCCCTTGACCACAACTGCGTTCATGACGCCGTTTACATTGGCAATCAGCGTATCCTGGGAGATCAGGGTTGGATGGACGCGCAACTCTACGCCACTCTCCGTGATACGTGTTATGCCCAGGTGCTTGATGCGGTAACCCAGCTCATCAGCGTACTCAATGTCTGCGGTCGTGATGTGACTGATGCCCTCAGTGAAAACACGATCGAACTCAAGGGCGATACCAAAGGCATTGGAGGCCAGAATGGCCAGCTTGTGTGCGGCGTCGATACCTTCGATATCGAAGGTCGGATCGGCTTCGGCATAGCCAAGCTGTTGTGCTTCTTTCAACACTTCAGGGAAGTCGCGCTTGCGCTCTCCCATTTCGGTGAGAATAAAGTTGCTGGTGCCGTTGATGATACCGGCCAGCCACTGAATGGAATTCGCGGCGAGACCTTCACGCAGCGCCTTGATGATGGGAATGCCACCGGCGACAGCGCTTTCGTAGGCAACAACCACGCCCTTCTTGCGGGCTGCTTCAAAAATGGTGTTGCCGTGCACGGCGATCAGTGCCTTGTTGGCTGTCACTACATGCTTGCCATTCTCGATGGCGTAAAGCACCAGTTCCAGCGCCGGATCGAAACCACCGATCAACTCCACAACGATGTCGACGTCGGGGTTTTTGGCAACGTCGAACACATCCTTGCTGACTTTGATGTTGTCTTTTTTTAATGCCGGATCAGGATTGCGAGTTGCAACGTGGATGATATCCAGGTCCATGCCAACACGGCGCGTGATTTCCTTTCTCTTGGCCTGCAACAAGTGATACGTGCCACCACCGACAGTACCCAGTCCGCAGATACCGATTCGCAACTGTTGATTCTTCGTATCCTGACTCACAATTTCCTCACATCAAAAAAAAGACACGAATCCAGTTCGTGTCGGGTAAAACAAATGTATCTGTATAAATGATACGTCGATTGTACGTGACGTATTACTGGCCCAGAACGGTAGCCGCGAGGCGGTCAACTTCCATATAACCAGGGATCACGGTGCCATCCTGCAGCACAATCGCAGGCGTTCCTGAGATACCGATCTGGTTGCCAATCGTGTGCTGGCTGATCACCGGGTTCTGACATTCCAGCGCCGGCAGATTCTGTCCGTTTTTGGCCTGCGTCAGCGCCCGCTTGCGATCACTGGCACACCACACCGAAATCATCTTGGGGTAGGCTTCCGACTGGCGTCCGCCGCGCGGATAGGCTACATAGCGCACCTCAATGCCACGCTCATTGATCGCCTCGATATCACCATGCAGGCGACGGCAGAAAGTGCAATCAACATCTGTGAACACGGTAATGGTCGCGAGCGGGTCACTCTCCGGGCTGAAGATGATCATGTCCTCTTCAGCCATATTGGCGATCAGGTCCGCCGTTTGGCCTTTGCGCGTCTCTGCAGTCAGATTGACCAGGCCCTCGGGTCGGGTCATATACAGCTCACCGGTCATCAGGAACTGCCCGGAGCGGTTGGTATGCAGAATCTCACCCGAACTCATGATGACTTCGTAGATGCCTTCCATCGGCGTCTCGTTGACCTGGCGGACCTGCAATTGGCCCTGGCTGACAGCGCCAAGGCTGGTATTCAGGGTATTGGTCAGCTCGACAGCCCAGTCCGGGGTTTCCGCAGCCGTGGCGCTGCCAGCGACAAAGGTCAAAGACACAGCCGCCAGCTGTGCCCAACGCAGTGCGCCATTCAGCTTAGATGACAACTTCATAGAGATTCTCCACAGCCATTTAGAGCTAGTAACAGATACACAAGACTTTACCATGAGCGGCACTATGGGCCAAAAAAAAGGGGCTCGAAAGCCCCTTTTTTCTGCATTTTTCTGCATCTTTGTGCCACAGGCTGTGACACCCGGCAGATCGGCGCGCTGGCCGGCAGAGATCAGCTGACTTTTTTGTCCAGCTTTTCTGTAATACGGGCAGCACGACCAGACAGTTCGCGCAAGTAGTACAGTTTGGCCTGACGAACGTCACCACGACGCTTGACGGCAATGCTGTCTACCAGCGGGCTGTAAGTCTGGAATGTACGCTCAACGCCCACGCCGTGAGAGATCTTGCGGACAGTGAAGGCAGAGTTCAGACCACGGTTACGGATACCGATGACAACGCCTTCAAAAGCCTGCAGACGCTCACGATCGCCTTCCTTGATCTTTACCTGAACAACAACGGTATCACCCGGGCTGAATTCCGGGATTTCCTTGTTCATTTGCTCTTTTTCGATCATTTCAATGTATTTGCTGTTGCTCATTGCCGCACTCCCATTATTGATACCTTGCTACCGTCACGGCAGTCAGGCACCAGATTCACTGATAAATTCGTTTAACAAAACCCGCTGCTCGTCGGTCAATTGCCGCGATTCGAGCAGATCAGGCCGCTTCAACCATGTTCTTCCCAGACGCTGTTTTAACTGCCAGCGTCGAATTTCCTGGTGATTGCCGCCGGTCAGCACCGCCGGAACATCCATCCCGGCAAAGGCCTGTGGCCTGGTGTAGCGCGGACAGTCCAGCAATCCGGCCCCACCCTCAACCGCAGCAAATGAATCCAGACCTGCAGAGTCCTCGTTGCCAAGGGCTCCCGGCAGATACCGGATCACTGCGTCCAGCATCACCATGGCGGGTAACTCACCGCCACTGAGGACGTAGTCGCCTACCGACCATTCCTCGTCAATCCGGGTTTGCAGTACTCGCTCATCGATGCCCTGATAGCGCCCGCAAACCAATATCAAATTCGTCCGACCAGCCAGTGATTCAACACCTGCCTGGTCCAGCCTGCGCCCCTGGGGCGACAGGTAGATCACCGTCGGCCGACTGTCATGCCAGGCCGTGGCTGCGTCGATGGCCTGACACAGCGGCTCGGTTTTCATCAACATGCCGGCGCCGCCGCCAAACGGCTTGTCATCAACTGTGCGGTGCCTGTCGGTGGTGAAATCACGTGGATTCCAGCACTTCAGGTCCAGCAGCCCGTTGCGACAGGCGCGGCCGGTGATGCCGTAGTCGGTCACCGCGGTGAACATGTCCGGAAACAGTGTCACGATTGCAACTTTCATGGCGACGCCTTCCCGGTGGCACTCTTAAAGCAGGTAGTCAGCGCCCCACTCCACCACAATGACGCCAGCCGTGCGATCCACCTTAACCACAACGTTGTCGGGCAGCCAGGGAATCAGTCGCTGCACATCATCTATGCTGTCAGCGCTGGCATCTACCACCAGCACGTCGTTGGCGCCGGTCTCCAGCAGGTTGCTGACTTTGCCGAGGCACTGCCCCGCCGTATTCTCAACCCGCAGGCCTATCAATTCGTGCCAGTAATAATCGTCTTCTGACAGATCCGGCAAGGCATCGGCCTGCACATAGAGCTCGATATTGGTCAGCTCACGCGCCGCTTCCGGCGTGTCGTAACCAACAAAGTGCCCTACCAGCCCTTTGCCGTGCGGTTTACCAGCATCCATGTCGAGCTGTTTCTCAAGCCCCTGACATGTTACGTAAAACGTTTTGTACTCAAGCAGGTTATCGCGTGGCTGAGTAAATGAAATCAGCTTGACCCAACCCTTGATGCCATAGGGCGCACCGATGCGCCCCAGACAGATCCGGTCTGCAGATAACGCTGCCAATGCAACTCCGGCTATCAGGCCTGAGTGCTGGCGGCCGCGCTCGCCTGCTTGATCAGCTCAGCTACACGCTCGCTGGCCTGTGCGCCCTGGCCTTCCCAGTGCTTTACACGGTCCAGATCGATACGCAGACGCTCCTCGTTACCACGCGCTACCGGGTTGAAGAACCCAACGCGCTCGATGAAACGGCCGTCACGCGCATTGCGCGAATCAGTTACCGTGATGTGATAAAAAGGCTTTTTCTTGGCGCCGCCGCGAGCCAGTCGGATTGTGACCATAGACTACATTTCCTAATGTTAGCTTCGTACGAAAACAGAGTATTCCCGACACAGTGCCGGAAAAAGTGCGGTATTCTAAGCGAATTGGCCGCCAGAGGGAAGAAAACTTTGGTTTTTTTCACACTGCGGCCAGACTGTTGGATCAGTTGTCAGAATCGCGGCGGACCACCAGCACCCGGGAAGCCTCCTGGCCCCCGCATACCGCCCAGGCCACGCATCATATTGGCCAGCGCGCCGCTCTTCATTTTCTTCATCATTTTCTGCATTTGTTTGTGCTGCTTCAGCAGACGGTTCAGATCCTGAATCTGTGTGCCAGAGCCCTGACAGATACGCCGCTTACGCGATCCATTGAGGGCATCCGGGTTGCGCCGCTCCTTGGGCGTCATGGAGTTGATGATGGCCTCCATGCGGCTAAACTGCTTTTCATCCACCTTGGCGGCTGCGCCAGGCGGCAAGGCGCCCATGCCAGGCATCTTGTCCATGATGCTTGCCATGCCACCCATATTCTTCATCTGCTGCAGCTGTTCGCGGAAATCCTCAAGGTCGAAACCCTTGCCCTTCTGGAATTTGCCAGCCAGCTTCTCTGCCTTGCTGCGGTCGACCTTGCGCTCAGCTTCTTCGATCAGCGACAGCAGGTCACCCATGCCCAGGATGCGCGAGGCGATACGGTCCGGATAGAACGGCTCCAGCGCGTCAATCTTTTCGCCCATACCGATAAACTTGATCGGCTTGCCGGTGACCTGGCGTACGGACAGCGCGGCACCACCGCGGGAATCACCGTCTGCCTTGGTCAGCACCACACCGGTCAGTGGCAGCGCGTCGCTGAAGGCCTTGGCTGTGACCGCCGCATCCTGACCGGTCATGGCATCAACCACAAACAGGGTTTCAATCGGGTTCAGTGTGCGGTGCAGACGACTGATCTCGTCCATCATCTCGCCGTCGATGGCGAGGCGGCCAGCGGTATCCACCAGCAGCACATCAACAAATGCCTTGCGCGCTTCCTTGACCGCTGCCTGGGCAATGTCTTCCGGCTTCTGTGAGATATCTGACGGGAAGAACTTGACGCCAACCTCTTTGGCCAGGGTCTCCAGCTGTGCAATCGCGGCGGGACGATAAACGTCGGCACTGACCACCATTACCGATTTTTTCTGGTCGTTTTTCAGCAGGCGCGCCAGTTTGGCGACGGTAGTGGTTTTACCCGCACCCTGCAGACCTGCCATCAGTACGATGGCGGGCGGCTGCGCAGACAGGTCCAGCTTTTCGTTGGCCACGCCCATGACCGCTTCCAGCTCGGCCTGAACGATCTTGATGAAGGCCTGACCCGGACTCAGGCTCTTGGAGACCTCCTGACCGACAGCGCGCAGTTTGACCCGCTCGATGAAGTCCTTGACCACCGGCAGCGCAACATCCGCCTCAAGCAGCGCACGTCTTACCTCACGCAGCGCCTCTTCAATGTTGTTTTCCGTCAGCGTCGCCTTGCCACTGATCTTGCGCAGGGCACCGGAGAGCCGTTCGGTTAAGCTGTCAAACATAGTCAATAGACCTCGGAAACTCGTACATCGTAAATAATGCCGCGTATTATCCCCTTGATGCGCGCCCGCTACAATAGCCGTCAGGCAGAGCTCCGGGCTCACGTGGCAAGCCAAAAAATGCTTCAACGCCTTGGACAGTTATGCGACACTCTGCCGACAACATGCGGGCTGAGCCCTTCTGACCCGCCCGCTTGAGCGATAACCAATAACAAGGATTTGTCTGCTTTCATGCCCATTTCGACGCTGTCAGGCATTGCTGCCATCGTGCTGTACATTGCCAGCCTGAGCTTTCAGAGTCACGCCATCCGGACCCAGAACGCCCGCATCAAGGCCGGCCCGGCTGTGGCCGCTACCGGGCTCGCGGCAATAGCGCTGCATGGCATCAGTGCGTGGCTGCTGGTTGTGCGTCCAGACGGTTACCATTTTGGCATAGTGCAGGTGAGCACTCTGATTCTGGCTGCCATCGCCCTGCTGGCCATGATCACCAACCTGCGCAGACCGCTGGCCATCATTGTGCTGTGGGTCTTCCCGCTGGCAGCACTGGCACTGTTGCTGTCCCTGCTTATAGATAGCGACTACCCCACGCAGCAACTGAACGCCGGCCTGGCCGCGCATGTCCTGTTATCGGTTCTGGCTTACAGCCTGTTTGCACTGGCGTCACTGCAGGCGGCTTTTCTGGCCTACCAGAATTACAATCTGCGTCACCAGCATGCATCAGCTGTGATGCGTCGATTCCCGCCACTGCAGGACATGGAAAAGCTGCTGTTTGAGTTGTTGTGGATTGC
The DNA here is from genome assembly GCA_002706685.1 of Gammaproteobacteria bacterium. GTDB lineage: Bacteria > Pseudomonadota > Gammaproteobacteria > Pseudomonadales > Pseudohongiellaceae > Pseudohongiella. The sequence continues at coordinate 218,688 of PALV01000002.1, read as the reverse complement.
CCAGATACTGCTGACGCTAGCCATTGCAGCAGGCTTCATGTTTGTTGATGACCTGATGGCTCAGGGACTGCCACACAAGACAGTCTTCTCGCTGCTGGCGTGGACGGTATTCTCGGTGCTGCTGTGGGGCCGGTATCGTCTTGGCTGGCGCGGCAATACCGCCATCAAGGGCACCCTGGCCGGGTTTGCCCTGCTGCTGCTGGGCTTTTATGGCTCAAAGATTGTCATCGAATTCATCCTTGGAGGTTAGGCACTGATGGACGGAGACTCATCGGTTCCCATTCTCACTGGTCTGCTCGTTTTTCTGATTTTCGCTTCAGCTTACTTCTCAAGCTCGGAAACGAGCATGATGTCGCTGAACCGTTATCGACTGAAGCACCTGGTGCGGCAAAAACACGCTGGCGCGCAGCGGGTCAGCCGTCTGCTGGAGGCGCCCGACAAACTGCTGGGCGTTATCCTGATCGGCAACAATTTTGTCAATCTGCTGTCCGCCTCGATTGCCACATCCATTGCCATTCAATTGTTCGGCAATCCGGAAACCGTGCTGACGACGATTGTCATGACTCTGTTGATCCTGATTTTTGCCGAAATCACACCAAAAACCATCGCCGCCCTGCACCCGGAGCGCATTGCCTATCCGTCCAGTCTGCTGCTGGTGCTGCTGTTGAAGGTGCTGTATCCGCTTGTGTGGATGGCCAACCGCGTGTCCCACCTGCTGATTCGCGCATTCGGCATCAAACCCGAATCCTCCGCCGATCACCAGCTCAGCCCGGAAGAGCTGCGCACCGTGGTGCACGAATCAGCACAGCTGATTCCGGCCCAGGGCCAGGGCATGCTGCTGAATGTGCTGGACCTGGAGAAGGTCACCGTGAACGACATTCTGGTGCCCCGCAGTGAGATCACCGGCATCGACATGGATGATGACCTGGACGACATCCTGCTGCTGATTGGCACCGCGCAGCACACCCGGCTGCCGGTATACCGCAAAGAGATCGACAATGTCATTGGCGTGCTGCATATGCGCAGCATTGCCCGACTGGCGCAGTCCAATGAAATTACCAAGGACGATATCAGCAATGAACTTGACGCGGCCTACTTCATTCCGGAAAGCACGCCGCTGCATACACAACTGTTCAACTTTCAGCGTCATCGCAAGCGCATGGCCTTTGTTGTGGATGAGTATGGTGACGTAAAAGGCATCATTACCCTGGAAGATATTCTGGAAGAAATTGTGGGTGAATTCACGACTGATGTGGCCGACAGCAGCCAGGACGTTCACCCGCAGGACGACGGCACCTATCTGATAGACGGCACGGCCACGCTGCGCGATATCAATCGCATTCTTGGCTGGGAACTGGACACCACCAATGCCAAGACGCTGAACGGCCTGTTGATGGAGACGCTGGAGTCCATCCCGGATTCAGCCATTGGTATCCAGATTGGTGAGTATTTTGCGGAGATCGTTCAGGTCAAGGACAATGTGATCAAGACGGTACGCATGTGGCGAGCCGAACCAGCCGAGCAAGCCAACGAGACAGACGGCTGAGCTGTCTGACTTCAGATACTGGTGCTTCGCAGCTGCTGCCACTGCGCGGTGTGTACACCAGAGACAATATCGAAACCCTGCACTGTCAGCGACTGCGGGCTGCTGTCAACCGCGCCCATCTGACACGCCAGACTCAGGCGAAAAGCGCCATGTATCCCAGACCATACCTGCCAGTGATCCGCGCCTGATTCAGCCGCCGGCTGTATCGGCCTGTGCAGAGTCATGGCCAGACCTTGCGCCGCAAGCGGGTCAAAGGAAAAGTGTCGCAGCGCATGTGCCAGCCCCATGCCACAGGCTTTCACGCAGGCTTCCTTGAGTGTCCAGATTTCCAGAAAAAGTGACTGCCTGATGTCGGCCGCACTGCTGTTGAGCAGCTGAAATTCTTCATCAGTAAAAAAGCGCTTTGCCAGTGCCAGCGCATCCACCTCGCGTGTTTGCGGCTCGATATCAACCCCCACTTCGCCACGGTCGCATACCGCAATGGCCAGCATGCCGTCGGCGTGGGTCAGATTGTAGGAGCCGGCGGCCGGGACAACACCGGGCGGTGCGGATACAAAGGGTTTACCGTGATGTGAGCGCCTGAATCGCCAGGCACCCGGCTCAACAGCGGGCCAGTAGTGACTCAGTAATTTGCGCAGTGCCACCCGCGTATGCAGAAAGGTGAACTGTCCTTTGGGTAGCCGCTGACTGTCAAAACGCTTTTGCTCATCTTCGCTGAGCAGGCCGGCCGACATCACCTGCAACTGCTGCAGTGTCATGTCCGGCTCAGGAACAAGCCACAGATCAATAGACATTCTGCAATCCGGCCTGCAACTGAACCCTCATTTTTTACCGCCTTAACTTTCAGGAAATCAGATCGTACTTCCTGAGATAACCGCGCAACTGGTGATAGCTCAGGTTAAGAAACTCTGCTGTCTTGCGCTGATTAAACTGGCAGTGTTCCAGCGCTTTTTTCAGCATGTCTGTCTCGTAGTCCTGCATGTGCTGCCTGAAATCCAGCGGCTCAGCATTCCAGCCGGCAATGTTTGCTGCTGGTGCAGGCGCTGACGCGTTGTCCGTCACAGCCGGCATGGATTCATCACCACTGGATTGTGCCGCCCGCACTGGCGACACCGTGGGTCGGTAAGGAGATTCAAAGGGGTTGAATACCAGACGGCTGACCGTTTTCCCGGGATGCTGATAGACCGCACGCTCAACAACGTTTTTCAGCTCGCGGATATTGCCGGGCCAGCTGTATTTGAGCATCTGCTGAATGACGCTGTCAGTGAAACCGGCAAAGTAGTCCAGCCCCAGCTCTTTTACCATGGCTACCGCAAAGTGTTCGGCCAGCACGATGATATCGTCTGACCGGGCACGCAGCGGCGGCAAGGTGATGACATCGAATGACAGACGATCGATCAGGTCTTCACGGAATTTGCCGGCCCGGCCCAGTGCCGGAAGGTCCTCATTGGTGGCTGCTATCAGCCGCACGTCCACGGTCAGGGTCTGATTGCCACCGAGGCGCTCAAACTCGCCGTATTCGATCACCCGGAGGATCTTCTCCTGGACCATCATCGAGGTATTCGCCAGCTCGTCGAGGAACAGTGTGCCGCCATCAGCACGCTCGAAAAAACCTTTGCGCTGACCGGTGGCACCCGTAAAGGCGCCACTTTCGTGACCAAACAGCTGCGCCTCGAGTAATGACTCACTGAGGGCCGCACAATTGATTTTAAGGAAGTTGTTTTGCCAGCGGCTGGAGAGATAGTGCAGACGCGCTGCAATCAGCTCCTTACCTGTGCCCCGCTCACCCACGATCAAAACCGGCTTATTAAGCGGCGCAACCTGCGAGACGTGCTCCTGCATTTCCAGAAAACAGGCAGATTCGCCTATCATACGCGGAAGGGAAATATCGTCAGACACCGAAACTCTCCTGTTTCTTATGGCCTGAAACCAAGCTCAGACCAACATGTCGCGAAAAATACCACTTATTGACTCAAACAACCAATAGAGCAAACGACTTAGTAGCAGCAGCAAATGTTTATTTCGTTATTTTTCAATGCATTATGATTATTTTCAAAAACTGGCACAGAACCTGCTCACCACAGTGTGGAACACAGTCGCACCCAAGGATGCACTGAAACACCAACACTATTTCAGAGGTAAGACAATATGGGTATCTTCTCACGCTTGAGCGACATCATTAACTCCAACATCAGCGCCATTCTGGATAAGGCTGAGAATCCGGAGAAAATGATCCGCATGATGATTCAGGAAATGGAAGAGACCTTGGTGGAGGTGCGCAGCAACACCGCCAAAGTGATCGCCGAAAAGAAAACCGTCAATCGTCGTATAGAGCAGTTGCGTCGTCAGGCCGCCGACTGGGAAGCCAAGGCCGAATTGGCACTGGGCAAGGATCGTGAAGATCTGGCCCGGGCGGCACTGGTCGAAAAGTCCTCTGTTCACACAACGATCACGATGCTGGAAAGCGAACTGGTCAAGCTGGATGACACGCTGGACAAGCTCAGCACTGAGATTGAACAGCTGCAGGCCAAACTGACTGATGCCCGCGCTCGTCAGAAGACTCTGCTGATGCGCACCAGTGCCGCTCAGTCACGCGTTGATATCAATCAGAAGCTGCACAGCACCAGTATTGACAGCGCCATGAACAAGTTCGAGTATTACGAGCGCAAGATCGACCTGATGGAAGGCCAGGTAGACAGCATGAACATCAAACAGCGTGGCCTTGCCGACGAGTTTGAAGAGCTGGCAAATCGGGAAAAGATCGATCAGGAGCTGGAAAGCATCAAAGCCAAACTGAACAAACAGTAAAGGACCCCGGTCATGGAATTCTTTGAATTTGTCATAGCGCTCGTCTCCATCGGCGGCACATTCGTGACAATCTGGGTGGTTCTGCTGTACCGGCGCAAGGAGAAGCAATTGCCGGCTGCCGCTCAGACCTACACACTGAATGAGCTGAGTAAGTTGGCGGATACGATGAATCAGCGTATCGACACGCTGGAAGCGATACTCGACGCTGAGGTGCCGGGCTGGAGGGAACAGCATGAGCAATCAAAATGAACAAGGCACCTTCACCCGCCCTCGCCCGAAACTGGCGCTGGACCGGGAAAACCGAAAACTGCTGGGTGTCTGCGCGGGATTTGCACGATACCTGGAAGTACCGGCGGCACTGGTTCGTGTCATCTACCTGATTGCCTGCCTGGTCTCTCCGATTCTGCTGATCGCCTACTTCCTGCTGTACTGGCTGATCGAAGATGAGGAGCGACCTGCCCGCCTGAAGGCGGCCATCTCCCGCAAGCGCGATGACACGGAATCAGTCATGCGCGAAGCTGAACGCGAAGCGGGCTACAGGCCCGCTGACGACAGGGTAGAAAGCGAGCCCGCGGAGGAGGCAACAGGGACAGGTCGGTTCAATCTGAAGCGTCCGTTCTACCGCAGTCGACGCAATGTACGCATTGCCGGTGTCTGTGCAGGGATCGCAGATTACCTGGGTATCAGTACCTTCCTGGTGCGCCTGATTACCTTCCTGTCGCTGTTTATCGTGGGTGGTTTGACGCTCTGGGCATATGTGATCCTCTGGATTGTGCTTGACAAGGAGCCCAAAGTAAGTAAAAAAGGAACTCAGAGCACCCAGAGAACTCAGGATAGAGCCGCAGAAGCTGCGCAGTACAAAGCCAACGTTGATGATTGTGTCAACAATCTGCGAGCCACAGAGCAGCGCTTACAGGAAGTTGAAGCGTTTATCACATCCAAGCAGTTCCGGTTGCATTGTGAAATCAACAGGATCTGATCGACCATGGCAAAACTGCCGGACTTCGATACCTTGCTGGCCATGCATCGGGACGACCCCGATGCACTGGACCGGTTGCGCAACAAGCTGACCTCGGAACTGGTCGCTTCGGCCTCTTCCGACACTCAGCGTCGCCTGGCGGGACTGCAGTTCAGAATCAACATGGAGCTGCGCCGCGCTGGCAACCCGACTGCCGCCTTCCTGAAACTTTCCAACATGATGCAGGACTCGTTCTCCGAGCTTAACTTCTGCCTCAACAACCCAATCGATGCCGTCAAAGCAAGACAGAACGGCCCGAAAGCTGATATTCTGCCACTCGATTCTGCTGCCAGAAAGCAAGACGATACACCCGGCACGCCTACCAGACACTGAGCGTGCCGCCAATTCAGCGTCAACGGTTACTGCCTGATATTTCATGAAATTTTGCCCTCAATGTGCCGGCCCGATAACTCATCACATACCGCCCGGCGATGACAAGCTGCGTTATTGCTGCCTCCCCTGTGACAAGGTTTATTATCAGAACCCCAACAATGTCGTGGGAACACTGCCAGTGTGGCAGGATCAGGTTCTGTTGTGCCGTCGGGCCATAGAACCCCGCAAAGGCTACTGGACGCTACCTGCCGGCTTTCTGGAGAATGGTGAGACGACTCTGGAAGGCGCTATCCGGGAAACCCACGAGGAAGCTGGTGCCAGGCTGCAACTGCCCTCAGACAGCCTGTATGCGCTGTTTAATCTGCCGGTCATCAATCAGGTGTATGTGTTTTTCCGCGCGGACCTGGCCAGCCTGGACTTCGACCCCGGTGAGGAAAGCCTTGAAGTTAAACTGTTCAGAGAGCACGAAGTGCCCTGGGACAACATAGCCTTTGCCGTCGTTCGAAAGACGCTGGAGCTGTACTTCGAGGATAGACGCAAACAGCACTATCCGGTGAGAATGTTTGATGTGAGGTATTCGCCAGAGAGAAAGGCGGATATTCAGTTGATCAGCCAGAGCTGAAAGATTGTATTCCAGGCAGTTGGCCTTTGCGTCCCTGCGCGGCCGTTTGCGTCCTGCTCGCATCCTGCGTGTAATATCCATTTACCCAGCGGCCGGAAGAACCGCTCTTTATCCTTGAGCTCCCTGCATGGCGGGCTTTGCCTCGCTTGGCGCATTTCATACCTGGCTCGGCTTGCGTTCCCTTGATGGTAGTCTTGTCGCTACTCGGGGCCGATCATACGTCACCCAACTTTGAATCTGCAACAAATTGTGTCGCAACTGCGACAAAGCGTCATAAGATGGGGATGAATGTATTCAGCTAATTGATCAGTATGGCAATAGCGCCACAACGTCGTAGGCGGGCTCTTCGTAGGGGTGAGACGCTTTCAGTGCCTGGATGACCGCCTCGATACAGGTTTCCGTACAAACCATCTCCACACGGTACTCACTGACCGTCTCCAGCGCACCCTGCGAACCAATAAAGGGATTGGCACCATCCAGTGGCCGGAACTGGCCCTGACCGGCGATCTGCCAGCAACAGCTGTCATAATCGCCAATACGGCCCGCACCCGCCTCGAACACAGCCTGCTTGACCGGTTCAAGATGGGACTCGGGCACGTAAAAAGTCAGTTTCAGCATTACTTCAACCAGGCTCGGGCGTTACGGAACATTCTCAGCGTCGGGGCGTCTTCCTGCCACTCTGCCGGATGCCATGAGTTCTGTACGGCACGGAACACACGCTCCGGGTGCGGCATCATGATGGTCACGCGTCCATCGCGGCTGCAGACCCCGGCAATACCGGCTGGCGAACCATTGGGATTCTCTGGGTAATGCTCCGTCACTTCACCATAGTTGTCCACGTAAGCAGCAGCGATGCCTGATGCGGCCTTCAGCTGTGCGCGCTGGGTGGCGTCAGCGAACTGCGCCCGCCCTTCTCCATGCGCCACGGCGACCGGGAATACAGAGTCTTTCATGCCGGCGAAAAACACCGAGGGTGAATCCGGTACCTTCAGCAGACTGACACGAGCCTCAAACTGCTCAGAGCGATTGCGTTCGAAGCGCGGCCAGTTTTCAGCGCCGGGAATCAGCTCGTGCAGCAATGACATCATCTGGCAGCCATTGCAGATGCCCAGCGACAGCGTGTTCTCTCGTTTGAAGAAGGCCTCAAACTGGCGTCGCAGTGGTTCATTAAACAGCACAGACTTGGCCCAGCCACCGCCGGCCCCCAGCACGTCGCCGTAAGAGAAGCCGCCACAGGCGGCCAGTACGTTGAACGCATCCAGAGCAACGGCGCCGCTGAGCAGATCGCTCATGTGCACATCAACAGCCTTGAAACCGGCTCGATCAAACGCCGCTGCCATTTCCACATGACCATTTACGCCCTGCTCACGCAGGACGGCTACGGCGGGACGTACGCCGGTATTTATGTACGGCGCAGAAATATTCTCGTTCACATCAAAGCTGAGGCGCGCATGCAGGCCCGGGTCTTTTTTGTCAGCAAGGCGTTCGTATTCCTGCTCGGCACACTCCGGATTGTCCCGCAAGGCCTGCATTTCGTAACTGGTGCGGGCCCAGACCTGCTGGCAATGTGTGCGTGTGGTGTCGAGCAGCAGGCGCCCTGAATTGAAAATGCGAATCTGGTCGCCAGCTACTGGCCGGCCGAGTGCACAGGCACAGTCGGACAGGCCAAACTCTTCGACCAGGCTGATAACCTGGTTCAGCTGCGCCGAAGACACCTGCAGCACGGCGCCTGGTTCTTCGTTGAACAGCACGTCTATCTCCGTAGGCTGAACGTCCTGATCCGAGGAGAGCAGTTCCGCCAGCTGGATATCCAGACCACAGTGTCCCGCAAACGCCATCTCCAGCAATGTCGTGATCAGACCGCCATCAGAGCGGTCATGATAGGCCAGCAGCAGGCCGTCGGCGTTAAGCTGCTGGATCAGACCAAAGAAGTTTTTCAGATCTTCAGGACTGTCCAGGTCGGCTGGTGTTTCACCGAGCTCGCGGTAAACCTGCGCCAGCGCCGAGCCGCCCATGCGGTTGCGGCCACGTCCCAGATCCAGCAACAGCAGCTCGGTATCGCCCCGCTCCAGCCGCAGCTGTGGGGTGATGGTCCTGCGTACATCCTGAACCGGTGCAAAGGCCGACACTATCAATGACAACGGTGCGGTGTTGCTCTTTGCCTCACCGTTCTCCTTCCAGACCGTGCGCATGGACATAGAGTCCTTGCCGACCGGAATACAGATACCCAGCGCCGGGCACAGCTCCATACCTACCGCGCGAACGGTCTCGTACAGGCGCGCATCCTCTCCGGTGTGACCAGCCGCCACCATCCAGTTTGCCGACAGTTTGATATCACGTATGTCCCTGATGCTGGCCGAGGCGATATTGGTGATGGCTTCAGCAACCGCCATGCGACCTGATGCGGGCGCATCCAGCAGTGCGATCGGCGTTCGCTCGCCCATGGCCATGGCTTCACCGGCATAGCTGTCGAAAGAGGCGGCTGTCACGGCGGCATCAGCCACCGGTACCTGCCACGGCCCAACCATCTGGTCGCGTGACACCAGACCGGTTACGGTGCGGTCACCAATGGTAATCAGGAAATTCTTGCTGGCGACTGCTGGCAGACTCAGCACCCGCTCAAGCGCATCATCGAGCTCAATCTGGGCCGTATCCAGTCCCACGGTGCGTACCGTCTCGCTGCGCACATCGCGGTGCATACGCGGGGGTTTGCCAAACAGCACTGACATCGGCAGGTCAATCGGACGGTTGCCGAAGTGGCTGTCGTCCAGCGCAATATGTTTCTCTTCAGTCGCCTCACCCACTACCGCGAAGGGGCAACGCTCACGTTTGCAGATGGCTTCGAAGTCGGCCAGACGATCGGGCATAACCGCCAGCACATAACGCTCCTGTGCTTCGTTACACCAGATTTCCAGTGGCGACATGCCCGACTCCGCATTCGGCACCTGACGCAGATCAAATCGACCACCACGCTCGCCGTCTTTAACCAGCTCGGGCAGCGCGTTGGACAGGCCACCGGCACCGACGTCGTGAATGAAGGCAATCGGATTGTTGTCGCCCATCTGCCAGCAGCGATCGATAACTTCCTGGCAGCGACGTTCGATTTCCGGGTTTTCGCGCTGTACAGAGGCAAAATCCAGATCGGCACTGCCAGATCCGGCTGCCATCGACGAGGCCGCACCGCCACCGAGCCCGATCAGCATGGCCGGACCGCCCAGCACGATCAGTCTGGCGCCCGGCGCAAAGGGCTGCTTCTGCACATGCGACTCACGAATATTGCCGATACCACCAGCAATCATGATGGGCTTGTGGTAACCACGCACTTCATTGCCATCTACCGCAGGCACCGACTCCTCATAGGTACGGAAATAACCGCAGAGATTGGGCCGGCCAAATTCGTTATTGAAGGCAGCCGCACCAATCGGTCCTTCAAGCATGATATCCAGTGCCGAGACGATGTGCGCCGGGCGACCGAAATCTTCCTCCCAGGGCTGTGGCAATGCCGGTATGCGCAAATTGGACACACTGAAACCGCACAGACCCGCTTTGGGTTTGGCGCCTGTGCCGGTAGCACCTTCGTCACGGATTTCACCACCGCTGCCGGTTGCCGCGCCAGGGAACGGCGCGATGGCGGTCGGGTGATTATGTGTCTCCACCTTCATCAGAATGTGGATGGGTTCCTCTGTGTAGGTGTATTCATGCGTGAGCGGCTGCGGGAAAAAACGCCCCGCAACGCTGCCACTCATGACAGCCGCATTGTCCTTGTAGGCAGACAGAACGTTGTCCGGAGATTTGGCGTGCGTGTTGCGGATCATGGCAAACAGCGACAGATCCTGATCTATGCCATCGATAGTCCAGCTGGCGTTAAATATCTTGTGCCGGCAATGCTCGGAATTGGCCTGAGCAAACATCATCAGCTCTACATCGTTGGGATTTCGGCCAAGCCTGGTGAAGGCATCCACCAGATAATCGATTTCATCATCGGCCAGCGCCAGACCGAGCTCACGGTTGGCGCTCACCAGCGCCTGACGGCCCTTGCCCAGCACATCAACCTGCGCCATGGCGGCCGGCTCGGCATGGGTAAACAGCTGAGCGGCCTGCTCCACTTCATTCAGGACGGCCTGGGTCATCTTGTCGTGCAGGTGGGTATCAAGCAGTATCAGCTCATCATCGCTCAGCGAGCCTTCGACCGTGACATGCCACTCAATGCCGCGCTCCAGGCGGGCAACGTCTGTCAGACCACAATTGCGGACAATGTCAGTCGCCTTGCTCGACCAGGGCGAGATGGTGCCCGGGCGCGGCACAACCAGCCGGTACACGCCCTGGGCACTGCCCTGCGTTTCTTCTGCCATGTCGCCATAAGCAAGTAACTGTCCCAGAATCTCCAGCTGCTCGCTTGCCATGGGTGCGTCGCAGTCAACCAGATGGACAAATCGAGAGTGAATTGCCGTTACTGCTGGCAGGTCCTGCTGAACGCCGCGGAGCAGTTTGCGAAGTCTGAAGTCGGAATGAGCGGTGCTGCCGGGAAGAACTAGCATTGTGTCAGATAGCCTTACAAGTTGGTGGTCAGGGATGCAGGTTACCGGACACAGACGCGCCGGCATTCGGGTGCGACGATTATACAGGAGTCGCCCTGAAAAATCAGACTATTGTCGCCATATGGTGGCTTCTGGACTGGCTAAACGGAGAGCTTAGCGACGGCGCTCGCGGAAAAACCGGCGCATCCGCTCGGCGCTGGGCTCGGCAAGCACCCCTGCTGTCACCGCCAACTTGTGGTTGTACTGGCCCTGCGCCAGCAGGCGCTGACCACTGACAACGGCGCCATAGCGAGGCTCCTCGGCGCCGTATACAAGCCGGGCTATGCGGGCATGAATAATGGCGCCGAAGCACATGGTACAGGGCTCGATTGTCACATAGAGGCTGCAGTCAGGCAGACGATAGTTACCAAGTCTGCGACTGGCTTCACGCAGGGCCATGATTTCGGCATGAGCGGTGGGATCGTGACTGCGCCTGGGCTGATTGAAGCCGTGCCCTATAATCGCACCCTGATACACCACAACCGCTCCAACCGGCACTTCGTCCACCTGGGCAGCCTGGTCAGCCAGCAGCAGAGCCTGCTCCATCCAGAATTGGTCTTCGGGCTGCGCTGGCGCCAGCAACTCTGGCGCTGCCAGCTTGTCTGGATCGCTGTTTTCTGCCATGGCTTCCCCCTGCTACCTAGATCGATTGTTTCACTGTTTATCGTGTGCCGATGGCTGCCCATGCTCGGCAGGCGTTTCAAGCACGGCCAGGACCCGCTCGCGATCAGCCTCCAGCGTCAGTGCCTGCATGGCGCGATCGCGAGCCAGCAACGACTGTTTGCTGGCCGCTTCCCGAAACGGGGTATCGCCCAGTTCTCCCAGAGCCCGCAAGGCTTTTTGCAGGCGCAACTGGATCTCGACATGCGCCGCACCGTCGCGGGCAATCAGCATGAACGCATCTTCAAACAGATCTGCTGTGCTAAGCGCCGGAATGTAGACGCGGGGATATCTTGGTGACCTGTCAGTGGCTGAGCCTGTGTCTGTCGATGAGGGCTCTTCCGCCCAACGTGACAGCAGCCGCGTCTGCCGTCCAATAACATCAATCGCGGTGCCCGGGTCATTGACACCGGGCGACAGGGCGCGGCAGGCGATTTCGCTGAGCACCGCCAGACCAAACCGGGGATCCTGATCAAAGCTTCGATCATCGTCAATAGTTACGGCATCACAGATGGCAGCGCTCAGCGCAGCGGTGTCAACTTCGCTGCTGCTGTCACACTCAAACCAGCCCAGCACAGCACCTTTGTAAACAAAGGCACCTGGAACAACGGACAGGAAAATTCTGACGGACATTTTTTCGCAGCATTCGGTCAGCGCCGACATGTCGATATGCTGGACGTATCCAATGCGTGCAGCGCACACCTGTGCAGCCGTATCGACGTCGGCGAGATCTGCATCAATGCGCGGCTGACCTCCCAGACAGGGCTCGCGCAGATACTCATCCATGGCACGTCGCGTTGCCTGTTCCACCTGCGCGGTAGTTTCGCCAACACGCCCGAACCTTGTCAGGTGATCGATCCAGCGCAACAGCGAAATGACGACCAGCGCCAGCACACCCAGCGTGACGGCAAACAGCAGAATACGGCCCTGATCGCCGTAGGCGCCAACCTGCAGCGCAATAATGCCAACAACACTGAAAAGAAATGAACCAACAAAGGCTGACAGGACGTTCTGCGTGGTATGGTCCTCAGTCAGCAGTTTTATGGCGCGCGGTGTAACATTGGTGGATGCGGCACCATAGGCGCTCACCATGACACTCAGTGAAAATGTGGTGACCGCCAGCATGCTGGTCGCAAGGATATTGAGTATGCGGTCAATCGATTCCGCCTCGATGGTGAACGGAAAACTGAAGGGGATGAGCGTATCAGCTGTGGTGGCAATCATCGCCGCTGCCACACCCAGTACGCCAAGCAGAGTAGCCCGCACCCAAAGCCGCCTGATGAGGTGCATCAGCACCCATTGCCAACGTGGCATAAGCTACCAGCCTGAATTTTAGTGAATAATGCTGAAGGTATGTCAAAAAGCGGGAAGGAGCAAGAAACCGAGTGCGTCTTTCAGTTGCCTTTTCTGTTCAATGTGAAGGCGCACGGATGACTCCAGGCAGTCTGATTATGCCCGAGATAAGGGTAACAGGCCCGACCTGAAAGTCGGGCCATTGGCTGGACAGAACTAGTGTGTGACGTGCCCGGCTGAAATGTCGCGGGCCGTCTCACCACCGAGGTGTTCCCGGTCATGTCGCACCAGGTCACCCAGACTCACCACACCTTTAAGGCGTTTGCTCTCCGGGCTGTCGAGCACGATCAATCGATAAACCTGCTGCCGGCGCATATTTTCAGCGGCGTCTTCAACGCTGTCGTCTTCAAAGCAATACAGGACGTTCTGCGACTGGGCCTCCTTGACGGCTGTCTGCTTTGGATCTTTGCCGTCAGCGACAGCCCGCACGACGATATCGCGGTCAGTTATCACACCCTGAAGACGGTTTTCGGCTGTATCACCGACTGGCAGAAAACCCGTATCCAGCTCGATCATTTTCTGAGCCGCAGCTGCCAGTGACATGGTTGGGGATACGTATTCGATATCATGACTCATTGCATCACGAACTCTCATAGCTTTACCTCCTGGCTAATACGCCTAGTGGTTTTTTCTATTGAGTGTATGTCAACCCTAACACCGGAAATCAATTGTTTTCCACCCCCGAAATTGCAATCAAGCTGGTGGAACTCATCAACTGTATGACAGTCACAAGAGTATGAAATTATTTTTTTGAGGTGCCATGACAAACGAAACGACTGCCATTAGAAGTGCAACACTGTATCGCATGGACATGCCCGGGCACTTGTGCCCATTTGGTTTGAAATCCCGCTATCTGTTACGACGCCAGGGTTACCAGGTAGAGGATCACAAATTGCGATCACGACAGGAAGTTGAAGCGTTCAAAAAGAAACATGATGTGGATACCACACCCCAGACATTCATCGATGGTGAACGCATAGGCGGTTATGAATCCCTGCGCCAGTATTTTGGCAAAGCATCTGCTGACGATGAGGGGCTCAGCTACCGGCCAGTCATCGCGCTCTTTCTCGTTGCTGCACTGATGGCATTATCCATCAGCTGGGCCACAGCAGATACTGTGATTACCGGACGAACACTTGAATGGTTTGTGGCAGGCGCAATGACGCTGCTGGGACTCCAAAAACTCAAGGATGTCGAGGCTTTCTCCAGCATGTTTCTAAACTATGATCTGCTTGCACAACGTTACGTGGGCTATGCCTACCTCTACCCTTTTGGGGAAACACTGGCTGGTCTGCTGATGATTGCAGGGGCGCTGGTCTGGATCTCAGCACCAGTCGCGCTGTTTATCGGTAGTGTTGGCGCCGTCTCAGTTTTTAAAGCAGTGTATATCGACAAGCGGTCCCTGAAGTGCGCCTGCGTTGGCGGGGACAGCAAGGTGCCACTTGGCTTTGTTTCATTGACCGAGAATCTCATGATGATGGGCATGGGTATCTGGATGATTGCCCGCGCTGCTTTGCACAATGTTTAATGACTGAAACTGCTGTGTTAGAGCTGCCTACAAATTCAGGTGGCAAAAAAAGCCCGCCAGATTGGCGGGCTTTTTGGTTCACGGTGACTGACTGGCTACTACTCCGGCTTTCTGAATTTCAGCGTCATTCGATCACTTTCACCGATCGCCAGGTAAGTATCACGATCCTCATCGCCCAGCCGCAGTGTTGGTGGCAGGGTCCAGACGCCTGCTGGATGGTCTGCAGTATCAAGCGGGTTGGCATTGATTTCCGATTTTTCTTCCAGATAGAAACCCGCAGCCTGTGCCAGCTCGATGGTATAAGCCTCGGTCACATAACCGGTGGTTTCCATCACATCCATGCCACTGCCTTCCGGCGCGCGATGCTCGACCACACCCAGAACACCACCTGGCTTGAGGGCGCGATAAAAGGCTTCGAAGTGCTCTTCCTGCGTCCCGGCCATGATCCAGTTGTGCACATTGCGGAAGGTCAGCACCATGTCTGCCGAGCCCGCCGGAGCGATTTCGGTATCGGCGGGTGGATGCAGCCGGGTCACAATAACTTCATCGTAGATCTCATTGTGATTGGCCAGTTTCTGGCGGTAGCGCTCCAGCATGGGTGGCTGATAGGAAATTCCCGAGGTCGGCGAGAAATGGGCTGCGTAGTAGGTACCATTATCTTTCAGAAACGGCGCCAGAATTTCTGTGTACCAGCCACCGCCCGGCAATACCTCAACAACTGTCATGTCGGATTCGATGCCGAAGAACTGAAGCGTCTCAACCGGGTTTCGGTACTGATTGCGCTCAATGTTTGCCGGATCGCGATGATCTGCGGTAATCAGTTCCTGCAGCCGCTGTGCGTCATCGGCCTGCACGGCTGATACCGAAAACAGTGCCAGCGAAACAGCGGCGGTCAAATTCAATGTCTGCAAACGCATAATCCACTCCTGATACATCAAGTATGGGCCTGACACCTTAGCGCAGCCAGGCATGTCTGTCACCAATACGGCCTGCTCAGTCGAGCAGCTCCAGATTCCTGACAGCCCCACGGTCAGCACTGGTTGCCAGCATGGCGTAAGCCTTCAGCGCCGCCGAGACCTTGCGTGGCCGTGGCTCGGCCGGTTTCCAGCCCAGCGTGTCCTGTTCGGCGCGGCGTGCAGCCAGCTCCTCATCACTGACCAGCATGTCGATGCGCCGGTTGGGGATGTCAATGCGGATACGATCACCGTTGCGCACCAGACCAATATTGCCGCCGGCCGCAGCCTCAGGCGAACAGTGGCCGATAGACAGACCGGATGTACCTCCGGAGAAACGGCCATCGGTCAACAGTGCGCAGGCTTTGCCGAGACCCTTGGACTTGATATAGCTGGTCGGATACAGCATTTCCTGCATGCCAGGCCCGCCTTTTGGACCCTCGTAGCGAACCACAACCACGTCTCCGGCTTTGACCTTGTCATCAAGGATGTTGCGTACCGCCTCATCCTGGCTTTCCACCACATGAGCCGGCCCTTCGAACACCATCAGGCTGTCATCGACGCCAGCCGTTTTGACCACACAGCCGTTCTCTGCCAGGTTGCCAAACAGAACCGCCAGCCCTCCTTCTTTGCTGAAGGCATTCTCGTAGGAGCGGATACAGCCCTGAGCGCGATCCGTGTCCAGACTCTCCCAGCGCGCGTCCTGACTGAAGGCGACCTGGGTCGGAATACCACCTGGTCCTGCCATATAAAAGGTTTTCACTTCTTCACTGGGGTTGCGGGCGATATCCCACTGATCCAGCGCATCCTTCATGGTGGGCGCGTGGACAGTGGGCACATCGGTGTGCAGCTTGCCCGCACGGTCCAGCTCGCCCAGGATGGCCATGATGCCACCGGCACGGTGAACATCCTCAATGTGGTACTTGTTAGTATTCGGCGCCACTTTGCACAGCTGCGGCAGATCACGCGACATGCGGTCGATATCCGCCATGGTGAAATCAATTTCGGCTTCCTGCGCAATCGCCAGCAGATGCAGAATGGTATTGGTGGAACCGCCCATGGCGATATCCAGTGCGATAGCGTTTTCGAAGGCCTTGAAACCAACAGAGCGCGGCAGCACGGAGGCGTCCTCCTGCTCGTAGTACTTGCGGCACAGCTCCACAACCTGGCGACCTGCCTGACGGAACAGTTTTTCGCGGTCGGCATGCGTGGCCACTACAGTGCCATTGCCAGGCAGAGACAGACCCAGCGCCTCGGTCAGACAGTTCATGGAATTGGCAGTGAACATGCCGGAACAGGAGCCGCAGGTCGGACAGGCAGAACGTTCTACTTCTGCCAGCTCGGCATCCGACACTTTGTCGTCGGCGGCCATGACCATGGCGTCAATCAGGTCCAGTTTACGGATCTCGATGGTCTGGGTTTCAGGACGTGCCAGCTGCACCTTGCCGGCCTCCATCGGGCCACCGGACACAAAAATCACTGGGATGTTCAGACGCATGGCGGCCATCAGCATGCCGGGGGTGATCTTGTCGCAGTTGGAGATACAGACCAGTGCGTCTGCGCAATGGGCGTTGACCATGTACTCCACTGAGTCGGCAATGATGTCGCGACTGGGCAGTGAATACAGCATGCCATCGTGTCCCATGGCGATGCCATCATCGACCGCGATGGTATTGAATTCTTTGGCGACCCCACCCGCTGATTCGATCTCACGCGCTACCAGCTGGCCCAGATCCTTCAGATGCACGTGCCCGGGTACAAACTGCGTAAAGGAGTTGGCAATGGCAATGATGGGTTTGCTGAAGTCCTCGTCTTTCATGCCAGTGGCACGCCAGAGCGAACGGGCACCAGCCATGTTGCGGCCGGCGGTTGAGGTCTTGGAACGGTAAGCGGGCATGACTGAACTCCTGGCTGATATCTCGTCCGTGCTTAAAAGCCGGCGATTATACCGTCAGGAGCGGTCTGTGTGCAGTAGCTACGGGTGCTGGCCAGTTCGTTGCCTGGCCTCAGGTGGCGTTGATCCGGCAAGCACGCACCGGCATAATGGCGCGCTTGTTTCCGCAACCTGAGTGTCAGACCTCATGACCCATCTTCCATTGTCCCCGGCAGGCAGACTGTTTTCGGTCGTCGCACTTTTTGAGGCCCTCACCTGGGCTGGCCTGCTGGTGGGCATGTTTCTGAAATATGTCACCGAAACGACTGACCTGGGAGTGTGGCTGTTTGGCCGCCTGCATGGCGGCGCGTTCATCATTTATGTGATCGTCAGCGTGTACTGCAGCGCGCGCCTGCGCTGGTCCTGGCAGATGAGCCTGCTGGCCTTGCTGGCGGCCATTCCTCCGCTGGTGACACTGCCTCTGGAAATCTGGTTTCGTCGCCGCGGCCTGCTGTCAACTCGCTAATTTCGACCCAGGTTTGGCCTGATTCCACGCTTATCTGTGTCACCAGGCACCGTGCAACCATCTGCCATCTAAGGTAAAGTGGAAATCGAAATCATTGAAATTCAAAGCGAAATGCCGGCAGCTGCTGGCATAAAGGGTAAGGTATTGGCATGAAGAAAGACCCAAACAAAGGGTATATCGCGCTACTGGGTTGGAGCCTGAACGCTGTAGAGGCGGCAGAAACGTTTGATCGCCGCTATGTAGTGGTCGCTCCTGACTGGGCCGAGGAATACTGTGAGAAACACAATATTCCCTATCTGTCCTGGAACTTTGAAAGACTCAATGACCGATCCATGGAGATCGCTGAGACCCTTAAGGAAATGGGTGTCGATATTGCCATCCCCCTGTACGAGGAAACTGTCGAGTGGGCTGGTGCCATTAACTCGGTACTGCTGGATAACCCGCGCCTGTATGGCCAGTCTCTGCTGCTACGTGACAAGGCACTGATGAAACGCCGGGCGCAGCTGGGCGGCATTCGCGTCGGCATTTTCGAAGAGGCACACGACAAGGAAGATGTGGTTCGCTTTCTGAAACGCGTCAATCAGACTCTGCTGAAGCTGGACGGCGACCCCAACGATCCGATTCATCTGAAGGCTTTCGACAAGGCAGGCTGCCTGGGACACCGCGTGATTCGTACCCCGGATGAGGTCGACTCCATCCCCGATGAGGAGTTTCCGGTATTGATGGAATCCCACCTGGATGGCTGGGAGTTTGCGGTTGAGGCCTGGATCCACAACGGCAAGATCGTATTCCTGAACATCTCTGAGTATGTGACACTTGGCTACTCGGTATTTGTGCCAGCCTCACCGGAACTCGAAAAATACCGTCCGCAGATTCGCGCCCAGATCGAGAAGCTGATCAAGGCCTTCGATATCGAATTTGGCCTGATTCATCCGGAATACTTCGTCACCAGTGATGGGGAAATGTACTTTGGCGAGGTGGCTTACCGCCCACCCGGTTTCAAGGTATTCGAGCTGCTTGAGCGTGTGTATGGGTTCAACGCCTATCAGGCCAGCATGCTGGTATTCGACCCCAAGACCACGGAGGAAGAGGTTCAGGCGTTTTTCCCGAAAGAAATCGAGGACGCCGATGGTTACGCCGGCTGTTTTGGTGTCTACCCACGACGACGCGTGGTCAGCCAGCTGGTCATCCCCGAAGAGGTGGACAACAACCCTTACTTTGAGTCTCACGAGCTGACACCACCGTTGGAAGAAACCGTCACCAAGCGCACAGCGTTTGGCACACACTGGGGACTGGTGTACTTTCGGGGTGAGGATGCACAAAAGCTGCATGACACGCTGAAGGCTCAGGAAGAGCTGGACTATTACATCTAGCAGGCAGGACCCGCGGGAGATATCGACTTGTCGGACGATTTAATGACAGGTTTGCTGCAAAAACTGGATGCGGCCACCCTACAACTGGCGCGCGCTCCGGATTTTTCCAAACCCACACGGCTGCAGCCGGTCATCGACCTTGCGCGCCGCGTGTTGCAGCAATCAGGTGGCTGCGCGGCAATCGAGGAGCGTGCCGAAGCGCTGGAAGAGGCTGGCGTGTTTGAAGGTTCGGACTGGGCGCAGCCGGCGATCCTGGTACCTTCACTGAGTGGACAGTCACTGCGTGGCAGTGATGCCACCCTGCTGGTCATTGAGGCCTTGAGCGAACTGCGCATGCTGGCTGTTGCCAAATCGCGCTACCAGCACTCCTCCTTGAGCGCGGTGGCTGCAAAACATTTTCTGACCCAGGTCCTGGCTCTGAACCTGCCTATGCTATTCGGTTCAGTAGGCGAGTCCGAGCGCGAAACACAGGGACGTCTGGCGCTGATTCCCAGCCTGCTGCTGCAGCACCTGGCAGCGCGCATCGGTTTTGAACACATCATTGATGAGCTGATCAACGAAATCTGGCGCATCCTTCAGCAGCGACCTATTCAGGTCGATCCGGTCAAACAGATGATCACGCAGATCAGCCTGTGCCAGGCCAACCCCGAAATAGATCTGGGCAGCAGCGGCCAGGGTGCCAACCGCCTGGTAAGTGCGCTGTTCGGCCCTACTCAGGCCTGTCATGAAGATCCCGGCGTCGACGTCTATCAGCAACGACTGGAATCCATGGACACCACCGCCTTGCAGTATGAAGCAACCGGTTTTGCCCGTGCGATGCACGACACCGGGCTGGTATCCCCCTATCACGCGGTCCTGTTGAAACAGGTGGCCCAGCATGGCGATCAGTTGCTTGCCGAAGCCCTGGGTCTTTCTGCAACCGGGCGCGACTGCCTGCTGTGTTTTCGTGACCTGGTGCACAGCATTATTGACGACTGTCTGTTTCCAGAAACCGCACAGGGTATCTACGGACTGGCACTGACGCTGGAGCGCGGTATTTTCTATCAGCCACCGGTTGCACCCGCCTTGTGGCGTCAGCTGGGCCTGGAGCTCGCGCCATGGTCGAGGGCGCGTCTGTCAGCAGCCTTTGGCGACGCGGTTCCGCATCGGGCCCGCCTGATGGAAGGAGTGCTTTGTATGCTGGGCCTGCCGCTTGGTGTTGGACAGGGTAACAACCCAACCTGCCAATCAGCACGTGCGTTGTCCATGTGGTCTTACAACGATCCGGATTATCTGCTGCAGATGGTGACCTGGGCCGCCCGCGATGATGAAATTGTCATGCACTTTGAGGGCAAACCCATTTCATCACGTGAAAGCCTCAGTGGCGTCGCACAGACACTCCCCCTGGACCTGGATCCTGTCTCATTGCTGGTGGTCCCGCATCTGGACAGAATCTACGCCGAAATGGGCCGCCACTGCATCGGGCGCGATGGCGACCCGCACCAGTGGATCAATCCCGAGTTCCACGGCTGGTGGACCGGACGCGGTTTCCGAATCAATGTTGATGTCGGCACCGGCCATCTGCATGAGCTGGAGAGTTTCTATCGACACTTTTACGCGCACTACCACCCCGGATACAACGGCAATCAGCCGCTGATTCATCCGCAACCTGCTGGCATTGCCGTCACCGACAGCGCAGCGCGATTCATTGGCTGGCATGCCATCACCATCATTCGGGCTACCGTGGATCCCCAGGGAACAACGCGGGTGTACTTTTTTAATCCGAATAATGACAGCGGACAGGACTGGGGTAATGGTGTGAAGGTCAGCACGGCCGGTCACGGGGAACGGTTTGGCGAGTCATCGCTCTCGTTTGCCGAGTTTGCGTCACGCCTCTACATCTTCCACTACGACCCACTCGAACACGGGGCGTTGGCGGATGTCAGCGAGCAGGAACTGAACGATGTGATATCGATGGTGGAAAACAGCTGGGGCGCCTCACGACGCCCCGAACCGGGTATACAGGCAGCGCTCTCTCATTGAGATTGCGTTCTGCTCTCAGGCGTTTGCCAGCTCGAGTTTCTCACGTCGCTTTTCACGGGCGCGCTGACGCTGGCTGCGGCGTTTCCACCAAAGTGTCAAGCCGGTCACTGACAGCAAAACCGGGGACAGACCGAGTAATGCCCACAGCGATTTGGACAGCAAACCAGCAAAGTCGCCGAAATGCAGTCGCCGATAGCTGTCTACAATAACTGCGCCGGTGGTGGCTTCACGAATGTCATAGGTAGACAGCCAGTCGCCGGTAGACTCATCAAAACTTACAACACTGGAATACTCACTGGTCAGAATATTACCGGTAGGGACGTCACCCCAGACCTGGATATCAACGCCGGGCTCGTACGGCAGGGTCAGATAGGTTGCCTCAAAACCCGCTATCCTTTGCTCGGCTGATGCAACAATCGCATCAAATGACACCTGATCCCCATAAAGACGGTCAACCATGACGTGATGCTCACTGCCGTCCGCATGCTCCTGCATCTCATACAGGTAGGCGACAACATTCCACCAGATACCGGTAAAGGCCAGAATGATCAGTACCGGCGACGCAATGACACCGAGCAGTTTGTGCATGTCACTGAAGTAAACAACCAGCCGGCTTTTCCAGCGCAGCGTGAAGAAGTTTTTCCAGAATTTGCGGTGCAGGTAGATTCCGGTGAAACCCAGCAACATTAAAATGACAGCAAAAAATGATGTCACCAGCATGCCGGCATCATGCAGCAGGAAGTTGAAATGCAGCTCCAGCAGCCAGTCGGTCAGAAACTGATCGTAGAGCTCCGGTTCCTGCAACACCTGGCCCGTATACTGGTTGAGGAATACATACGACCAGTCACTGGTGCCTTTTTCCATGACGTACATCTGATCGGCTCGGCCAGGATCCTGAAACAGGGTCCAGCCAACCGCTTCGTAGTCAGGGTGAGCCTGATTGACCGATGCCATCAGGGAGTCCAGTGGCATTCGCTGGGACTGAGGCTCGACGCGAACATGCTCCCCTCTCAGCAGAGAATCAATTTCATGCTTGAAGACCAGAATACTGCCGGTCACACAAACAATGAGAATTGGCACAACAGCCAGCAGAGCCAGGTAACTGTGTACTTTGAACAGAAGTTTGTTCACGTGCTTGAACTCCGTTTAACGTGGTATCAGATTTCTCAGAATTGCCAGTCCACTGACAGACTGTAGTTCTGCGGCGCCGCATAATACGATTGTTCAAACTTGACCGAGCTCAAATACTTCTCATCCAGGGCATTGTCGACGTTCAGAGAGACCGCCAGCGACTCGCTCACGTCGTAACGTGCGTAACCGCCGATGACCGCATAGGCATCCTGACTGATGCGCCCGTAGGCAGAGTCAAAATAGATGTCATCCTGCCAGCGCGCGGACAGTCCAAGCGCCAGGCGCTGTTGCCATACCGGACGCCAGTCGGCCAGCATCTTGAAGGTATTGCGCGGAATGAATGTGCGCGTCTCATCACCATTAGGATCTTCCAGCTGCAGATAGGTATAACCGGCCTGCAGCCGCAGCCCCTCTGCCACTTCACCGGCAACTTCCAGCTCGATGCCCGTGGAGTCGACGCTGATACCGCGATACATGGCGAAATCAAAATCGTCGCTGTAGTCGGTGTCGTCGATACCGTCACCATCGCCATAACGTACGAATTCCTGCAGGTTTTCCTGCTCAGTCTTGAATACTGCGACCGTGGCAAGCCATGAGGAATCAAACTGCTTTTTCAGGCCCGCCTCATAACTTTTGCCTTCCGCTGAACCCAGCGGCTGCAGATCCATGTCCAGGTAGTACTGTGGCTGGTAGATGTCGCTGTAGCTGGCGTACAGATTCAGGCTGTCCAGCAGTTCCCAGGTGAATCCGACGTAAGGGCTGCTGCCATCTTCGTCAGAGTCAGTGGAGACACCCCAGCTGACGCCACGATTTTCGTAGTCCACCACGTTCATGCCCAGAATCACCTTGAAGCGATCTGTCATCGACAGCAGCAGCGAGCCGTAGAGCCGGTTTAGTTGAGTGTCTTCCTCAGCCGCCTGATACGGTGTATCCCAGCTTGGGCGCGCCACTTCGTTACCCTGCCAGCCAGGGAATGCCGGCATGGCCTGGAAACCGCTCAGTGCAGTATGGTCCAGGGAACCTGAATCCTGGTCAGCCAGGCTGACACCCAGATTCAGTTCGTGCTCGCGGTCGAAGGCCTGAAAACTGCCCTGCAGTGAGGTATCCCAGATCAATGACTCTTCACTGGCGTCAAACTTGCCGGGGTAGCTGAGCATGCCCAGCCCGCTGTCAGCATCCAGGCCAGTGTTGGAGTAAACGTAGAACACTTCGGAATTGTCAGCGTAATCAATATGCGTCACTGAACTTTCGACACGCCAGTCATCAGCCAACTGCCAGCCGAGTTCGACAAAGGAACGCTCTGACAGCGTGTCCCAGTAGGACCATTCCATGGCGGTTGAGGTCGAAACATCAAAATCCAGTTGCTGGCCATTGCTGTAGATCATCGGCGAGGCACCCCACAGCGGTGCGTCGCTGTTGTTGTCCTGCCGCGTATAACCCAGCGCTACTGTGACTGAGTTACCAATCTGACCGTCAATGACCAGCGAACCCACCGCGCGGTCATTGGCATAGTTGTTCAGCCAGCTTTCGCCATCCTGGGCGACACCCACAAAACGGGCTGCCCAGCGCCCGGATTCGACCAGCGGCGTGGAAATATCGAACTCGGCTCGTCGGGTATCCCAGCGCCCTACTGTCAGGCGAGTGCTCATGGCAAATTCATTGCCTGGACGCTTGCGGACGTAATTGATGGTGCCTGACGGGTTGCCAAGCCCGGTAATCAGTCCATTGGAACCACGGATGATTTCGACTTTTTCATAGATCGCGGTGTCAATGTCACCCACCACCAGTTCACCAAACGGC
Organism: Gammaproteobacteria bacterium; assembly: GCA_002706685.1. Taxonomy (GTDB): domain Bacteria; phylum Pseudomonadota; class Gammaproteobacteria; order Pseudomonadales; family Pseudohongiellaceae; genus Pseudohongiella. Next base: position 194,565 of record PALV01000002.1, on the reverse strand, counting down.
ATACCAACGCCATCCACGTGCATACTGGTGATATCGAATCCACGTGCGTTGTAATAGGTACGATCTGTCTCGGATGAATCCACATTCACGCCAGTCGTCAGCTTCAGCATGCTGTTGATGTCTTCCAGACCAAAGCTCTCCAGCGTCTCGGTATCCAGAATGGTCAGCGACTGCGGCGTCTCTGCCACATCAAGATCCAGACCGGTGGCACCGCGGCTGTTGCGGTCGGCGCGGATGCTGGTGATGATGATTTCCTCCTGGAATGCAGGCTCTTCCTGAGCCGCTATGGCCGAGTGAAGGGGTAGCAGGGAAAATCCGCTGAGCAAAGGAATGAGAGCTGCAGTGCGGGCGGCAGAGATTGTTTTCATGGGGAACACACCTGAGTAACGTTGAAACATAAACCAGAATGTCGCGAAATATAGCAGCCCAAACATTAACTGTAAAGCGAATCATTCTCATTTGTATTTTCACAAGCAAATGTGCTGAACCCAGGAAACTTAGCCGCCTGTTTCCTGTCAACCGAAGTAAGCGTGTCAGAAAATCCCCCACCTGCCGACGCATGGCCGCGGCGTGTGGCGGCTGACATCCAAACTAGGAAGCCAAGAGAAATGAAGGAGGTCGTAATGAAACGTTCTCAACGTCTCGCCTGTTTGACTTCAATCAGTTCTGTGCTCCTTGCGTCTGCCGCTTTAGCGCAGAACCCGTATATTGAGCCGGACAGCACCTGGATCAGTATTGACGGCACTGTCGAGAGTGTTTCCCCGGACTCGTTCCTACTGGACTATGGTCAGGGCAGTGTTTTTGTCGAAATGGATGATGGTGATCGTGACGCCGATGGCTACAAGCTGATGCCGGGTGACCGTGTAACGGTATCCGGGCTGATTGATGATGACTTCTACGAATTGACCACGCTGGAGGCATCCAGTGTCTACGTGGAACATCTGGGGACATACTTCTACGCCAGCGCCCTGGATGAGGAAGACAGCTTCGTCGATGTCGGCCCGGTCAATGTGTCCGACACCACTTTTCAGGGCATGGTCAGCAGCGTCGATGCCGAAGCCGAACAATTCCGGCTGGCCAGCGGCGCGCAGATGATCACCGTCAATGTTGATGAAATGTCCTATAACCCGCTTGATGACGAGGGGTATCAGAAAATCACGCCAGGGGATGTTGTGTCTGTTACCGGCAACATCGATATTGAACTGTTCGAAGGTCGGGTGTTTGATGCCGATCTGGTGACAACCCTGCACGACCGCGATCGGGAAGACTCCTGAACAGGGACAGTATTCGCGGTAACGTTAAGCAAAATGGATATGTTGCCTCCGCAGCAGCCCTGCTGCGGAGGCAACTCGGGCTCATAGCAGCTTATTCAAAAACCACTGTAAAGCTCACAGGAACCGCACGGGAAATGCTGGGCAGACCCGCGATTTCGCGCAGAGCTTCAACACCGGCAGCCAGCGTATGATTGTCCGCCGTCACCAGAATTGGTTTCAGCGTTGAGGCAACGACACCGTTCTGGGTTCGCGTCACCAGAATTTCCGCCGGATAGTCGCGGGCGTCGCCGCGCAGATCAAGCGACACATCCAGCGTCAAGGCGCGGGATTCACCCGGCTCCATCGCGCGCAGATCGGCGATGTCGACCGAGCCACTGACCATGGCTTCAGGGAACAGGTTGGTTTCGAACAACATCGCCTGCATGCGCTCGTCGCGGATAGGGATCAGGGAATTGATGCTGGCCAGCTCGATGGTAATGCTGACTTCACCCGAGGCATTGATGCTGCCGGCAAGCCGATCAAATGTGTGAACTTCGGCGACATGGTCGGCCTTGATGGTTACAAAGCTCAGCTTGGACTGGTCGTTATCCAGCGTCCACTGGGCCATGGCTGAGGAGCCAATAAGCAATCCGGCCAACAGTACAATAGCCGAGAGCGATTGACGAAGCATGGTGTTCTCCTTCTGCATTAAGGTCATTTGGGTATCATTCGCATGGCGAAGGTTACCTTATTACGACCTGCGGACACGAGCGGTTTCGGCAAAAAGGAGAATCTGGACTGACTGGCGCCGGCTGCTGCCGAGCAGACACCAGCCGCGCCAGTTTCAGAGAGCTGTTATTGCGATGACTGGATCTTGCCACCGCTGGCTGAAACCATCAGCTCAACAATGCGCTCAGTGACATTGGGCTCGAGGCCTTCGGTGTGACCTTTGTCCAGCCGCACCACATCAGCAACTACCCGGCCATCCTCGCAATTCGGATATTCATACACATCCGCTGTCCCTGGACGTGCCTCCATGCCCCATACAGGGAAGCCGGCACGTCCGCTGTCATAGACCCAGCCTGCCTCGGTATCAACGACCTGATTTTGCTCACGGGCATCACACTGATAACGCTCTGCCCAGGGTGAGCTGTCGGGCAGCGATTCGATCTCATACTCTCCAATTGCAAAAATATGCGAGAAATCGCAGTTGGGCAGCGTCTCTTCCGCCATTCCTCGTGGACGTGAAGGCGGAGGTGTACCGTCTGCCATCGGAGGTCCAAAATTGTCCACAAAGGGTGCCTGGCCGATACGACCACCCGACAGACTGAGCATGCCGTCTACTTTGTCCGCGAAGAAGTCGGTGCAGACCAGGCGACGCGAGGTCATGCCGCCCTGACTATGGCCTGCCAGCCAGAAGGCGCGGATGTTCTCGGCGCCAAAGGCATCAATGACCTGCTCGGTGATGGCCTGCAGGTGCGCGTCATCCGTTTGTGGTGCCCAGACCCGCACGCCGCTGCCGCTACCCATGTTTGCCGAACCAGCGGCAGTGGGCGTGGCTACCACAAGACGATGGGAGTCTTTGTAGTCCATGGCAGGGAAGTAATGGCGCTGCCAGTTGCCTATGGAACCGGCACCATGAATATTAAGAATGAAGGTGACTTCTTCCCCTGGTTGCAGGTCGCATGGATAATCGAGAAAGTATTCCCTGCCGCTGTCAGTCTCGATGACATTGCCAGGCACTGCCGTTTTGCTGGCACAGTCACCGTCGGCGCAGTGCACCGGCGGAGGCGTCTGGCAGGTGACACCCAGTACTTCTGCGGCCGAGGCCGTGTGGGACAAGGCTAACAATCCCAGTGTGGCCAGCATATGATTTAGCCGGACTGCCATGCTTCTTCTTAACATACATCCCCCTGAACAATTCGATATTGGAAGCAAGACTCTACATCTGTGACATGGGAATTAATATGGGCTGCGGGATGAAGTGCAAAAAATTGCGCTCAACTCCCAACTGGAACGCTCTTCAAGAAAGGCTTAATATGGACAGCAGCGCAGATTCTTATTAGTCTGCTGTTTTCCATGGAGCAGGCAAGCCCCATGTCAGAAGGTACTTAACTAATTAAAAACAAGATCCAGACGGAGCCAGCATGAGCATTATCAATTTCGATTCCATTCGCAACCTGATCAGCAATGGAAGTTCCAGTCAAAAGCAAGAACTCTTTCAGGAAGTCCTGCTCATGGTCCTGTCGCGGGCTATTCGTGTTGACTCCAACATCGAGTCGGTAGAGATAGCAAAAGTGAAATCGGTGCTCAAAGAGCAGATTGGTGAGGAGTTCAGCCGCGCCGACATCCTCACAGCAGCCTCTTCAGAGCTTTTTGAATCGCAGCCCCTGGTACGTTATCTGTCCAAGGCCACCAAGAAACTGACCGAAAGTGAACGCGTGGCGATTATCAGCTCTCTGGCTGACGTAATCCGCAGTGACGATGAGATCCGCTACGGTGAAGTAGATTTCTTCAATCAGGTCGTCATGGCCCTTCGCGCTACCCCGGCGGAAATCGCTGGCCTGCTCTCTGCTGACGACCTCTGAGCAGCATGAACAAGGCTTGAACCTGAGCCCTGAACAACAAGGCACCGATTAATAGCGGTTTATGGCCGCTATTAATCAAGTCGCCTGCCCTGCCCCTACTCCCACTCAATCGTCGCCGGCGGCTTGGACGACACGTCATAAGTCACCCGCGAGACATCCGCGATTTCATTGATGATGCGGTTGCTGACAGTTTCCAGCAGCTCATAAGGCAGATGCGCCCAGCGGGCTGTCATAAAGTCGATGGTTTCGACTGCACGCAGGCCAATGACCCAGGAATAACGACGACCGTCGCCAACCACGCCCACTGATTTGACCGGCAGGAAAACGGCAAAGGCCTGACTGGTCTTGTGATACCAGTCGGCTTTGTGCAGCTCTTCGATGAAGATGGCGTCGGCCCGCCGCAACACTTCGCAGTACTCGTGTTTGACTTCGCCAAGCACACGGACACCCAGGCCCGGGCCGGGGAACGGATGGCGGTAAACCATGTCGTATGGCAGGCCCAGCTCAAGACCGATCTGGCGCACTTCGTCCTTGAACAGCTCGCGCAGTGGTTCAATCAGTTTCAGTGCCATGTCTTCCGGCAGACCACCAACATTGTGGTGTGATTTGATGACATGTGCCTTGCCGGTGCGTGATCCGGCGGATTCGATAACATCCGGATAGATCGTTCCCTGCGCCAGCCACTTCACATTCGGTATCTTGGCAGCTTCGGCATCAAATACATCGATAAAGGTATTGCCGATGATCTTGCGCTTTTTCTCCGGGTCGTTGACGCCGGCCAGGCGGCTCAGGAATTGCTCTTCTGCGTCAACACGAATGACCTTGACGCCCATGTTTTCAGCAAAGGTCGCCATGACCTGGTCACCTTCGTTGAGACGCAGCAGACCGTTGTCAACAAAAACACAGGTCAGCTGGTCACCGATGGCCTGATGCAGCAGTGCTGCAACGACCGAGGAATCCACACCACCAGAGAGACCAAGCAGCACGTGATCGCTGCCTACCTGTTCGCGCACAGTGCGGATGGCATCTTCAATAATATTGGCAGAGGTCCACAGAGCGTCGCAGCCACAGATCTGACGCACAAAGCGTTCCAGAATACGCTTGCCCTGCGAGGTGTGCGTCACTTCCGGGTGGAATTGAACGCCATAGAAGCGTTTCTCTTCGTTGGCCATGCCGGCAATCGGTGCGCTGCTGGTCTCGGCTGTTACCACAAAGTCCGGTGGCAGCTTGACGACCTTGTCGCCATGGCTCATCCACACATCAAGTTGAGCTGTGCCATCGCTCAGGATGCGGTCCTCGATACCGTCAAACAAGGCACCAGGGGCTGGCAGATTGACTTCGGCGTAACCAAACTCGGACTTGTCCGACGCCTCGACCTTGCCGCCCAGCTGTTCGGCCATGGTCTGCATGCCGTAGCAGATACCCAGCAAGGGTACGTTTAATGTAAACAGGTATTTTGCGGCCTGCGGAGAGCCGGCCAGTGTTGCTGTTTCCGGACCACCCGAAAGGATGATGCCCTGCGCGGCAAATTTGCGCACTTCTTCCTCAGTGCACTGATGGTCCCATATCTCACAATACACACCCAGCTCACGAACGCGGCGGGCTATCAACTGCGTGTACTGTGATCCAAAGTCAAGAATGAGGATTTTCTGGCTGTGAATGTTTTGCTGGGTCATGACAACTGGATTTCCTGAATTGGCATTGCCTGATAAGTAAAACACCGCCGCCAGGGCTCTGACGACGGTGATGAAATACAAGCGTTCATTAGAATCGCGACCGCTCTAGCTCACGCGGTAGTTGGGTGCTTCCTTGGTGATGCTGACATCGTGCACGTGGCTTTCCTGCATGCCCGAGGCCGTGATTTTCACGAATTCAGGCTTGGTACGCATGGTGTCAATATCGGCGCTGCCGGTATACCCCATGCTTGAACGCAGGCCGCCCATCAACTGATGGACAATGCCGGACATCGTGCCTTTGTAGGGTACCCGACCCTCAATGCCTTCCGGTACCAGCTTCTCAACACCAGAGGCGGCATCCTGGAAGTAGCGGTCGCTGGAACCCTGGCTCTGTGACATGGCGCCCAGTGAGCCCATACCACGATAGGCCTTGTAGCTGCGACCCTGATAGAGTTCAACTTCACCTGGCGCCTCTTCAGTGCCAGCCAGCAGACTGCCGATCATGACAACATGAGCGCCTGCAGCGATGACCTTGGCGATGTCACCAGAGAAACGGATACCACCGTCAGAGATAACACAGACATCGGTATCTTTCAGTGCATCCACTACATTGGACACGGCAGAAATCTGGGGAACACCCACGCCAGTGACTATACGGGTGGTACAAATGGAACCGGGACCGATACCGACCTTGACAGCATCTGCGCCGGCTGCAGCCAGATCACGGGCAGCCTGAGCTGTGGCGATATTACCGCCAATGACACCAACTTCCGGATACAGCCCCTTGATGCGCCGTACCATGTCGATGACGCCTTTGGAGTGCCCGTGCGCGGTATCCACGACAATCACATCCACACCTGCCTCGACCAGGGCACTGACACGATCTTCGGTGTCGGCACTGGTACCCACGGCAGCAGCTACGCGCAGACGGCCCTGCTGATCCTTGGAAGCGTTGGGGAAATCTTCCGACTTGCGGATATCTTTCAGCGTAATCAGCCCGCGCAATTCGAACTCGTCGTTGACGACCAGAATCTTTTCGATGCGGTGTTGATGCAGCAGCTCCTTGATCTGATCATGGCTGGCATCTTCCTTCACTGTCACCAGACTGGGCTTGGGTGTCATGATGGAGTCAACACGCGCTTCCAGATTCGACTCGAACCGGACATCACGGCTGGTGACAATACCCACCAGCTGACGCCCTGTAACGACCGGCATGCCGGAGATGTCATTCTCACGCATCAGGGCAATCAGGTCGTTGATGGAGGCGTCAGGTGCAATGGTAATCGGATCCTTGACCACGCCGCTCTCGAACTTCTTGACCTGCTTCACTTCGCGGGCCTGTTGCTCGATGCTCATGTTCTTGTGAATCACACCAATGCCACCTTCCTGCGCCATGGCAATAGCCAGACGGGCCTCGGTCACGGTATCCATGGCCGCCGACATCAGGGGAATGTTCAGTGCGATATTGGCCGTCAATCGTGTTTTCAGACTGACCGATTTGGGGAGCACAGAGGAGTGGGCGGGCAGAAGCAGTACATCGTCGAATGTCAGCGCTTCTTCAGCAATGCGTAACATAAGTTTTCACCTATCCACAAAAACGCGATTATACAGATCACAGTCCCTGAGGTAAACTGCGGTAATGATCAATGACTCTTTTGACGCCTCCCCGACCGCTTCCCTGGACAACACCGTGCTCAGTGTCAGCACCCTGAACCGGCTGGCGCGCGGCCTGCTGGAAGACTGTTTCCCGGCCGTCATGGTCGAAGGCGAAATCTCCAATCTGTCAGTGCCGTCATCCGGACACTGGTATCTTACGCTTAAAGATGGCCAGGCCCAGGTGCGCTGTGCCATGTTTCGCAACCGCAATATCGGCGTGCGCTTCCGGCCGAGCAATGGCATGCAGGTCATCGTCAAGGGCAAGGTCAGTCTGTACGAGGGGCGTGGTGACTATCAGTTGATTCTGGAGTCACTGCAGGATGCCGGGGCCGGCGCCCTGCAAAAAGCCTTTGATGCCCTCAAAGCCAAACTCAACGCGGAAGGCCTGTTCGACAGCGCCCGCAAACGTCCGCTGCCAGAACCCTGTCGTCACGTTGCCGTCATCACCTCCCCTACCGGTGCTGTCATCCGCGATATTCTCAGCGTGTTTCAGCGTCGCTACCCGGCCATGAAGGTGACCGTATTCCCTGTCCCCGTGCAGGGCCAGGACGCCCCTGCTGCCATCATCAAGGCACTCGCACACGCAAACCGGCTGGCCGATGAGCTGGGTCTGGATGTAATTACGCTGGCACGTGGCGGCGGATCACTGGAAGATCTGCAGGCGTTTAATGACGAAGCGGTGGCAAGAGCGATAGCCAGCAGCGAGCTGCCCGTGGTCAGCGCCGTTGGCCACGAAACCGATGTCAGTATTGCTGACTTTGTTGCTGACGTGCGCGCACCGACACCATCGGCCGCGGCCGAGCTGCTCAGCCCTGACCAGCAGGCGCTGCTGCAGCGCTTACAGAATCTTCAGTCCCGCCTGGTGCGGACCATGCAGGGGCAAATGAGCCAGCGCCAGCAGCAACTGGAATGGCTGCAACGACGTCTGCAGCACCCCGGGCGGCGCCTGCAGGACCAGGCGCAGCGTCTGGATCAGCTCGAGCAGCGTCTGGGCCGCTCGATCAATCGACTGCTGCAGCAAAAGCGTACCTCGCTGCACATGCTGGCGCGCAATCTGGACGCCATCAGTCCATTGCAGACCCTGCAAAGAGGCTATAGCATCACGCGTCGGGACGACGGGTCGCTGATCACCAGTGTCGCAGCAGTTTCTGTGGGGGACATGCTGACAACCCGACTGGCAGACGGCGAAATCATCAGTGAAACCAGAGCGGTCAATCGCAATACCGACAACGGAGGACTCAATGAATAAACGGGAACAGCAGCGGCTGGTTCGCGAACAAAAACAACAGGCGGCCGAGAAAAAAGCCGCCCTGCAAAAAAATCTGACCCGTCTGGCACTGGTTATCCTCGTGCCTCTGATATTAATTGGCGTGTTGTACGGTTTGATGGGCCAGGGTGAAGTCTATCCGCCAGATGAAATCGGACCGACAGACCATGTACGCGGCAACCCGGAGGCCAACACCACGCTGGTGGTCTACGCAGACTTTCAGTGTCCTGCCTGCGCCACCGAGCACCGTGTCATGAGTCAGGCCTGGCCACGCATTGCCAGCGATGTGCAACTGGTGTTCCGGCACTATCCACTGACCACCACGCATCCATTTGCCTGGACTGCAGCTTTGTACTCAGAGGCTGCCGGGCGCCAGGGCAAATTCTGGGAAATGTATGACCTGCTGTTCATGAACCAGGCCTACTGGTCAGGCCTGGCATCCGTTGAGGCGGAGTTTGATGGTTATCTGGAGCAGCTTGATCTGGATGTCGAACAGGCCCATCAGGATATGCAGGACGATACGCTGCTGCAGAAAGTCCGCAATGATCAGCGTGGCGGTACCCGGGCGGGTGTCCGTTCTACGCCGTCGCTGTTTATAAATGGGCGCCAGGTGCCGGTACCACAAAACCCGGTCGACATGATTGCCCTGGTCAACAGCGCCAGCGAGTGAGGCTGACGCAAGTTACAGATCCAGACCCAGACGGGCGGCCGGCAATCCCAGGAACAGGCCGCCCCAGTACTTGCCATCAACATGGATTGGCACCGACAGGTTGAACATCACCTCGCCGGTGTCGCGCAGGTAGCTCTGCAGACGGAAACGACCCATGTACGGAATATCGCGGTTCTGGAAGAAACGCATATGCCGGCTCTTGGCCAGATCGATTTTCGGATCGCCAGTCGGTTCCTGGGACAGCTCACTGCGGTGAATCGCCACATAACCCTTGCTGTCCAATGGCAGACAGTAAAGCGAACCATCCTGTTCACTGGCCCACTGATCGATAAAATGCTGACAGGCTTTCTGGAAAGCTCTGGCATAGGAGACGTCGTATTTGATCGGATTGGTGCCGTCAATCGGCTTGTGATCACGGTCAAACATATTCACGCCACTGCGCTGCAGGGTGGCCAGCGCCGGTTCAATCTGGTCACGTCGATGCTCCAGAATCTCCAGCACTTCCTCAAGTTCACCGCGCCCGATCCGGAACTGACATAATTTGTGCAGGGCTTTGTCGGTAGAATCGAGCAGTTCATGTGTCTGCGCGTTGTTCTGTTCCATGTCCTTACGGATGCGATGACCCAGATCACGTATTTCATGGCTGCGGCTGCGAATGTCGTTGTTGTTGACGGATAGTTGCTCCGCGGCGGAGCTGGCCTGCAGCAGGTCAGCCTGACTCGATTCGAAGCCGTCCATCATCTGATGGAAGTCATTGGCAGATTTGTCGATTGAGGTTCTTGCCAGCGCTGTCTCACTGATCATTTTTTCGGTGCCGGTGGAGGTCTGGGACACAACGGTAATCATGTCTTCAAGCAGGGCACCAATTTCGTCGGCCGAACCCCGAACTTTCACGGCAAGGTCCCGCACCTCATCGGCCACGACCGCAAAACCGCGACCCTGTTCACCTGCCCTGGCCGCCTCGATGGCAGCATTTAGCGCCAGCATGTTGGTCTGCGCGGCAAAGCCCTGAACAGTACTGAGGATGACGCGAATGTTTTCTGATGTGCTTTCCAGCTGCGCAACGGTGCCATGGAACTGCTGCATCATGTCGCCGACACCGCTGATCTGACGATTGGCCTGTTGCAGTTCGCCAACAGCCTGCTTGGCGGTGGTCAGATTGCGCGAGTTCAGATCGGCAATATTGCTGGTCCAGCGGGACAGCTGTTCGATCGCCGTTGCCGTTTCTTCGCTGGAGTTATAGATGATCTCGGAATAGTCTTCCTGCTTGCCGGCATCGACACTGGCCTGCTCGGCAATCTTGCGCCCCTGGGCGGAGGTCAGCGTTACCCGGATACTGTGGTTGCGAAGGTCTTCCAGCGCAGCGCGCAAACGCTCCATAAACTGGTTGAACAGTTTCGCTGTCTCGACACTGCGCGCATCACCCGATTCACGCATGCGCAGAGACAGATCACCCTGTGCCTCGTTCACGGTTCGCAGCACCTGCAGCAATTCGTCGGATACCGCTGTGCTGCCCGGGCGCATCAGCATACCGGTCAGCGCCAGACCCAGTGTCGCCAGTGCCAGCACCAGCCACATCGAACCACCTTCAAACAGCACAATACCTGATACAAGCAATACGAACTGAATTGCCATCAGCCCAAGAACGGGCATGGCTGGCAGCTTTACATTCGAAATCATAACGACACGTTGCTCCCCTGCAATTAATCGTTGTCACATTTACATAACGGCAGACGGGAACAAAAACTTGAGAAAAATCGAACGCCTGAAGACGTATCAGGGAGGCAGCAGACGGCGATGCGTATGGATAGACATCAGAATGCCGAAACCCACCAGCAGTGTCACCGCTGAGGTTCCACCGTAGCTCACCAGCGGCAGCGGAACACCGACCACCGGCAACAGGCCGGACACCATACCCATGTTCACCACCACATAGATACAGAAGGTCAGTCCCAGGCTGATGCCCAGCAGTCTGGAGAAGGTTTCGCGGGCCTGCCAGGCGATGAACATGCTGCGCCCGACAATGAACATGTACAGCGCCAGCAGGATGGCAATACCCAGGAACCCAAACTCTTCACCAATGACCGCCAGAATAAAGTCGGTTGACGATTCCGGCAAAAAGTCGAGCCGTGACTGGGTGCCGTTGAGCCAGCCTTTGCCAAACAGCCCGCCAGATCCGATGGCTATCTTTGACTGGATAATGTTCCAGCCGGCGCCCAGCGGGTCAGCTTCAGGATTGAACAGGGTATCGACGCGGCGGCGCTGATACGGTTCGAGAACAAACATGTACATCAATGGAGCTGCCACCATGGCAGCAATTACCGCCGACGAAACGATACGCCAGGATATGCCAGCGAAGAACAGCACAATGATTCCGGCCATGCCAACCAGAATCGCCGTTCCCAGGTCGGGCTGGTTGGCGATCAGCGCGCTGGGTAAACCAACAATCACCAGCGCGACCAGGATATCGGTATAGCGCGGTGGCAGGCTGCGTTTGCTGAAGTACCAGGCCACCATGATGGGCAGGGCCAGTTTCATGATCTCCGAGGGCTGAAACAGGCCCAGTCCGGGGATGGCCAGCCAGCGCTGTGCGCCATTGCGTATCGAACCAAAAAACAGAACCAGAATCAGCAGCACAACTCCTGCAGCAAACAGCGGAACTGCCCAGTAATGGAAGGTGCGGGGCGGCAGCTGCGCAATTATCAGCAATGCCGTGAAGCCGACGCCCAGACGAACGCCCTGCCTGACAACTGAACCCATGTCTTCACCCGAAGCGCTGTACAGCACGACCATGCCTAGCAGGCTGAGCATCAGCAATGCGGTCAGCAAGGGCAAATCCAGGTGCAGACGCCACGCCAGCGTGCGTTCCTGGGGACTGAGGTCAAATCGGGGGTTGGTAAAGCGGCGCAGCAACTCGGCCATGCGTGTCGGTAATCCTGAGGCGTCTATCAATCGAAAAAGGGTAGCCCATTGCTGGTATTAAGTCTATTCTCGCTTCAGGCAGAACGTGGACAAATCTGCCCAAGCGATGATCTCAGACCCAGCTTGGTACATTAAATTCTCAAGGAGCCTTAACAATGGCAATTGGCAAATCTCTGGAAAGACTCTTCAATGCTATTGCAGACAACTGTCAGACCCTGTCGTGGACCATCATGCGGATACTGGCGGCATTGATGTTCATGACACATGGCTGGCCAAAACTGTTTGGCGATAACGCGCAGCCAGTTCTGGGCGGCATGGACTTTTTCGGCATTGACCTTATGGTCAACATGCTGTGGATTGCCGGTGTTATTGAGGTGTTTGCGGGAGCATTGCTGGTGCTGGGCCTGTTCAGTCGCCTGGCTGCAGGTCTGTCGGCCCTGCTGATGGTCATGGCCTATGCGACCGCCCATCCGGCCTGGTTTCCGACACTGAACAACGGTGAACTGGCAGCCATGTATTTCGTGGTGTTTTTTGTTCTGTTTGCCTTCGGACCTGGCAAGCTCAGCGTCGACTCTCTGATCCGCGGCCAGCGTTAAGCCCTGGCCACGGGAGGAGCAGACTGCGCCAGCCAGTGCAGTAATCCCTGCGCATTCAGCTGCATGTCTCCTGCCAGCTTCTGGCGGATGACGGACGGCGGCACCGCACACTGACGTGCCGCCAGTTCATCCAGACTGTGCTGCATCAGACGCGACTGCAGGCGGCGCTGCATGGCATCGGCCAGCGCCTCAGCATCGCTATCCACCTCATCAAGCTTGCGACTGAATTCGGCGCCAAGCTGGCGGGCTAGATTGGCATAGACGTCTATCTGTTCGTGCAATAGCGCTGCCAGCTCGGCGGGGTCTTCGTGCATACCAAAATGCGTCAGAAATACGCGCTCGACAGGCAGCTTCATCAGACGGGTCAGTGATTCGTGCCAGGCAGTGGGGTCAAACTGCACTGGCGTGCTGGGCGGAAAGATAAAACGGCTGCCGCGGCCGGTGTTCAGCTCCGGATAGCTGACGCCGAATGTGTCGCCGGTAAACAGTCCGCTGCTGTGTTCATCCCATACCACATAATGGTGGCGCGCATGGCCGGCCGTGTTCAGCGTCTGCAGTCGCCGCGAGCCAAGGTCAAAGCTGTCGCCATCCGCGGCAATACAGACTCGCTGCTCGGGCACCGGGACCAGCTGGCCAAACGCGGCATCGTAAGCCTCTTCGCCGTATACGGCCAATGATCCGGCCTGCAGTTTCTCCGGCGTTATCATGTGGCGGGCACCGCGCTCGTGCACTACCAGCGTCGCTTCCGGCATTTCATCCATCAGCGCACCGGCACCACCGGCATGATCGAGATGCACATGCGTGGGCATGATCCAGCGCACCTGCTCCGGTGAGATATTGTGATCAGCCAGCGTCTGCATGATTCTGGGCAGACTGTTGCGGGTGCCGGTATCCACCAGTGCTGCTTCGCCATCATGTTCGATGAGATAGCAGGCTGCCAGACCGTCACGAAACAGTCCGGTATCGATACAGGTAACATTGAAACCGCAATCGTACCAGACGCTGGACTGACTCATGTCGTTTTATCCCGTGTTTATTGCTGTTCCCTGTTATTCCTGACCAAGGAAACGCAGGATTTGACTCATCATATCATCATAAAACGGGTTAAAGGTGGTTCGTCGCAGCAGAGTATCTGGCTGTTCGATTCCCAGCGATTCCAGCAGATGGCGCTCGCCAAAGAGGCTGCTGTCATCATCCTGCTGGCATTGCTGTCGCTGTTCGGACTCAGCCGCGTAATGCAGGCACTGGCGGTAGAAACCCTGAAAACCATAGTGTGGATCTTCTGGCGGCAGCGTCAGACCCACATGCGACAGGCTTTGCACACGATAGTCATTAGCGCTGACATCAACACGCGTTACACCGCTGCAGTCGGGTGCCTGCAGGGCTGCCGAGTCATACCACAACAGCTGCCGGGAATCAGGACTGAGCTGCTGACAGAAAAACTGCGCCGCATCCGGCACACTCACGGTTTCGTCGGCATCGCTGACGACCATCATCACGGGGACGTCCAGAGGCTGCCATTGCTGCCACTCAAGCTCCTGCAGCAGCCGATAGAATTGGCCGCCAGCAGGCACGGAAAAGGATTCATACTTGGCCGCATCGCGTTCCTGTTCAATGCCCGTCCAACGGACAAGCCAGCCCAGATACGGAGATAGCCGCACCGTGAATCCCGGCAGCCCCAGCGCAGGTGACATCAGGATCAGCGAGTCGACCTGCTGATCAACGACATTGCCGGATTCACGTTGTCGATTGAGTAGATCGATCGCCAGCGTGGCGCCTGCTGAATAACCGACAAGAGTCAGGGAATCGACCTCTCCTGCAAACGATTCGACCCCGTAACGTGCGGCCTGCTGCCAGTCACGCCGGGTGGCCTGTGCCAGATCGCCAGGTGCCGTCCCGTGACCGGGCAGCAGCAGCGCACGCGCTACGGCGCAATTGTCGGCTGCGACCAGATCGCGCGCCATCGCGGACAGCAGATAGGGTGAATCGCTGAGCCCGTGCAAAAGCAAAAACCCTTTCGGGCGCTGTCCGGGCGCGCAGCCGGAGCGACTCTCCAGCTGGAAGGGACTGCGCATTGCTGCCACCTCAGCCAGCGAATAAGTCTCGCCAAACGGAAGCTGATCTTCAGTAAAGGTTCGCTGCAGCGCAGAACTGACCTGTGTGTGGCTTTGTTCCAGATATTGATCAAAGGGTGTTGCCAGCTCAGGCGCCGACACAGCAAAGCCGGTCGGCTGCAAATGCGCCGGATCCTCACTACAGGCGACCAGTGTCAGCAATATAACTGCTGTCAGGTTCAGACGGGCTGTTTTACTGATAGGCATGCGTTGCTCCAGCCGCACGTCAGGGTTTTGATATCAGGAGCTCTTGCGACCACCACCGGGACCAGCAGGTCGACGGCGCGGAGTCTTGCGTTCTTCCGCGTGTGTTCCGCCCTGCGCGCGGTTCTTGGCAATTCGGCGTTTCTGGGCAACCTGCTGCGGGGTCATACCCTGCTCGTGCTGTGTATATGGATTGGCATCACTGCGCAGTTCGATGCGAACAGGTGTGCCCTCCAGCTTCAGCACTTCCCGAAAGGTTTTCTCCAGATAGCGCTTGTAATGGTCAGGCAGCTTGTCGGTCTGCTTGCCGTGAATCACTATGATCGGCGGATTCTGACCACCCGCATGGGCGTATTTCATTTTGATGCGACGACCATTGACCATTGGCGGGGCATGATCGGTTACCGCATCCTGCAGAATTCGGGTCAGCTGGTTGGTGCTTAATTGCCGTTTCGCGGACTCGTAGGCTTTTTCAATGGACTTGTACAGGTCGCCAACACCAGTGCCATGCAGGGCAGAGATGAAATGAATGGCGGCAAAATCCACGAATGAGAAACGGCGCCGTATGTCACTCTTTATGCGTTCTTTTTGCTCGGTGTCCATGCCGTCCCATTTATTCAGGGCGATCACCAGGGCGCGCCCGGCGTCCAGCACGTAACCGAGCAGATGCAGATCCTGCTCGACGATGCCGTCTCGCGCATCAATAACCAGTACAACGACATTGGCATCCTGAATGGCGGTGAGCGATTTAACGACTGAAAACTTTTCCACCGTTTCGTGCGTTCTGCCACGGCGACGGATACCCGCCGTATCAATCAGCGTGTAACGTTCACCGTGCCGTTCGAAAGGAATGTAAATACTGTCTCGCGTGGTGCCAGGCATGTCGAACACGACCACCCGCTCCTCACCCAGCATGCGGTTGACCAGCGTGGACTTGCCGACATTGGGACGTCCGGCAATGGCAATCCGGATGCCTTCTTCGACGCGCTCTTCCTCAGACAGAGGCTCAGGGAAACGCTCCAGCACCGATTCGATCAGTTTGCTGACACCGCGCCCCTGTGAGGCAGTGACCGGATATATCTGCTCCATGCCAAGCCCGTAGAAATCCCCAAGGGCGACGTTCTCGTCAATGCCGTCGACCTTGTTGACTACCAGGCAGGCTGGTTTGTCGAGTTTGCGCAGATGCTCGACGATCTGAATATCCGCCGGATTCAGCCCTGCCCGTCCGTCCACCAGCAACAGCACAACATCGGCTTCTTCCATGGCCAGCAGTGACTGCGATGCCATGGCAAAATCGATGCCCTGCTCGCCACCTTCCAGACCACCGGTGTCGATAACAATATAGGGTTTACTGGCGCCTTTACCCTCACCGTACTTGCGATCACGGGTAAGCCCGGGAAAATCGGCAACCAGGGCATCACGACTGCGAGTCAGTCGATTGAACAGCGTGGACTTACCCACATTGGGGCGACCCACCAGGGCGATAACGGGCTTCATAAGATTTCCAGATGCAAGTCAGGGCCTGTCAGACACAGGCCCTGGAATCAAGGCAGGCGTAAGGCGCTAAGACGCCCGCTGTTTGTAAATACGTAAAGGTTGCGGCCTTCGGAGATAATTTCGCCGCGAATACCTGATCGATCAATGCGTGTACGGGCAACTATCTGGCCATCGATCTGTGACAGCACGTGCAGGTAACCCTCAAAGTCACCGACCGCCAGGTAGTTGTTGAACGTTACCGGACTGTTCACTTTGCGCAGCCGCAAATCTTCATTTTCCCAG
This sequence comes from Gammaproteobacteria bacterium, assembly GCA_002706685.1. Classification (GTDB taxonomy): domain Bacteria; phylum Pseudomonadota; class Gammaproteobacteria; order Pseudomonadales; family Pseudohongiellaceae; genus Pseudohongiella. Next base: position 177,840 of record PALV01000002.1, on the reverse strand, counting down.
ACAGTCCGCTCGGAGTTGTTCTGTACGGCAAACACATGGCTGTTGGCATCGACCCAGTAAATATTGCCGAGGCCCAGCGCCAGTGCATTGTAGCTGGAGCCTGCCATACCCCAGACGATACGACCGGTCTGTACATCCAGCCCCATCAGGTTACCCTGAAAGCTGCTGACATACACAACTCCGCCAAACAGCGTCGGGTTACCGTCAATGTCGATGATCCGTTCAATATCATACCGGCCCTGTGGAATGGCGACTCGCTCTTCCCAGAGCAGGTTGCCATTGGTGATATCCACGGCCGCTATCAAGCCGTTGGCAAAGCCGGCAATCACCCGATTACCGGTAATCAGCGGCTTGCTGGTACCACGCAGTGACAGAGCCGGTACCGTGTTCTCGTAGATCCACAGCCGCTCGCCATCGCGCGCATCGTAACCAATCAACCGGCCATCAATGGTCTGCACAACAACCCGCAGGCCATCGGTCTGCGGCGCTGCGAGGACTTCGCTGGTCGCCGCAGTGGTCCACATCTGTTCACCGGAACTCTGATTAAAGGCCACCACGCGGGCGTCCAGTGTTCCCACCAGCACCAGGCCAGAGGCTGCCCCGACGCCACCGGTAATCGGCAGATCAGTCCGCTCACGCCACAGTACGCGACCGGTCTCCTTGTTGATCGCCATCAATGTGCCATCGGCACTGGCCGCATAAATGTTATCGCCATCAATGGCGGGTGCCAGACGGTTGTAGCCCTCACCCTGACCATCGCCAACATTGACTGACCAGACACGTTCGAGCTCAAACTGCTCATTGATGTCAGTCAGTTCACGCGGTTGTTCGGTCTCGTCGTCAGAGAAAAGACTGCAGGCACTGATCACTCCGGCAAGCGTAAGCAACAGCGCCAGCTTTATGGCTTGGGTCATAGTCTGATGGCCTGAATCAATGGATTAATCAACGGCTGCCCTGCAGTTCGGACATCTTCATCTGCAACACCGGGCTCATGTTGCCAGCGCCCTGGGCAGACTCGTAAGCCGCCAGTGCCTGTTCATGATTGCCCTGCGCCAGGTAGATGTCACCGCGCAACTCGTCAAATTCGGATTGCAGAGCCTGGCCGTCAACAGTGCTGATCAGCGCCAGTGCTTCATCTGTTTCGCCACTGGCCAGCATGACCTGTCCCAGACGCAGCTGCGCCAGACGGATCAGCGTTGGCTCGGTGCTGCTGAACATGCCGCTTTGTGTGTTGGCCAGCAGCCATTCCAGCTCCTGGCGTGCGGTGGCAAGATCATCAGTTTCGACCGCCAGACGGGCCGCGAACAGCGCACCGTAAAGTGCATAGACGCTGCTGCTGTGTTCGTTCTTCAGCTCTGCTGTCAGTTGACGGATTTCGTCATGTCCTTCAGCCGGGATCAGTTCACCCGGGTTGGTGACCGCCAGCGTCGACAGGCGGTCATAGACGGCGGACGCTTCTGCAGAGGCCGATTGTTGACTGCTCTGCCAGAACTGCCAGCCGAAATAAACGGCGGCGACTACTGCTATGCCCAGAGCCAGCAGGCGGCCACTTTCATGCCACCAGCGCTTTAGCGATTCGAGGGTTTCTTCTTCTGCTGCACTTAAAGCCACAAACCAGCTCCTGTCCAATCCAATCCGACCCCACTGCTTCGCAGTGCGGGCATACTCAATTTAAGGCAGGCATCGTGTCCTACCGTTATCCTGCTGTCAAGCGCTTGCGTCTGGCGTGGCCAGGCGGCGCAGGGCGACCAGCAGACCAGCTTCATCCAGCTCGAAGGTATCGCCGGCATCGTCCAGTCGTCGCAGCCGTGCCGAAAGTCCATCACCTTTCACAGCATCAATGATGACAGCTGCACTGGCGCCACTATTATATGCTTTCTTCAGCTGGCTGTTGAACTTGCCGCCGCCACAATGCATTGCCAGCCGGAGTCTGGGCAATTGCTGCCGCAGTGATTCAGCCAGCATCATCAGCGCGGACTGCGGCACTCCCTCTGAGCCCAGCAGATAGACATCCAGTGGTTGCGTCAGGGAGGCAGGCACTTCGCCAGCGCTCTGCAGCAGCAGCACCAGGCGCTCCATACCAAAGGCCAGGCCCACAGCCGGCGTACCACGCCCACCCAGCTGCGCGACCAGCGAGTCATAACGGCCACCAGCGCAGACTGTGCCCTGGGCACCCAGCTCATCCGTTATCCATTCGAAAACCAGATTATTGTAGTAATCCAGCCCGCGCACCAGCCTGGGGTTCTCAGTATAGGTCACGCCATTGGCATCCAGCAGCGATTTAAGTGCCTGATAATGAACCGCTGTTTCTTCTGCAACATACTCAGACAGCTTGGGGGCATCTGCCAGTATCGCCTGGGTCTGGGGCACTTTGCTGTCCAGAATGCGCAGGGGATTGCTGTGCAGTCGCCGCTGACTGTCTTCATCAAGCTGGGCTTCATGTGACAGCAGGAAGGCTTTCAGCGCCGCGCCATAGGCTTTGCGATCTTCTGAGGTGCCGATATTGTTGATTTCCAACCTGACAGCGTGCTGCAGACCCAGTGCACGCCACAGCGCGGCAGATACCAGAATGATCTCGGCATCAATATCCGGGCCGGTCATGCCAAAGGCTTCGACTCCAACCTGGTGAAACTGACGGTACCGTCCCTTCTGCGGACGTTCATGGCGGAACATGGGACCACGATACCAGAGGCGCTGTTGCTGGTTGTAAAGCAGGCCGTGCTGCTCCGCCGCGCGCACACAGCCGGCGGTGCCTTCCGGGCGCAGACTGAGTTCATCGCCATTGCGATCGGTAAAGGTGTACATCTCCTTTTCAACGATATCGGTCACTTCGCCGATAGAGCGTTTGAAAAGCTGGGTCTGCTCCAGCACCGGGAATCGAATCTCGCGATATCCGTAGCCCTGGACGATCTGCGAGACCACCTGCTCAATGTATTGCCACAATGCCGTGTCAGCGGGGAGTATGTCGTTCATCCCGCGAATTGCCTGGATCTTGCTCATAGATTTTCCAGCGACTCCTTGTCCAGTCTGCTCATCAGCCGCGAGCGATGATGCCTGCCGGCGCCTGCTCTGCCTCGGCCCTGAGTTTCTCTGCCACTCGCGCACGCACCATGGCTTCAAGTTCATCGACCAGTGTCGCATTGTCCACCTTGTGGTGCGGCTTGCCGTCGATATAGGCCAGGTTGTTGGGGCTGGCACCGGTCAGGCCGATCTCTGCCACTTTGGCTTCGCCCGGTCCATTAACGATACAGCCGATGACCGCAACATCCACGGGCGTAATAATGTCTTCAAGCCGGGCTTCAAGCTGATTCACGACACCAATGACATCAAAGTTCTGCCGTGAACAACTGGGACAGGCCACAAGATTGACGCCTTTGCTGCGCAATCCCAGACTCTTGAGAATATCGAAGCCGACGCGAATTTCTTCCACCGGATCGGCCGCCAGCGATATGCGGATGGTATCGCCGATGCCGTCCATCAACAGTGCACCCAGACCGATTGCCGACTTGACAGTGCCAGAGCGCAAACCGCCCGCCTCAGTGATACCAAGATGCAGCGGCTGTTCAATCTGGCTGGCCAGTGTGCGGTATGCCTGCAGGGTCATGAATATTTCCGATGCCTTCAGACTGATCTTGAAGTCCTGAAAATCAAGCTTGTCGAGAATGTCGATCTGCGTCAGAGCCGATTCCACCATGGCGTCGGCAGTCGGTTCTTTGTACTTGCGCAGCAGCGTCTTGCCCAGAGAGCCGGCATTAACACCGATGCGCAGCGGAATGCCCTTGTCGCGCGCAGCGTCGATGACTGCCCGGATGCGCTTTTCGCTGCCAATATTGCCGGGATTGATACGCAGGCAGTCAACGCCATACTCGGCGACTTTCAGCGCAATCTTGTAGTCAAAATGAATATCCGCCACCAGCGGCAGATCTACACGAGCCCGGATCTGGCGGAAGGCTTCGGCCGCTTCCATGCTGGGCACCGATACCCTGACGATGTCAGCACCCACGTTGGCCAGCCGTTGAATCTGGGCTACGGTGGCGTCCACGTCACAGGTTTCCGTATTGGTCATGCTCTGAACGGAAATCGGAGCACCACCACCCACAGGCACACGCCCCACCATGATCTGGCGGCTTTTGCGGCGTTTGATTGGCGATTCACTCATCATGTTACTGCATCCCCACACTCAGTCGGGCCGAGTCATCACTGCGAATGTTATTGCTGATATCCAGCGCGCGCCCATTATAAACAACCGACGCGGCTCTGGCGTTGCCAAGATTCAATAAAAATGGCGCGGTGCCGGTGATCTTGAGTTTTTCACCCTGCTGGTGGGTATCCTGATAATTCTCTTCGCCACCACGATGCTCCAGCTCTACCCAGCTTTCGTCGCTGAAGATGATCTCCAGTTCGTCAGAGCCCGGCCATGCCAGAGCCATGACTGACGCGTCACTGGCCACTTCCGGCTCTACCGGGCTGTTAAACACCGGCACCTCATCAATTGGCTGATCTTCAATCAGGGCATTGCCCACTTCAGTTTCGTTGACCGCATTGCGCACGGCCTCATCCATCAGGGCATTGTCGACAGGCGGTGTTTCATCGCTCTGATTGATGAACCACAACGCGACTGCCATCACCACAAAAGCAATGCCAGAGACAATAATCCATGGCCGGTTTTTGTCACGACGCCGCCGCGTGTAGCGCTTGATGGCTTCTTCTTTACGGGCAGCCTTTTTATTGGTGAATTCATTGTATAGCTCGATCATCTGCTCTGGGTCGAGCTGCAGCACGCGCGAATAGCTGCGGATATATCCCTTTACGAACACGTCGCCCGGCAGCTTGTCGTAGCTGTCCGATTCCATGCAATTGATGTAATGCATGGTCAGATTCAATTGTTCGGATACCTGCTTCAGCGACAACTCCAGCGTTTCACGCTGCGTTCTAAGCAGATTGCCGGGCGTCTGGGCGGGAGCCGAGGATGGTGGCTCGACCTGCTCTTCAGACAGACCGGACTGATCCGATGTTTCGTCGTGTGTATTCATTGAATCCTATTTGGGACCTGTTTATTCAGAACCATGTTAGCTCGGCGCCTGACCCGATACCTGCACCGGCGTGCGATCAGTTGTCAGACTACGTTATGCACATCCAGCCGATTGGCGGCCGATAACTCGGCCGCTTTGCGGTAACGTGCACTTCGCTTGGTCTGGTCAGCCACCTCGCCAACCAGCTGGCCACAGGCCGCACCTATGTCGTCGCCACGCGTGGTTCGCACTGTAACAGTGTAGTCAGCCTGTTGCAGGATTTCCCTGAACGTGTTGACCGACGAATTGCTTGGCCGACGGTAATCCGACTGCTCGAACGGATTAAACGGGATGAGATTGATCTTGCAGGGAAAGTCCTTCAGCAAAGCCGCCAGCTCTCTGGCGTGCTGACGATGATCGTTGACGCCGGCGATCAGCGTGTACTCAACAACCGGTACCCGTTTATCCGGCAGACTAGCCATATAGTCCTTAACACTGCGCAGAAGTTCCCGGATAGGGTATTTTTTGTTTACCGGCACGATCTGGTTGCGCAGCTCGTCATTGGGTGCGTGCAGCGAAATGGCCAGTGATGCATCGGTATAATCTTTCATTCGGTCAATGGCTGGGACAACACCTGCGGTGCTGACCGTAACGCGACGCTTGGACAGACCGTAGGCATTGTCTTCCATCATCAGATGCAGCGCATCCATGACATTGTCGAAATTCAGCAGAGGTTCACCCATGCCCATCATGACAATATTGCTGACCGCCCGATTGCTTTTGCCGGCGCCTGCGCGAGGCTCGGCAAAACCGTTGAGACGGTGATTGGCCCACCAGAGCTGACCGATGATCTCTGCCGTGGTCAGGTTACTGTTAAAGCCCTGCTTGCCGGTTGCGCAGAAACTGCAGTCCAGCGTACACCCTGCCTGAGAGGAAATGCACAGCGTGGCTCGACCGGCCTCGGGGATATAAACCGTTTCCACCCGGCTGCCACTGGCAACCTGAACGATCCATTTATAACAGCCGTCGCTGGACAGGTATTCCTGCACAACGTTTGGCAGGCGAATCTCCGCGTTGGTCTTGAGTTTGTCGCGCAGACTCTTGCTGATGTCTGTCATCGCGTCAAAATCGGTGACACCACGCTGGTGTATCCACTTCATAACCTGCACGGCACGAAACGGTTTCTCATCCATGGAGACAAAGTAAGCCTGCAGCTTGGGCAGGCTGAGCCCCAAAAGATTGGTTTTAGTGACCGTTTCGCTCATCAGTGATTTCCCGGATCGCTCAGTGCCGCTGCTTATCAGCCGCGCGGGCAGATCTCTGAGTCATTGAAAAAGTAGGCGATTTCGCGCGCCGCAGACTGTGCAGAATCGGAACCGTGCACGGCATTGGCATCGATGGATTTGGCGAAATCAGCACGAATGGTACCTGGCTTGGCTTCCGCAGGGTTGGTGGCACCCATCAGCTCGCGGTTCATGGCTACTGCGCCTTCACCTTCCAGCACCTGAACCATGACCGGGCCAGAGGTCATGAACGCGATCAGATCCTTGAAGAATCCGCGCTCTTTGTGCTCGGCGTAGAAACCGCCAGCGCTCTCGTCAGTCAGTTGCACCATCTTGGCAGCAACGATACGCAGGCCGGCTTTCTCGAATCGGGAGTAGATCTCGCCGATCACATTTTTGCCGACTGCATCAGGTTTGATGATTGATAATGTACGTTCAGTTGCCATTGTTCAGCTCCACAGCATATCGCGTCTTAAGTCGCGTGTATAAAAGGCGCGCATTATACTGGTTATCGTGGCTGTAATTCTACAGCTCTGAGACGAGGCACCATTTCCAGCACGGCTGCGATGGCCGTATCAATGTCCTGTTCGGTACTGAAGCGTCCTACCGAGAAGCGCAGCGCCGCCTGGGCCAGCTCGTCAGGCACACCTATGCCACGCAATACATAGGAAGGCTCCATGGTCGCCGACATGCAGGCAGAGCCGGACGATACGGCGATGCCACGCAGCGCCATCAGCAGTGACTCACCGTCCACATCGGAAAATGCGACATTGATGATTCCGGGTGCATGCTGCTCCGGATGACCGTTAAGCTTCCAGCCATCCAGCTTCGACAGCCCCTCAATAAACCGTTTGCGCAGTGCGGTGAGGCGTCGGTGATCTGCCTCCAGTTCTGCTGCAGCATACCGGAAGGCATCACCCATGCCGGCAATCTGATGCGTCGGCAGCGTGCCCGAGCGCATACCCCGCTCATGGCCACCACCGTGAATCTGCGCGACCAGATCGACCCTGGGCTCACGACGCACATACAGCGCGCCAATTCCTTTGGGTCCGTAAATCTTGTGCGCCGACAGCGACAACAGATCGATGGGCATCTGGCCCAGGTCTATTGGCAACTTGCCCGCGCTTTGTGCCGCATCCACATGAAATATAACGCCTTTACTTCTGCAAACCTCACCCAGAGCATTAACATCGTTGGCCGTTCCCAGCTCGTTGTTGACGTGCATCAGCGACACCAGGATGGTATCCGGGCGGATGGCCTCAGCCAGGGCCGCCGGCTCAATGCGCCCGGTGTCATCAGGTTTCAGGTAGCTGACCTCAAAACCAAGTGTTTCCAGGTATCGACAGCTGTCCAGGACGGCTTTGTGTTCGATGGCAGAGGTAATGATGTGTTTGCCGCGATCGGCATGAAACTGTGCCACACCCTTGATGGCGAGGTTGTCTGCCTCTGTGGCGCCCGAGGTCCAGACAATCTCACGAGGGTCACAGTGCAGCAGATCAGCCACATCGCGGCGGGCGTTTTCGACAACTTCTTCTGCCTGCCAGCCGAACAGATGCGCACGTGAGGCGGGATTGCCGAATTGACCATCCAGCGTCAGGCATTTGGCCATGCGCTCGGCTACCCTGGGATCGACAGGGGTAGTGGCTGCGTAGTCCAGATAGACGGGTAATTTCATCAACTCTCCTGAATACAACCCTGATTACAAGCTGATATCAGGACGACAGGCGCATGTCGCGAACGATCACTTCCCGCCGCTCATCCTGACTGTCGGCTATGCGTTGAACGTCATGACGGCTCATCAGGTCGGCCAGACTGATACCGCCCAGAAACGTGTGAATCTGCTGACTCAGATCCTCCCACAGATGATGTGTGAGACAGATCTCGCCCTGCTGGCAGTTGCCCTGCCCCTGACAACGGGTGGCGTCAACCGACTCATCCACAGCGTCGATGATATCCACGACTGCGATATCGGCGGTGCCGCGCCCGAGTCGGTAACCACCACCGGGGCCGCGCACGCTTTGCACCAGTTCACGCCGCCGCAGGCGGGCGAAAAGCTGCTCAAGGTAGGACAAAGAAATGTCCTGCCGCATTGAAATGTCGGATAAGGTCACCGGCTCGCGACCTGCATGGATAGCCAGGTCCAACATAGCGGTCACGGCATAGCGGCCTTTTGTGGTCAGTCGCATACGCTAAAAAATCCATAAAGAATGGGGTAGCCAGCTGTGAGACGATTATGGAATACCACAGTAATTTAATCAACTATTCGGCCGGGAGCGTTTACACCGGCCAGCAGCTGGCGTAGTCTGCACGCCATGATAGATCTGCACTCACATACACGCTTTTCTGACGGCCATCTGGATACCGCCGCGCTGCTGCAACGCGCCTCATCGCTTGGCATCCAGCAATTGGCCATTACAGACCATGACTGCGTGGATGCCCACCTGCAGATTGCATCGGGTGCGGTGGATGTCCCGGATCAGCTGGATATCATCCCTGGCACAGAGATTTCCACACGCTGGGACAACCAGGAGGTACATGTTCTTGGCCTGATGGTGGATATCAACAATGCCACGCTCTCTGAGCTGCTGGCACAACAGCAGCAACGACGGCAAGAACGCGCTGCGAAGATCGGCATTCAGCTTGAGCGTGCCGGCCACTGTGGCCTGCAGACCTGGCTGCAGTCACTGGGCTGCACTGCGGTAAGCCGCGTACATGTGGCAGAGTTTTTGGTGCAGCAGGGTGTTGTAAAAAGCAAGCAGCAGGCCTTCAGCAAATACCTGGCCAGGCGTGGACGCGCATACGTGCCGGCAGAGTGGTGCTCAATATCAGAAGCAGTCGAGGCAATTCAGGCTGCGGGTGGCGTCGCAGCGCTCGCGCACCCGGATCGTTACCCGCTAAGCCGCCCCAAATTTCGACGACTCATCGATGAGTTTGTCGACGCGGGTGGCGACGCTCTGGAGGTCAGCTATTCGAACCTCAACCAGGACATGCTCAAAAATCTGTCGGTCATTGCCGCTGAGCGAAAGCTGTGGGCCACTGTCGGCTCCGACTTCCACTCACCCAAGCACACGTGGATGGATCTGGGCAAGATAAGACGTTTGCCCGAGATATGCAGGGACCAGGGGATCTGGCGACATCCAAAATGGACACAATTCGCCAGACCCGTGACTGAAGACTGATCAGCGACGACGGATCGCTGCGATCACACCTTTGAAGATATCCATCAAGGTTTCGTGTTTATAGTCGGTAAATTCGCCGGCATCCATGAACATGCCATGCTCTTCGCACGCCTCATATTCAAGGTGGGGCTGTTTGCGGTCGTTCAACTTCTGCATTGACTTGCCGCAGCGTGGGCACTGAATATCGCGAACGCGATTGTATGTCTTGCCAACACGTGGATCGCCACTGTCCAGAAAATCAGACATCCAGGACTTTTTGAGCTGCTCTGCCTCACCGTTGTCAAACCACAGGCCCTGACAACCGGAACACTGATCGATCACAACGGTGCCATGCAGCACCTCAACAGATCGCTCTATCATTTTGGCATTACATTTGGGGCATTCCATTTTATTCTCCTTGTTGTGCAGCGCCCCCATGCTGTGGAGGACTCCTTGCATCAGGGCTTATTGTTATTGCGTCAGCGAGAAAACGCCGCGTGATTCCATTCTATAAGATTACTCTGGCGGCTAACAGCGCCTGAGCTCAATTCATCGGCCTCTTCTGCGTCAATAGTCGTAGGTCAAAGCCCTCTGCGCCAGAGCTTCACCGGTTAACTCACCCTGTTGGCACCGCTGCAGATCCTGCTGATCGATGACATGGATACGATCCAGTCGCTCACCACTATCCAGCTGCTGCCCCGTGCCAACCAGGACCAGACTGAGGTGTTCTCCGGACGGCAGCTGCCTGAGGCCAGCAGCATAATCACACACAGTGCCGAACAGTCGCTGCTCGAATGCCGCCAGATCGCGCTGCCACTGTTGCTGCTGCTGATCACGCAGTGCCTGCTGTCGCTGTCGCAACTCGGCCATCTGCTGTTGTGACCGTTCAGCCAGCGCGAGCATCTGCTGTTCAATTTCTTCGCGCATGGACTGCCAGCGCTCCAGCGTGGCGTCATCTGGCAGCGCCTGCGCCTGCACTGCCTCTTCGCGCACTGCGTCGCGCAGTTGCATGGCCCGGTCCAGCTGGGTGTTCAGCTCTGCCCGCAGGGACGACAGCTCATTGCCAATTGCCCGAACCGCATCCGCATCCAGTAGCTCAGCCTGCTGAAGTTGCTGCACCACGGTGGCCGCCTCCGACAGGGAGCGCTGAATGGCCGGCTCAAGCTCGAATGACGACAATGCCTGCAGACGCTCCCGATAGAACTGTGCCACCTCGTCGGTGCGCAGGCTGAGCGCCATGGCATCACGCACTGCCTCGAAGTCGGGACGCTCAACAACGCCGCGCTCCAGCATGACACCCAGCTGTTCACCAAGCTCGCTAAGCGACTGACTGAGCGTGTCCATGGATGCCTCGGGCCAACCTCCGCGCTGCAATGGCGTGGTCACCTGCAGCACTACGCCCTGCCCCTGCAGATATCGCCCGGTGACATCACCATTGCGGGGACTGAAGATTCCCTGACGCTGGTTCAGGTCGAGACTTTCGCGAAGCACACCACTGAACACGTCAACCGGGCGACGCATATCATGACCAGCAGCGGCATCCTGAGAGTTTTGTGCCGCGATGCTGCCAGCGGTCAGAGTCAGCGCCGCCAACAGGGTCACCGACGTCAAAGGCCGTCGCAAGATAGGTTTCATTACTGAGCCTCCTGATACTGAACAAACGATGCCAGCTGCTGGACGGAATTGACTGTCTGGTAATTACGGTTCAATAGCTGCCTGAATCCTGCCTCCATCTGGCGCATGTCCTGCTCGCGCTGTTGTTCTATGTACTGCACAAGCTGGACCAGACTGTCTGCACTGGTTTCGCCGAACTGTGCCAGGGCCTGTTCCACCATCTGCTGATTGGCGAGCTGTTGCTGCTCGGCAAAATCGGCCAGATAGTTGTCGAGAGCCTGAGTCTGCACCGTTGTGCCATCTCTGCCCGCAAAACTCAGCTGCCATCCCTGGTCATTAACGCTGACCTGCATCTGGAACACGACCGCGACGGCCATGACCAGCGACGCCGCCAGTGGCCCCCACTGTAACCAGCGCGCCCGGCCGGCAGATTCAGCGGCCGGGCGTTGACCGTATTTGTCATGCCGACTATTCGGCGACGCAGCCATACCTTTATCCTGCTGCATGATCCGGACAGGTTTCCACTGCGGCACAGGCTCATCGCGCCATTGCTCAAGCATGACCGCCGCCGGTGACAGCTCGTGCACCGCCTGCTGACAGTCAGGGCAGCCCAGCAAGTGCTGGTCAATTTGCTGCCGGCGTGCCGCGTCCGCATGATCGTCGAAATAGTCGGCGATTAAATGGGGGGTCTGATCACAGCTCATGGCGTGCTCTCCAGTAAGGATTTCAGTTTCTTCAAGGCCGCGTAGAAGCGCGTTTTTGCCGTATTGGCGGAAATTGACTCAATCTCGGCAATATCATCAAACGTCAGTTCCTGAAAAATTTTCAGTTCCACAACCAGGCGCTGTTCAACTGGCAGTTGCTGCAACACACGCTGGATGCGAGCGTTACTCTGTTGCTCCTGCAAGTGACGATCCGGCAGCTCAGCTTCATCATCTGCCTGAGGCACTTCGGCGTGCACCTCATCATCCAGCGCTGTCACTACAGGTCCAGCCTGCCGCCGCCTGGCCATATCAACTGCCTTGTTGTGGCCTATGCGGAACAGCCAGGTAGTCAGTTGCGACTGGCCGCGAAAGTTCTCCAGATTGCGATACAGACCCAGAAACACTTCCTGCATCAGATCCCTGGCGTCGTCCGGATTGCCGGTAAACCGCAAGCTGAAGTTGTACACCTGTCTTTCATGGCGGCGAACCAGTGCATTCCAGGCTGTCAGCGAGCCGTCCAGCGCGGCAGCAATGAGAACCTCATCACTCGTGTCTTGGATTGTCTGTTTCATGTGCCTGCTGGATTGGTCGCAGTGGAGGAAGAAAAAGTTTGGCTTATGCCGGAGAGAAGTATGCTACGAACTGGCATGCAATGAACAGTGATGATGTCCTGCCGGACTGAGCCGCGAGGCTGTTTACATGCCAAAACGCCCGCGGCAATGAATAGCACCACGGGCGTCTGTTTAAACGGGCAAAGAGCCCGGTAATTATCAGGCAGCGTTGCGTTGCCGAGCTTCGTCAATCAGTTGACCGGCAGCACGCAGCAGCGCGTTGAGCGAGGAGCTGACGATGTCCCGGCTGATGGCCACACCCGTGTAACGCTCCAGACCATTCTTCAATTGAATGTAGGTAACCGCCTCAGCATCAGCACCCTGACCCAGAGCGTGCTCACCGTACTCCATGATTTCGAAATCAATGTCGGTGGCTTTTTTGATGGCCTCAACGAATGCATCAACAACACCGTCGCCTTCACCTTCAATATCCAGCTCTTTATCGAAGCAGTTCAGTACCGCCTTGAAGCGCTCGCGATCGCCCACTTTTTCAAATTTAAAATTCTGCAGCTGCACATCCTGATGGCTGCTCAGGTAGGTGTCCTTGAACAGGGTCCAGATCTTGTCCGGCGCAATCTCCTGACCGGATGTTTCCGCCTCCTTCTGGACCACCCGGCTGAAATCAATCTGCAGCCAGCGCGGCAGGTTGAAACCAAACTTGCTCTGCAGCACGTAAGCGACGCCGCCCTTGCCTGACTGACTGTTGACCCGAATCACGTCCTGGTAGGTACGGCCGAGATCCCGCGGGTCTATGGGCAGGTAGGCAATCTCCCAGGTATCGCCTTCTTTATACAGGTCGAGACATTTCTTGATGGCATCCTGATGGCTGCCCGAGAATGCCGTGAACACCAGATCTCCGGCATAGGGTTGGCGCGGGTGCACATCGATCTGAGTACAGGCCTTGCTGACGGTGCAGATCTTGTCCATGTCGCTGAAATCCAGACGCGGGTCGACACCCTGGCTGTACAGATTCATGGCCATGGTGATGATATCCATATTGCCGGTGCGCTCGCCGTTCCCCAGCAAGGTACCCTCAATACGATCTGCCCCTGCCATTACGCCGAGCTCGGCAGCGGCCACTGCACAACCACGGTCATTGTGGGTGTGCAGACTGACAATGACCGAGTCGCGACGGTCCACCTTGCGGCAGAACAGCTCAATCTGATCAGCGAACACATTGGGCGTTGCCATTTCAACAGTGGCCGGCAGATTGATGATACAGGGTGAGTCGGGGGTCGGTTGCCACACATCAATGACGGCATTACAGACATCCACTGCGAAGTCGACCTCGGTACCGGTAAAACTTTCCGGCGAGTATTGAAATACCCACTCGGTTTCCGGATTAAGAGCCGCATGACGTTTAACTTCGCTGGCCCCGCGAACTGCAATATCAATAATGCCCTGCTTGTCGGTTTTGAATACTTTCTGACGCTGTACTACCGAGGTCGAGTTGTAGACATGGACAATCGCACGCTTGACACCTTTTAATGCCTCATAGGTACGTGCGATCAGTTCAGGCCGGGCCTGGGTCAGCACCTGCACCGTCACATCATCGGGAATGCGGTCTTCTTCGATCAGATGACGAACGAAATCGAAGTCGGGCTGTGACGCCGAAGGAAATCCTACTTCAATTTCCTTGAATCCTATCTCCAGCAACAGGTCGAACATCTGTTTTTTCTGCGCTACTGACATTGGCTCAATCAGGGCCTGGTTGCCATCACGCAGATCCACGCTACACCAGCGGGGCGCGGTAGTGATTACCTGATCCGGCCAGGTGCGGTCCTTGAGACCCACAGGTGTGAATGCAGGGTATTTACGATGATCGAATCGATTGTGTTCCGACATGCGGTGACTCCAGTTGCCTTTTTCTAACGCTTGACGCGATTGCCCGTTGCTGTTGCTACCAGTGTGAAATCCATCTTACTGGGTCCGTGCCCTGTTCCGGCAGGCGAACTGACGCTGGTGGCGTCAGGATGTCAGTGTGGCTGAGCGGCGCTCTGTTTAAGCTTCGACCCCATCACTGCCCATCTGGCCTGGCACCCGACAGAAGGATCATTCTGTCTGGGTTGGACTCCGAATCATGTTCGGCCGGATGTTGCATAGAATAGTCGGATGCCTTGAGTGATTCCACCACTAATTTACGCCGATTTTCATTATTATTGGACTTTATAACTATATTTATGATTTATTGTGGTTATATTCACCACATAAAGCGAAATACTATGGATTTAGACAAGCTGGATCGACGAATTCTTCAGGAGCTGCAGCGAGACGGCGCCATTACCAATCTGGAACTGGCAGAGCGTGTTGGCCTGTCGGCCACCCCTTGCGCACGCCGTGTTAAACGGATGCAGGACGAGGGTCTGATAGAACGTCAGGCCACCATCCTCAGCGCCTCTGCCCTGGGCCTTAAACTCAGTGCGCTGGTGCAGGTGAGCATGGATCGCCACACACCGGATCGCTTTGAGCGATTCGAGTCCGAGATCCTGAAACACCCTGAAGTCATCGAATGTCTGCTGATCACCGGACAATCGGCAGATTATCAGTTAAAAGTGGTGGTGCCGGATATGGACTATTACCAGGAGTTCCTGCTCAACACACTGACCCGTATTGAGGGAGTTGCCGATGTCCATTCCAGCTTCATCATGCGCAAAGTACTTGATACCACTGCTCTGCCCCTGACACACCTGAAAGGATGACAGGCGCGAATCAGCTCAGACTGGCATCAAAAGAAGTGTTTGACCTTGTCTTTGTAGCTGCGGCTCATTTTCAGCGAGGTACCGCAGCTCAGGGTCAGATGAAACTCGCCATTGATATGTGAGGACACTTTTTCTACCCGATCAAGATTGACAATTGTGGAGCGGTGAACACGTTGAAATACGCTTGGATCAAGTTGTGATTCAAGTTCTTTCATAGTCGTGCGCATGATCAGGGTATCGCCTTTTACATGCACACACATGTAGTCGCCGGCAGCATCAATCCAGTCAATATCACGTACCGGTACAAAGGTCGTGGATGCACCGTCCTTGATTGCCAGTTTTTCGCCGTAACGCATCATCGGATTGCCGCTGCTCATCAGCTCAACGATGGCCTGCTCCGACTTGCCCGTCAGACTGATAACAATATCCAGAAGCTGGCGTTTCTCCTGATCGTCGCGCCCATGATCCAGGCGCTCCCGCACCTTGCTCACTGCCTGCTGCAAACGCTCGACTTCGATAGGCTTCAACAGATAATCAACAGCATGAATATCAAAGGCATTCACCGCGTATTCGTCATAGGCCGTCACAAACACAATCAGCGGCATATTATCCTGCTGAAGCTGTTCAACCACGTCGAAACCCGTCATACCCGGCATCTGAATATCCAGAAACATCAGATCGGGTTCTTTGTCGGCGATCATCTCCAGTGCTTCGCGACCATTCTGACAACTGCCAACGACCTCGACTCCGTCGATGTCGGCAAGACGCAGTTCCAGACCTTGCCTGGCCAGAGCCTCATCATCGACAACCAGGGCACGTATCAACTGTTTGGAATTATCTGGTTTCATAGGGAATCACTACCGTTACCTTAAATCCTTTTGGATCCTGTGGAGAGAACAGAAACTGGTGCTCGTCACCGTAAATCTCCTGCAATCTGTCACGGATATTTTTTAATCCTACCCCAATGGACGTCGGATCGCCCACGGCACCGGGGCCATCGTCGGCAACCGTAATACACAGTTTATTGCGATCACACGGCGACGCGCTGATCCAGATGGTACCGCCATTTTCGTGACGTGCAATGGCGTATTTGATGGAGTTTTCGACCATCGGCTGCAGCAGCATGCTGGGCACCAGTGCCTGACGGACGCTATCCGGCAGATCATATTCCACCCGCAGGCGTTCTTCAAAACGGACCTTTTCAATATCGAGATACAGGTTAACACTGGCCAGCTCATGTTCAAGCGTGACTTTGTCCAGCGGGTCGTGCTCCAGTGAGTAACGCAGGAACTTGCTGAGACGGGTCACCATCGCATTCGCCTGGTCGGTCGACTGCACCAGAATCAGCGTCGAGATGGCATTGAGCGTATTGAACAGAAAATGTGGATTGAGCTGATAGCGCAGCATGCGCAGCTGTGCTTCGTGCGCCAGAGACTCTGAGCGCAGACTTTTTTCGCGTTCGTAATGGAACAGCTGATAATACTTCATCATGAAGTACAGCATGCTCCACAACAGCAGCAGTGACATGGATATCGGCAGCCAGTTGCTGAATGTGTTCCAGCCATAACCGGTCAGATCCACACTGGCGCCAAAATCCGAATCGGTAATCAGCACCTTGATGGGTCGCCAGGCCTGCGAGGCCAGCCAGCAGCCAAGCATCACCGCCAGAAAACGGACATACACCGGCCGGTCCCAAACACTTCGGTACAGATAACGCAGCGCTGTGGTCAACGCCATGCCTATCAGGGCATCAACGACAAAAACATTGACGCGCTCAAGAATGTATTCGCGAGGAACAAATGTGAGGTCGCGCAGCACCAGCATCACGATCCACGTCATCCAGCCCAACAGCTGAAAGGACCAGAAACGCAGTTCACGACGCCAGTTGATGCGGATGTTCATGTTGCGGACTCGAGAATGCGGCGATGACTCATGCAGTCACCGCCGCCAGCCCGGAATCAGGGAAGCAGGTGCGCAACACCGTTGCGTTCTTCTTCCAGTTCCTTCTCGGTTTTTTGCATCAGGCCACGGCTGAAATCACTGATATCCAGACCCTGTACGATGGTGTACTGACCATTGTCGCAGGTAACCGGGAATGAGTAGATCAGGCCTTCGGCGATACCGTAGCTGCCATCGCTGTGAATGCCCATGCTAACCACCTTGCCGTTGGTACCAAGGGCCCAGTCACGCATGTGCTCGATGGCCGCGTTGGCCGCTGATGCAGCTGAAGACAGACCACGCGCCTTGATGATGGCGGCGCCGCGCTGCTGAACATTGGGGATGAAGGTGCTTACCAGCCAGTCCTGGTCAACCAGGTCGGCCGCCTTTTTGCCAGCCACTGTAGCGTGGTTGATATCCGGGTATTGCGTAGCGGAGTGGTTACCCCAGATGATGATGCCATCAACGTCAGTACTGTGCTTGCCTGTCTTTTCGGCCAGCTGCGCGATGGCGCGGTTGTGGTCGAGACGAGTCATGGCCGTGAACTGACCGGGTTTGAGGTCAGGTGCGTTACGGTATGCGATCAGCGCATTGGTATTGGCCGGGTTACCAACAACCAGCACTTTAACATCGCGGCTGGCGTTGTCATTGATGGCCTTGCCCTGTGCCGAGAAAATCGCAGCGTTGGCTTCGAGCAGATCTTTGCGCTCCATGCCTGGGCCGCGGGGGCGTGCGCCTACCAGCAGGCAGTAGTCGGCGTCTTTGAATGCCACGTTGGCGTCATCGGTCTGAACGATGTCGTGAACCAGCGGAAACGCGCAGTCTTCCAGCTCCATGACGACGCCTTTCAGCGCTTCCAGTGCCGGAGTAATCTCAAGTAACTGCAGGATGACGGGCTGATCTTTGCCCAGCATCTCGCCTGCAGCGA
Source organism: Gammaproteobacteria bacterium (assembly GCA_002706685.1). Lineage (GTDB taxonomy): Bacteria > Pseudomonadota > Gammaproteobacteria > Pseudomonadales > Pseudohongiellaceae > Pseudohongiella. The sequence continues at coordinate 159,893 of PALV01000002.1, read as the reverse complement.
TACGGAACAACAATGAATAACTGATCTGTCCTGCTGCCCCGGTGACAGCAACGCGAACGGGTGCTTTAGCCATGATAAAACCCTTGTAAAGTCTGTATTTAAGGTGTTACTTGAAGATTAGAGGGGGCAGAGTATACCACTACCGAATGAACATGGCATCGCCGTAACTGAAGAAGCGGTAACGCTGGCTGATTGCCTCAGCGTAGGCAGCCATGACTTTGTCACGTGACGCAAAGGCACTGATCAGCATCATCAGCGTCGACTTTGGCAGATGGAAATTGGTGATCATCGCGTCCACTACCTGAAACTGATAGCCAGGGTAGATAAAGATATCCGTATCGCCCTGATAGGGATTTATCGTCCGCTCCACATCGATGTCGCCGCCCGCCTTCAGCGCTGCTGATTCGAGGCTGCGAACTGACGTTGTGCCTACGGCTATGACGCGCCCACCGCGGGCCCGGCATGCCGCAATCTGCTCACAGACGCTCACCGGCACATCAATCCACTCACTGTGCATGCGATGCTCCAGCACATTTTCGGTACGCACCGGTTGAAACGTCCCCGAACCGACATGCAGCGTGACAAAAGCCATGTCGACGCCACGCTGTTTGATTGCATCAAGCAGGGGGTCGTCAAAATGCAGTCCAGCGGTGGGTGCCGCGACGGCGCCCGGATTGCGTCCATAAACTGTCTGATAACGGCTCTGGTCCGCCTGCTCATCAGGTCGATCAATATAGGGCGGCAGTGGCATATGGCCGTAGCGATCCAGCAGATCAACTGCCGGTGCATCTGCAGGAAAGCGCAGATGAAAAAACTCGCCCTGTCTACCGAGCACTTCCACCGTCAGCCCGGCATCGCTGTCACTTGCCTCCAGTATCAACTGCATACCGGGGCCGGGTGATTTACTCGCGCGCACCTGGGCCAGCGCTTCGTGTTCGCTCAACAGCCGCTCAATCAGAACTTCAACCTTGCCGCCGGTTGCCTTTTGCCCATGCAGGCGCGCCGGCAGCACACGGGTATCGTTGAATACCAGCAGATCCTCTGCCCGCAGCATGCTCACAATGTCGCTGAACACGTGGTGGGAAACAGCGCCGCTGCTGCGATCAAGACACAGCATGCGACTGCCACTGCGATTGGCCGCAGGGTAGTGAGCGATCAGCTCTTCAGGCAGGTCATAATCAAAGTCGGATAGTTTCATAAGGGCGGCAAGTTTGCCCGATTCGTCGAAGCTTGCCAAGCTCTGACAGCACCGCAGACGGCTGCGAAACAGCCATTGTCAGATGTTGCAATGTTGTTATAATGGCGCCCTTCTGCACAAGCACACATCCTGCCGGAGTGGTGAAATTGGTAGACACGTCGGATTCAAAATCCGATGCCCTTAAAAGCGTGCCGGTTCGAGTCCGGCCTCCGGTACCATCTTCCCTTCATTCTCGCAGATCAGCCTCACAGATCAGCAGACTGCTCAGTTATCCTTAAATTTTGGTGCCCGCTTCTGAAAGTAGGCCGCCACTGCCTCGTTCTGGTTGGCTGAACCAATCAGGCGATGAATTTCTTCCCGTTCGGCCGCAAACTGTTCTGCAGCCTGCTGCTTGAGCTGTCGCGTCAGCAAACGTTTGGCGGCTCTGACGGCATCCGGACTGCGACTGGCAATTTCTGCAGCCAGCGCCTGCGCTTCCACCAGAGGCTCATCTGACAGGCGCGTGACCAGTCCCAGACCATGCCCTTCCGCTGCCGGCAGCACACGTGCTGTGTATACCAGCTCGCGCGCGACATCCGGCCGCACCAGACTGCCCAGCATCAGTGTACCTGTCATATCGGGGATCAGGCCCCAGTAGACTTCGCGGACGGACAACTGGGTTTCCGGGTGGGCAATACGAATATCTGCGCCCATTGCGATCTGCATGCCTCCACCGAGCGCATGTCCATGCAGTGAAGCGATTACCGGCACCGGCACTTCCTGCCATACCCAGCAGACCTGCTGGGCGAGATGCGTGATGGCGTCACTGGACACCATGGTGCCGATTGTGGAGGTCTCTCCGTCACGCTCAGACATTCCCTTGAACGAGGCAAAATCGAGCCCGGCGCAGAACGACTCCCCTTCTCCGGACAATACAACAGCTCTCAGCCCGGACATGTTTTTCAGTGCTTCGCCAGCCGCTGCCAGTGACAAAAACAGATCATCGTCCAGTGCGTTGCGCTTGTCCGGACGGTTCAGGCGCACATGGGCGACTCCGTCTTTCAGACTCACTGCGACTCTGTTTTCCCTGATTCCCTCAATATGCATGACCTGGCCCCTTGCTGTATCCACCCGTTAAAATCATTGGTCTAGTTGACTGTCTGCAGGACTTCCAGCGCAAACTCGTACTCGCCTGATTCGGCGGCAACATAGACCGTATCCCCAGAGATTGTTACTGACATATCCATGGTTCGCTGCATGACCTCTGCCAGTTGCTGAAGAGGCGCCCAGGGGAATCGACTGACCGATATCCTGAGCCCGGCGAACTCTTGCTGCTGCTGGCTCCACCAGACAGCAGATTTAGTGTTGAAAGCATAAACCTTGACGTCGCGCGCCAGACGGCTGGCCTTCTTGATACGGTCGAAAGCCGGTTCACCCACATCGATCCAGAGCGCAATACCGCCATTAAGGTCTTTTGCCCAGACGTCAGGCTCATCTGTGTCACTGAGCCCCTTACAGAAAACCAGGCTGTCAGAGGCATTGCAGCAGTAGGCCAGCACCCGGACCAGCATGCGCTCAAGCGTCTCTGATGGGTGCCTGGCAACCGTCAGGTTGAGGGAGTCATAATACTCCCTGTCCAGATCACTGAGGGCAATCATGAACTTGTGAATACTCGGTTTTGTCGCCATGAATTGCCTGCCAATGCTGCGAAAGAAAGTGTCTTGCCGCGAATAATACCTTTAATTATCTGGACTGTCCCTAGTTGCGAGCGCCCTTCCCGTCACCAATCTGTCATTCACAAAAGATTCATTGAGCTGCCACATAACCGCCACTGATCTGTCACCAAGTCAGGCTAATCTCCATAGCGTCCGGTACCCAGCCGGAACGTCAAACATTACTTCCGGCCCTCTCCGGAAATTAGAAATCAGGCTCTTTCAACCACGCCTTTGGAGTCCATAACATGAACAAGCCATTCCCACACATGGCGGAAGCCCCGATCTCTTTGGAGACCAGAAAATCCCTGAACATTCCAGGTTTCAGCAAACGACCACTGGCAATGCTAGTGCAGCTCAGTGTGACCGGCCTGCTGCTTGGAGCTGGTTCTGCAGCCATAGCACAAACCCCGGCAAGCAACGCCATTCCTGAAATTCAGGAAGTGGTGGTGACTGGCTCAAACATACGCCGTGCCGAAAACGATGGCACCGTGCCTGTATCAGTTATTGGCGAAGAAGCCATGGAAGTCAGGGCAGCTGTTCTGCCTGTTGACCTGCTGACCTCGTTACCGTCGGTGGTCAACCTGCCGGAGAACGAGACCCGCCTTGGGTCGTCTGGCGCCCGTGGCGATAACGCAAACATCAATCTGCGCAATATGGGTGCCACTGCAACACTGGTCCTGGTCAATGGCAGACGCATGTCCATTAACCCGATGACGGCGGGCCTGTCGCAGGCAGTCAACGTGAACCAGTTGCCAACACAAGGGGTTGAGCGCATTGAAGTGCTGCGCGATGGTGCATCCTCGATCTATGGTTCAGACGCCGTTGGCGGTGTCATCAACTACATCATGAAGCGCGAGTTTGATGGCGTTGAAGTATCGCTGCAGCAAGGCGGAACTGAGCACGGCGGCGGAGAGAACACACAGTTGGCACTGACCTTTGGTTCGACCGACCTGGCTAACGGTCGCGGCCGTTTTATCGGCAGCATTGAAGCTTTGAACCGGGATAGCATTGCCCTGAGTGAACGGGATTTCAGCCGTACTTCCTTTAACAGCGACAAGGTACCAGCCCCGTTCAACAACCTGGGCGGCAGCTTTGATGGACGCTCAGCTCGAGGCTACTGGCCTACTTTCCGTGTTGGCAGCAGCACAGCGAACAACTACTTTAGACCAGTGAACGGCGCACCAACTTTGACCAACAGCGCCCCGTCACGTGCCAATAATCCCGAATTTTTCCTGGACCTGAATCAGTTTGGTTTCGCCTCACCGGAAGTGAAGCGCGGCAATGCCTATCTCGCTGGTGAATACGACATTTCACCTGCTGTAACAGTATTCGCCGAAGCTGGTTATTACATGGCCGAGTCCACCATGAAACGGCAGCCACTGGCATTAAATGCACCAACTTCTGACAAGCTGATGGTCATGCCGATCGACAACCCCTACAACCCTTACGGATCGCGCTTCTATCACCCAGCCGGCTTAGCGAACGCAGATGGTACGCCGCGACTGACTGGTCAGCCACGTACTGTCAGCTTTACGCAGATGACACTGGCCGGGCTGTCACCAGAACTGATCACAACCGACTCCGATGTTGTACGCTTTGCCACTGGCCTGAAGGGTTCTTTTGGTGCCACCTGGACCTGGGAAACATCGCTATTCTACAACCAGGTCAACGGCAACGACGAAGCTTACCCTGACGTGCGCGAAAGCCTGCTTCAGAACGCCATCGGTCGCACTGATGCCAGTGCCTATAACCCGTTTGCCTACACATTCCGGGTCCAGGGCGATGCGGTGGTCGCAGATGCCCCGTACAACAATCCGCAGGCGACCGTAGATTCGTTCAGTGACATCTTTGCGCGCGAAGCACAAAGCTATATCGCCAGCTTCGACGCAAAAACCTCAGGCACTCTGTTCAGCTGGTGGGGTGGTGATGTCATGGCTGCGTTTGGAGTCGAACACCGTCGTGAAGATCTGGAAGACATTCGCCCTCCTTTCAGTGGCGAAAACCCTGCCAGCTCGGGACTGGATATTACAAACAATGATTTCCTGCTGCACCCGCCTCGCCCTGACGTTTTCGGCAGCCGTGATGTCACCAGCGCATTTGCTGAAGTGATGATACCGCTGATCAACGAAGATGCAGGCATACCGCTGATGAACCGACTGGAACTCAATGTGTCAGCCCGCGCTGAGCAGTACAGCGACTTTGGTAACACGACCAAACCAAAAGTTGGCCTCAACTGGAAACCTGTTGACTGGTTGATGTTGCGTGCATCGCGCAATGAAGGATTCATGGCACCCAGCCTGGCAGCCCTGTATACCAGTCCGCGCTGGACCATCACCGCTGGTGCCGGTGATATTGACGCCTACCGTAACCCTGCACTCAATGAAGGCCCTTACGTCATGCGCACCTATTTTGGTGGCAACCCGGACTTGATGGCTCAGGAATCCAAAGGTGACACGGTAGGATTGGTATTCGATGCGCCATTTATGGATGGTTTCACCATGAATGTTGACTGGTGGCGTATTCGTCGCAGCAATCTGCTGGGCCAGCGTAGTGTGGCGCAGATCAATGAAAGTGATACCGCCTTGTTGCGTGCCTACACTCAGCAACAGCTGGCCGCAGGTGTGCCTGCTGACCAGATTGACCTGGGCAGTGGCACAGCCAACTATAAGGGCGATCGTGACGTAGAGCGTTTTGCGCTGACTCCCGAAGACCGCGCGGCGTTTGCCGCCTACAACGCTGCCAACCCCAATAATCCTGTGGCACCCGCCGGACGAATTTTCTCACGCAACCGCCCCTTCCTGAACCTGTCGACCAGCGAACACAGCGGTGTCGACTTTGGCTTCAGGTATGAACTGAGAGGCCTGTCGTTTGGCGACATGGTTTTCAGTTCCGAATGGGCATACCTGAGCAAAGCTGAAGACACTCTGGCGCCTGCCAACGTCGAACCAACCATCAACAACCAGTTGTATGGAAATGGCGCCGCCAAGTGGCGCAGCACCAGCAATATCTTCTGGCGCAACGGGTCCTGGAATGCCGGACTGGGTATCTATCATGTGGGTGAGACACATGACACAGGTGCCACAACCACCCAGGCTGTTTACGAGTCACTGGGCCAGCCCAGCTACATCGAGCCTTTCTTTACGCAGGGCCGAACTGTTTATCGCCGGGTAATCGACAGCTTCGTCACTTACAACCTGACCGTGGGTTACCAGTTTGACACCACTGCATCGCCCCTGCTGCGAGACACGCGAGTGCGTGTGGGTGTCATCAACCTGACCGACAAAGAACCACCGCTGTCCTCAGACAATTTTGGTTATGACCCATCTGTCAGTCAGTCACTGTTGTCCGGCCGCAGCTGGAACATTCAGCTTACCCGGAGGTTCTGATCATGAAGATTGACAACTCAATGCCCGAGGCGACTGTCACTCGTCGCCAGGTCTTGCTGACACTGGGCGCTACCGCAGGTGCGCTCGCTATTGGTAGCGGGGCATCAAGTCTGGCCCGCCCTGCCGCGGCTGCGTCAACTGACGCGGCAGCAGAAGCAAACCCTGGACTCACCAAACACGGCCTGGTCGCTGACGAACTGCAACGCTGGCAAATCAACCATGCCAATCAGGGGGTGGCAGTCGATGCAGATCACTTCTACGGTATCGGCAATCATGCGCTGGTCAAGCATCGCAAAGATACTGGCGTGCAGGTCGGTGAATGGATGGGATCCCAGGATGGCGCCATCATCCACCTGAATGCGGGTTGGGTCGACGGTGATGAACTGGTCGTGGCGCACTCTAACTTTCCACAACTGCCAATGGCCAGTTCACTGGAAACCTATGACAGAAACAGCCTGCAACCCGTGGCGACCTACAGCCTTGGCATACGTCTTGGATCGCTGACCTGGGCAGTCCGGCACCAGGGATTCTGGTGGGCCTGTTTCGCCAACTACAACGACAATGGAACCACTCCGGGATTTGATCAGCGCTGGACGCACGTGGGCAAATTCGACGATAACTGGCAGATGCTGGAGTCATGGTTGTTTCCGCCCCAGATCGTTGCAACCTGGGGCGACAGTGCCTGTTCCGGCGGAGACTGGGGTGACGACGGATTACTGTATGTGACAGGCCACGACGCAGCCGAACTTTACGTACTGCGTTTGCCCAGACAGGGTGTCACGCTGGAGTATGTGACCACCATTGATGTTCCCTTTGAAGGTCAGTCATGGGCCTGGGACCGCAGTGCCCGAGGCGAGCGAATCATTTATGGCATCAGTCGGGCACGACGTGAAGTCATAGTGGCGCGCATACCAGAGCTACCCTCATCACTGCTAGGCTGATCCGGGCGGTGGGCCAGGCGGCGCTGAGAAAGACTCAGCGCCGCTGCATCAGCCTGTACCCCTGCACCAGCAGATCCGCCAGCAGACCCAGCAGCCAGAGCCACAGAACTATCGAGGTAGTGCGCAACAATGCCTCCGGAAGCTCCGGGTATATCTGCAACAACGCTTCCGCAGGAATCGACAGACATATGGCGACCCCGAATGCTGCCAGAGCATCTGACACCATGACCAGCATGCGTTTGCCCCGCGACCAGTGAGGCTTGAACAGCAGAATCAGATAAACCGCCAGCACCAATACAGCCTGGATTTTTAGCCAGGCAATCAATGTAATAAATCGATTGTTCTGCTCACCGAGCAATACCGCCGCACTGAACTCAGGTGACAGACGATGCAGGATCACCAGCCACACCGCAACCAGAATGCTCACAAGAATACTGCTGCTGAGTGACTCTCGCTCCAGCTGCGCAGGTGGCAGCGTAGCGGGGTTCCAACGCTTGAGAATGCCGGTATCAGCTACGTAGCGGTCTGCAAGATGGAACCCAAGCGTGATGAATACCAGCCAGTTGACCGCAAAAGACCAGGCCTCGCCAAAGCCGAAACCCAGATTGACTGCACGGGCGTCCGCCATCACTCCCCAAATAACATCAGCCACAATGCTCCAGGTAATTGCCAGCACGTAAACCGTCGCTACGGCGGCGAGCAGATAAGCGACAACTTTTCTGTACAAAGGGAACAGGGCCGCGCTGATCAACACGCCACTTGCTCCGTAGCGAGTGGCCACCTGCATGGGGTGTCCAAACTCGCGCAGCAGGTCATGCCACTCCGCGTCAGTCAGCGGCCGTTCGCGATCCGCCTCAAGTTCAAGCACTTCCTCTTCCAGTAGCGACTGCAGTTCTTCCGCGACATCGTCGCGATTTTTTGCTGGCAGGTAGCGCTTGATTTCTGCCACGTAGCGATCAATCCAGTTCATCATGATGACTCCTGTACGGTGTGCATGACCTTATTGAGTGTCTGCCATTCCTGCTTCAATGCATTAAGAACCTTCTGCCCATCTGCTGACATCCTGTAGTAGCGTCGCCGCCTGCCCTGTTCATCACTCCAGCGACTATCCAGCAGGCCATGACTCTCAAGCCGGCGCACCAGCGGGTACAGGGTGCCCTCTTCGATAGCCAGTCCGTCAGCCTGCAGTTTTTGCCGTAGCGAGTAGCCATAGTGCTCCTGACGCAACGCAGTCAGCACAATCAATGCCAGGCTGCCGCGTCGCAATTCAAGGCGCATGGCCTCCAAACGATCTTCACTCATTTGCTACCTCTTTAAAGGACTCTGCCTCAGGGCTGCTGTCTTGCATGATCCAGCTTGCGAGAGATCCGTACTTAAACATGTACCCGGCTTCTACTGATTTTTCGGGCGTCAGCAGAGCTGGGCATTCGCTTACTGTGTGCGACACAGTAATAATGCTGTACGACACACAGTATTGTCAAGCCCGTTGCTGGGACCAGCAGATTTGCCAATTGGCCTGCCAGACCTTAGGCTTGTTCAGCATCTGCCACATTGAAAATAATGACCACACGGAGATCGCATAGTGACGCATCTGACACCGGCCAAAATAATCGCCATCATTGCCAGTTTCTGCATGCTGGCGGTCGCCGGCCTCACCACCGCACAGCCGGCGCTATCAGCAGCCGCAGAGACCGCCACCGAGAACAACTCCGGCACTGACAATTCCTATGCCTACCTCGCAGATATCCTTGAGGACCAACAGGCTAGAGAGCAGTTGATCAGTGACTTGCGTGCCCTGGCCGCTGGCGAAGATCCGACGTCCGACGAGTCCGCAGCCGAGGAAGAAGCCTCTGGGTCTCCGGTGCAGGAAATTGCAGGCGCCACCCGTGAGCTGGCACAGAACCTGGTCGCCGAATCCATGGAGGCTTTCCAGTCAATAACCGACCTGGTCACTGGCGAGCAGGCTGTGCAGGTCGACAATCTGACTAGTGAAGCCACAGGCCTGCTGCTTGTCATCGCGGCTGCTGTGTCGCTATTCCTGCTGTTGAGACTGATGGCTCGTCCGGTGTTCACAGCGATTGACCGCTGGGCACTGAAAGATACCGGCGGCAGTCGTATGCTGCACAAATCAATTGCCGTGGGCGGTGCTGCACTGCTGGATCTTGTAGTCATCCCGCTTGCCTATGTGGGCGGCTACCTGGTTGCGCTGTTTGTACCTGGCAACTCTGGCGAAATGGACATTCAGCAGTCGCTGTTCCTGAATGCGTTTCTGATCATCGAAATCACGCGCGCACTGATCAGAGTATTGTTTGCCGCCCGAAATGACGGTCTTCGCATGCTGCCGCTGAGCGCCGAACAGGCGCATTACTGGCACGCCTGGCTGTCCAGGCTGGTTGGTTTCATCGGTTACGGCATATTGTTTCTGGTGCCGCTGGCCAATGAATTACTTACGCCTGCCGTCGGCAAATTGACTGCCCTGATTGTGATGCTGCTGGCGTTCCTGTACGCACTGGCCATTCTTCTGCAAAACAAATCCCGCATCACCGATAAACTCACAGAGCTTTCCCAGAATGCAGAAATGACATTCAATCGCGTCTTGCTGGGCATGCTGAGCAAAAGCTGGTTCGTTGTGGCTATTGCCTACCTGGCAGCGATGACCCTGGTGACCATCGCGCGCCCCGAAGATGCCCTGCCCTTTATGTTGCGCGCCTCATTGCAGACGCTGGTGGCTATCGGACTGGGCCTGTTCCTGTCAGTGGTGCTGGGTCAGCTGCTGGGTCGCGGCTTCCAGTTAAGTGACGAAACGCGGACACGTTTCCCCTTGCTGGAGGACCGGCTGAACGGATTCCTGCCCGCGATCATGAAGGGTGTCAGACTGGTTATCCTGATTGTTGTGCTCGGCTTCGTTGCGGATGCATGGAGCCTGTTCAACCTGCCCGCATGGCTGGCATCGGACGCCGGCATCAACACGCTGGGCACAGCCATTTCTGTAACCTTGATCATCCTGCTGGCACTTGGTGTATGGATTGCCCTGGCAAGCTGGATCGAACAGCGCCTGAACCCGGATTCATCGCGCGGCGGACCCAGTGCACGCGAGAAAACCCTGTTGACGATCTTCCGCAATGCCGTATCGATCACCCTGGTTGTGATGACCCTGATGGTCGTTCTGTCAGAAATCGGTATTAATATAGGCCCACTGATCGCAGGTGCCGGTGTGCTGGGTCTGGCCATTGGTTTTGGCGCCCAGAAGCTGGTTCAGGACATCATTACCGGGGTCTTTATTCAGCTGGAGAACGCCATAAATAACGGTGATGTCGTGACGGCTGCCGGTATCACCGGCGTCGCCGAAAAACTCACCATCCGCTCTCTGGGCCTGCGTGATCTATCAGGCACCTATCACCTGATCCCATTCTCATCAGTAGATACCGTATCCAACTACATGCGCGAATTTGCGTACCATCTTGGCGAGTACGGGGTAGCCTATCGCGAAGATATCGATACAGTGATTGTAGAGCTGCGCAAGGCCTTTGAAGAGCTTATGGCAGATGATGAGTGCAAGAACGATATCCTGGAGGACCTGGAAGTTCACGGTGTCACAGCACTTGCTGACAGCTCCGTTAACATTCGTGTCCGCATCAAGACTCTTCCGGGATCTCAGTGGCGCATCGGACGCGCCTACAACCGGCTGGTCAAGTACCGTCTGGATGCAGCTGGCATAGAGATCCCATTCCCACACATGACGCTCTATTTTGGCGAAGACAAAGACGGCAATGCACCGGCAGCGCCGATCACCATCCACTCAATTGGTGAACAGAAAACTGTCAGCGACAACAGTGAACCTGAAAAGGTTGATGACAAACGCGCTGAAACCAACGCCAAAAAAGGCAAAGACTTTGACGATGAGGACAACCAGTAGGTCGAAGTATCCGGCAGGCTTACTGCTCGCGTGTTAACCACGCGACCAGTAAGCGGATCTGCGCGTCATTCAGGCGATCGTCGAATGCTGGCATTACACCCGCACGACCGGCGGCAATGGATGTCAGCACGCTCGCACGGTCCCCCCCGTAGAGCCAGTCATCGTCTCGCAGCGACGGCGCACCAAACATAGCGTTACCCTCTCCCTCTGCGCCATGACAGGCGACACAGTAGGTCATGTAAACCGCACGCCCTGGCATCTGCTCAGCGTCGCTGTCACCCATCGCAATCACATAATCCACCAGGGGTTCAATCTGACTTTCCTCGATCACAGCTGACCAGGCCGGCATGGATGCGCGGCGACCGCTTCTCAGTGTTTGTTCCACCTGCTCTGCAGCTTCGCCCCACTGCCACTCCTGGTCGGTCAGATCAGGAAACATAGACAGCTGCCCGCCGGCGTCACGTCCATGGCATGCTGCGCATTCACGTGCAAACAGGCGCGAGGCGGTATTCATGCGCACTGAGCTGGACTGCAATTCACCTAGCGAGGTGGCCAAAATCTCATTGCGGACTGGCTGAAACTGGCTTTGATAATGCTCGTAAGCATTGCTTACGCGGGCGTCCTGTGACCAGTTCAGCATGCCACTGAAGGAGCCGAGACCCGGATACAGCATCAGATAACCGACAGAGAACACGGTGGCGCCGAGAATCAGCCAGAACCACCACATGGGTGCCGGGGCGTTGCCCTCCCGCATATCGCCGTCCCAAACGGGTTCGTTTAATTCTTCTTCCGGCTCATGTGGCGTCGGTGAAAAATACACGCTCCAGATCAACCACCCGACCACGGCTGCCGACACCAGCGTCAGCACCATGATCCAGCCACTCCAAAAATCTCCGGGCATATCAGCCATTGTAATTCTCATCCTCCAGCGGGATTCTGCTGATTTCCTGTGCTCTGGATTTACCCACGCCCGCTGTCAGCCACACTATCATGGTCACCATAAAAAACATGACCAGCATGTCGCCTACAAATATAAAAAGTGTCATAGCACCTCCACGCGTGAAACGGCAATTCCAAGCTGCTGCAGATAGGCAACCAGCGCGTCCAACTCCGTCAGCCCTTCCAGTTGCTGTGGGGCCGCCTCTATCTGCTCCTGCGTGTAAGGGTGACCCAGCCGCTGCAGGACCTGCATCTTTTTCTGAATATCACCCACTCCAGACGCCGGGGCATCTTCCAGCCAGGGGTAGGCCGGCATGATCGATTCCGGAACAACTGACCTGGGGTCAAGAAGGTGGACACGGTGCCAGTCATCGGAATATTTACCTGCCAGGCGGTGCAAATCCGGTCCGGTGCGTTTAGAACCCCACAGGAAGGGACGGTCATATACAAATTCGCCCGACCGTGAATAGGGCCCGTAGCGTTCAACCTCGGCAATCAAAGGCCTGACCTGTTGTGTATGACATACAGAGCAGCCTTCCCGAATGTAGATGTCGCGCCCTGTCAGTGCCACAGCAGAGTATGGCTCTGTGCTGCCGGTTGGGGTTTCTAGCGACTCCTGGTTTAGCACCGGCAGAATCTGGACCAGCCCACCGATGGCAGAAACAACCAGTATGCCGAAGATCAGCAGTCCGGTATTTTCTTCAAGCTTTTTGTGGAGCGACATGCCTGTCATCGTTTTACCTCGTAAAGCGGGTCAACGTCGGGTGCGGTGACCTCAACCGGGTCCCGCCCCCTGATGGTCATGAACAGATTCCATGCCATCAGACAGGTGCCCAGCAGAAAAATCAGGCCGGCCAGCAGGCGTAGTCCGTAATACGGCGCCATCCCTGCCATGATGTCGGTGAAATTGAAGCGCAGCTCGCCAGTTTCATCCAGGTTCAACCAAAGCAGCCCCTGGGAAACACCAGCCGCCCACATCGACATGATGTAGAGCATGGTTCCAGCGAGAGCCAGCCAGAAATGCAGATTGGCGAGCGATGTGCTGTACAGGGCTCTACCTGCCATTCGCGGTATCAGGAAATAGAACGTTCCATAGGTAATCATCGCATTCCAGCCCAGTGCGCCGGAGTGCACATGACCGATGGTCCAGTCCGTGAAATGACTAACCACGTTGACACTGCGAATTGCCATCATTGGCCCTTCGAAAGTTGCCAGACCATAGAATGCCAGAGCCAGCACAATAAACTTCAATGCCGGGTCTGTACGCAGCTTCTGCCACGCGCCGCTGACCGTCATGATGCCGTTAATCAACGTCGCCCAGGACGGCGCCAGCAGAATAATGCTCATCACCATGCCAAGCGACTGCACCCACTCAGGAATGGCGCTGTAGTGCAGATGGTGTGGCCCTGCCCAGATGTAGGTGTAGACAAAGGCCCAGAAGGCAACTATCGACAACCGGTAGCTCCATATCGGTCTGCCAGCCTGTTTGGGCAGAAAGTAATAAACCATGCCGAGAAAGCCGCCGGTCAGCAAGAAGCCCACTGCATTGTGTCCATACCACCATTGCACCACGGCGTCCTGGGCACCCGCATAAAGAGAGTAGGACTTGTCGAGCGTCACGGGCAGCGCGAGGTTGTTAACAATATGGAGCATGGCAATGACGATGATCAGGCCGCCATAGAACCAGTTGGAAATATAGATGGGACGTATACGACGCCTGGCCAGGGTACCGAAGAACACAATCCCGAACGATACCCAGAGCAGCGCGATGGCGATATCAAATGGCCACTCCAGCTCTGCATATTCCTTGCTTGAAGTCCAGCCACCCAGCAGTGACAGTCCGCCCAGCAGGACGGTCAGCTGCCATCCATAACAAACGATCCATGCCAGGCGCGGCGCAAAGAGTGATACATGGCTGGTACGTTGCACACTGTAGAATGCCGTCGCCATCAGCGCCGAAACGCCGAATCCGAAGATGACGCCATTGGTATGCAGTGGGCGCAGACGTCCGAAGGAGAGCCAGGGCTGCCCAAAATCCAGCCAGGGCCACAAAAGTTCTGCAGAAATATAAACGCCAGCGCCCATCGCCACAATCGCCCACACGATGGAGAACTGCACCAGACGCAATACAACCTTGTCATAGTACGTGTCTGGCACAGCGACACTTCTGTCAATCACACCTTGTTCCAATACCGCGGACATCCGGTCACACTCCCAATGACGGGCCAATACCGGCCACCCATAACCACATAGTCAAACCCAACAGCGAAACAGCGGCCACCAGCAACCAGCCCACCAGCGCCGACGCCATCAGAATGCCACGCTCCGGGACGGTATTAAACGTGGTGGCGATACCCGAATACAGCAGGTACATACTCCACATCATGGCTGGTATCAGTATCACAACATTCAGAAACACATGCGGAAAAAGATGACCAAGGCTGGCAAACGCCAGTGGCGCGCCGATGACGGTGACGAAGGCATAATGCCTGCCAAGCTGCCGGTTGGCGCCGTAAGTGGTTGCCATCCAGCGACTGATGAGTGCAGTAGAAATAAAACCGAACAGTAGCGCAATGAAGTAGCCGATGCTGATCAGGGTCAGCGTTGCTGCTGGCAAGACCAGTGGTTCGCTGGCACCCAGGCGCCAACCGAAAAAATAGGCTCCCAGCCAGGAAAACACGGGTGGCATCAGCAGCAACCACATCGCATAGCGAAACATGATCGTCATGGCAGCTGGTTCACTTGCAGCGAGCTGGCTACAGGTTTTCTTCGGCGCAATCAGCGCGCGCAGCGGCAGCATGGATGGTACTGATTCCGGCATTTTCAACACGCTTTTGATAGAGAACCTTTAATCCGGCCACTGTAACGCGCCTGCCGAAATTCAAATTGATCTATGTCAAATAGAAGCGGGACTACATCACACACGACTACCGACGAGGTACGGACCAGAAGTTTAGACTTGAAGGAATCGTATATCCGGGTTAGCGGTCCTCAGGACCACTAAGGGATGCTAGCCAAAGGCAGAGTCGCCAAGGCCGCGGCTTTTTCGCAGCTGTTGGCCATCATCGATGATGTCGCGGGCTTCGTCGCGCTCGTCGCTATCCGCACTTGGTGTGTCATTACGATCTGACTCGGATGGACGGAAGCACAGAGTCGCCAGGATCGGGAAATGATCAGACCCGAAGTAGTCCAGTCGCTGCATGCGCTTGTGCAGAAAGTGTTCGGTGCAGAACACATGATCGAGGGGCCAGCGCATGAACCAGTACCCAGCGTGGAATGTATTGAACATGCCCCTGCCCCGCCGTGGATCAAGCATGCCACTGGTGCGGCGAAACAGCCGTGTGGTTCGCGACCAGGCGACATCGTTGAGATCACCGGCAACTATCGCCGGCTCCTTGTCGCGATAAACCTGCTGACCCACCAGCAACAGCTCGGAATCACGACACAATGACTCCTCACTTTCATTGGGCGCCGGCGGCCGGGGATGCAGCGCGTAGAAGCACACGCGTTTGCCACCAGGCAGTTTTACCCAGGCCCGAATCGACGGAATGTCATCTTCAATCAGGTAATGAACTTTGGCGTCTTCCAGCGGCAGCCTGGAGTAAAGATGCATACCGTACAGATTGTCCTGGGGAACACGGACAATCGAGTGCCAGTCGCCGAATGCTTCATCGAGCTTCGACTGCCACCACAGATCAGACTCTACCACCAGCAGAATGTCGGGTTGATGCTGCTTCACCTGATTGATCAGGCCTTCACTATTGCGATTGGGCGTCAGCACATTTGCGACCAGCAGTGTTACGCAGTGCTCGCCAGACACTTTTCCATCAGCGTCCTCCATTTGAGTAGGCCACCACCTTGTCCAGGGCAGAATGCGCGACAGCTGATAGATCAGCACGATCAGGCCGAGCGCCCATGTCCATTGCGATAACGCGACTCCCCCCAGCATTTGCGGACTGTCCAGCAACAAGCCGCCAACTACCAGGATAAACGCCACAGCAGCGATTTGAACACGTGGGAACTCACAGGCCCGGATCCACCAATCATAATGTGACAGGCGACCCAGTGTGGAAACTGCACACAACATGATGGACAGGCCAAACATCAACCAAGCCAGTATTGTAATAAACAAACGCTACCTCCATGGAGCCACGCCCTTCCTTCAGACGCTAATCTGTCGACGGCCTGTCCTGATCAATTATTCCGTGCAGCGTGGAGACTGCGCCTCTCTTGCTGCACCGATGAACCACTGATTACTCGATAGGCTGACCTGCGTAGCGTTCGTAGAACCGCTCGTACAGCTCCTGCTGCATGCCCTGCAGCTCCAGTAACCTGCCCTGAATAAAGGCCTCATCAAGCTGATTGGTGCGCATATCCAGCGCGTCACCAGCCGCGATGAAAAACGTTGCATCTTTGCCCACGACCAGAGTGCCCACGCGGTCATCTACATCAAGAATTCGCGCATTGTGCTCCGTGATCATGGCCAGTGCGGTTTCCCTGTCCAACCCATAGCTGGCGGCGGTTCCGGCAAAGAAAGGCAGGTTGCGCTGCGAATCCAGAGCTGTTTCGCCACCACCAATACCCACCAGAATACCGGCGTCGTGCAACTGGAATGGGACCTTGAAAGGCTCGTCAACGTCGTACCAGGACTGCGCGGGCAAACCATGTACTGACTCGTAGATCACTGCCACCGATTCCTGCAGCAACAGATCCTTGACCTTCATGGCATCGCGGCCACCTACGATAACAATTTGTGGCACTTCGTAGTCCCTGGCGAATTGAACACTGTTGACGATGTCACGTGCGTCGTTGGCGTGAATGAACAGTTTCGCCTCGCCAGACAGAACATTCTGCATGGCGGCCAGATTCAGATTCACCGGCGAACCTGTGTAGGTGATCGCATCCTGAAACAGTGCGTGCAACACTTGTACCTGATTGGCGTAGTCCTCGTTGTCCACGGTTTCGAACTGACCGGAGATTTCATTACGCTGACGCTGGGTTCGTGCGGGCCAGTGCATATGCATGGCGCCATCAGCAGAGAGCAATGTGTCCTCCCAGTTCCAGCCATCAAGTTTCATTACGCTGGAGCTGCCTGAAACCAGACCGCCCTGTGGCGTAATCTGTGCAGTCAGGATGCCATTAAAACGAAATGTCGGAATCAACTCTGAGTCGGTGTTGTAAGCAATTGCCGAACGAACGCTGGCATTGATATCCCCTGTTTCCACCACATCATTGGTTGCCCGGATATTGCTGACCTCGGACAGGCCCAGAGACGTGTTAGGCAAAATAAAGCCGGGATAAATATGACGCCCCTCTACATCTATCACCTGGTGATTAAAAAATGCCGGACTGTTGGCATCAGTACCAACGTAGGTGATGACTCCCTGGTCAAAGGCTAGTACGCCGTCCTCGATCACCGTGCCATCTCCCACATGTATGACAGCACCGGTGATGGCTATGGGCTCTGACTGGTCCGGGGCCGGCCGCGGAACAATCGCCTGCAGCATTGAAACGGCCAGCACAACAGGTACAACGCGCACTACTCTGTTTATGATTTTCATGCGATTACTCCTGTTCACTCAAGATGACATTGATGATGCGCTCTCGTTCGCTGGCCATGTACTGACGCAGCTCGCGGTCACGTTCGCGGTCGAAATACGGGATGCCATCAACCCAGGTAGTCTGCGCCTGCGCGTAGACGGACAATGGATGCTGATCCCACAACACAACATCGGCATCCTTGCCTACGCGGATACTGCCCATCCGATCATCCAGATGAAGCAGCCTGGCTGGGTTCAACGTAATCATCTTTAATGCATCAGACTCACTGACACCGCCATACTTGACCATCTTGCCGGCCTCCTGATTCAGGCGCCGGGACATTTCGGCATCATCGGAATTCAGGGCAACTACTACTCCGGCCTGCTGCATCAGTGCGGCGTTGTAGGGAATCGCATAACGCACTTCCCACTTGTAGGCCCACCAGTCCGAGAAAGTGGAACCTCCGGCACCATGTGCAGCCATCTTGTCGGCCACTTTGTAGCCCTCCAGAATATGCGTGAAGGTATTGATGGTGAAGTCAAAGTTGTCCGCAATATGGATCAGCATGTTGATTTCCGACTGCACATAGGAGTGCGCCGTCACGTAACGTTCGCCGTTTAAAACTTCCAACATGGTTTCATCAACAAGATCGCGGCGCGGTCGGATGGCATCCCGGCGTGCACTGTTGGACAGCGCGTTCCACTGCTGCCAGCGCGATTCATACTCACGTGCCTGGCTGAATGCATTGGCAAAAACCTGCTCCACGCCCATGCGGGTCTGCGGGTAACGAATGGACGCTGGGTTGGTGCTGCGCTTGACGTTTTCACCCAGTGCGAACTTTATGAATCCCGGTGCATCTTCAATCTGCAATTCCTCAGGTGTTCCGCCCCAACGCATTTTGATCAGTGAGGACTGCCCGCCAATCGGGTTGGCAGAGCCATGCAGCTGCTGCGCCGCCACCACGCCACCTGCCAGATTGCGATAGATGTTTACATCCTGGGAATCCACGACGTCTGTCATGCGCACCATGCTTGAATTGGTCGCCACTTCGTTGATTCCGAACAAAGCGATGTGGGTATGTTCATCTATGATGCCGGGCGTCAGGTGCATGCCGGTTCCATCAACCACTACCGCATCACCGGCCTGCAGGTTTTCACCTACCGCCGCGATACGTCCATCCCGCAGCAATACATCGGTTATCAGCGTGCCAGCATCTTCGTTGGTCCAGACTGTCGCACCTCGTATCAGCGTTGCCTGCTGGGTCGGCACAGTCTCGCTGCCATAGGCAGCAAAGGGGTAGATAACCGGCGAAGGCAGCTCTGTCGACATCTCCGCTTCTTCAGCAGCATCAGTCTCCTCGCTGGCCGGCAACTGTCCGGTACGCGCCAGCGTCCAGCCGCTGCCTTCCCAGCCATCCTGGGTCGGCCAGCCACTCAGACGCAGGGTCTGTTCTTCACCGGGCATGCGCAGCGTCAGATTGATGAGATCCTGTGCAATCGTGACACTGGCGCTTGCACCTTCCAGTGCCGTGTCGCTGCTGCCGTCCAGCACCTGTGTGCGCAGACGACCATCAGCCAGACGCAGCGCCATATCCACTGTCGTTGACTGCGTTGCCAGTTGATATCGACCTTCCTGTTCGGTCAATGGCTCGGATACCACATAGCGCGAGCCGGCTACCCAGGTCTCAAGCAGACGGGTATCCGTGTCGAACAACGGCCCATCGCTGACGACAAGATTGGCCAGCGCGCCAGCGCCGATGTGGCCAAGCCGTTGCTGTTCACCGATAAGTGCCGCAGGAACGCTGGTCAGTGCAGCAATGGCCGCCTCTTCCGGCAGCCCGGCATCAACCGCCTTGCGCAGATTGGCAATAAATTCATCACCGGATCCGGCGCGGGTAATGGCCATCTGAATGCCCTGCTCGTGCAGCAGGCGCAGATTGTACGGCGCCAGTTCCCAGTGCTTGAGCTCTGTGAATGACACATCGTCGGCTGTAAAAGGATCGGCGACCTCCGGTGTTTCCGGATAGTCGACAGAGACAATAAGTGGTGCCCCGGTGGCTGCCAGTCGGGCAGCCTGCTGATAGGCGTCAGTGCCTACCTTAAGGATATATCGGGTGGAAAATTCTTCGGCAACACGGTGCACGGCGAGTGCCTGGTGCCAGTCGTCCACTTCCATGATCTGTGGCAGCGACTGCGTGCGCAACCAGCCCTCCAGTGACTCATCGGCGAATGGGCGTGGATCATGCTGAGCGTACCACTCAGCATCCAGATAAGTTTGACGCAGCAGTGCTATGGCACCCATCAGCGAGACGGGTACGGTCTGCCTGGAGCTGCCTTTATCCAGTGAGTAGTAGGCCGCCACATCAGACGCGAGCACCGCTTCATTGGCGTTACTGTGGTCTAGATTGACCAGAACGGAAGTACCACGGGCAATGCCATCGGCCATAAAGCTGGCTACCGTCGTGAACCCCTGCCGGCGCAGCGGAATCTGGTCGTCACGTGCCGGTTCGAACGCCATGACTGCTCGGTAGTGCGATTTGATGGCATCGTTGACATTCAGCGCACGGGGGCCGGATTCAACCACTTCGGCACCGCCACCTCCGGCTGGCCGAGCCGGCGCTGGCAAACCATAACCACTGTACAGGTCGATAAACCCGGGATAGACGTAGCGACCGGGCAGTGGCATCACAAAATAGTCTTCCGGTATGTCATCTTCGCTGGTGACTTCAACGATGGAGCCATCACGTATCAGCACTGCCGCATCCGGTCGGTACTCACCCTCGCCCACATACACTGTCACCCCGCTCAAGGCGATGGCGGATCGTCGATTATCGACCACGCCATTGGGGGTGGCGGTTTCCTGCGCGACACTTGTCACCGTCAGGCATAACGCCGCAAGTCCCAGCGCCCGTACCAGTATCGTAAGACTCATTTTGATGTGCTCCTGTTGTTCTGCTTATTCCGCGCTTGTAAAAAATCACTGTTAAATCAGTTTATTGACTGCGTCGTTCGGATATCAGAGTCGTTTGTCGCGGGCGGAGTCTTCAGACTCAGGCTCTGCCTGTGCATTGTCTTTATCACGACGGAAAGTGCTGCGCTCGCTGTGCGGCGTTCCCGCACAGCTTTCACCAGTGTACATACCCGCCAGAAACTGCGAGAACGCGTACAGCCATCGCTGCCATCGCCCCCGCTTCGGTTCAACACCAAGGTTCAGTTCGCTCAGGCCAATTCGCCGCCCATACAGCGTGGGCTCGCGCCGGGCTGATTCGCGGGATTTGCTGTCAGGTGCGTGAGTGCTCATGCCTTTGATCATAACCAAAACATGCGGGCAGTCCTATACGAAGCTGGAAAATCCTTGCCCTCAATTGCATCACCTGATGCGACAGCGTCCGTGATTCATACTGTTGTGTTATTCTCGGAATCCATCGACTCTCGACTTCTGGCCTACGGAGACCTCCTTATGCGTTCCATTACCCTGGCTGCAATCCTGCTGGCATACAGTGCACTGAGCGTCGCGCAACCCGGTGACGCTGACAATGCGTCATTCAGCCAATTCAGCGAGTCTTTAATGATGGAAATGCTGGAGCGCAACCCAGAGTGGGCTCTGTACGCCGGGCGCTACGACAATGCGCATCTGGTGACCTTGCCGACGCCTGCGCGCTTCGCCGATGACGTGGCTTTTGCTGAACAGGCACTGGCGCAGCTGGCGGAGTACCCTGTGGATACACTGACCGCCTCCGAGCGCATTGACCAGGCTCTGCTGCGCAATGAACTGGAGTCAATGCAGTGGTATCTGACAGCGTTTCGTGACTGGAAATGGGATCCCTCCAGCTACAATGTTGCGGGTCCGATCGGCCTGATACTCACGACGCCATACGCCCCGGAAGAGGAGCGTCTGCGTACGATAATGGCGCGACTGGAGCAGGTGCCCGAGTACTACAGGGCCGCCCGCGCCAATATCAGTGATCCGACGCTGCCCCACACCGAACTGGCTATTACGCAGAATCAGGGCACCCGCAATCTGCTGGGTGAGTCACTGCGTGAGCGTGTCATGGCAGCCAATCTGGAACAGGCTGAAAAGGACAGATTTGAACAGCTTCGGGTGCAGGCGCTGGAAACGGTGGACGGCTTTATTACCGAACTGGAACAGCTGCAGCAATTGCTGACAGACAATGCGGAGGCTCGCGGTTTTCGCATCGGCGCCGAACTTTACGAAGAAAAATTTCGCTACGATATACAATCCGGTTTCACCGCGCGTGAAATGTACGAGCGGGCCCTCGCCGAAAAAGAGCGACTGCATGACGACATGGACGCGATCACACGCGAGCTTTGGACAAGCTACTTCCCCGATACGGCAATGCCTGACGACAGATTGCAGCGCATAGGCATGCTCGTTGATCTGCTGTCTGACCGACATGTCGCCAGAGACGAGTTCTTTGCGGAAATCCGCCGGCAGATTCCGGAACTGACCGCGTTTGTGGCTGAGAACGACCTGCTGGATCAGGATCCCAGCCGTCCCCTGGTTGTGCGGGAGACACCGGAGTACATGCGCGGCAGTGGTGCCGGCGCCTCTGTCAGCGCGCCAGGTCCATTCAACCCGACCGCAGACACTTACTACAACGTCACGCCACTGGATGGTTACACCGAAGAACAGGCGGCAAGCTATCTGCGCGAATACAACCACTGGGTGCTGCAGATTCTGAACATTCACGAAGCTGTGCCAGGTCATTACACGCAGCTCGTGCACGGTAACAAGTCGTCCGGCCTGATCAAAAGCCTGCTGCGCAATGGCGCCATGATAGAAGGCTGGGCCGTGTATTCCGAGCGCATGATGCTGGAGGAAGGCTGGGGCAATCAGGAGCCAGAGATGTGGCTGATGTACGGCAAATGGAACCTGCGCGTCGTCACCAATGCCATCATGGATTATGCCGTGCATGTACTGGGCATGACTGAAGACGAAGCCATGGACATGATGCTGAATGAGGCTTTCCAGGAGCAGACTGAAGCAGAGAACAAATGGCGCCGTATCCGGCTGTCACAGGTTCAGTTGACCTCTTACTTTACTGGTTATGCTGAGATTTACGATTATCGTGAACGCGTCAAGGAGCGTCAGGGTGACGACTTTGATCTGAAGGCATTCCACAACGAATTTTTGAGTTACGGCAATGCGCCGGTCCCTGCCATCATTGAACTGATGGAAGAATGACCGGCGCACGCAAGGTCAGTCGTAGACCTGACCCTGTTTCATGACCCAGTCGACCTGCTGCAGCACAGTCACGTCGCTGAGCGGGTCGCCATCGACCGCAATCAGGTCGGCGCTCATACCGGGTTTAAGCGTACCTATCTCATTCTCCAGACCCAGCACGCCAGCTGCGACTGAGGTTGCACTCAACAGTGCTTCGCGGGCAGGCATGCCCGCCTCGACCATGTACTGAAACTCGATGGCATTGGTTGCATGCGGGAACACACTGGCATCGGTACCGAAGGCAATATTGACTCCATACTCATAAGCACGCGCAAAGGTGCCCTGAATCAGCGGGCCTATTTCACGTGCTTTTGGCACCACCAGCGGATGGTAGTACCCCTCAATCTCCGCCTGTTCGGCTACATATTTGCCCGCCGAAATCGTCGGAATATACCAGGTGCCGTGCTCAACCATGGCCGCCATGACCTCCTCGTCCATATAGGTGCCGTGCTCGATGGTATGCACGCCAGCCCGAATGGCGCGCAGCATGCCCTCTTTGCCATGCGCGTGCGCCGCGACATGCATACCGTAATCGCGGGCAGTGGCAACCACCGCTTCCAGTTCGTCTTCCATGAACTGCGGATTCTGACCTGAGGCCGCCACGC
Organism: Gammaproteobacteria bacterium; assembly: GCA_002706685.1. Taxonomy (GTDB): domain Bacteria; phylum Pseudomonadota; class Gammaproteobacteria; order Pseudomonadales; family Pseudohongiellaceae; genus Pseudohongiella. The sequence goes on along the minus strand of PALV01000002.1, from coordinate 136,429 downwards.
TCAATACACCGCCTGTCGCGGTAATCTTGATGTGATCGGCGCCATTTTTATATTGCTGGCGAACCGCTTCACGGGCATCTTCAGCACTGTTGATCACACCTTCTCCCGGTCCGGGATGACCCATCAGGTCATCGCGCCAGCCATTGGTCGGATCAGCGTGACCACCGGTAGTAGCCAGGCTTTTACCGACGGTGATGATGCGTGGACCCTCGGTTTTGCCCTGATTGATGGCATCGCGCAAAGCGATATTGACACCGCTGCCACCCAGCTCACGAATTGTTGTAAAGCCCGCGCGTAAAGTCTTGCGTGCATTCACCGCCGCGTCGAAGGCAATATCTGCCGGGTTTTTGGTGAATCGATTAAGTCCCTGAGTCGGGCTGGTTTCACTTTCGATATGCACATGCAGGTCAATGAGCCCGGGCAGCACCGTGCGCTCAGACAGATCAATCAGTGTGTCATTGGCGCCCGGCTGCAGGTACCCGTTTTCGATGGCGTTGATGCGTCCGTCCTGCACGATAAGTGTGACCTGCTGGCGAGCATCTGCACCACTGCCATCCCACAGGCTGCCGGCATGGATGTAGGTCGATTGGGCCAGCGCCGATTGTGCGCTCAGGGTCGTGATGACAATGCCAAGGGCAGAAATAAGTTTATTCATATCTTTGCGTCCGATTCTGTGGTTATTGATTATTGTTCTGTGCCAGTATGCTGCGGCAACGCGAAGTCGAAATATTGCTCCGGGAAGGGCTCGTCCCGCAAGGTGAAATGCCACCATTCCTGATCGTAATTATCGAATCCTGCGGTGTTCATGATATTGACCAGCATGCGACGGCGCGCCAGCACCGCATCACCTACCGCAGGATTGAATGTATGCGACAGGGCATCGAAACAGTCATAGGCTGTGCCCATATCCAGACTGTTGTCCGGCACCCGCTCGGCAACCGGTGCCCGGCAATCGTAGTCGCGGGCCAGTGCATCGACCTCTGGCTGTTCACTGTCCAGCGGTACCAGCGTCAGATCAACCGTGCTGCCGCGGCTATGACCACTGCGCTCGGCAATGTAGCCCTGCGAAAATAATTCCGCCTTTGGCACATCCGGGTAATAGCTGGCCTTCATGCGTTGATCAAACACCAGTTGAGCCCATTCAACAAAGTCATCCACGGCATGCTGGGGCCGATAGCAATCGTAAACCTTGAGCCCAAAACCCAGCGCGGCAAGGTGTGGCTGAATCTCGGCCAGGGCATTGGCAGCTTCAGTACTCAATACGCATTCGTTGGCGCTGTAGCCGGCAACCGGACGCCCAAGAAAATTGTTGTTGCCTCGATACCGGATATCCTGCTGAATATCCGGTGCCAGCTCTGATAACAGACTGAATCCATCCGGCAATTGCTGGGCAGATTGTGCATGTGCCAGCGTTGAGCCCAGACAGGCAATGCCAACCGCCAGAGCGGCACGGCGGCTTAATTTAGTGATACTGCTGTTTCCAGATGCCATCAAGGCTCTCCTTTGATATTGACCATCGCCTGGCCGTAGCCACTGACGAATTCCTGCGGCATGCGCCTGGCCTTGCCAGTGCTGAGCTCAATACACACGAATGCACTGCGTGCACGCAGCAGCGTGTCACCCCTGTCAGCTTTCTGAATCTGAAAGTGCCGGCTCAGCTTCAGCCGCCCGTCCGATTCTACAATCCAGGTGGCCACCACGAGTTCGTCGCCTTCGTATGCCGCCGCCAGATAATCGATTTCGTGACGCAACACGACCATGGCGCGATCCAGATCGCGATATTCTGCCAATGACAGACCCAGTGACTCGGAGTGACGCCAGGCACAGGCTTCCAGCCAGCGCACATAGGCTGCGTTATTGACATGCCCGAGCTCATCAATATCGGCACGGGTAACCGTCAATTCGTGCATAAAAGGCGCGGGATGGTCCCACTTCAGCATGCAACACTCCTGTATTTACTCATGCAGGACTGCAATTAGGCGCCATTCACCGTAAAATGGCCGCAGCCTAAAATCACTGCCAATCACTGGACCTGCATGGACATTTTTGTATTTTCCTACAATCGCGGCGACTTCCTTAAAAACTGTGTCGATTCGCTGTTGCGACACGCACCAGACAGCCGCATCTGTATTGTCGATGATCGCAGCACCTGTCCGGACACACAAGCTTATCTGTCGGCTTTACCGCCCGGTGTTGAGCTCATGCTGGGTCAGGTCAAGGACGGCGCACGACATGGTGGCCTCTACAATAATATGCAATTGGCCCTGGACAACAGCCGCAGCGAGCTGGTGTTTTTTATTCAGGATGATATGCAGGTGGTCCGTGATATCGATCAACAGGATCAGGACTACATCGAGGCGTTTTTTGCGCAGTACCCGGATGCTGCGTTTCTGCACCCCATGTTTTTGCGTGGCCGGCGCCATCGACGCGACCGACGCATCACACAGCTGGCAGACAATTTTCCTGTGTATTTCCGTCATCAGCCCGAGAAGAAGACACAGCGCGACCTGAGCTATGTGGACGGCGTCATCGCCCATGCGGGAAGGTTGAAAGCCAAAGACTGGCAGTTTGTAGAAGGCGAGGCGGCCAATGCTGATCAGGCGGCTCCGCTGTTTGGCAAAATGGGCATCTGGCCACACCCGGTCGCAATGTTCCTGCCAGAGGTTCCCGTTTACCGGGGCAAACACAAAACCCGAGCCGTACAACTGGCAGAGCGATGGGCGGGCACCGAGCCCAAAGCATTTTTGCCCATGACAGCTGAGCAGGTGGCCAGCATGCGCAGCCGTGACCTGCTGATACTGCCAGTAGCTGAAGATTTTCTGCAGTGCTCAGTACCGGTCAAGCGACCATTTCATTACAGCGTGGTCAACGTCTATCCGGCACTGCGTGTCTGGCACAAACTAACACAGTGGCTGCGGCGCTAGTGCGTTGCTCTTAATTTCCGTTCAGAAAATCCAGTGCCAGCGCCGTCATGGCACTCACGCCCACCGGCAAAGCCCGCTCATCGGCATAAAAGAACGGTGAGTGATTTGGATAAACCATGGCAGGGTCATCGGCGGCAATACCCAGGAAAAAGAACATACCTGGCACCTCATTGGCATAGTAGGAGAAATCCTCCGCGCCAGTAATCAGTGATGCCTCGGCAAATCGTTCACCCGCTACACGCTGCAGTGTCGACGACATGCGCCGTGTCAGGGCCGGATCGTTATTGGTAACTGGATAACCCAGCGAAATATCGACCTCAGCACTTGCTCCAGCACTTTCTGCAATCTGTTTGGCCGTTCGCTCCACACGCTGATGGATCTGACGGCGTGTCTCGGCATCAAAGGTACGAAGTGTGCCGATCATTTCTACTGAATCCGGGATGATGTTGCTGCGCAGACCGCCATTAATGGCCCCCACGGTCACAATCGATGGCGTCAGCGTGGCATCCAGCTGGCGACTGGGAATCGTCTGCAGGCCCAGTACGATCTGCGAGGCAATCACAATCGGGTCGATGCCCGCCCATGGGGCTGCGCCGTGAGTCTGCTGCCCCTGCACCCGAATCCGGAAGGAGTCGCTGGATGCCATGGTGCCACCTTCACGAACCGCAATCTGTCCTGCCGGAATCGGCCAGACATGCAGGCCGAACACGGCATCAGGGCGCAACTCGTCGAAAAGGCCTTCTTTCAGCATCAGTTCGGCACCACCCTCCTCGCCTTCGGGAGCGCCTTCCTCGGCTGGCTGAAAGATGAACATAACGGTACCGGGCAGCTCATCACGCATACCCGCAAGCACGGAGGCTGTACCCATCAAGATGGCCATGTGATTATCATGACCACAGGCATGCATCACTCCGACATCCTGACCGTTGTATTCGGTGCGCACCTGTGAGGCAAACGGCAGATTCACCTGCTCTTCCACAGGCAACGCATCCATGTCCGCACGCAGCGCAACCACGGGCCCGGGTCGACCACCGTGCAGAATACCAACGACACCCGTGTGTGCCACGCCAGTGGTGACCTCCATCCCCAGTGATTCCAGATGTGATGCGATCACACCAGCGGTCCTGAACTCACGATTGCCAAGTTCAGGATGCTGATGGAAGTCGCGGCGCCAGTCGACTACCTGCGGCATGACGGCATCAACACGCCCCTGCACATTGGCCGGCAGCGCCGGTGTCTGGGCACTAACAACCGCACTTGCGAATAGGAATAGCACTGCACTGAGCTGTTTCATTGTTCTGGCTCCTGAGTTGTCATTGTTGATCTGCCGGTACTGCCAGAAAGCGTAGCCCTGCGCGGCAGATAAATCCAGCGAGCTTTGTTACAATCATCGTTTTGCGAGTCCTTGGTGGGCCGCAGCCCGGTATTTGCTATGGAACTGTTCGTTTTTGATCTCGATGGTACGCTGCTGGATAATTCTTCCAGAATATCTGTGTTCACGCGCGACACTCTGCGCGAGCTGGAACGCAACGGTATTGCCTACACGGTAGCGACCGGTCGCAACCTGCATGCGGCCAAAGATATCATCGCCGATCATGGCTTCGGACTGCCCCATGTCTATACCAACGGTGTGCTGGTATGGGATCCACGTCTGGAAAGCATTTCTCTGGGCAACTTTCTGACCATTGTTGAGGCCAGACACATCCTGGCGGCCGCCGACCAGGCAGATCTGACGCCGTTTGTTCATACCATCAACAAGCAGCACCAGCACGCCATTTTCCACCCGCCAGTGCGACACTCGGTTGAGGAAAGGCTGCTGGGAGTGTTCGCTGCCCGCTCGGAGACGCCGGTCAAACCATTGCAGGCCATGCCGAACGACGTACAGATCACCAACATTAACATGATTGGTCAAAATGAATCTGTCGACTTTGTAAACGACAACATCTCCAATGAACCGCTGCTGGTTGCCTATTCCGGACCAGCCATGGAAGACCAGTCCCTCAAGTGGATTGACATTCATCACAGCGAAGCCAGCAAAGGGGCAGCAATTGCTGCACTGCGTGAGCAACTGGGCGCCTCCCGGGTGATCTGTTTTGGCGACAGCGACAATGACTTGAGCATGTTTGCCATTGCTGACGAGAGCTACGCCACCAGCAATGCCAAAGATCCGGTCAAAGCCGCCGCCACGGCTGTCATCGGGCATCACCATGAAGACGGTGTTGCGCGCTTTCTCCGCGAACGATTTGGACTTTAACCGCGCTTGTGAATACCCGTGCCAGACCTTATGATCGGGCCACCATCACATAACAACAGGGGAAGCCATCATGGCATGGGTAATGTTGATCGTTGCTGTCGCACTGCTGCAATACATCGTATTCGGCGTACAGGTTGGACGCGCTCGGGGAAAATACAATGTGCCCGCACCAGCAGTTCAGGGCGACCCGACCTTTGAGCGTTACTATCGGGTTCAGATGAACACACTGGAAAGCCTGGTGATCTTCCTGCCGGCCATCTTCATGTTCGCCAACAGTATCAGTGCATTGTATGCCGCCATACTTGGCCTGATTTTTGTCATCGGCCGCCAGCTCTATGCCATCGCCTACGTAAAAGACCCCAAGACACGAGGCCTTGGATTCGCGCTTACCATGCTGCCCAATCTGTTTCTTGTGATCGGTGCCATTGTGGCTGCTGTGATGGCGCTTTTGCCGGCATGAGACAGAGTGCACCATCGGCGCTGCGTAACCGCGAACCAATCTGTCAGGTCCTGAAGTCGTTTGTAAAACCTGGCGACAAGGCTCTCGAGATCGCAGCGGGGACTGGCGAACATGCCATTTTCTTCAGTCACGAGCTGCCAGTTGCGCAGTGGTGGCCAAGCGATATCAAACCCGAGGCACTGTCGAGCATTGCCGAATGGCGTGAACACCAGGGCATCGATGCGCTGCAGCCCCCACTCCCGCTGGATATCAGTGGCGAGCCTGCCCAGACCAGTGCGCAACTGGCATTGGCCGGGCTGGACCCTGTCGCGCTGGACCTCATCACCTGCATCAACATGATTCACATCAGTCCCTGGCCAGCCACACAGGGTCTGATGCGCCATGCAGAGGCCTTACTGAATGCTGGTGGCATTCTGTATCTGTATGGCCCCTATCAGCGCGGGGGCCGCCATACTGCAGACAGCAACGCAGCCTTTGATGCCGACCTGCAAAGCAGAAATCCGCAGTGGGGCGTGCGGCACCTTGAAGATGTGGTGCAACTGGCAGGCCAGCATCAACTTGAACTGGTAGACACAATTGAGATGCCTGCCAACAATCTGAGTGTCATCTTCCGGCGTAATTGACTGGTATCCGGCGGGCGAACCGGTTTTTGTTGATGCGTTATCAGCCCTCTGGGTAAACTGACCTGCGCAGGTCTCTGAATAACCATTCAAACAAACCGGAGTAGTCTGATGAGCAACAACCGTGTTCTTTCGCGTCGCAAGTTCCTCGGTACCAGTCTTGGCGCCGGAGCGGCACTGACTTTATCGCCATCCTTTCTGGCACTTGCGCAGAATGCGTCACCCATCATGCGACCAATTCCATCTTCCGGACAGATGCTGCCTGCCATCGGGCTGGGCAGCTCCGCCACCTTTGCACAGGTGGCACGCAGCGAAGATATCAGCGCTGTTCGGGACGTATTGCAGCGCATGCACTCTCTGGGTGGGCGTGTGTTTGATACCGCTCCCAGTTACGGCGCATCGGAGGAAGTGGCAGGCCAGATCGCCCAGGAACTGGGTATCAATGACTCACTGTTCTGGGCAACCAAAGTCAATGTCGCCGGCCGGGATGGCGGCAGCGCAGATCCACAGGCCGCCCGCGAACAGATTGAAACCTCCTTTGAACGCATAGCGAAGCCGGTTATTGACCTGATCCAGGTCCACAATATGGGTGACCCGGACACACAACTCGGCATTCTGCGAGAATACAAAGAGGCTGGTCGCATTCGTTACATGGGTATTACAACAACTTTCCCTGGACAGTACGATCACCTGATTGAGGTGATGCGCAGCCAGCCGCTGGACTTTATCGGTATTGATTACGCTGTCGACAACCGCGACGTTGAGGAAACCATTCTGCCGCTGGCCCAGGAACGCGGTATCGGCGTGCTGGTGTACGCGCCGTTTGGCCGGACACGTCTGTGGTCACGCGTTGGCGACCGGCCAGTACCTGAGTATGCCAGCGAATTCGATGCATCAACCTGGGGGCAGTTCTTCCTGAAATTTGTGCTCAGCCACCCTGTGGTCACCGCCGCGACTCCATCGACCAGCAGGCCCGGCAATATGGAAGACAATATCGGTGCAATGCTCGGGCGCCTGCCCGACGAAGCCATGCGACGCCGCATGATTGCGACCGTCGACGAGCTGCCAATGGTATAGCGATAGGCTGTTTAACGAAGGGACCTGCGGCCAGGGAAGGATCGGCTCAGGTATGGGGGTTTTCGCTTGGCCGTCTGCAGAATTGCACTACAGACGGCTATCGCGCCCGGCATGTATCAGGCTTACAGTGTCTCTATGTAAGCTGCCAGATTCTGCATTTCGTCGTCGGTCAGTGCTGCCGCCGTCGCGTACATCATTGCACTTTGTGGGCCACGCTCTTCCCGGTTTTTATAGGCTGTCAGCGCTTCCACGATGAAGTCCGGGCTGCGACCAGCCAGGGCTGGGCCAATGCCACCGCCGCCATTGGCGCCGTGACAGGCAGCACAGCTGGCGTAGGTGGCCGCACCAAGCTCTGCAGGACTGGCAGAGGCAGCCGCCTCAGCGGCAGCACGCTGCTGATCGAGAATGTTACCGTTGTCTGCTACATACTGCTCATAACACTCGCCAATACAGGCATGAACGCGTGATTGATCAGGCAGATCCAGATTCATCCAGGCGATTCCAATGACCGCTACGGTGCCCAATACAGTTAAAACCGGGATGTACACTTGCTTCATAATTACTCCTGAAATTCATAAGCACCGGTGATACCCTACATCTGCACGGAACAGACCCAAATTCACCGGTTTGATCTGCAACTTGCCGCGCGGCGCAATTTTACCCCAATTTACTCGATGGGCGCGATCACATGGCGACAACTTTGTACTGGATAACGAATGATTTGCGACTCAGTGACAACCCGGCCCTGCTGCGGGCCTCACAAAGCGACGCATTAATTTGTGTTTATTGTGTTGATCAGCGATGGTTTCTGCCACATCGCTATCATATCAGCTCAATGGGCCTGCATCGCTGGCGCTACCTGAATGAGTCACTGGCCGAACTGGGCCGATCCCTGCGTGACCGCGGTCAATACCTTGATATCAAGTACGGCTACACAGAACAACAGCTAAGCCAGTTGATTGACCGACACCCCGTCAACCGCCTGGTCTGCAGTCGTCAGAATGGCAGCGATGAGCGCCGGATTCTGAGCTATCTGCAGTCTCGTTTCCCCAACCTGCAAATAGTGCAGGTAGATAACAATACGCTTTATGAGCTAGAACAGATTGACACCGAACTGAGCACACTGAAGCAGGGATTTGCGGCATTTCGCCAGCGGGCTCAGGATCTTCCGCCGCAACTTCCCATTCAGACACCTGATTCGCTGCCCCGCCCGCCGCTGCGAGTTGTAGAAAGCAGCCCGTTACCCGCCTGGCTGCCAACGCTGCCGCCTTTGGCAGCCAATGGCGGTCAGCGCCCCGGCGTCGACAATAGCGCGGATCTCGCTTTCCCGCCGGGTGAGTCGGCTGCCTCCAGTCATGCCAGGCGTTACTTCGAATCAGAGTTGCCGATGACCTATAAGGAGACACGCAACGCGCTGTCTGGCAGGGACAACTCCAGCAGGTTATCAGCGGCACTCTCGCAGGGATGTCTGTCAGTGCGCCGTGCTGCACACATGTTGCAGCAACACGAGGAGCGAAACGGTGTCACCGCATCCAGTCAGCATCTGCTGCAGGAGCTGCTTTGGCGTGAATACTTTCACTGGCTGGCGCTGGCACAGCATGACAGCCTGTACCGCCTGAAAGGCCTGCGCAAGCAGGCACCGCACGCCTGCCTGCATCCTGAGCGATACCAGAAGTGGTGTCATGGCAATACGCCCTGGCCGCTGGTAAACGCCTGCATGAAGGAATTGAAGGCGACTGGCTACCTGTCCAATCGGGGACGTCAGATTGCAGCCAGTTGCTTTGTCAACGAACTGGGCATGGACTGGCGCTATGGCGCGGCCTGGTTTGAGCACCAGCTGGTTGATTATGATGTCGCGTCAAACTGGGGCAACTGGCAATATATTGCAGGCGTAGGTGTGGATCCTCGCGGTGGTCGACACTTCAATATTGAAAAACAGACGGCCCAGTTCGACCCTCACGGAGACTATGTGCGGCACTGGGCACCTGAGCAGCCAAATACCCAGCTGGACTCGGTTGATGCAGCCGATTGGCCGGTTGCGTAGGGGATATACCCTAAATCCCCCCCATTCGGTGCTAGTAAGCATTGACAATGTTGTGTAATCTACGCTCCATGTATGACAAGGATGCAGGGTCTGACATGGCACAAAATAACGAAGACAAACCTAAAAAGTTTTTTGGTTTTCAGGTCAGCGATACAGTCTCGTATATCGTGGTGGTAATTCTGGCACTGATTTTTATCCGCCAGGTTATGCAGCTATTCTGATTGGCAGGACCGGTCAGCAAACTTCCGATCCCCCTCCTGCCGTGTTAAATTAACGCCCTTTTTGAAATTCCCGTGCGGACGCAGGCCCGCCCGGGCCCTAATCTATATACAGGAATTCATATGTCTCAACATTACAAGGTCGCCTTGCTCGACGGTGACGGAATCGGCCCGGAAATCATGCGCGAAGCGGTCAAGGTGCTGGAACTCGTTGCCGAGCGCAATGACGTCACCTTTGACCTGATCCATACGCCCTTTGGCGCCAGCGCCTATTTTGAGTGCGGCCACCCGTTTCCGGAACAGACCCAGAAGGTATGTGATGAGGCAGATGCCATTCTGAAAGGTCCGATTGGTCTGAACCACCAGGAATCACAGAAGATCCCGGTCGATATGCAGCCCGAACGTGGCGCTCTGCTCCCACTGCGCCGTCGTTACAATACCTACGCCAACTTCCGCCCGGTATTCCTGCCACAGGGTCTTGCGCATTTCTCGCCGCTGAAAAAAGAAATCATAGGTGACGGCATTGATATCATGATCATCCGTGAGCTGGTTGGTGGCCTTTACTTCGGCGAGAAGGAAACGGGCACAACGGCCGATGGCATTCGTTATGTCAAAGAGATTCTGGAGTATGACGAAGTACAGATTCGTCAGATCGCCAAAGTCGCCTTCGAAACGGCACAGAGCCGCAAAAAAGTACTGCACAACATCCACAAGAGCAATGTGTTGAAGTCGAGCGTGCTGTGGAACACGGTCATTGAAGAAGTTGGCAAGGACTATCCGGACGTAAAGATCGAACACATTCTGGTTGATGCCGCCGCGACCTACCTCTGCCTGAACCCAGGTCGATTTGACGTGATGGTGATGGAAAATATGTTCGGCGACATTCTCAGCGACCAGGGTGGCGGCATTCTGGGCTCACTGGGACTGATGCCCTCAGCATGTATCGGTGACGAGAAGGCCTACTATGAGCCCTCTCATGGTTCGGCTCCGGATATCGCGGGCAAGAATATCGCCAATCCTTACTCGATGATCGGGTCTGTGGCGATGATGCTGGAGATGAGCTTTGGAATGCGCGAGGAATCACGCAACGTCTGGCACGCCATGCAAAGCGTATTTGCCGACGGCTACTCGACTCCGGATCTGTCCAAACCCGGCAGCGACGTCAAAATGATTGATACCCAGGCATTTGGCGACCGCGTCGTCGAGGCACTGCGAAAGCTGCCTGTACCCTCAGCCTGACAGGCGGCCCGGACCGTCAGAACGGTCTGGCATGTTTGGGTAGCAGGATCACCTTGCTGCCCGACAGCTTGTCATGCACGGCGTCCCGATCCCGGTCGACGTACATCCAAAAATACCCAAGCCCGGCCAGCCAGAAAGCTGGCCATGCGGCAACAAAACGTGTCACCGCCTGCCGCGCAGTCAAGGGCTGATTATCCAGACTCAGCACCCGAATTCGCCAGGCAATCATGCCCAGCGTCTGACCACTGCGGCACCAGAACCACACGTAGAACGCCAGTGAAGTACTCACCATCATGACAAACTGCAGAGCAGACAGCACCGGGTGCGTAACCACTTCGCCATCCACCAGTTGACTGGTGTTGTCCGCAAAAAAGCCGAAGATAAACAGCAGGACGTAGCCGAAACAGAACCAGATAGCCGCCACCAGAAACATATCGTACAGCAGCGCTGCCAGACGCCGCAGCAGCCCTGCACGCGGCAGCTCAGCGATTTCTGCTGCATCCAGCAGACGGCGATCGATTTTGGTTTTGCCTGACTTGACTGCGGCGCCGGAGTCCGGCGCCTGACGGGAATCGCTCATGGGTTCAGAATACTTCCGGCGGGGTCATATCGACTGCAGCTTCGTCCGCGTCATCTTCGCTGCCAGGAGCACGTCGATTCGGAGCCACTGACTGCAGCAGACCACGCAACTGCTCCAGCTCCTCAGAGGTAGGTTGCTGCCTCGGCTCATCCAGTGACTCGCCGTCGAGCTCACTGGCAAAAAACACCTGATCAAAGGTGGTGCGCACATCCTTCATGCACATGATCGTAAACGAGGGCTCATCACGTTCTGTACGATACTCATTCAGACGTCCGTACAACACTTCCTGACAATCCTCGTGACGGGCTGCGCGGCGTGCTGCAAGAACCAGCTGATCCTGTAAATGCGCATAGCTGGCGGGCAACCACAACCGGGCAATTTCCTGCTCGTCGAGCAGCTCAGTGCTGCTACCGGAAATACTCTGCGCCTGTCCTGCGACCGGGGTCAGACCCAGCGTCGGCAGCAGGAACAGGGCCAAAATTGACAGCTTCAGTTTGTTTGTCCTCATGCCCTCATTATCGGTCATTTCGCCACAAACTTAAACTCTGATAGAATCGCCGCTCTCGTCCAGACCAGTACCGGGACCCGTAACACATGACAGACACGGCCAACGACACCCGCCGCCACATTCGCCTGCTGGACACCACGCTGCGCGATGGTGAGCAGACACAGAGTGTTTCCTTCACGCCCAAGGAAAAGCTGCAGATTGCCAAATCACTGCTGCAGGCGCTGCGTGTCGACCGTATTGAAGTTGCCTCGGCCCGGGTCTCTGCGGGTGAGCAACAGGCAGTGGCAGATATTAACGCCTGGGCGGCGCAGGAAGGCCTGTTGGAGAAAGTCGAGGTGCTTGGCTTTGTGGATTACACGCTGAGTGTCAACTGGGTACGCGATGCCGGCGGCAAGGTGATCAACCTGCTGGCGAAAGGCAGCGAAAAACACTGCCGCGAGCAGCTGGGCAGAACACTGGAACAGCATATCAACGACATCAGGCGCACCGTAGCCTATGCACATGAGAACGGATTGCGGGTAAACATGTACCTGGAAGACTGGTCCAATGGTTACCGAGACAGCCGTGAGTATGTTTATGGCCTGGTGGCTGGTGTCAGTGATATTGGCATTCGCAACTTCATGCTGCCTGACACGCTGGGCGTGATGACCCCGGATGAAGTGTTCGCAGCGCTCTCGGACATGGTGGGTCGCTTTCCGGATCAGCGTTTCGATTTCCATCCCCATAATGACTACGGTCTGGCCACCGCCAATGTCATGGCCGCGGTGAAAGCCGGTGTCGACACCATTCATTGCACAATCAACTGTCTTGGCGAACGTGCCGGCAATGCATCACTGGCAGAAGTCGCCGTGGTCTTAAAAGACAAAATGAATGTCCGGCTGTCCATCGACGAAACCCGGATCGCCATGCTGAGTCGCATGGTCGAAAATTTTTCCGGCAAATGGGTGGCCGCCAATGCACCCATTGTTGGTGCCGATGTGTTTACTCAAACCGCGGGCATTCACGCCGATGGCGACCAGAAAGGCGGACTCTATATCACTGCCCTGCGCCCGGAACGCTTTGCCCGCAAGCGCACCTACGCCCTGGGTAAAATGAGTGGCAAGGCTTCTCTGGCCAACAATCTGGAAGAGCTGGGCCTGGAACTGTCCGACGAAGACCAGCGCAAAGTGCTGCAGGAAATCGTCAAACTTGGAGACTCCAAGGCTCTGATCACGGCCGACGATCTGCCTTTCATCATTGCCGATGTGCTCGAACGACGCGAGTACCGTTACATCGAATTGCTGAACTGCTACATCAGCAGTGGCCTGGATGTCGACAGTACCGCCAGCATCCGTGTGACTATCCAGGGCAAGAACTACAACGCTTCAGGCTCGGGGAATGGCGGCTTTGCAGCCTTCATCGATGCCATCAGCAAGATCCTGAAGAAGCGCGACTTTGTCATGCCGGCGCTGGTCGACTATGAAGTTCATATTCCGCGTGGTGGCAATACCAATGCATTGACTGAATGTATCATCACCTGGCGGGTTGAGGAGCGGGAAATAAAAACCCGTGGTGTGGATGCCAACCAGGTGCTGGCAGCGGTCAAGGCCACCCTGCGCATGATCAACATTCGAATGCATGCCCTGATTCCCTGATCAGGCAGCGATGCGGAGCTGGCTGGCGATCAGTCAGACTCGACGCAACAGCACGACACCAATGGTCACACACAGCAGTACCGGTAGCAGTGCCGCCAGGAACGGGCTGATGCCATACAATAATGTGACAGGTTCAATGGTTCGCTGAACAATGGTAAACACCAGCGATATCGCTATGGCGACAAACACACGGTGTCCCATGGTCGCCTCGCGCAGCGGTCCAAATACAAACGAGACCGCCAGCAGCACCAGACTCAGCGTCGCCAGCGGTTGCATAAGCTTTTTCCAGAACGCCAGGTAATAGCTGCTGCTGTCCAGGCCCTCGCTGTCAAAATAGCGCGCAAACTGAAACAGACCACTGATCGACTGACGGTCTGGCCGGACCAGCAACACGCTTAGCAGTTCCGGCGACATATCAACGTCCCATCGATACTCCGGCTGGCGACTGCCCTGTAACTGAGTGTCGCCGAATACAGTCTGCTGCACATCATAAAGACGCCAGTAGGACTGACCATCGGTGTCGACATATTCACCACGCTGCGCAAAGCGGCTGCTTGTTACCCGGCGCTCGGCGTTCAGGGAAAAAATGGTGATACCAAACAGCTCGCGCCCGCCCGGCGCAATGGCATTGATGTGAATGAACTGATCACCAATTTTGCGCCATTCACCTTCATCACTGCTGATCGCCTGTCCGCCGCTCATGGTCATGGCACGGTCACTTTGCGCCTGTTGCTGCAGAGTCGGCGCCACCCATTCACCCAGGACCAGGCCAGACAACATGACACCCAGCACCGGAATCATCACCCAGCCTATCAGTGTGTGCGTCTTGACACCGGCCGCCTGCATGATCAGCAGCTCCTGACTGGAAGCCAGCACACCCAGCCCGATAATCGCGCCTCCCAGAGCAATGTAGGGAAGCAGCTCGTAAACGCTGGTTGGCAGGGTTTTCATCACGTAGGCAAAGGCATTTGCCGCCGTGTAAAACTGATTGGTACTGCCCAGCTCGTCAGCCAGCGTGAATATCAGATCAATCGTCGTAATCAGGCCCAGCACAATCAGCATTGCGCCAAGCACCGTTCGGGTCACGTATCGGGACAGCATGCTCATGAGGACTGTCCCTCCGCGCCGGACACGGCACGAGATGCTCCCCCGGACCTGGGCCGACCGCGCAGCATCAGCCACAGACCACCGGCGAGAAATATCAGGTGTACCCACCAGAGTCCGACCAGTACCGGCAACTCACCTTCTTCGATGGCGTCGCGGGACACCTGCAACAGCATGAAATAGATACCATACAGCAATGCAGCGGGCACCAGTCTGGCAAAACGCCCCTGACGCGGTTCGACCTTGCTCAGCGGCACCGCAATCAAGGACAGAATGGGCAGCAGCAGGACCACAGAAATGCGCCACTGCAGTTCCGCCTGATAGGCCAGGTCTGGCGAACCAAGCAGCGCCAGCGTCGGCAGGGCTTTTTCTTCCAGTACTGGCGCAATACCCACCTGCTCTGGCAGCAGTATCCCCTGCTGCACAAAATCAGTGATGGTGTAGTCTGCCTGACCTGGCGTGCCGTCATAAAACACGCCGTTTTCCAGCAGCATGAAGCGACGACCGCTGGGTTCGTCGAGCACGGGTCGGGCGGTTTCTGCAATCATCACTCGCAGACCGGACTCACCTTCCGGCGGCGTTGGGTCCCTGACAACCACAAAGGTATTGTTGAGCTGGCGGCCCTGGCCGGTTTCGGAAATCGTTTCTGCGTAGGTTACCCGCTGTCCGCGGTTGAACTCCTGAAACTGTCCGGCAACGATAAGGTCTATTTCGGTCAGTTCCTGCTGCGACTGACGCAATCGCTCGGTCTGTTGCAGACCTGCCGGTGCTGCATAAAGGCTCAGCAGACCCATCAGCGTCGCCAGTATCAAGGCAATCAGGGTAGTCACGCCGAGCAGCCGGCGGCGACTGTATCCACAGGCATGCAGGACAACCAGTTCATTCTCGGCGTACATGCGGCCATAAGTCAGCAGTACAGCGAGGAACCACGCGAAGGGTACGATGATGGTGAGAAACTCGGGCAGCCGGAACGACATCAGCAGCAGCAGAATATCGGTTGTCATCTGCCCGGCAACGGCATCGCCCAGATACTGCAGAAATCGTGACGTAAAAGACACTACCAACAGAATCAGTGTGACGGCCGCAGTGACCTGCAGCAGTTGACGCGCAAGGTAGCGAAACAGGATCACTGGGCAGCGTCCCGCTTAGAGCTCACTCTCGCCCACCAGAGTTTTGAAGGCAGGCGGCACTGGAGCGATCTTGTGCTTGTCAAAATCGAAAAACACTACGCCCTGCTTGGCATTGCAGACTACCCGATCCAGCGCGGAGTTGGTGATCTGAAAGCAGATATCACAACCGTATTTGTTAAACCGACCGACTCCAACCTCAATCACCAGCACATCCTTGGCAAACGATTCCGAACGGTAATCAATGGCCATATCGGTAACCACCATCCCCAGCCCGAAAATATTCGACTCGGTCAGTCCGAGGCTGGCCAGCAGTTGCAGACGCGCTTCATGCAGGATGTGAACCATGGCAACACTGTTGAGGTGGCGGGCGTAATCAAGGTCGCTGAAGCGCACCGGATACTCCATGCTAAACAGGAATTCTTCCGGCATATTTATTTTGACACGTGCCATAACCGCTCCATGCTGCCTGCTGATAAAATGAGGCGCCAATTTTAATCGTCTGGGGCACTAAAGTACACTTATTGCCATGCCGCCTGTAATTCTCTAGCATGTCAGGCAGTTACCCTTTTGATAACGCACTTTTCAGGAAACTTCTATGAAATTTCAGCTGCTCGCCGACAAGAATCTGGGCAAAAAACACGACTGCCTGGTACTGGGCGTATGCGAAAAAACCGGCCTGCTGGCCCAGGATATCCCGCTGGACGACAAGCTGGCCGCACTGATCAAATCACTGCACAAAGCCGGCGACATTAAAGGCAAAGCTGGCGAGACATTGCTGGTGCCGGTTGCAGACAGCTCACTGACGGATCGACTGCTGCTGGTCGGCGTTGGCGAGAGTGCGCCGGCGGAGGCCAAAGTCTGGCGCAAGGCGGTCCGCGCCGCCGCCCAGGCTCTGAACAAAACACCCGCCAAATCGGCCCTGGTTGCGCTGGCACAGGTTCCAGTCAAGGAGCGCGATGGCGAGTGGTCTGTCACACAGCTGACCATGGAACTGGGCAATGCCCAGTACCGTTATGACCAGACCAAAAGCAAAAAAGCCCCGCCACTGAGTCTGAAATCGGTTGGCATTGCAGCACCTACGGGCAGCACCAAAAAGTCGCTGGATCAGGCCCTGCAGGCAGGCCAGGCAATCAGTGCCGGCATGAGTGTGACAAGAGAGCTGGGCAATCTGCCTGGAAATATCTGCACACCGTCATACCTGGCGCAGCGCGCCACAGAAATGGGCCTGAAGTACAAGTCACTGAAAGTCAAAGCGCTAACCGAGAAGCAGATGGAGCGGCTCGGTATGGGTTCATTGCTGTCAGTGGGTCACGGCTCTGATCAGGAGTCCCGCCTGATTGTCATCGAACATAAAGGCACCACAAAAGCCAACAGCCGACCTTATTGTCTGGTTGGCAAGGGCATCACCTTCGACACTGGCGGCATCAGCCTGAAGCCAGGACTGGGCATGGACGAAATGAAGTTCGACATGTGCGGTGCGGCCTCAGTAATAGGTACAATGACAGCCGTGGCAGAACTCAACCTGCCGATTAATGTTGTGGCAGTGATTGCTGCTGCTGAAAACATGCCCAGTGGCCGGGCAACCAAACCTGGCGATATCGTTACCAGCATGTCCGGCAAGACCATCGAGATTCTCAACACTGATGCAGAAGGCCGACTGGTATTGTGTGATGCACTGACCTACGCAGAGCGCTTTAAACCCAAAACTGTCATCGATGTTGCAACGCTGACGGGCGCGGCCGTGGCCACCTTTGGCGACGTCAACACCGCCATGCTGAGCAACCATGACCCTTTGGCTGATGAGCTGTTCAAGATTGGTCAGACCACGCTGGATACCGTCTGGCGCCTGCCCATGAGCGATGAATACCAGGCCCTGCTGGACTCAAATTTTGCTGATATTGCCAATATTGGTGGTCCCAAAGCCGGCACCATCACAGCGGCCTGCTTCCTGTCGCGGTTCACTGAAAAATTCCAGTGGGCACACCTGGATATCGCTGGCACGGCCTGGTTTGGCGGCGCGTTAAAAGGCGCAACCGGACGTCCGGTTCCGCTGCTGGTTGAATACCTGCGTCAACAGAAAGCCTGACACAGCACACAAGAGCCGGCACTTTCTGAACCAGACGCACTCCAGGGTGGCAGTGCGTCTGGCGACCTTAATCATTATTTTCGGGGATTCGGAGCATGTCAGGGCATACCCTGCGCAGCGCCATGATTTTGCTGATCGTCGGCAACGCACTCGCCGTGCTTTCGGACGTGATCGTGAAGCTGATGGGCAGCGACGCACCCATCTTTCAGTTTATCGTAATCAGAACACTGATCACGCTGCTACTGCTGCTTCCCTTTTATCGGCAGTTCAACCACAGGGCGCCATTTGCAGGGCTCAAGGTGCATCTTGTGCGCTCACTGACGGCCCTGCTGGGTGTATTCTGTATGGTCGTGGCGTTGACCACATTGCCGCTGGCAACGGCCAATGCGGTGTTTTATGTGGCTCCCCTGATGGTCATGGTGCTGGCGGTAATGCTGTTCGGCGAAAAACTCACACCGCTGAGTATGCTTGCAGTCGTCAGTGGCTTTGTTGGCACGCTGGTGATTCTGCGGCCAATCGACTTTAACTGGGGCGCACTGGCAGCGCTGGGAAGCGCACTGGCATTGGCCGTCAATGCGGTGCTGGTGCGCTTGCTGCCGAAAGATCAATCCACCGTGCACAAATTGTTTGTCAGCCATTTTTTGATGGTGCCCCCGGCGCTGTTACTGTTCGCCTGGGAATGGTTTTTCTCGGCACCCGGCTGGCGCCTGGATATTGTCAGCTATGCACTGAGTTCCGGCATCCTGATGTTGATATATAGCCTGACGGTGCTGCTGGCCTACCGGACAGTGGATGCCAACCAGGTAACCAGTGCCGAATACACCGGTCTGATCTGGGCCATTGTGATTGGCTGGATCTGGTTTGCCGAGGCACCTGATATCTGGTTTGTCATTGGCAGCTTGATGATTGTTGTGCCACTGGTATTGCTGGGCATTGTGCAAAACAACCGCAGCACAGCACCGGCGGCCTATCGACCACCATCCAGCGGCTGACCGGCAGCGTAATTTCCTGAGACAACACAGGACACAGGCGATTGAGCACTGGTAAACGACAAGCATTAGCAAACAACAAGCAGGAGCAATCGATGGAATCCATCTACTATGTACTTTGCTGGCATTGTCATCGACGCTGCAAACACTGCTATGAAGAACGCTTCCGTCCCTACGTGCGCGAAGAACTGGACGAGGTGGTGAACGAGGCATTGCGAAGCGCACCGGCCATTATCAGCAATTTTCCTGAGACCATGCAGTACCTCGACCGCGATACACCGGACGACAGCACGCCCAGCGGGTTCAAGCTGCGCACCGGCAGAATCATCATTTCGGGCGGCGACGTGCTGACCGACCCAGTGCGGGAGCGCGTGTTATATCCAGCTCTTGAAGCCATCCGCGACAAGTACCGCAACAACGGTGGCGTCAAGGTCATCGTGCAGACCACCGGCGACCTGCTGACTGAAAAGATACTCGACGAACTACTGAGTCGCGGCGTATGGTCGGTTTCTGCAGCAGGTATCGACGATTATCATGTCGGCATGCAGGGTGACAAGAAGCTCGAGCTGGCTGCGAAGCTTCGCGAGATGTTCGAATCTGCCGGCATGATCAGCGTCGCAGAGCATGACAAGCGTCGCGACCTGGACGGCCAGGGCCCGCCGGTATACAGCATGTTTGGTGCAACCGATGATGCCTGGATTGGCAAGATCTGGCCTCGCGGGCGTGCCTGGCAGAACAGCCTGTCCAAAGCCACCATCAAGGACAACTTCTGTAACGCCTGGTCGGGTGGACTGGGTTTTCTGGAGTACGGCTATAACGGATCTGAAGTCTCGATCGACCCCGATGGCAATGTGTTCCCCTGCTGTCTGAAAACCGCTCGGGCGCTGGGCAACCTGACAGAGGAACCACTGACAGACATTCTCGACAGCCTGGCCGGACACCCGGTATTTGAAGCCATCAATGCCGGCAAACCTGAGCGCATGGGCCTTACCCAGGGCCAGTCAGTCAGTGAGTATCTCGCCAACTGCTACACCCACACGCCCGACGGACGTGATTACAGCAATTTGTGTATCGGCTGCGACGCTTTTTTTCGCGACCACCTGGAAACAGTGCTGCACGACCTGCGCAGACAACGACTCGGGCGTCGCCTGCAGATGATACCCACACATCAGACATCCTGAGAGCTGAATAGCTGATGACGTTCTATCTTAAAACGACAGCGTTGACTGAACTGCTCTCAAAACCGCTCCGACGCTTAGCGAAACACAAGTCACGGACCTTGGTCGGCTGTATGCTTTTCACGGCGCTGGCCCATGGCCAGCAAGCTGACCCGGCAGACTGGACGGCGGTGGAGGATCAGGCTCGCAATCGGCCACTGTATTTTTATGCCTGGGGTGGTGATCAGCAGACCAATACCTACCTGAACTGGGTTGCCAGCGAACTGGCGGAACGCCATGACATTGATATGACGCATGTGCGTTTGAGCGATACAGCGGATGCCGTCGCTCGAGTGCTGGCGGAAAAACAGGCAGGCAATTCAGATCGCGGCGCAGTGGACCTGTTGTGGCTGAACGGTGAGAATTTTGCCAGCATGAAGGACAATGACCTGCTGTTTGGCCCCTGGGCTGAACAATTGCCAAACTACGCACTGGTCAATGCCGATGCCAATCCTGATGTCAGATCTGACTTTACCGTACCAGTGGACGGGTATGAGTCGCCCTGGCTGCGGGCGCATCTGGTGTTTTATTACGACAGCGCCTATGTGGCTTCGGCGCCTGTCAGTGTGAGCGAGCTGCTCGACTGGGCAGAACGCTACCCAGGCGAATTCACCTACCCCCGGCCGCCAAACTTTCTGGGCACAACGTTTTTAAAGCAGGCATTGCTGGAGCTGGTGTCAGACACATCGGTGTTGTATACGCCTGTTGGTGACAGCGATTTCAATGCGGTCACTGCCCCTCTCTGGGATTTCCTGGACGCCCTGCATCCCAATCTGCTGCGCCAGGGTCGCAATTTCCCTGCCAACGGGGCGGAGCTTCGCCGCCTGATGGTCGACGGTGAAATTGCGCTGGCGATTTCTTTTAATCCGACTGAAGCGGTCAACAGTGTGGCGCGCGGTGAATTGCCGGACAGCGTCCGTACGCACCTGCCCCAACGTGGCACACTGGCGAATGTCAGTTTCCTCGCGATCCCATTCAACGCCAGCCACAAGGCTGCCGCGATGGTGGCAGCCAACTTTCTGTTGTCACCCGAGGCCCAGTTGCGCGCGCAGGATCCCGATCACATGGGTGGCACAGCCGTTATCGATATAACTGTCCTGTCGCAGCAATGGCAGGATCAATTCGCGGCGACACGCCAGTCACACCCTGCAGCCCCTGCAGCGATGACGGGCACGACCGCACTGCAGGAGCCGCACCCCAGCTGGATGGACGCGCTGGAGGCAGCCTGGATGGCGCGTTATGTCAGCCGCTGAAGGCTCTTCGGTGTCAATGAAACAGTCTAAGCACAACAGGGCCGGCTGAAATGCTGAGAGCTGCGCCAGCACTGATGGTCATTTTACTGGTCATTCCCGTTTTATTGGGACTGGCCGCCGTGGTATTGCCAGCCTTCGGCTACCTGCCCGTCCTGGGTCTGACAGATCCCGGCCTGTCTGTCTGGCGCGAACTGCTGGAAGTGCCAGGCATAGGCCATAGTGTTGCACTTAGTCTTGCCGCCGGCGTCATCACACCAATGCTGGCCCTGCTGCTGGTCATGTTGTTTCTTGCTGCAGTCAGCGGCACCCGATGGGCGCGGATCATGCGCCAACTGGTGGCGCCACTGCTCGCAGTACCCCATGCGGCAGCCGCCTTCGGTCTGGCCTTCCTGATTGCACCTTCCGGGCTTGCACTGCGCCTGTTGTCACCGGAATTGAGTGGCTGGCAACGTCCCCCTGATCTGCTGATCCTCAACGATCCGCTGGGCCTGTCGATGATGGCGGGACTTGTTCTCAAGGAAATCCCTTTCCTGTTACTCATGGCACTGGCCGTACTGCCACAGTTGCAGGCGGACCAACGTGTCGCCATGGCACGGACACTGGGATACCGTCCGGTCTACGCATGGCTGTGGACCGTGGCACCTGCTCTCTACCCGCTGCTGCGACTTCCGTTGTTTGCCGTTATCGCCTTCGCCTCCGCCACCGTCGATGTGGCGCTGATTCTGGGCCCGTCTTTGCCACCGCCGCTGAGCGTCCGCATCGTAGGCTGGTTCGCTGACTCCGACCTGACAACCCGTATGCTGGCATCGGCAGCGGCGCTGTTGCAGCTGACGGTCACGCTGTCAGCCATTGCCATCTGGCTGATAGCGGAGCGGCTGCTGAAACCGCTACTTAGACAACTGAGTCTGCGTGGCATCCGTCGACGGGGGCAGGCGACAGTCAATTTTATTGGCCGCAGCACGCTGTTAGTGACGCTTGGCACGTTGATGCTCAGTCTGCTGGTTCTCTGCCTGCAGGCATTCGCAGGACTCTGGCGCTTTCCGGACAATCTGCCAACAGCATGGACAATTCAGCACTGGCAGAGTGTGGGCAGTGTGCTCAACACGCCGTTGGGCAATACGCTGTTGCTGGGCCTGACATCGGTGTTATTCACCGTGGCACTTGTGCTGGCGGCACTGGAATACGAATCCCGACGCGGCCTGGCACCACAACGATTACTTTGGGCCATATATATTCCGCTGCTGGTGCCTCAGGTGGCATTTTTGTATGGCCTGACGCTGATGCTGGAACAGCTGCGCTGGCAGCCAGGATTGCTGGTTGTCGGATTTGCCCACTGTCTGTTTGTGCTGCCCTACGTCTATCTGACATTGGCGGACCCCTACCGACGCCTGGACCCGCGCTGGCAGCAACTCGCTGCGGCGCTGGGCGCCTCACCCATGCGTGTCTGGTGGCAGATCAAGTTACCGCTGCTGCTCGCGCCAATAGCCACTGCCTGTGCTGTCGGGTTTGCTGTGAGCATCGGTCAGTACCTGGCAACTTTATTGACAGGTGCAGGACGGGTCAGCACACTGACGACCGAAGCGGTCGCGCTGGCTTCGGGTGGGACACGCGGCCCCATTGCAGTATGGGCATTGATGCAGACACTGCTCCCCATGCTGGGTTTCGCGCTGGCACTGGCACTGCCACGAATTATCTGGCGCCATCGAAAGGCGATGCGAGGTTCACTGACATGACTGGCATGACCCTGCGCCTGCAGGATATTGAAATCACCCTCAAAGGTCAGCGCCTTCTGCAAATCAATGCACAGATCGAACCCGGCGCCACACTGACTGTCATGGGTCCATCCGGCGCCGGAAAGTCCTCGCTGCTGGCATACATTGCCGGCTTTCTTGCGCCGGAATTTCAGGCTAAGGGTGAGATATGGCTGGGCGAACGCTGTCTGAACGGGCTGCCGCCTGAACAGCGCAAAGTGGGATTGTTGTTCCAGGACCCTTTGCTGTTTCCGCATCTATCGGTTGCGCAGAACCTTACCTTTGCGTTGCCTGCCGACGTACCGGATCGATCAGCACGCGTCGAACTGGCACTTGAGAATGTGGGTCTGGCGGGTTTTGCTGAGCGCGATCCCGCCACGCTATCCGGTGGCCAGAAAGCACGCGTGTCATTGCAGCGGCTGCTACTGTCCAATCCGCACGCTGTGCTGTTGGATGAACCTTTTTCTCGGCTGGACAGTCATCTGCGCCAGGAAGTTCGACAGCATGTGTTTCAGACCCTGCGCGATGCCAGTCTGCCTGCCATCCTGGTGACGCATGATGCTGAGGATGCCCGCGCTGCAGATGGCACTGTGATTGAGCTTGGCTGAAAGTTACAAAGTTTGTTACGAACCCGGAATATCATTCAGGGCCCAGTCATAATCCAGATAGCGTATAGCCATATCGCCGCTCAGGAGTGCATCAGCCTGCTCTGCTGTCGCGCCCAGCGCTGAGGCGTAGTCGGCAAGGAACTCACCCACCCTCTGATACCCCATCCAGCCTTGCTCAAAATCCTCAGGATACCAGCGGAAGATCACTGAGACGCGGGCACGGCCGTCCTCGATTCGATTGCGCGAACGGTCTGCCAGGAACAGTCGCGTCTGCTCATCCAGCTGTGCAGCCAGCTGCTCACCGGTATACGCCTCATTGCGAAGCGCCGGACAGCCGATGCTGGCGCAATTGACCGCAAAGTGAATCAACGGATTATTATAGCGATTCCAGCCGCGAATCATGTCGTGCTCGACATTGTCCAGCGTGTAGCGTTCACCAAACAGCTCGACAATATCCTGACCCCAGGGCGAGCCGAACCAGCCACCAATGTCGCGAATGGAGTCGATGTCCGGATACTCGGTCAGAATGAGCTCCACAGTCCAGGCATTGTAGGCGTTGATCAAGAACGCCAGCTGCTCATCCTGCGCCCACTGTTCAAAAACCTCACGCGAGACAGCCGCCAGCGCATCCAGATAAGCCCGCAGCGCCGCCCTGTCATCATTCATACCCTGGTAATCGACCTGAGTCGCCTGCCCGCCATCAATCACCCGCACATGCTCCTGCAGCAACGCCGTCCAGGCCTGATGATCAATCTCAGCATGCACCGGCGCCGCATACACCAGCAGCCACAAGGCAGCCACCCGAGCAAAAACACCCAATCGATTCACAAATCCCCCGCGCTCTCCAATCAACAACCGGTAGCCATTATCTATCAGATTTTACGCAACCCCGTCCCTCCTGGATGGCTTCGATCCGGTCCGGCCCCAAGGGAACGGGGTAAGTCTGCATTGGGGACGCCCGTGAATACATCTGGCCGCCATGGATGGCGGTCATGCCGGTTTTTCAGGAGCAATAGCCGCCAATGACGCATGACACCCTAGCGGCCTTGTGCCCGCCAGGTTAAAAGCATACCCGGTGCAGTGATACCGCTGAAGATTTCACGGTCTGACGGCGGATGGCCTCCGTGCTTTGCAGGATGGCACTGAGGCCTTGGGGTGCCGGGGGTAGCTGCGTGGAGCGCCGCCAGCCAGGGATGGCTGGCGACGAGCCCCCCACGGATGGGTTCACGGGCGTCTCCAGAGCAACTACCCCCGGCATCCCAAGGCCGGAGCCGATCAATACGGGTTGCAGCAAACCGGATGATCGCTGCAAATGTGGCACTGCATCAGGTATAATCCCGGGCTTTCCGACATTGAGCCATCGCAGAGACCCCCCGAGCATCCATGGACAAGACCTACCAGCCCCAAGACATCGAACAACAGTGGTACCAGACCTGGGAATCGCGTAACTACTTTGCCCCCAGCGGCGAAGGCGACTCCTACAGTATTGTGATACCGCCCCCGAACGTCACAGGTCGCCTGCACATGGGTCACGGTTTCCAGAATGCCATCATGGATGCACTGATCCGTTACCACCGCATGATGGGGCGCAACACCCTCTGGCAGGTGGGTACCGACCACGCAGGCATTGCCACCCAGATGGTGGTCGAACGTCGTCTGGAACGCGAGGGTGTCAAACGCACTGAGCTGGGTCGCGACAAGTTTCTTGATGAAGTCTGGAAGTGGAAAGAAGAGTCCGGCGGCATCATCACGCAGCAGATCCGCCGCCTGGGTGGTTCCATCGACTGGACACGTGAACGCTTCACCATGGACGAAGGGCTGTCTGCGGCCGTGGAAGAAGTGTTTGTCCGCCTCTATGACGAGGGTCTGATCTATCGCGGCAATCGTCTGGTTAACTGGGATCCGAAACTGCACACGGCGGTTTCTGATCTGGAAGTGATCAATGAGGAAGAAGACGGCTTTTTCTGGTACTTCAATTATCCGTTGGCGGACGGTGCCACAACCGACAATGGCGAGACCTTTATCACCATCGCCACCACGCGCCCGGAAACGCTGCTGGGTGACACCGCAGTTGCGGTCAATCCGGAAGATCCGCGTTTCAAGTCACTGATCGGCAAATGGATAGACCTGCCCCTTTGCGATCGACGCATACCAATTATTGCGGATGATTACGTCGATCCGGAGTTTGGTACTGGCTGCGTAAAAATCACGCCCGCCCACGATTTTAATGACTATGAAGTTGGCAAGCGCCACGACCTGGAAATGATCAATATTTTCACGATCGATGCCGCCATCAACGACAATGCGCCACAGGCCTATCGTGGTATGGACCGCTTTGATGCACGCAAGCAGGTCGTGGCTGATATGGAAAGCGCCGGGCTGCTCGCCAAGGTCGAGCCACACAAATTAAAAGTACCACGCGGCGACAGAACCGGCGTGGTCATTGAGCCCTACCTGACTAACCAGTGGTATGTGGCAGTCAAATCGCTGGCCGAACCAGCCATCAAGGCGGTCGAGGACGGCGATATTGAATTTGTGCCAAAGAACTGGGAAAACACCTATTTTGCCTGGATGCGCGACATTCAGGACTGGTGTATTTCACGTCAGCTATGGTGGGGACATCGCATACCGGCCTGGTATGACGCCGAAGGCAAGATCTATGTCGGACGCAGCGAAGCCCAGGTGCGGGAAAAGTACAAACTGCCTGAGAACCTGGCCCTGCAGCAGGATGAAGACGTGCTGGACACCTGGTTCTCGTCTGCACTGTGGACCTTCTCAACGCTGGGCTGGCCGGATGACCCGGAAACCCTGAAAACCTTCCATCCGACCGATGTACTGGTCACCGGTTTCGACATCATCTTTTTCTGGGTAGCCCGGATGATCATGATGACACTGAAATTCACCGGCGAGATCCCGTTCAAGAAGGTATACATCACCGGCCTGGTCCGCGATGAAAACGGACAGAAGATGTCCAAGTCCAAAGGCAATGTGCTGGACCCGATCGACCTGATCGACGGTATCAGCCTGGATGATCTGGTTGCCAAGCGTACAGAAGGCCTGATGCAGCCGCAGCTCGAGAAGAAAATCGAGAAGTTTACCCGTGAGTCGTTCCCGGATGGCATTACCGGTTATGGCACCGATGCGCTTCGCTACACCTACTACTCGCTGGCATCCACCGGCCGTGACATCAAGTTCGATGTCAGCCGCATGGAGGGTTACCGCAACTTCTGCAACAAGATCTGGAATGCCTCGCGCTACGTGATCATGAACACCGAAGAGAAGGGAATTCAGTTTTCTGCCTCTGATGTGGCCACACTGCGCGACGATCCAAATCTGAGCCTGGCCGATCACTGGATTCTTTCGCGTCTGCAGCAGACCGTCGCCCAGGTACATGATCACATGGGCAACTACCGTTTTGACCTGATGTCACAGACCATCTACGACTTCTTCTGGAACGAGTACTGTGACTGGTATGTGGAGCTGTCCAAGCCCGTGCTCTGGGATGCCGACAATCAGCCGGAGAAGGCCCGCGCTGCCCGCCTGACCCTGTTGACAGTGCTGGAAACCAGCCTGCGTATGGTGCACCCGCTGATGCCATTTATCACCGAAGAAATCTGGCAGAAGATCGCCACCTTGATCGGCATCGAAACCAGCAACACCAGTATCATGCTGCAGGCCTATCCGGCCGTGGATAATGCCTTGATCAATCCTCAGGCAGAGTCCGACATCGACTGGGTCAAGGGCGTGATCATTGGTATTCGAAATATTCGCGGCGAGATGAATATCGCCCCTGGCAAACAGTTCCCGGCGCTGCTGGGCAACACCACCGAGCAGGACCGCCGACGTCTTGATGAAAATCTGGCCAACCTGCTGAAACTGGCAAAACTGTCGGAGCTGCGTGCATTGCGGGCAGGCGAATCGGCACCGGTCAGCGCCACACAGCTGTATCAGGACATGGAGATTCTGGTACCACTGGCTGACCTGATCGACAAGGATGTGGAAATCGCGCGACTTGAAAAAGAGATAGCGAAACTGGAGAAAAACCTGCAGGCGATCAATGGCAAACTGGGCAATGCACGGTTTGTCGACAACGCCCCGGCAGAAATCGTGGCTACCGAGCGTGAACGACAGCGCGCTGTGGAAAGCTCCGTGGCCGCATTGCAGGACAAGCTGAATACCATCAAGTCGCTGGCGTAATCTTACCGCCACACTCCGCGAACGCCGCCAGCCATCGCAGGCTGGCCGGCGCTCTGACATCTGAACAATCGCTCTGGCGCACATCATCTATCCGGAACATTAGCTCGTAGTGTCTTGTAGGGCCGAAACGTGAATGCGTTCTGACGGCCCAATCGATACATATTTTCTATCGATTTATTGCAAAAACAAGATTCTCTATATCAAGCAAAGCGCGCTATAGTGCTTGAGTACAAGACATCACCCTCAAACAATTCATGCAGAACAATGGAGTGAGTTATGGACCGTCAAAACGAAAACAGCGCTGGCAAATGCCCCGTGATGCACGGCTCCCGCACCCAGATGGGCGGCAAAGGCACGGGAGTGCAGGACTGGTGGCCCAACCAGTTGAACCTGGGCATCCTGCATCAACACTCGCCGAAATCGAATCCACTGGGCGATGACTTCAACTATGCTGATGCATTCAAGTCACTCGACCTGGCAGCTGTCAAGAAAGACCTCGAAGCCTTAATGACCGACTCCAAAGACTGGTGGCCGGCTGACTACGGTCACTATGGTCCGTTTTTTATTCGTATGGCCTGGCACAGTGCTGGCACCTACCGTATGGGTGATGGCCGCGGCGGTGCTGGCACTGGCGCGCAGCGTTTCGCACCGCTTGGCAGCTGGCCCGACAACGGCAACCTGGATAAAGCCCGTCGCCTGCTTTGGCCGATCAAAAAGAAGTATGGCAACAAACTTTCCTGGGCTGACCTGTACATCCTTACTGGTAATGTTGCACTGGAATCGATGGGATTCAAAACATTCGGCTTCGCCGGCGGTCGCGCCGACATCTACCAACCTGAAGAAGATATCTACTGGGGTGCGGAAGACGAGTGGCTGGCCACCAGTGACAAACCCAACAGCCGTTATTCTGGCGAGCGCGAGCTGGAAAACCCCCTGGCTGCCGTGCAGATGGGTCTGATCTACGTAAATCCGGAAGGCCCGGATGGCAATCCTGATCCGCTGCTTTCTGCCAAAGACATCCGCGAGACCTTCAAGCGCATGGCCATGGACGATTACGAAACCGTTGCATTGACCGCTGGCGGTCATACCTTCGGCAAAACCCACGGTGCCGGTGACCCCTCCCATGTTGGTCCTGAGCCGGAAGCAGCGCCGATCGAGCAGATGGGCACGGGCTGGAAGAGCAGCTACAAAAGCGGTAAAGGCCGCGATGCGATAACCAGCGGACTGGAAGGTGCATGGACGCCCACGCCGACAAAGTGGGACATGAGCTACTTCGATGTTCTGTTCGGTTATGAATGGGAACTGACCAAGAGTCCGGCTGGCGCTAACCAGTGGCAGCCCAAGAACCTGGCTGACAAAGACAAGGCACCCGACGCCGAAGATGCATCACAGAAAGTCGGCATCATGATGTCGACGGCCGACATGGCCATGCGGGAAGATCCTGAGTACCGCAAAATCTCCCAGCACTTCCACAAGAACCCGGAAGAGTTTGCCGATGCTTTCGCGCGAGCTTGGTTTAAACTGACGCACCGTGACATGGGGCCGAAGTCTCGCTATCTCGGGCCGGAAGTGCCAGCCGAAGACCTGATCTGGCAGGATCCGGTACCTGCAGTTGATCACGAGCTTATCAACGACAAGGACATTGCTGATCTCAAGGCGAAGATTCTAGGCTCCGGTCTGACCGTCTCCGAGCTGGTTTACACAGCATGGTCTTCTGCCTCAACTTTCCGTGGTTCCGACATGCGCGGCGGCGCGAACGGTGCGCGTATCCGCCTGGCACCCCAGAAAGACTGGGAAGTAAACCAGCCGGAACAACTGGCCAAAGTGCTGGGCAAACTGGAAGCCATTCAGTCTGAATTCAACAGTTCACAGTCAGGCAAACAGGTCTCACTGGCTGACCTGATTGTACTGGGCGGCAGCGCTGCCGTTGAAAAGGCTGCCAAGGATGCCGGTCACAGCATTGCTGTACCATTTGCGCCAGGTCGCACCGATACGACTCAGGAAATGACAGATGCGGAATCTTTCGATCCACTGCGTCCCGAAGCAGACGGCTTCCGCAACTATCGCCGCGCCGCGTTTACGGTGTCAGATGAAGAAATGCTGGTCGACAAAGCCCAGCTGCTGCAACTGAGCGCACCAGAGATGACTGTGCTGGTGGGCGGACTGCGTGTATTGAACGCCAACTACAAAGGCGCCAAACACGGCGTATTGACCAAAACACCTGGCAAGCTGACCAATGACTTCTTTGTCAACCTGACTGATCTGGACCTCGAGTGGGCGCCGGTCAAGGGTGAAGACAATGTGTTCGAAGCCCGCGATCGCAAGTCCGGAGAAGTAAAATGGACAGGCACCCGCGTGGATCTGGTTTTCGGTTCCAACTCACAGTTGCGGGCACTGTCAGAGGTCTACGCCCAGGACGACGCCAAAGAAAAATTCGTCAAGGATTTTGTGGCGGCCTGGACCAAGGTGATGAACGCTGATCGTTTTGATCTGTAATACCTCACTGTAAAACACCAACGAGCGCCATCATTCGGCTTCGCCGTCTGATGGCGCTTCGTTTTCGCCAGCTACATACCTAAGAATGTCACCCGGCTGACATTCAAGAAATTCACATATCTTTTCCAGCGTCGCGAAGCGAATACCCTTCACCCTGCCTGTCTTCAACAGCGAGATATTCTGCTCTGTTATTCCGACATAAGCGGCCAGCTCTTTGGATCGCTTTTTGCGGATAGCCAGCATTGCATCGAGGTTTACGATAATCGCCACTGTCAGACAAATGCCTCGTTTTCTGACTGGATGCGATGTCCCTCGCGTAGAACCCAGGCCACCGCCAACAACAGACCGGCGATAAACAGCTGTCCCAGATCATTGCTGCCCGTACTCAGGGTAATCGCCCGTTGTCCAGGCGGATTACTCATGGTCAGTACCAGGCTGAGCAGCGCGCTGATGAGCGGCGAAATCAACACTGTGATGAACAGCATGCGTGCGAACACCAGCAGGTTTGCTGCAGCTCTGTCATTAAAGATCTCGCCGCGACGGAACTGCCCAAACAACATGCGCAAATGCCAGACACCCCACATCATCAGACCAAGCGGAAGTGCACTGACCATGGCGCCCAGCACCAGATTCAGGGTGCCGACATATTCCGGTCTGATCGGTAGCTGCTGGAGTGTCTGCCAACGTGGACCCAGTGTTTCGAAACTCAACCAGATCACTAGCAGCATCACGGGCGCCAACACCAGATACAGTGTGCAGGCGATCTGCATCAGCCTGCTGATACGGCCTATCCGCACCAGATGATTCATTGCCATGCCCTCCTGGACAGAACACAAAAATTGCACTATTGACATCGTAAAACAATATTTTATTATTGTAAAACAATAATTAAATCGAGGTATTCGAATCATGAGGAGCTTATTTCTGGTTTGCCTGTTTGTCGCTGCAGCGCCAGTCAAGGCACTGACCTGGCTGGAACTGCACCAGGAAATCCAGTCTGTCGAGCAGGGCAACCCCGCCAATACAGCCATAATCCAGCGTATGAGTGACATCACGACTGCACTTTTCACCTACCACCGCACTGCCGTCAACGCAGAGCTGGCAACCCTGTTCTGTCCCCCTTCAGGTGGTTCAATGGGCCTTGATGAAATTGTCTCGATCGTACGCCAGCAGGCTGCGGAGGCAGACGTGCAGGACGATTATCTGGTAGAGTCTCTGCTGCTGAGCGGCCTGCAGCAACGCTTCCCCTGCAGCCGTTGATATAACAATCGACACGACCGATAACTGCCAAGCAGGAGCAAGGATGAGTGCTTTTCCAAGGGATGATCTGTTGGATACCATCCCCGATGTCAGGGATGGACTGACCCGTGTTGAGCGAATAATCCTTAAAGTGCTGCATGATACGCAACAGGAACTGGGTGGACGTTCTGTATCCACCATCATGCTGTATGGCCGTGTCTGCGAGATCATCGACATCAGCCAGGACGAGCTGCAGCGGCATTTGCAGCGTCTGACCGGCAAACTGAATCCACCCAATTAACGAACACCCCCGAACATGACACTTCGCGTCTTACATACTTCAGACTGGCATCTGGGCCGCAGTCTTTACGGCCACAAACGTTATGAAGAATTTGACTGCATGCTGGATTGGATGGTCAGCACCATTGAGACGGAGTTCATTGATGTACTTCTGATCGCGGGTGACATTTTCGACACCACCACCCCCAGCAACCGCGCTATGCAGCAGTATTACGACTTTCTGCGCCGGGTCAGCGCAACACAGTGCCAGCACATTGTGATCATCGGCGGTAATCATGATTCACCCACATTCCTGAATGCTCCCCGGCAACTGCTACAGGCACTGAATGTCCACGTTGTTGGTGCCGCGCTGGATGATCCGGCAGAAGAAGTTCTGCTGCTCAGAGATTCACAGCAGCAGCCCATGATGATCGTCTGCGCAGTCCCCTACCTGCGCGACCGCGATATTCGACAATCTGAGGCCGGCGAATCCATGGCCGACAAGGAGCAGAAACTGCTGTCGGGCATCGCCCTGCACTACCAGCAGGTTGTGGCAGCTGCAGAAACACTGCGAGCCGAACCTGGCAGCACCGAAACGTCTGTGAAAAAGAGTGAGACCGGTATTGATGTACCCATCATAGGTATGGGCCACCTGTTTACCGCAGGCGCACAGACTGTGGAAGACGATGGCGTCCGTGATCTGTATGTCGGCTCGCTGGCACATGTAAGCCCTGACATCTTCCCTTCATCTCTGGATTATGTGGCGCTGGGCCACCTGCATGTACCTCAGGCTGTCGGCGGGAATACCTACATCCGTTACAGCGGCTCACCGCTGCCGATGGGCTTTGGTGAGGCGACCCAGCAAAAGTCGGTCTGCCTGCTGGAGTTCCGGGGCCGCGAACCGCAGCTGAAGTTGTTGCCTGTACCAGTCTTTCAACGCCTGCGTCAGTGCCGCGGTGACCTTGAAACATTGCAGGATGCCCTGCGTGATGTCGCGGAACTGCCTGGCGACACCTGGGTCGAGCTGGTGTACACCAGTCAGCGTCGACAGCCTGAGCTGCGCGAAAAACTGGAATCCTTCGCCGCCGATATAGGCGCAGGACGACTCACCGTGCTGAGGATAAAACACCCTCAGGCAGTCCAGCGAGCCTTAAGCCAGAGCGACGACGAACAGACGCTGGATGAACTGACACCAGAGGATGTTTTTGAACGTTGTCTCAGCCAGCATGAGGTTCCGATGGATGAACGCGAGGAGCTGCGAAGCCTTTACAGCGAGATCGTCAACGACATGCAAACAGCAGATCGGCGGGCTGAATAAACATGCGCATTCTGGGCATACGCTTTCAGAACCTGAACTCCCTGCTTGGCGAATGGGAAATCGACTTCACAGACCCGGCCTACACAAGTGACGGAATTTTTGCCATTATCGGCCCCACCGGTGCCGGCAAAAGCACGCTGCTTGATGCGATGTGTCTGGCGCTTTATGGACAGACACCGCGGCTTGGTTCCATCACTGCCTCCAGCAATGAAATCATGTCGCGCCAGAGCGGCGAGTGTTTTGCGGAAATTACCTTCAGCACGCAACAGGGTCGCTATCGCGCGTTCTGGGCACAGCACCGCGCACGCAAAAAACCGGACGGCAAACTGCAGGCCGCCCGACATGAAGTTGTGGATGCAGAGTCCGGGAAAATCATCGACAGCAAGTTGAGCACTGTTGGCTCTCGAATTGTAGAGTTGACCGGCATGGACTTCGCCAGGTTCACGCAATCCATGCTGCTGGCCCAGGGTGGGTTTACCGCCTTCCTGAGAGCCACACCCGATGACCGCGCGCCGATACTGGAAAAGATAACCGGCACCGCCATCTATGGCGATATCTCCCTGGCGGTGCACGAGCGGCTCAGCGAGAAGAAACAGCAGCTTGCACTTTTGCTGGCTGAGCAACAGGGCACGCAATTGCTGACGGAGGAGCAGGAAACCGGACTGCAGAATGAAGCCTCGCAGCTTGCCGCGCAGCTGCAGACTGCAACTGTGCAAATCGATTCTCTGCGCCAGAAATACCAATGGCATATCAAGTGTGAAGAGCTGCGCAGCAGTCTGGAACAACTTCAGCACGACCAGCAGCAATGGCAGCAACGAGAGGCAGCGTCCGCGCCAGACCGACGCCAGCTGGAGGCAGCCAGCCGGGCGCTGGAACTCAGCTCTAAATACACAGGCTTGACTGAGTTGCGACGTCAGCAGCAAACCGAGAAACAGCGACTGACTGACGACAAAACCTTGCAGCAAAAACTGCAGGATGACATCGAACAGCAACAGCGACTTATCTCAGACGGTGAGGAAGCGCTGCAGGAAGCCGAGGCCCAAGAGCAGAAGATGCGTCCCTTGTTCCGAAAAGTCGATGCTCTGGATACCCAGATTACAGAGACCAGAGTGTCGGCAGAACATCAGCAGCACGAACTGGCAAAATGCATCAAAGACAAGGGCCTGCAAAAAGACAGAATCCTGCAGATGGATCCGGCGGACGCTGACGCAGTCCACGAACTTGCCAGCAGCGAAGTACGCGCCGCAGAGCAACACCTCCAGAAACTGACCCGTGCCAGCAGCAGTGCCGACATTAGGGCGCAGTCCGAAGCGGCGACAGCGAAGCTTGGCGCGCATGCCAATCTGCTCCGCGATATCGAATCACTCTCATCCTCAGACGAACAGGTGTCGAAACTCGAGCAGGAGAATGCCAACGCCAACAACGAACATGTTCGCGCCAGTCATGAGCGCGAGCAGGCGGAGGCCATGGTGCTGGCGCACCAGAAAACATTAAAGTCACTGCAGGAGCAGCAGCGATTGCAGCAGCGCGTGCTGGACATGGAAGCCATGCGTACGCAACTGGAAGAAGATGTGCCCTGCCCGCTTTGCGGCTCCACACAGCACCCTTATGCCAGTCATCAGCCGGACATCAATCAGGACGCAGTTCAGGCAGACATCGACAGCACTCAACAGGCCCTGGAAAACAGTACTCAAACCGTTTCCACTGCTGGCAAAAAAGAAGTGACATGGCACACCAGAAAGGAGCAACTGCAGCAGCAGATCGAGGCACTCCAGCACAGGCAGTCTGAATTACGTAGACATATCGAAAGCCAGTGCCTTGAGCTTGGCATACACACTGAACAAGACAGGCTGAGTGCCACAGTCGCATCACGTCGCGACTCAATCATCGAGCAGAAAGCCACTCTAAGCAAAACGCTCGAGGAAATTGATGCGGCCCAGGCCAGATTGCATGCCGCCCAACAAAAGCAGATTGCCACTGAGGGCGCACGCGAAGCACTGAGCATCAAGCGCCAGCTGGAAGCAAGCCAGCTGAAACTTGAGAATCTTGTGCAGCAACGGCGGGATCTGCTGGGTGACAAATCAGTTGAGCAGCAAGAGCAGTCTGTCACTGAAAAAACACAGAAAGCACGGCAGTCACTGCACACCGCACAAGTAAGCCTGAATCGACTGGGCCAGCAACTTAGCGACTGTGAACGACGCATCGCAACTGGAATCAAGAGCGTACACAGATTGTGCCACCAGTTAAATGATGCCGAATCACATTTCTGCGAATTATTGTCTGCTCAGCAATTCGAGAATGAACAGGCCTTGCTGTCGGCCCAGTTGCCGGAACGGGAACGCAAGCAGCTGGCGGACCGGATTCAGGCATTAACGGACGAAGGCAAAACCATCAAGGCACTGTTGCGGCGTCGCAATGAGGAACTGGAGGCCCTGCTAAACAGTAAACCGGGTGAGGAAACACGACAGCTTCTACAACAGCAGTTGCAGGCAGAGGAAACGACGGCCAACTCATTGCGGGAATCACTCGGCGCTGTTCGACAACGCCTTAAGGACAACGACGAGGCGCGCCAGCGACAGCAATCACTGTCAGAACAGATTGACCGACACCGCGATGAGGTCGAACGCTGGGGACGCCTGCATGAACTGATTGGCTCCAGTAACGGCAAGAAATTCCGCAATTTTGCACAGGGCCTGACATTTGAATTGATGGTGTCGCATGCCAATCAGCAATTACAGAAAATGACCGATCGATACCTGCTGGTCCGTGATCGCGAGCAACCGCTGGAACTGAATGTCATCGACAACTATCAGGCCGGAGAAACACGTTCAACAAAGAACCTGTCAGGCGGCGAGAGCTTTATCGTGTCGCTGGCCCTGGCACTCGGGCTGTCAGGCATAGCCAGTCGCAATGTGCGGGTCGACTCGCTGTTTCTGGACGAAGGGTTTGGAACTCTGGATGAAGAAGCTCTGGATGTCGCACTGGATACACTGTCCGGCCTGCAGCAGCAAGGCAAATTGATCGGTGTCATTTCTCACGTTGCAGCACTCAAAGAACGCATCGGCACGCAGATAATAGTGGCCCCGGTGGCCGGCGGGCGCAGTCGTCTCAGCGGCCCCGGCTGCCGATCGCTTTCCTCATGACAGTCCAGGCATATACAAAAGGTCCGTCACACCCGGGTCCATGCCCTGCTGGAATAACAATGTAGTGAGCTGCCCACGATGATGGGTCTGATGATTAAAAAAATGTGTCAGCGCCAGCCACATCGGCAGGGTTCGGGGCTGCGGGTTGGTCATCGGGGTGAAATGCAGCTCTGACTCAACGGTTTCCCGGTCCAGGCTGCCTGCCCAGTCAATAATGCGTTGATCTTCCGCTTCTCTGGCCTGTCGCAGCTCCTCAAAAGAATCAGTCAGCATGTAGTCCAGTGACGGCACGACGTATGGTTTGCCTGTAAAACGTCCCATCCAGATTCGGTCAGCCAGTATCAGATGATTCAGCGTACCGTGTATGGACTTGAAAAAGGCTCGCTGGTCCTGTTTGCGCTGCTCATCACTCAGGCTGGCGCTGGCCTCGTAAAGCTTCTGATTCATCCATTGATTATAGGTCGCCATCGTATTGGCATGTGTCAGGTAGTCCACAGACTTTGTGTTCACCACACTTTCCTCCTGATTATCGAGCACTTCCGTTTAACCGGGCCGATGATAAGCCAATTCATACAATGTGCTAATGCGTTCGCAAGCTCTGTCACACCAGCAAGGGATACATGGAGGCCAGCAACAGCCCTGCCATCAGCAGATTGAACTGACGCGCTCGTCTTGCATTTGCCAGAAAGCGTCGCAGCGACGCGCCAAACAGATTCCAGATACTGATGCAGGGGATACCGACTACGGCAAACATAAGACCAATCATCAGAAGACTGTCTAGCATGGCCTCTGGCTGTGTATAGGTTGCCACAGCCGTAATCATCATCATCCATGCTTTGGGATTCACCCACTGAAACAGCGCAGCCTGCCAGAAACTCAACGGACGTTTAACCTTCAAGGGCGCAGACTCATCAATAGCGGGCGCCGGTCGCACCAGCAACCAGGTGAGATACAGCAGCGCAACTCCGCACAATACCTTCAGCAGGCCTGCAGCCAGGGGCACACGCAGCAGCAGCTGACCAATCCCCAGTGCCACGGCGACCAGCAATATCTGACATCCGACTGTGATTCCCAGAATATGCGGTATCGATCGTTGAAAACCAAAATTAGCGCCCGAGGCAAGCAACATCATATTGTTAGGCCCCGGTGTTCCTGTCATGACAAGCACAAACCCGACAAGTGCCAGAATCTGCTCCAATGCCATATCAATTCTCCTCCGCAGGAGTCATACCTGCACATAGTGCTATTACGCATGCCACTGTAGCTGGACAGGCACCACCAATACAGATATAAAATAATGAATTTGAACCGTTACAGTTTTGATATTCACACATCTGTAATGGCGGCCTGAGACCTATCTGTACCGCTGGACTGTAACACTGGAGCTACTATGCTTTATCTGGAAATGGCAGACCGACTGCAGACACAAATCGCCGCAGGACTTTTCCCTGTCGGTTCCCGGCTGCCAGGAGTTCGCAAACTCAGTATTCAGCAGGAAGTCAGCATCGCCACAGCCGTCAGTGCCTGTCGTGAGCTTGAGCAGCGAGGCGTGCTGGAAGCCAGGCCGCGGTCCGGCTATTTTGTGCGCCAGCCACCTGCCCAGCGCGATATGCCGAGGAAGGCAAGCACCAGCCACCGGCCACGCGCAGTCACCGGACAGGAGCGCGTACTGCAGTTACTCCAGGCCGTCAACGATCCCGGGATTGTCAATCTGGGCGCCGCCGTACCAGACGCTGATTTTCTACCTGCGCGGCAGGTGGAACAGGCTTTTCATCACGTACTCAAGACCCAGCGCAGGCGCTGTGCAGGTTACGAATTCCCACCTGGTGCACCTGAGCTGCGTCAGCAGATTGCGCGCAGGCTGGCGGGTATGCAATGTCTGGTTAACGCTGACGATGTACTGGTCACCAACAGCTGTCAGGAATCCATTGCCATCGCCCTGAAGTTGCTGACTCAGGCCGGCGATACCGTGGCTCTAGAGTCGCCAACCTATTACGGGCTGCTGCAGGTCATCGAATCGCTGGGGCTGAAGGCCCTGGAGATTCCAACCGACCCCGAGACAGGCATCTCCATAGAAGCGCTGGATCTCGCACTGGAAAAATGGAAGGTCGCAGCCTGCATTCTGGTCCCCAACTTTTCCAACCCGCTTGGCGTATGTATGAGTGACGCACGCAAGCAGGCGCTGATGAAATGCCTGAGCAGACACCAGGTACCACTGATTGAAGATGATATTTATGGAGACCTGTCGTTCAATATAAGACGACCTTCGCCGGTCAAGCGCTGGGACACCGAAGGTCTGGTCTACTATTGTTCTTCATCGTCGAAAACCCTGTCGGCTGGCATGCGGGTGGGCTGGCTGGTTCCTGGCAAACGCCATGCTGAAGCAACCTATCTGCAGTTTGTAAACACGGTTTCGGTTAATTCACCCGGTCAGCTTGCATTGGCGCATATTCTGCAGCACGGCCACTACGAACGGGAAGTGAGGCGCTCAGCCAGTGAATATGTGCGAGCCATTGCCCGCATGACCGACAGGGTGACACAGCTGTTTCCGGAAGATACCCGGGTCAGCCGACCTGCCGGTGGTTTTGTGCTGTGGGTGGAGCTGCCAGAAGATATCAACACCACCGCATTGATGGCACAGGCGATGGATGAAGGTGTGAGCTTTGCGCCAGGTCCGCTGTTTTCTGCCAGCGGCAAGTTTGGCCATTGCCTGCGATTGAACTGTGCCGTGCGCTGGGATGCGCGGCTGGAGAGAGCACTGCTGACACTGGCGCGCCTGCTATGAAATTCTATTGAGTGGCACCTGGAGCCCTGATATCAAATCAGGGCTCCAGTGCTGCACTGCAAAGTCCTCAGGTACCGAGGCGGTAACGCAGCTTGATAACCAGCTGGCTGACCAGTGGGTTCTGCCAGGAATCATCAAACTGATCGGAAAAGTCGAACAGGCCCGCACGACGGTTGGCGTTGCGGTTGTAGACGATAAACAGATCTGACAACGGCGCAATCTCCCAACGGTAGCGCAGCTGGAAGTTCATCTGCGAAATCGAGAAATCCCCGGGTGTCGCCGAGTGCTGATCCACTTCGATCAGATCACGGTTGCGGGTCGGTGCATTCGCAGGCAGGCGGAAGTAGCGATCACCCAGCGCCTTGATGCCTACCCACTGCAGACCCGCACTGAGCTGCTGCTTGGCGGTCAGATAGTACTCAAAACGGAAGTTGCTTTCCCACTGCGAAGTTTCAAAGGCAGTAAAGTTCTGACCGCCCTGATGCAACAACCAGCCGTCACGATCCTGATAGTTAACATTGGCCGCGAAATTAATGTTCGGCAGCGGACGCCAGTTCATCCCCAGGTCATAGCGATAGCTGTCACCACTGGCAAATTCCTCGGAACGGCCAAAGCCAATTTCCCAGCTGAACGGCAGAGCAGTATTTGTGCTGTAGTTGGCGCTGGCATTCAGACGCTCACGGGTAGCAAAGGTGCCATTGCCAAAACTGTTCAGATCATCATAACGCTTGGGGAAGTGCTGGAAGCTCAGGTTGACCCGGTCCAGATTATTCAGCGTGATGGTCGTGCTGATTACAGGCACGGCATTGTTGGTGCGATCACCGTCCAGACTCTCCTCGTAGCGCAGGAAGGGACTGACACGGATATCACGCGCCCAGCCCAGGTTGGTCTTGATCCACTCAAAACGATACCAGGCTTCCCAGACGTTATTGCGATCCTGGTAACCAAAGTCATTGATGTCGATGGTGTCATCCAGGTAGGTCAGGTTCAGGGTGTGTTTAAAGCCCTGCCGCGGTGAGTAAACGATGTCGGTGAAGGTGCCATAACCCTGGCCGTTTTCATCGGAGTCGGAGGTCACCACAGCGCCATCAAAGCTCCAGATACCGCCCTGGGTCAGATAACGATAGTCCACCGCATGCACTTCGGCATCAGAGTCAGGGTGTGCCACCAGTGTGCCAATGTAACCCAGCCCGCGATACGCGGCACCGCCTGCTGCATCCTCATAGAGCACACGGAAAGCTGTGAAGTCGCGACCTTCCTGCTCAATGCGCTGACCGCCGACATTGTATCGGGTCTCGTCTTCCACCGCTGACAGCAG
Organism: Gammaproteobacteria bacterium; assembly: GCA_002706685.1. GTDB lineage: Bacteria > Pseudomonadota > Gammaproteobacteria > Pseudomonadales > Pseudohongiellaceae > Pseudohongiella. The sequence continues at coordinate 95,958 of PALV01000002.1, read as the reverse complement.
ACCATAACGCACACGTCCCAGCTGGCCAGTGGCTTTGACCGCACCAATCAGATCGGCGTTGGTAATGCGCTGGCGCGCGGTCAGCGATTCACCGGGATCCAGATCTGGCGATCGTGGGCGGCCACCAATGCGTCGTGTATTGAGAATTGTGAAGCGCTTGCCGGAACTGCCGTTGGCGCGCGAGGTGACATTAAAGATTTCCTGGCCTTCCTGGAAGAACAGGCGCTTTTCAGGGAAAAAAGTCTCGCTGGCAGTGAGGTTGACCACAACATCATCTGCTTCTGCCGAGCCAAAGTCGGGATTAATGGTTGCCGTCATCTGGAAGTTGGTGGATGGTCTCCAGAATATATCTGCACCCGTGCGATGCCGCCACTCACTGTCGATTTCATCATAGGTCGACGCAACCGAGGGAAACAGGCTCCACTGCTGGGTGGGGTTGACGCCATCGAGCTGCATCCGCGGAAAGTTGCTGAGAAACACCGGATCGGACTTGGCGATGGCCGGCCAGGACCAGTTCTGGTTCAGGTGGGCCACAACACGCTCGGCATAAAACCCGATCTCCCGGTCTTCATCACGTGATGGCATGGCCAGCTGTCCCCAGGGGATATAGAACTCCGCGGACCAGCCATTGGCCGTTTCTGAAGTCGCGCCGTACCAGGCGCCATCCCACTGACTGTTGTACTGACGCTCAGGTAGAATCGTGCCGTCCAGCTGATTGTCACCCAGTGCGAGACTGACCCAGTAGCCATACTGCCCTTCGCCGGAAGAATCCAGTGTTATGGACACCCGGTCGCGGTTCACTTCGCGATTGTCGCGCGCAGTGATGCGGCGCACCAGGGTATCCGACGGCTGTTCCATATCGACACCGATGTAGATACCACGGTCGTTATAAAACACCCTGAGCCTGGTTCGGTAAGGTGCCGGTGCAAGTGTTTCCGGCTCAACCACGCCAAAACCGGTGTACCCCGTCAGTCCCTGCCAGGCAGAGTCGTCCAGATTACCATCAAGACGGATGTCTATATCATCCGATAATCGTTGCAGAGGCAGTCTGGTTTCGGCTCCCAGTCTGGGAACGGTTTCCGTAGCGGCGGCGTTAATGGGTTGGGCTGCTGCCAGCTGGCTGAACGGGATGGCAAGCAAACCGGCAATGGTCAGGTGAACAATCGATCTCAAAACGACCTTCCTGTAATTTGAATTATGAGTAACAAAACTTTGGGATTATAACGACCTGATATGGAAGTGGCTTTAATAAAATTGCAGCAAAGTTTGTCCAATTGTCGACCATTTGCCGCAAATGCTTGATTAGACCTTGCCTTACCCGGAACCTTTATCCAATAATCGGTGTTGTTCTGGCACAATTCTGTGACAAATCCAACGATCCCGGGGGAAATAATAATGACTCTCCGCGCCGCCGCTATTTCACTGTCCCTGCTTGCCACCCTGCCGGCTGGTCTCAGCCATGCCCAATCTGACGACCTGCCCCGCCTGGCCAATGGCCAGCCTGATCTGCAGGGTGTCTGGAGCAATAAAACACTGACTCCGCTGACCCGCGACCGCGATCTGGGCGAAACGCTGGTACTGAGCCCAGAGCAGGTGCATGCCATGGAACAGAACCATGCCTCATTCATCGATGCCGAATTTGCACCCAGCGATCCCAATCGCGAGGCCGGTGCCGGCGCCCAGGCTGGCGACGATGGCGATACCGATGACGGCTACAACGAGTTCTGGAAAGAAGTCGGCGACCGCATCCAGGTGATCAATGGTGAGCCCCGCTCCTCCATCATCGTGGACCCACCCAACGGGCAGATTCCCTTTGCAGAAGGTGCCCGGCTGCGCCGCGAACTGCCACCAGGAGTCAGCGCCAATGACGGCCCTGAGGGCCGGCCGCTGGCTGAGCGCTGCCTGCTCTCCTTTGGCAACCACTCTGGTCCGCCCATGCTGCCAGTGATGTACAACAATAATTATCAGATCGTTCAGAATGACGACTACGTGATGATCATGGCCGAGATGAATCACGACGCCCGTATCATCCGCCTGAATGATGAATTGCGCCCGGAAATGAACAAGTGGATGGGCGACTCCGTGGGTCACTGGGACGGCGATACCCTGGTCGTGACCACTACCGGCTTTCATCCGCAACAGCGCGTGTTTGGTGCTTCCCAGAACCTGACCGTGACCGAGCGCTTCGAACGGGTCTCGGAAACCGAGATTCTGTACACCTTTACACTGGATGACCCATCGGTTTACCGACAGCCGTGGACCGGTGAACTGATGTTTAATGCCCGGCCCAGCGACGAAAAAATATTCGAATACGCCTGCCACGAGGGCAACTATGCACTGCCAGGCGTCCTGGCGGGGGCACGACGGGCTGAAGCAGAAGCCGCCATGAGCGCCAACGATTAATACAGCAGCAAACACTGGATCCAATACTCTGACATGCAGGTGAATGATGACTGATAATGCCGCAACGATGATTCACCCGCCCGCAATCGAACGCGGAATCAGGTATCACGCTTTGTTGCTGGCGCGAACCGCCATGATGGGGGCGACAGCACTGCTGATAGCCTGCTCGCCGCCATCTGAGACTGTTGAGAGCAGCGATGTCAGCGTCGGCTCGACCGATGCCAGCGAGACTGCAGGCAACAACAGTGAGCAGGTTCCGGCCTGGGCGGATGTCGAAATCCTGCAGGACGCCATGCAGGACGGTGAGCTGACTGCCGTCGCCTTGACTGAGTATTACCTGCAGCGTATCGCCACCTACAACGACAGCCTGCGGGCCGTGATCGAAGTGAATCCGGAGGCACTGGACATCGCCGCCCGTCTCGACCAGGAGCGCGCCAGCGGCAACGTGCGTTCGGCGCTGCACGGCATGCCGGTGCTATTGAAAGACAATATCGATACCGCGGATGCCATGAAAACGACCGCCGGGAGTTACGCGCTGCTGTTTGCCCCCACACCGGCAGAGGACGCCTTTCTGGTTCAACAGCTGCGTGAGGCTGGTGCCGTCATTCTTGGGAAAGCCAATCTCAGTGAGTGGGCTAATTTCCGCTCCACAAGCTCATCCAGCGGCTGGTCGGCGCGTGGTGGCCAGGCCCGCAACCCCTACAATGCGCTGCACACTCCCTGCGGGTCCAGCTCTGGCTCCGGTGTCGCAGTCGCAGCCGATCTGACATTGCTGGCAGTGGGCACCGAAACCAACGGGTCCATCATCTGCCCCTCTGCCAACAATAGCGTGGTTGGCATTAAGCCCACGCTGGGACTGATTTCCCGCAGCGGTGTCATTCCGATTGCCCACAGTCAGGACACTGCAGGCCCCATGACGCGAACTGTGGCAGACGCCGCTGTAATGCTGAGCGTGATGGCGGGCAGCGATCCGCAGGATGCCATCACTGACAACCCTCAGGCTCAGAGCCCCGTGGACTACACGCAATACCTGCAGGCCGACGCGCTGTCAGGCAAACGCATAGGCGTGATGCGCTCTTTGTTTGGCCGCAACGCTCCGCTTGACGCCTTGATGGAGTCGCAACTGGACGAGCTGCGCAGTGCTGGCGCTACAGTGGTTGACATCGAACTGAGTGGCAGCCGCGAGCTCAGTGAGGCCTCCTACCAGGTGCTGTTGTATGAGTTCAAAAACGACCTGAATGCCTACCTGAGAAATCGTGGTGGCTTTTATCAGTCCCTTGAGCACCTGATCCGCTTTAACGAGGTCAATGCATCACTGCAGATGCCATGGTTCGCCCAGGAGATTTTTCTGGAGGCCCAGGCGACAACAGATCTGACCGACCCTGCATACCTGGAAGCCTTGCAGCAGGCAAAGTCCATCAGTCAGTCCCGCCTCGACGACGCACTGACAAACAATCAGCTGGATGCGATTGTGGCACCGAGCAACGGCCCTGGCTGGCTGATCGATCTGGAAAATGGTGATGATGGCTCCTCGGTGAACTATGTATCCAGCTCCGGCCTCGCCGCGATCGCTGGGTACCCTGCCATCACGGTTCCCGCTGGCTACATAGACGGGATGCCAGTCGGCATCTCCTTTTTCGGAGCGGCCTTTTCAGAACCAGAGCTGATTGGCCTGGCCTATGCCTACGAACAGCGCACCCAGGCCAGACGGGCGCCCGAGCTGACATCCGTATCGCCCTGACGCTGCTTTGTCGGTGTATACTCGCCGAATGCGAAGGACAAGGACTGACGGATGATTCAACACGGCTTCATGGTGCTGCAGAGCAACCGACTGGAAAACCTGCGCCGTGTAACTGTGGAATGGCTGCGCCTCAACCCGCTGCCACCGCTGCAGAACGAAGTCATACTGGTTCAGAGCAGCGGTGTCGCACAGTGGCTGAAACTCGCGCTGGCCAATGACGACGATGGCAGCAGTGATGCTGGCTGCGGAATCGCCGCCGCACTCTCCATTGATCTCCCCGGACGCTTTCACTGGCAGGCCTATCGGGCGGTGCTGGGCGATCTTCCACCCCTCTCGCCATTCGACAAACCGCTGCTGGTGTGGCGCCTGTTACACCTGCTGCCTTCACTGCTGGATGATTCACAGTTTTCTGCACTCAGGCACTTCCTGCAGCGCGACGACAGCCAGCGCAAACGTTATCAGCTTGCAGAACGTCTGGCCGACCTGCTTGACCAGTACCAGATATACCGGGCCGACTGGCTGAACGACTGGGCTGAAGGTAATGACCAGATAAGCCAGCATAACCGGCTCACATCGCTGCCAGACTCGCAACGCTGGCAGGCACAGCTCTGGCGACGCCTGCTGGATGATATTCCCGACTCACAGCGCGACAGTGGCAGAGCGCAGATTCATGCGCGTTTTCTGAAAGCCTGCGAGAGCGGCTCACTGGCCATGGCGGACCAGTTACCGCAGCGCGTTCTTGTATTTGGTCTTTCATCGCTGCCTGCTCAGACGCTCGAAGTGCTGGCCGCCGTATCCCGGCATACCCAGGTGATCCTTTGTGTGCACAACCCCTGCCAGTTCTACTGGGGTGACATCATTGAACCACATACAGTGATGCGACTGTTCCACAAGCCCTATCGGCGCCACAACACCAGACCCGATTTTCCGCAGCTGCCTGCAGACGACCAGTCTGATATCGATCCGGGGATAATCGACGAACTGTTTTCGCGCGGCAATCCATTGCTTGCCGCCTGGGGCAAGCAGGGTCGCGACTATATCAGGCTGTTGGATGAGCATGACGAACGGGCCGCTTACGAAGAAGTCTTCGCCAGTCGCAAACTGGCCGTCGATCTGTTTGAGGCGCCGGATGAAAGTTCAAGACTGAGGCGTCTGCAGGGCGACATCTATCACTTGCGAAGCCGCAGCGAAATCCAGCAGCAGACCACACTACCGTCGGATGACCGCAGCATCAGCTTTCACATAGCCCACAGCCGGCAGCGCGAAGTAGAAATACTGCAGGACCACCTGCTTGCCCTGTTTGCCGAGGATCCGCAATTGCATCCGCGGGATATTCTGGTCATGGTGCCCGACATCAATCAGTTTGCACCGCACATTCAGGCAGTGTTCGGGCGGCTGTCACGGGACGATCCGCGCTACATACCATTTACTGTCTCCGACCGCGGACAGCGACAGCGGGCGGGTGCGTTTCGCGCACTGGATGTGCTGATGAACCTGCATCGTTCACGATTTGCCGTCAGCGAAATTCTTGACCTGCTCGACATACCGGTCGTGCAGGCAGCGTTTGGTTTAAAAAGTGAAGACCATGCCCTGCTGCACCGCTGGATTACCGGCTCCGGTGTGCGCTGGGGCGTGGACGCCAAACAGCGGCTGCAGCAATCCTGGCTGGTGACTGACGACGTCAGATCTGCGAACCAGAATACCTGGCAGTTCGGTTTGCAGCGTATGCTGCTCGGTTACACCAGTGGTGATCAGTGCGCCTGGTCGGGCATAGAGTCCTACGCCGAAGTGGGCGGGCTTGATGCCGCCCTGGCCGGTATTGTCGCCCATGTCGTGGAGCGCCTGAACCACTATCGCGAATTATTTATGACACCCGCCCCGGTTCGCGAATGGACCACGCGCATCAGCACCATGATGCAGGAGTTTCTGCGAGCAGACAGCGACCAGGATCTGTTACTGACTACGCGCGTAGAGCAGAAACTCCAACAATGGCAGGAACATTGTGAGCTCGCAGACTTTGATGACGAGCTGCCTATTGAAATCGTCAGTGATTATTTTCTGGATGCCATTGATCAGTCTGATCTCAACCAGCGCTTCCTGGGTGGCTCAGTCAACTTTGCCACACTGATGCCGATGCGGGCCATACCGTTTCGGCATATCTGCCTTCTGGGGATGAATGATGGAGACTATCCCCGTCAGGTGCCAGCAGTCGATTTTGATCTTATGCGACAGGATTATCGGCCTGGCGATCGATCCCGCCGGGAGGATGACCGCTACCTGTTTCTGGAAGCACTTTTGTCCGCACGCGATTCACTTTACATTGGCTGGACGGGGCGTAGCATTAGGGACAACAGCGAACGCCCACCATCGGTCCTGGTTGCCCAGCTTCGAGAGTACCTGGCCGATACCTGCGACGTCGACGCGCTGACAACCGTCTATCCACTGCAGCCATTCAGCCTCAGCTACTTCACAGCGGGATCACCCCACCAGACCTTCGCCCATGAGTGGCAGCCCGCCGAACTGTCAACATCCGAAGAGCAGCACGACGCCACCACTATTGCCGGCGCCTCCATCGGGGCGGAAGGTAAAGAAGTATCTGTGGTGTCCCTGCGTCAGTTGGCAGCCTTGCTGAAAAACCCGGCAGCGGTTTTCTTTGAGCATGTGCTGGGCATCGTGTTTCGCTCGCCAGGCGCCGACATTGATGACGACGAAGTATTCACAGTGGATGCCCTGCAACGCTGGCAGCTGCAGGACCAGCTGCTGAGCATGGCGACCGATGTCATGCGGCGCGACCCCGATCAGGACAGTAGCGATGCGCTGCAACATGCATCACAGCGTCTTAAGGGGCGTGGACTTTTGCCACTGGGTCATTTTGCAGACATTTATCATGACTCGCTGACAGAGCCACTGAGCAAGTCGCTGGAAGTCTATCGTGACTTGTGCAGCAGCCACCCGCAGACACTTCAGGACAGTATTGACCTTGCGCAGGATGATGGTGCCGTAGCATTGAGCGACACATTGACAGGGATTCGCAGATCGGAATCCGGAGAACGATTGCGCATCGAGTTGATCAGCGGCCAGCTTTGGCAGGGCAAAAAGTCAGGCGGCAGGCAGGCGCTGGTTAAATGGCACTACCTGGCACGTATCTGGCCAGCTCATCTGGCAGCGCAGCTGGCTGGCCCGACACCGACACACATACTCGGCCCAGACACCAATGAGGTATTGCCAGCCATGACAGCGGCTGAAGCCAGAGCCTCGCTTTTGCAGCTGCTATCTGCCTGGCATGATAATTTACAGACACCGTTGGCAAGCAGTGTTAAAACCGGTTGCAGCTGGCTGGCTAATGACAACGGCGAAGTACCATCAAAAGCGACACTGGCCTGTTATGAAGGCGACTACCATCGCAGTGGCGAGGTAGTTGACAGCGAAGCCCTGGCGCGTCTGTGGCCAGACTTCGACAGTCTGTGCAGTAACGGTTTTGAACAAGACAGCACCGCCCTGTACAGCCCATTGGTGGCATTCTGGCAGGCATCAAGATCACAGCGATTCAGCCAGGGTTCGGAGCGCGCAGATGAGGAGTCAGTGGAGTGAGCACCGCATTGCAGCCATTCAGTCTGCCATTGCGTGGCAGCAGCCTCATCGAAGCCAGCGCCGGCACCGGCAAGACCTATACCATCGCCCTGCTTTACGTCAGGCTGATCCTTCAGCATGGTAAAGAGCAGGCTTTTCACCGGGCGCTGACACCCGATGAAATCCTGGTGGTAACCTTTACCGATGCGGCAACCCAGGAACTTCGTGATCGCATCCGGGCGCGCCTCAGCGCAGCAGCGCGCTGCTTCCTGAACGACAGCCCGGATCATGACACGAGCCTGTTGGCGCTCCGTGAAGACTATCCCGAATCCGACTGGTTGCGATGTGCACAACAATTGACGCTGGCTGCCCAGAGCATGGACCAGTCTGCCATATCCACCATTCATGGCTGGTGCTACCGAATGCTGCGCGAACACGCTTTCGACAGCGGTTCACTGTTTCGCCAGCAATTGATCACCCAGATGCAGGACGTACTGGCAGAGCTGGTGCGCGATTACTGGCGCCAGCATTTTTACCGACTCGATCCGGCCTGTGTGGCATTGGTGCAGGCTTCGTTTGCAGGTCCCGGAGAACTGCTGAAGGCAGTCCGGGGACTCTTGAACAAAACCCAGACCACCGTCACCTTCAATGGTCAGCCGCTGCAGGTGGAAGCAGGTCTTGAGCAGGCGCTGGCACCCGTCATCAAGCGTCACGCACACTCGGCTGCTGAGCAGCAGGCTGCCCGTGAGCTTTGGCTACAACATTGGGACGAACTCAGTGCCCTGCTGGATTCCCTGCGGCCTGGTCTGAGCAAGCGGAGCTACCCTGCTGCCAAGACGGAAGACGACTTCGTCAGCCTGAAGGAGTCGCTCCACCGTTGGGCGCAGGGCGAGGAGTTTGAGGACAAACTGGAACGTTTTGGTTATAACGGCCTGCAACTGAATAAAGGTTATAGTGCACCTGAGCACCCTGCACTGCTGGCAATTGACCGCTGGGCCGAAGTCGAACAGGATGCGGCTGCGCGTCACCGCATTCCGGCCAGAGCGATTGTTCTGCAGCATGCCCGGCACTGGCTGGAACAGGCTTTGGAGCAGCGCATTCACAGCCGGGCCGAGCTCGGCTTTGACGACCTTTTGCTGCAACTCGATCGAGCCCTGCACGGCGCCCAGGGTGAACAACTGGCCGCGCAGATCCGCGCTCAGTACCCGGTAGCATTGATAGATGAATTTCAGGATACTGACCCGCTTCAATACCGAATATTCAACCGGATTTACGGAATAGCCGATGCTCCCAACGAACAGGTCGTGGTGCTGATCGGTGACCCCAAACAATCCATTTATTCGTTCCGTAATGCAGACATTCACACCTATCTGGCTGCACGTACAGCAACCACAGGTCGACACTTCCACCTGGGCACCAACTTTCGCTCCAGCAAATCGCTGGTCGACGCCGTCAATGCATGCTTTGAACATGCCGACCAGTTCCCGGCCGGAGCCTTCTGTTTCCGGGATGCCAGTGGCGATGATCCCTTACCGTTTCATCCGGTCAAAGCCAATGGCCGTCCCGAAATACTATACCAGTCAGCCGATACGGCTGCTGCGGCCATGACATTCTGGCATCTCAGCGATGCCGATGATGCAGAGGCAGCAATCAGCAAGGAGCGTTACCAGCGCAGCCTGGGCGCGGTGTGTGCAGCCCGTATCGCGACCATACTACAGTCAGACAGTGAGTGGCGATTCGCTGGCGCATCGGAGCAGCGGGTTCGTGCCAGTGATATCGCTATCCTGGTCCGTGACCGGCATGAGGCTGCGGCAATCCGGGAACACCTGCAGCAGCATGGACTCGCCAGCGTTTACCTGTCCGACCAGGAGTCTGTATTTGCAACGCCAGAGGCGCACGATGTTCTGCGCTGGCTGATTGCCTGCGCGGAACCAGCCAATGAGAGCGCTGTGCGGGCAGCACTGAGCACAGCATCATTGGGCCTCACTGTCGATGCGCTTCGCAGACTTAATGAAGATGAACAGCACTGGGAGGATCAGGCTGAGCTTTTCCGTCTGCTGTCGCAGCACTGGCAAACCAATGGTGTGCTACCCATGTTGCGTGAACTGATGCAAAAGCATCACGTGCCACAACGCCTGGTACAGCTGGTTGACGGCGAGCGGGTTCTGACCAATCTGTTACACCTGGCGGAATACCTGCAACAGGCAAGTGTTGAATTTGAAGGCGAACAGGCTCTCATTCGTCACCTGCGCGAGATGATCGACAACCCGGGCGACGAGGAGATTCTGCGTCTGGAAAGTGACGCCGAACTGATTCGTATCGTCACCATCCACAAATCAAAAGGGCTGCAATATCCGCTGGTATTCCTGCCCTTTGCAGCCAGCTGGCGACCCATTCGCAAGGACTGGACGGTGATGCTGCCGATGGCAGATCAGACACAGCAGCGTCGGCTGGAAATCTCACCCGACCGTGATGATGCAGATACCGCGCTGGCCGAGCAGGAACGGCTGGCAGAGGACCTGAGGCTGCTGTACGTGGCGATGACACGTGCGGTGCACGGACTATGGCTGGGCGTTGGCCTGCTGAAATACGGCAACAGCAACAAACCCAGGCTGCATGAAAGTGCACTGGGATATCTGCTTGCCGGTGGCCAGGAGATCGATGCCGGTGGACTGTCCGCGGCGCTTGCCGACCTGCAGCAGCGTTGTGGCGACATCACTGTCGAAACGGTGACAACACAGCAGAGTCACGCTGACGACGATCACGACAAAAGCGAAGTTTTCAGCTCAAGTGTGAACAAGCCAGCAACAGAGCTCCAACCGGCTCGCAAGGCAGAACACACGCGTCCAACGCCATGGTGGATCTCCAGTTACTCGCTGATTACCCAGGTTACAGTTGCCGGCGACCGGGTTGAACCTGAACAGCCACAGGACGAACAGGCGCTTGAGGAACGAATGGCACAGGAATCTGAACTGGATCAGTCTGTACTGTCCACTCCGCGCAGTTTTGACCGCAATGACCCGGGTCTGCACGGATTCGCTCGCGGTCCCGCGCAAGGCACTTTCCTTCACAACCTGCTGGAGTGGGCCTGCGCCGAAGGCTTCGCCAATGCTGTCAGCGATGATACTCGCAGGCTCGAAGCCATCACGTCCCGCTGTCGGGTAAAAGGCTGGCAGGATGAGGTGCAGCGACTGGATGCCTGGTTGAAAGGCTTTCTCCAGCAAACCTTCACACTGCACAATCAGAGCAACCTGGTACTTACGACTTTGCAGAATCTACAGCCAGAAATGGAATTTCTGTTGCCCGCGCACTCCGTGGATACTGCTGACATCGACGCCCTGTGTCATCAGTATCTGCTGCCGGGACACCCACGCCCCAGGCTGCAGCCGACAGACCTGAACGGCATGCTGAAGGGCTTTATTGACCTGAGCTTCGAACACGACGGAAAGTACTACGTGGCAGACTGGAAATCCAACCATCTGGGGCGCAATGACACAGCGTACCATGAGGCTGCGTTGACAAAGGCTGTGCTGGAACATCGCTATGATGTGCAATACGCGCTCTACCTGCTGGCGCTGCATCGACTGCTGCGAGTCAGATTGCCTGACTACGATTACCAGCAGCATGTAGGCGGCGCCGTATATTTCTTTTTGCGTGGCTATCAGGCCGACACTCAGGGTGTATTGATGGACAGGCCACCAGCGGTATTCATTCACGCTCTGGACCAACTGTTTGCCGGTAAACCCCTGACGGAGGGCCAGCCATGAATGCTACAGAGCAGGCATCATCACAGCGCGTGACAGTCAGCGAAGCATTGGCAGACAGTAAAATACTGATAAGGGTGCTGGACCAGTGGGCGCAGGCAGACTGGTTGCGCTGGCTGGATGTTGAGGTGGTGCGCTTTCTCTGGCAGCAGACCGCGACCAGCGATCCTGCATCCCCTTTGTTGCTGCTGGCCGCTGCCCTTTGCAGTCACCAGAACGGGCACGGACATGCCTGCCTGGACCTGGCCTATTGTCTTGAGGATCCGGACCAGGCACTGGCTCTGCCACCCGACAGACCCCACGGTCAGCCGGACGTCTTACCGAAAGATCTGCTGGCCGGGCTGACGCTGGAACAATGGCGCGGGCATCTGGCTCATGCTCAGCTAATCGATGCAGGAACTGGCAATGCTCCTCTGGTGCTGGTTGATGATCCGGCGCGACCGTTGTTTTATCTGCGCCGATTCTGGCGCTACGAACAGGCTATTCTGCGCCAGATAGAAAAGCGGCTTGAAACATCGGCAGGCAGCGACGGCATTAACGCTGTTGATCCACAAAAGCTGCGCAGCATTCTGGACTCCCTGTTCCCCGACGCAGAGGATTGTGACTGGCAGAAAATAGCCTGTGCCAATGCGCTGCGGAATCGTTTCGCAATCATCACCGGCGGCCCGGGCACGGGTAAGACAACAACAGTGATGCGCCTGCTGATTGCATTACAACTGGCAATCAGCTCGGACCGACCCTTGCGTATCCGTCTGGCCGCACCTACCGGCAAAGCGGCCGTGCGCCTGAGCGAATCGATCAGCAGTCAGCGCGACCGACTCAGCCGAGACGGCGATGACACAAGCCTGCCGAGCGAAGTCACGACGCTGCACAGACTGCTGGGCCCGATACCCAACAGCAGACAGTTCAGACATCACGCGGGTAATCCCCTGCCCGCCGATGTCGTGGTCATCGACGAAGCTTCGATGGTGGATATTGAGCTGTTCGCCCAGTTACTGGATGCGCTTCCTGACGCATGTCGTCTGGTACTGCTCGGTGACAAGGATCAGCTGGCATCGGTTGAGGCCGGCGCCGTGCTGGGTAGTCTGTGCGCGCGCGCTGATGCTGGCCATTACTCTGCCAACACCATGGCCTGGCTGAAATCCACGACCGGCCAGCAGTTGCCCGCGTCTGTACAATCCAGTGTCGGCCAACCCATTGATCAGGCCATTACCATGCTGCGATTCAGCTATCGATTTGGCAGCATTCCGGGCATCGGTGCCCTGGCCGGTGCCATCAACCGTCAGCAGGACTCCCTGCTGGAACTGTTCGATGGACGCTATCCTGAGTTGCAGGCGCTCCGGCTGCAGACGTCCTCCGACAAAGCATTTAGACAACTGATACTTGACCCCGACAATGGTTATGGGCGACTGCTGAAGATACTGTCGCAGCAACCTGCCACAACAGGCAGCCGTCAGGGTGCGGAACCATCGATCTGGGACAGCTGGGCCCAGCAGGTACTGAAAGCCTTCGACGGCTTCAGGGTGCTTGCTGCGGTGCGTCGCTCAGAGTTCGGGACTATCGCCCTGAATCAACGCATTGAATCAATCCTGCGCTCGACTGACATGGATAGTGATGTGTCAAGGTACGACAGACCTGCCCTGAGCAGCGAAACACTGTGGTATCGAGGCCGCGCCATCATGCTGACGCGCAACGACTACAATCTGAAGTTGATGAATGGTGATATCGGCATTGTGCTGCCCTGCCCCGACGCTGAGGGCCGTCTGCGTTTACGGGTGGCCTTCCCGGGCAAAGATGGCGACGCGGTGCGCTGGGTCTCTCCCACACGTTTGCAGTCGGTTGAAACGGCCTTTGCAATGACGGTACACAAGTCACAGGGTTCCGAGTTCGCCCACACCGCACTGGTGCTGCCCGGACACGATGTTCCGATTCTGACACGGGAGCTGATCTACACAGCGGTGACACGAGCCTCCCGGCAATTCACGCTGGTCCATTCTGATCCAGACATCCTGGCGCGTGCCGTGCGGCGACGGGTGACGCGCCAGGATGGCTTAAACCGCGCTTATTCCTGAGCCTGGATTTCAGCGGCAATACGCTGGACCTCATCCAGTACCCGCAACACGTTGCCGCCCCAGATTTTGGCGATATCCTCTTCTGAGTAGCCACGTCGCACCATTTCCAGCGTGACATTGAAGGTTTCGCTGGCATCGTCCCAGCCGGTCACACCGCCACCACCATCAAAGTCACCACTGATGCCGACATGGTCAATGCCTATAAGGTCAACGATATGGTCGATGTGGTCAACGAAGTCACTGACGTCTACCGGCGGTGCCACGCTGTAAACCTCTTCGGCCAGTCGGGGCTCGGCCATGGCGTTGATTTCCTCAAGGCGGGCTGTGTACATCTCTCGCTGTTCTGCATCCAGAGCGCGCACCTCGGCCGGCTCCAGCAGCGTGTAGCCCAGCTCTTCGGCAATGGCCGCCTGCAGCGCGTTCAGAGCCTCTACGTAGGCACGATGTTTGGCTGAGTTGACATATCCTCGGAAAGCCACCGCCTGGACAACGCCACCATTGTCGCGCACTGCCAGCAGCTCTTCGTCGGTCAGGTTACGGCTGACGTCCGGATCCAGGGCCCGCGCAGAAGAGTGAGAGGCGATCACTGGTGCCTGGCTCAACTCCAGCACCTGCTGATTGGCTGCGGATGAAGGGTGTGAGATATCAATCATGATGCCAAGACGGTTCATTTCAGCGACGGCCTGTCGACCCAGCTCACTAAGTCCGTTATGCAGCCAAACATCGTCACGCTCACCGGTATTGGAGTCGGAGAACTGGCTGTGGCCGTTGTGGGACAATGACACGTAACGGGCGCCGCGATCATAATAATCCTGCAGTTTGCTGAGGTCCTCACCCAGTGGGTAGGCATTTTCAACGCCGATCATGGCAACCTTCTTGCCCGCAGCAACGATACGCCGAACGTCATCCGATGTGGTGGCCAGCTCAATTTGGTCGGGTGCAATCTCAGTGGTCAGACGACGAATGGCCTCAAACTTGTCGATCGCGTTGGCTTCAGCTGCCGCGTAGCCTTCAGCTGTCAACGGCCCCTGCCCGGTGTAGACCACCAGCCAGGCGACATCCATCCCGCCGGCTTCCATCTTGGGCAGGTTGACCTGTGTGTTCAGGTCCTGAAGATAGTTCTGTCCTTCTGTGAAATTGGCAGTATTGATATCAACATGGGTGTCCATGACGATGACGCGTTCATGAATCGCCAGTGCCCTGGCCACCAGATCTTCTTCTGACTCTTCAGCTGCAGCGTCAACCATGTCCGCAGACTCGGCGATGGACTGCGACATCGACATGTCGGTTTCCGACATGTCAGAGCCTGTATCAGCGGGCCCGCAGGCAGCGAGTAGTACAAAGCATACAGCGAGCGCTGGTATACGTAGGATATCCAGGTATTGTTTTGTCACGCGCGGTTCCTCCAGTCAGAAATATTTTTATATGGTGGTTTCTTCCATGTCATTCATGTTGCGATGGTCCCGCCCTTCCCCTGGCAACCAGCCACCGGAGCAGATTCGTGGTCTGCCCTCCACGGGCAGCAGGTAAAGATACACCCAGGCCAGTCCAAAACGGGTCTCAATCTGAATGCGGTCATACATGCCATTGCGGGGTTCAATCGCATCATAATCTTCCAGTTCATCAAGTTGCTGCAACTGATTTGTGTCTATCTCGTAAACTTCAACATCAATCCCCAGCGAGGCCTCAAGCCTGGCACCCGGCCAGGGACCCAGGTCATACAGCACGATATCCGTCAGACAGTCGGTACCGAGGTAATGCGCATGCTCGAGATAGTGCGCATTGGACAAGCCTTTTTTCAGCGTGCCATAGACGGCAACACGAATCGTCATGACAAAACCTGTAATTGATTTACTGGCATACTCGTGTGATAGTTGGACCGAAAATAACTCCTTCACAATAATGAAGAACAAGCGGGAGAACAAGTATGCCGAAATACCGGGCTGATGCGTTGTATTGCGCAGCTGCAATGACTCTTTCAATGTCAATCGCGGTGACGCTTTCTCTGGGCGGGGCCGACGCCCACGCGCAGCCAGCCAACAGCGACACCATCAGCCGCACTGCAGATGGCAGGCCAGACCTGAGCGGACTGTGGCAAAGCATGGGCAACCACCACTACAACATCGAACCCTCCGCAGCGCATGCCGGTCCCGACTGGGAACTGGGTGCCTATGGTGCCATCCCGGCTACTCTGGGCGTTGTACAGGATGGTGAACTGCCGTACACGCCGCAAGGTCTCGCACAAAAGCAGGAAAACCAGGCTGACTGGCTGGCTCTTGATCCACTGGTAAAATGCTATATGCCAGGTGTCCCACGCGCCAACTACCTGCCCTTCCCATTCCAGATCATTCAGTCCGACGACCACATTGTCATGGCCTATGAGTTTGCCTCTGCCATGCGCATTGTGTACATGGATCAGCCTGATTTCGACGGCCCGGTGCCTGCATGGATGGGTCACTCCCGCGGACACTGGGAAGGCGACACGCTGGTCATCCGCGTGACCGATTTCATGCCCTATACCTGGTTTGACCACGCTGGCAACCACCACAGTGACCAGCTGGAGGTCATCGAGCGCTACACTCCTGCCGGCCCCAACGTCATCATGTACGAGGCTGAAATTCGCGATCCGGTCACCTATACCCGACCCTGGCGCATGAAGTTCCCGATCTACCGGCGCCTGGAGGACAACGCCCAGCTGCTGGAATTCAAGTGTGTAGAATTCGCCGAAGAACTGATCTACGGCTACCTGAACAAGGATGCTCCTGACGACCGTGTCCCGCCGCGCGGGATGCCATTTACCATTCAGGAACCTGTGCAATAGTAAGCACGCCGAGGAGTCACGTCATGACTTGTACCGACACAACATTGAACTTAAAAATCAGAGTCAAGCCGGTCCGCCGCGCACTGACCCTGCTTGTGGCCATCGCATTAAGCGCTCAGGCATCTGCGCAACAGGCCAATAACTGGGAGGCCCCCAGAACCCCTGACGGTCACCCGGACCTGCAGGGTGTATGGGCCAATAACAGCAGTACGCCGCTGGAAAGACCGGAAATATTTGGTGACCGCGCCACACTCTCGGCGGAGGAATTTGCCGAACTGCGACGACAGGCTCAGGAAATTCGCGACAGCGGCGGCGATGCCCTGTTTGGCGACGGCTTTCTGAATGCGGTAATCACCGGTGAAGTGCAATCGTATGACCCGTCAACCGGCAACTATGATGCCGCCTGGATGGTTGATCGCAATCTGGAGAATCGTACCTCCCTGATTATTGATCCGCCCAATGGCCGCATCCCGCCAATGACCGAAGAAGCCCGCGCGCGCCTGGCACAGCGTAACGCCAACCGACCGGGAGAAACCGACTCCTATCTGGGGCGACCGCTGCAGGAGCGCTGTATTACCTGGGGAATGCCCTACATCATGGCCGGCTATAACAGCTACTATCAGATTGTTCAGGGCAGCGATTCGGTGGCCATCATTCAGGAAATGATTCACGACGTGCGGGTGATTCCGATCGTTGACGCACCTGAACAGGATGAGTTTGTGCTGGATGACCGGGTGCGACTCTGGCACGGGGCATCACGTGGCTGGTACGAAGGCGATACGCTGGTCGTTGAAACCCGCAATTTCTCCGACCAGAGCCTGTTCCGGGGCGCGGGTGCCGACCGGCTGTTTATGGAGCGCTACACCCGGATATCCGAGGACGTGCTGCAGTATCAGTTCACCGTGGAAGACCCCAGCACCTGGGAGCGACCCTGGACGGCCATTATCAACTATACCGCCAGCGAGGACCCGATCTTCGAGTACGCCTGTCATGAGGGCAATTATGCACTGATGGGTATTCTTTCAGGCGCACGCGCTGCTGAGCGAAACGCAGCAGCAGGCAACAACCAGTAAGTCTGAATCCTAGCTTCTGGCCAGTTCCCGGGGCATGCGGAAAACGATATTTTCCTCTACCCCGGGCACTTCGACAGGATCCTCGCCGCTCATTTGGCGCAGCCGCTCAACAACCTGCTGTACCAGAATCTCGGGCGCCGACGCTCCCGCAGTGACTCCGAAACGACGTTTGCCGTTGAACCACTCGGGTTTAAGGTCTTCAACGCGATCAATAAGATAGGCTTCACAACCAAGCCGTTCCGCCAGCTCCCGCAAACGGTTGGAGTTGGAGCTGTTGGGTGAACCAACCACCAGCACCAGATCTGACTCCAGTGCCAGCTGCTTCACCGCATCCTGACGGTTCTGCGTGGCATAACAGATATCTTTCTTGCGTGGGCCTTCGATCGCAGGAAAGTGTTCATGCAGCGCATCGATGATTTTTGCCGTATCGTCCATAGACAGCGTCGTTTGTGTGACGTAGGCCAGCTTGTCCGGGTTGCGTACGGTCAGTGTCGCCACATCGTCAACACTTTCCACCAGGTAGATATCACCGCCGTGGCTGCGATCATACTGGCCCATGGTGCCTTCCACTTCCGGATGTCGGGCATGGCCAATCAGCACGCATTCACGCCCTTCGGCGCTGAAACGGGCCACTTCCAGATGCACTTTGGTGACCAGCGGACAGGTCGCGTCAAATACCTGAAAGCCGCGCAATGTGGCTTCCTGCTGTACTTGCTGTGAGACACCATGCGCACTGAAAATAACGATGGGCTGACGACCCAGGCTGTCTTCTGTGGGGACATCATCAAGCTCATCAACAAAGATTGCGCCGCGCTGGCGCAGGGTATCAACCACAAATTTGTTGTGCACCACCTCGTGCCGCACATATATAGGCGCGCCATATACATCCAGCGCACGATTGACAATATCGATGGCACGGTCCACACCAGCGCAGAAACCACGCGGGTTGGCGAGCTTGATTTCTGTTTTTCCGCTTGATTGCATATTTGCTTAACCCTGAATCCTGACAGCCTGAACATCGGGCGCCATGACAGAAATAATTTGCGCCCTGAATACGATTTCACGACCCGCCAACGGATGGTTGAAGTCCACCACGATAGTCAGTTCACCAATCTGTTTCAAGACACCAGGAATCTCATTGCCGCCGCTGTCTGTGAATGACAGAACCGTGCCTGGCTCCACCGGATCGGTGGTATTGGCCAGCAGGCGGGCGAACTGCTGACGCGGAAACGTCTGCACATTGCTGGGATTGCTGTCGCCAAAGGCCTCACTGGCGGGCAGGACGCACTCTCGCGTGTCACCGGCTTTAGCCCCCATCAGGGCTGCCTCAAAACCCGGCAGCAGATTGCCATCACCAACGGTAAACGTGGCTGGCTTGCCATCGAAATTGCTGTCAACGATGGAGCCATCGGTCAAGGCCAGCGAAAAATGCAGGGTAACCCGTGCGCCGGCAACAATTTCCGTTGCCGGAGAGTCAGCATGATGATCAGGCATAGTGACGTATTTCACCCTCGCCACTGATGTTGTCAACGCAGCGACCACACAGTTCCGGATGCTCCTGATGCTGACCTACATCTTCTCTGTGGTGCCAGCAGCGAACGCATTTGGTGTGAGCTGACGGCTTCACTTTGACCTTGAGACCTTCCACTTCGGTGGCACTGGCATCACCGGCCTGCTCCAGAGGCTGGAGTTCGGCTGCCGAAACAATCAGCACAAACCGCAATTCGTCCTGCAGAGTGGCCAGCCGTTTCAGCAGCCCTTCCGCACAGTACAGCGTAACTTCAGCGCTGAGCGCAGCGCCGACACGTTTCTCGGTACGTTCACGCTCCAGCTCTTTGTTGACTGCGGCCTTGACCTCGATCAGTTCACGCCAGAAGGCGTCACTGAAATCGTCTCGCGCTGGCAAAGGTGCCAGGCCGTCCGCAAATGCGGACAGGAACACTGATTCGCTGCGTTGCCCTGGGATCAGTGGCCAGATTTCATCTGCCGTAAAACTGAGTACCGGTGCAATCAGGCGCACCAGAATCTCAACGATATGGTACATGGCAGTCTGGGTAGAGCGCCGTGCCAGGCCATCAGACTTGGCGGTGTACTGCCGGTCCTTGATGACATCCAGATAGAAACTGCCCAGTTCGATGACACAGAAGTTATGCACTTTCTGGTAGACACTCAGGAACTGGTAGTTCTCGTAGTCTGCCTTGACCTGCTCACGCAGCAGCTGCGCCTGGCGGGTGATCCAGTAATCCAGCGCCAGCATCTGCTCCGGTGCTACTGCATCGGCAGCCGGGTCGAAGCCGTTGAGATTGGCCAGAATGAAGCGCGCAGTATTGCGAATGCGACGATAGGAGTCGGCAACGCGTTTGAAAATTTCACTCGACGCAGCGATCTCACCCCGATAATCAGTGGCAGCGACCCACAGACGCAGAATATCGGCACCGTATTCGTTGAATACTTCCTGCGGGGATATGGTATTGCCGATGGATTTGGACATTTTGCGTCCCTGCGAATCCACCGTAAAGCCGTGCGTCAGCACCTGCCGATACGGCGCCGTACCGTTCATGGCAATCGCTGTTTTCAATGATGACTGGAACCAGCCACGATGCTGATCTGACCCTTCCAGATACAGGTCAGCCGGGTAACTCAATCCCTCACGTGCCTGCAATACAGAGTAATGTGTGACACCTGAGTCAAACCAGACATCCAGTGTATCTGTCACCTTGCTGTAGTTATCGGCTTCCGCTCCCAGTAATTCGGCAGCATCCAGTTCAAACCAGGCGTCGATGCCTGACTGTTCAATCAGACTGGCCACCTGCTCGACCAAAGATGCCGTATCCGGATGCAGTTCTCCGGTCTGCTTGTGAACAAACAGGGTAATTGGCACGCCCCAGGTACGCTGACGCGACACACACCAGTCAGGGCTGCCTTTGAGCATCAGTTCTATACGCGCCTGACCCCATTCGGGCATCCACTTGACCTGTTTGACGGCAGCCAGTGCGTCGGTCAACAGCCCTTTCTCTGTCATGCTGATGAACCATTGCGGCGTCGCCCGGTAAATCAGCGGCGTCTTGGTGCGCCAGCAGTGTGGATAGCTGTGCGTGATTTTATTGACGTGCACCAGTGCCTGCTGTCGCTTGAGAATTTCCAGAATCTTTTCGTCAACTTTGTAGACATGTTCACCGGCAACTTCTCCAGCCGCTTCCACAAACACGCCATTTTCGTCGACCAGGTTCAGTGTACCCAGGCCGTAGACCTGCCCCACTACAAAGTCTTCCATACCATGGTCGGGTGCCGTGTGAACGGCACCGGTGCCTGCATCAAGCGTCACATGGTCGCCCAGCAGCACTGGAACCTGACGCTCAACAAACGGGTGTTGCAGCAGCATCTTTTCAAAAGCCGCGCCTTTGGCGATACCAAGCCGCGTCGCGGATTCCGCACAACCATAACGTTGCAGCACGTCGTCCTGCATTTCTGCGGCAACCACCAGCAACTCTTCACCCACCGCGTCATCGACGGTGCATCGGATCAGCGCGTATTCCAGATCGGCATTCAGGGAAACCGCCTGATTGGCCGGCAGGGTCCAGGGGGTGGTTGTCCAGATCACGAGCGACAGCTTGTCAGATCCGGCAGCTGCAGCATCAACATCAAAGGCCTGCAGCCACGCGTTGGTATCGACCACCGGAAAACGCACGTCGATCGCAAACGATGTCTTGTCCTGATACTCGACTTCCGCTTCAGCCAGGGCAGAGGCGCCAACCACACTCCAGTAAACCGGTTTGAAACCTTTTACCAGGTGACCGTTTACAGCAATCTTGCCAAGCGCCCTGACAATATTGGCTTCGGTATCGAAATTCATGGTCAGATAGGGATTGTCCCAGTCGCCCAGCACGCCCAGTCTGACAAAGTCTTTTTTCTGGTTCTCGACCTGGCGCGCTGCATACTCACGACAGGCTTTACGGAATTCAGCGTGGCTGATCTTGTGACCCGCCTTACCCTTTTTCTTCTCAACATTGTGTTCGATGGGCAGGCCATGGCAGTCCCAGCCCGGCACGTAAGGCGCATCATAGCCGGCCAGTGAGCGTGACTTGACGATTATGTCTTTCAGTGTCTTGTTGACTGAGTGGCCCAGGTGCAGGTCACCGTTTGCATAGGGAGGACCATCATGCAGAATGAATGTCGGACTGCCTGCGCGCAGTTGCCGGATTTTTCCGTACAGGTCCATGTCCTGCCAGCGTTTCAGCATGGCTGGCTCGCGCTGCGACAGACCCGCCTTCATCGGAAACTCCGTAAACGGCAGGTTCAGGGTTTGCTTGTAGTCAGTCATAAAGTGTCACTTGCTCGATTTACGTTTTGAATTCAATGGTTGGCAAGCCATGCTCTGGCCTGCTGGGTGTCCTTGCCTATTTGCTGTGTCAGCTCGTCCAGTGACGAAAATTTCTGCTCCGACCGCACCCGGTGCCGGAAGATCACCGACATCCACGCACCGTAGACATCCTGGTCAAAATCCAGCAGGTGTACCTCAAGAATGGCCTCGCCACTGTCATCCACCGTCGGACGATATCCGATATTGGCAATCCCCGACACACTCAGCTGTCGTCCATCAGGCAGGCTGATCTGTGTGTCGCAGACATAGACGCCATGCAGGGGGATATTGCGACGATTAAGCGCCAGGTTGCAGGTTGGGAAGCCGATGTCCCGCCCCAGTTGCCTGCCCTTGACTACTTCTCCTGCAATTGCATAAGGCCGTCCCAGCAATCCAGCCACGGTTTTGAAGTCCCCGGCCCTGAGCCGGTCGCGCACATAGGTGCTGCTGACGCGGGTGCCATCGTAGCTGCAGCTCTGGGTCTCGATTACCTGAAAACCTGCACGCGCCCCATATTCCTGCAGCAAGGAGTAATCGCCCTGACGCTGGTGACCAAATCGGAAGTCATTGCCCACGATCAGACAGCGCACATTCAGACCTTTGATCAGGATATCCTCGACATACTGCTGGGGGCTCAGACGGCAAAGTCTGTCGTCAAAGCGCAGCAGATAGACCGTGTCGACGCCAAGATCTTCCAGCAATGTGATTTTTTCAGCGGCCTCACTGAGCCTTGGCGGGCAGTCACGGGGATTTCTGGCAAAAAACTCTTCCGGATGCGGCTCAATGACAATTACAACAGTGGGCACATCAAGCTCAGCTGCCCTGGCCCGCAATTGCCTGACGATCTGCTGATGCCCAAGGTGCACGCCATCAAACTTGCCGATGGTCGCTACACAACCTGGATGATGTTCCAGGAAGCCTTCAGTGTCGTGAATGACGTTCATGAGCCAGCTGCTGCAGAAAAAGCCGGATTATAACGTGTTAGTCGCCAGCTTCCCACTCCTGAGCCAGACCATCCGCGCTTAGCGCAACCGGGCTCTGCCAGCCTCGTATAACCATTTGGCCAGTACCAGCGCCGCCACAATCACAACAAACTGGCCGATAAAGGTATTGGCCACGGAGATCGAATCAGGCCGCGTCATGATAAAACCCAGATTAATGGCCGTCATTACCGCCGCCAGTGCGCTGGCCAGCGCCAGCACCAATAGAATCACTGCGATTATTTTTGTTTTCATCACGCCTCCAGCGTCCAGTTATCCTGATGCCCAGATCCACCGATTATGGCAGCGGAAAGGTCGATCGGTCCATAACACTGGCAGTGGGCATGGCTGAAAGGTATCATTCGGGTCCTTGCGAGACTGGGTAGCAACATGCTTTGGAAGATTTTGATTACAACTCTTGTCGTGGTGGTCGCATTTGCCTACCTCAAACGACGCAGCCGGCTACAGCGGGCTGCCCAGCAGCAGCATCGCGTCAACGAATTTCTGGGGCATGCCGAAACCTCATCCGGATGGCGGGATAACGGTGCCGGTGACCCGACGCTGAACCGCAGCTTGGCCGCGCGACTGCGATTGATCCTCTGGATTATCCTGACTCTCATTCTGCTGGCCGGCTCAGTCTACAGTTTCTTCCAATGGCGTGACCAGCAGTCTGAACCGCTTGCCAGCCTGGAGCGTAACCTCTAGTCCAAATGCACTTTCTGTCGGGCCAAAGGCACCGCTTGTCGACATCAGGGCGCGACCTCAGGATTAATCTGATATTCTGAATCTGTTCAAAAATATTCATCATTCCCTGCCCTGGACCATTACCCAGCCGGACACTGCATGCTGCTCACGTTTGACCACACAAAACCATTAAGACTGTCCATCACACGCAATCTGCACAGATTGCTTCGCTGGACGCTGTGTCTTTGCCTGACAGTGCTACTGCTGTCCCAATCGGGCCTGGCGCTTGCACGCGAAGTACGCGTGACCATGAGCGATGGCAGCGAGGTCAAGGTTTTCCTGTTTGAACCGGACAACCACGGCGAAGGCCCATGGCCGCTTTCAGTGCTGATGCCCGGTGGCGGCGGCAACGAATATGTTGCGCGCGCGCAGTTCTGGCTGGGCCGCGAGCTTGCCAGCCAGGGATGGATGATCGCGGTTCCGGTGTCGACCGACGGCAGCAATTTTGATGGCCAAAACGGTTACAAGATTCCGGCTGTGATCGAACACCTGCAATCCCAGGCCGACATCCTGCCAGGCAAAGCCTTGCTGGTTGGAGTTTCCACAGGAGGCAGTTCAGCACTGGCGCTGGCCGCCCAGCAACCCGATCAGTACCACGGCGTGGTCGCCGTGCCCGGTATCCTCCGTGACCTGAGCATTATCCAGGATATGAAGAATCTGCCAGTTTACGTGCGGATCGCCCAGAATGACCTATTTCGCTGGGATCAGGCGATGCCTGACATGGTCACAGCTCTGGAACAGGCCGGCGCCAGAGTCAATGCGGGGCTTGTAACTGGCACCAACGCCAAACACATTTTTAACCTGGACTGGGATGAGCTGCGCCCATGGATCGATGCGCTGCACGCGCACGACCCGGGCAGCGATTGACCCCCCACTGACACCCAGGCAACATCCCGGATATGGTGTATGCCAGGCCTGCATGATAAAGTGCGCGTCCACAACCGAGTTTATGGCCACGCTGGAGAAGCTGGATGAAATTGATAACTGCCATCATTAAACCCTTCAAATCCGATGATGTTCGCGAAGCGCTGTCCGAGCTTGGCGTCAATGGCATGACCATGACGGAAGTTAAGGGTTTCGGCCGGCAAAAAGGCCACACCGAGCTCTATCGCGGCGCGGAGTATGTCGTTGATTTTCTGCCTAAAGCCAAGATTGAAGTAGCAGTCGCCGATGAGATCGTAGATTCTGTCATCGACGCCATCTGCAAAGCGGCCAACACGGGTCATATCGGCGATGGCAAAATTTTTGTGACGGCCCTCGAACAGAGCATACGCATTCGAACCGGCGAAACGGGCAACGATGCGCTGTAAGGCAAAACTGATAATTATTGCTTAATTGCTGACCTTGTCGATGACACGCAGGGTCACAATAGAATAGACCTGCTTTTCCCCATCAGGGCCGTAAAATGTCACCGCAACCAGCGATGTCGAGCGGCCCTGATTGATCAACTCTCCTGTCAAACGCACTCTCGGCCCGGTTACAGGCGCTAGATAGTCAATCCGCATGTTGACCGTGGTGATCCAGTAGTCATGACGCGAACCAAACATGGTCCGGATGGTGTACAGAGCCACCATGTCGACGTAGGTCCCGGTAAACCCGCCAAATAACTGCTGCCGTGGATTCAGGACCTGATCGGGAATGTGGGCATCAATGTCGACAAAGCCGTGCGACTGGGCCAGCACTTTCCACTGCGGTGCTTCCAGCAGATCCCCCGCGCAATGTCCTGGCCGCATGAATATGGGTAAGTTTGTTTCATCAGTTGTCATAGCCTGCCTCAATCGTTGACTGCGTTGCCAAACTCAAAAAAGTACACTTCCAGGTTCAGCTGCACGCGTGGATCAGGCTCCCAGTCGTATCGGTACTCAAACAGCAATTGCGGCACCACTTCCATTACCAGCCAGTCTTCGTAGATCGCTTTTCGATACAGCATTTGCGCGTAATAACTGTCTACCTCACTTTCCGGTCGATTCTGCCCCAACAAGCCGATTTCATAAATCATGCTCTCTCGTTCAGCCAGTTGCTGATGCAGTGAGAAAGACTGTGCAAACTCTGTCAGCCGGTATTTGTGTTCGTAGTTCACTTCCGATTCAATGCGGAAGTTCCAGTCTTCAGAAATGCGTCGGGTAAAGAACAGCCGGGTATCCTGACCCCAGCCCTCGTTATGATAATAAAAAATGCGGTTGTTGAGGCCGACATACCAGTCCTCGTTAATATCCACGCCATAGCGCGTCCGCAGACGATAGAACACATCCAGAGGGATCCGCCCCCTGACGCCAACATCATGATTAAATCGCCACCCGTTGCGCTCAGGGTGTTCGTAGCTGAAGCCACCGGTAAATTCGGAGGAATTGATGTTGCTCAGGCGCTGATCACGCAGTGAGTTCTGCTCACGGTTCTCAGACTCGAAGATCAGCTTCCAGCGTTCAGAGGCGCGCGGCAGATCCAGGCGGCCGCTGATGCGTGCATTGGAGAAATAAGCATCATGTCGCCCAACTCGCTGATTGAAGCGGATTCTCAGGTAGCTTTGATTAATGTCTGCACTTTCGATATCGCCAGCGAGCCAGTCGTCAACGGTCCGCCCCATATTGGTCACACGCCGGGACATGTCGTCGCGCTGCTCTTCGAGCCACTCCAGCGTCCGGTCCAGCGGCAATTCGTCCAGTGCGCGTGATATCAGGCCGGGCTCATCATCCTGAGCTGTCTGATTTATGTCTTCGGCATCCTGTGCCCAGGCAATCGCAGTTGGCAGGCAGAGCAGTGTCAGCAGCCAAGAGGTTTGCGCTAGTTTCGTCCTGCCCACTTGATTCCCCTGATGGTTGATCGCAGCCGGCACAGTTTAGTGCAGCTTCCCTGCCCTCGCCAGTCACCCCCGCAAATTTCCCTGCGAAGGTCATGTTTGGCCACATTCTGTCATTATTCAACAGTCAGACGAGTCGATGCGCGAGATATTCCAGGATCGCGATCAATGACTCAGCTCCGTGATGCAAAGGGTCCAGCGAAAGGATGAGCAGGGATGTGCAGATCAGCGTCAGCACCAACATTAGCCAGGCGGGTATTGGACGGCGGCTGTGATGAGCCAGCAAGGCCTGCACTCTGAGCTCAAGATCACTGCACGCGAATCCACGTGAGTGAATGGGCGCAGGGTGATTCTTCAATACTCTCCCCACGTGCACCAGTGTCTCGGCAACACTGGCAACGCCATGATTGCCGGCAGCCACAAAATCGCAGGCCTCTTCACACAATAAATGCATATCATGGCGAATCTGCCGGCCACGATCTCCCGGGACAAACAGCGTGAACACACGACCCAGCAGCAACCTCAGATTGTCTTTACGCTGACGGTGCGCCTGCTCATGATCGAGGATAACGGCCAGCTGCTCACGACTGCAGGATTCAAGCAGACCACGACTGATGAAGACACGCGGACTCCACCAGCCCAGAGTAAACACGGCTGGCTCTCTGGCATCGAGAAATCTGAATCCGGGCCGGGTTTCTGTCATCAGTTCAAATTGCTTGAACATCGAGCGACCTTTAGCAAGCTGCTGCAGGAAATTAAATAACAGCACCAGAACCAGCAGACCCGCTATCACCAGACCGCCAATTGCGAGCGCATCGACACTCAGCAGCGGCACGTGTTCTTCGCAGGCGCCGTGACAGTGTGCAGAGATCAACCTCCCGTCCGCCTGTGATACAAACAACAGACTGCTGGCCAGCAAACCGACGAGTGCGGGTGCCGCCCAGTATAGAAGCAGCAGCAGACTGCCATGCTGCGGATGTATCCCAAGCACAACACGCCGCAGCAGCGGATAAAGCAGGGCAAACAGCAGCGCCAGGCCTGCCCACAACAAAAGCCAGATCAGGGAGAGTGTGCCGATCAGTTGAATCATGACCGCGGCTCCATTAAAGCTTGCCCTCTTGCGGGGTCCCGTCACTACCGCCTGATTTCCTGCGATAATCCCTGATCATCTCCTCCAGACTGTCCAGAGAAGACTCGTCCATGTCGGCGGCGACGTGCACAAAACTGCTCAGAATGGTTTCCATGCGACCGTCATGCAAAAGGTGGATCGCCTCGCCCAGCATACGCGCCAGCAGCGCGCCTCGGGAAACCGTGACAAAATAAGAGTAAGCGTGACCCTGCTTTATTCGGTCCACGTAGGACTTGCGATAGAGGCGTTCCAACGCCGACTGCACGGTGCTCAGGCTGGGTTGTCGCGTCCGCTGAAGGCGCTCACGGATCTGTCGTGCATCAAGATGCGGGCAACCCCACAGGACTTCCATGGCCTGCAATTCCAGCTCACCCAGATGGGTGGCAAGAATATTTGAAGAGGCTCGGTGCTTATTCTTTTCCATGGTAGGGCCTTATGGACAACTGCATGCAGACTGCAAGGTGACAATCTAGCGCCCTTCCCCAAAAATTGCAAAAACCGATTGCCGATCGGCACCTATTCTGTCTATTTATTTATTACATATCAGCCACTTAAAATTTATAGCCGCTTAAACAAGCTATATTCACAAGCCTCTGACTGCGAGATACGTAATTTAACAAGCCAACAGAATAAGGAAGTAATTTTGAAGTCAACTTACCTGCTAAGCGCTGCGATTGCCGTGGCACTGCCCACTCATGCTCAGACAAATAGTGATGCAGACAAGGTGTTCGAAGAGATGCCCGGACAGAGCATACAACAGGGCGTACGTGAAATTCTGGTCATGGGTGCAGATTTCGACCTTCAGGGCGACCCTGAGACGGCGACCGAAGGGGTGGTCTACGCCCAGCAACTGGAACTGCGCCCGGTGTCACGAACTGCAGAACTGCTCGAGTTTGTTCCGGGTATGATCGCGACACAGCATAGTGGCGAAGGCAAAGCGAACCAGTACTTTGTACGCGGCTTCAACCTGGATCACGGCACCGATTTTGCCATCAGTGTCGACAAAATGCCGGTCAATACTCCGTCGCATGGCCACGGTCAGGGTTACGCGGACATCAACTTCATTATCCCCGAACTGGTTGGCACCCTGCGCTACCGCAAAGGCCCTTACTACGCAGATGCCGGTAATTTCGCCACCGCTGGCTCAGCCGAATTTGTCTATCTGGACAGCCTGGATGAGGGGCAGATCAGTCTGACATTGGGTGAACATGACTACCGAAGACTGTTTGCAGGTGAATCATTCGCCGTTGGCGACGGGCAACTGACACTCGCTGGCGCGCTGACAGATTATGATGGGCCCTGGAACCTGGATCAGGACCTGGACAAACGCAATGCCATGATCAAGTACCACGAAGCGGGCGAAGACTACAGCCTCAGTATCACTGGCCTGGCCTACGACAACAGCTGGGATGCCACCGATCAGATTCCACTGCGCGCAGTTGAAAGTGGTGCAATCAGTGTATGGGGCAATATTGACCCGACTGCTGGTGGCGAATCACGCCGCAACAGCCTGTCCATGGACTATGACAGCCAGCTGGACAGCCGCAGCCGCTGGCAGTTCAGCGCCTATCTTATGGATTACGCGCTGGACCTGTACTCCAACTTTACCTACTTCGACGCTGACCCGGTGCGGGGCGATCAATTTCAGCAGACTGACAGCCGTCGCGTTGCCGGTATCGACACGCAGTACGAGCGGGATATTGAAACCCGACTGCCGACCACTGTCCGCTTCGGTTTTCAGCATCGCTACGATGACATTCACGTCGGCCTGCACCTTTCTGAACAGCGCCAGCGTTACGCGAGCACACGTGACGACTATATCGAGCAGTCGCTGACCAGCGCCTATGCCGCCGTCGATACACGCTGGACCTCAAAGTTGCGAACTGTTGCCTCACTGCGGACTGACCACTACCGATTCCGGGTCGATGACCTGTTGGGCACCAACAGCGGCGAAGGTAACGACTCGCTGCTGAACCCCAAGCTGAATGTCATCTACACGCTGACTGACGACTTTGAGACCTACCTCAGCGCCGGCCAGGGCTACCACAGCAATGATGCGCGTGGAGCCACGACCCGAACTGATCCGGTAAGCGGAGATCCGACGACGCCTGTTGACCCACTGGCTACAGCCAGAAGTTATGAAGTCGGTTTGCGATCCACCATTATCCCCAAGACGCAGATAACGCTGACCGCTTTCCAGCTCAAGCTGTCCTCAGAACTGGTTTACATCGGCGACGCTGGTAATACCGAAGCACTGTCGCCCAGCGAGCGCGAAGGCGTGGAAGTGGACATTCTGTATTCGCCGCTGGACTGGTTGCTGATTGATGCTGACGCGACCTGGACGGATGCCAGCCTGAAAAATGTCGGCCCCGACGACTATATTCCCAATGCCGTCAAAAACACGGTTTCACTGGGCGTGATTGCCGACAACATCCGCGACAGCGGCTGGAGTGCCGGACTACGTTTGCGCTATCTGGGTTCCGCGCCTTTGATAGAAGACAACTCGGTTCGGACGGATCCCACTACGCTGGTCAATGCCCAGCTCAGCACCCGCCTGACAGACAATGTGTCACTGGATGTGGAATTGCTGAACGTGCTGGACAGCCGTGATAGCGATATCACCTACTACTATGCCTCACGCCTGCCAAATGAGGCTCAGGCGGTTGAAGATATCCACTTCCATCCCGCCGAGCCGCGAAGCCTGCGCGCCACGATTACCGCTCGTTTTTAGGCGACTGTCTGATACTCCGTCGGCTACATGAAATCCATGTCGCCGGCGGTCAGCCACCAGGCTCCCTGCAACTGATCAGCACTGGGCCCCCTGGTCCAGCGATTGCAGGGAATGTGTATACCCAGCGACTCGACACAGACAGCCTCCATGCCGAGTCGATCCACCTGACCTGCTGACAACCAGAACACCGCGGGTCGCCCCTGTCGCTGCGTATGCGCACTGATTTCGTTAAACACCCGCCCCAACAGTGCCGATTCGCACAGAATATCCATTATCAGGTAGTGTTCACCATGTGGCCTGAGCACAATCAATGCGACAACTGTGTCGCCATCGATGAGCTGAACACTTTCGTAATCAAGCCCGGGACGCTGTCTGAACCGATAGTCGAGATACTGCGAATCTCTGACGCCGATAATGCTATCTGTAAAACTTTCTTTCATGGCCAGCCACAGACTCTGCGCCGATTCGATGACAGCGGCGTCCATGTCTCCGAACTGCAGGTGCCAGTCGGTCTGGTGCTGCGCTACCGGAATTTTTAACTGCACCAGCTCATCAGTTTTGTCGTAAAGCTTCAGCCGCTGAGCAACGTGCATGGCCTTCATGTTGGGAAAGCCAAATCCAAGCAGATGCCGGGCGTGATAACCGGCGTATTGTTCCAGCATGGTTGAAGCCGTTTTGAAAAACAGACTGTCACGGCTGAAGAAACTGCGTTGCTCGGGCATGACCATGACGTCACAGATCTGAACCGCCGTGCCCGGATCGCCAAAGTAAAGAATATCCCTGCGGATACCGCCGTAGTGCGCCACCACCTGCTGATCCCGCAGGGCGGCCACCGAGGCGCCGCGCCCTGCACCGTATTTCCAGTGCCACAATGCAGCAGAAAAATCTGTTTTGAAACTTCGCTCAAACACCTGCTGAAAATCTTCTGCCTGCAGAGTTTCAGCAGGCACCAGTGATTCTGCCGCCGCCTGCATTTGCCAGGTCAGTAGCTGGTGACTGGTGTCCCCTTGTCGCAACCGCTTCAAGTCGTCGAGCATGGCCGTTTCCAGTTCACTGATCGTTTCCGGGGACTCGTCAGTAAGTGCAAGCAGCTCCTGCCGGTGATCCTGAAACAGGGCAATGAACGCATCCAGGAAATTGGCAGTTTCGCCGCTCGTATCCACCCTGTCCTGCAACAGGAACCCGGCACGGGCAGCCAGAGCCTCAACATTCTCTAACTGTGCCAGGTCGCACGACTTTAGATCGTCTGATACTCCAGTCAGGAACTCATCAACAATCAGCACTTTGCCGCCTTCAGCAAGCAAGTGTCTTGCCGCCGCAAAACAGCTCAAGGGGAGAAAATAGCGCGCGCTATTGTGAAAGATCAGCGCGTCGTATTGTTGCGGTGCCCATTGTGGCCACTGACTGGCAAATTCTGCAGTGACAATATTTGCACTGACGTCACTCAGAGCCTGCGTGCTCAGTTTGCTGGCCGCCTCATTATTATCCACGGCCGTGACCTGCCATCCGGCATCAGCCATGTGTCGCGCCAGCAGCCCTGAACCACTGCCCACCTCCAGCACTCTGGAACCAGCAGGCAGGTCCAGCGCAGCAATTATCTGGTCAGCGAGCTGACGTTGGGCGTCTATCAGCTCGTCTGCACCCGGTGATGTGGAGTTGGAGCGGGCCTGCAGTGTCCCGTAAGCCAGAAAGGCAGATTGCTCGGCTGTCGCCTGCATCAATGCGGCGTAGACATTCAGGGGAAAACGTAATTTTGTTGCGACTGTCTCCATGCGCGGCATTATACGGTAGAATGCCGTGCATGAGTGAATCCTTGCTACAAGCCTTTAGCCGCCTGTTCGCGGCTGGCGCCAGTGAGCTGCGCAGCTCCCCCAGAGTTGCCCTGCAGCGATTGCTGCTGTTGCGTGCACTGGTCACGATCACAGGCACTCTGGGTGCACTCATATTTAATTATTTCTCACCTTTGCAGGTCCCGCTCTCGGTGATTCTGGTGTTGTTATCCGGCATCATCGTGTCGCTGCTTGCCGGGTGGCTTCAGGTTCAACGGGCGACCCTGGTCGGACAGCGCACAGTCGCATTGAACCTGGCGCTGGATTTTGTGTTTCTGGCCATACTGCTGGCCTACACCGGCGGCGCTTCCAATCCTCTCATTTCCTATTTGCTGGTTCTGTTAGCCGTTGCAGCAACACTGATGACTGCGCTATGGGCACACGTCTTTGCGCTGGCAGCCATGGCGTTTTACACGGTTTTCCTGCTGATAGGCATCAATACTGACGCCCACAGTGATCACATGATGCAGAGCTTTCAGGTGCACCTGGTTGGCATGTGGGTCACATTTGTTGTCAGCGCAGCCTTGATCAGCATTTTTGTCAATCGGATGGCAGCAGCAATCCGCAGTCGCGAACTGAGCCTGGCCACGTTCCGCGAAAACGAAATGCGCAATGAACAGCTGGTCGCCATTGGCACACTGGCAGCCGGCACTGCACACGCGCTGGGCACACCACTGTCCACCATGTCGGTGCTGCTGGCCGATCTGGATGACCAGACTCTCGACAAGCTGCCGCCTGAGGAGCTGAAGCGAGACATTCACTTGCTGCGTCAGCAAGTGATGCGCTGCAAGGCTTCTCTGGACCAGTTGACGCAGTTTTATCATCAGAATGATCCACAGAACCCAGGCAAGATTTCAGTGCGTGCCTTTCGCCAGGCGATCAGCGACTACATTACCAATATTCACCCCAGTGCCACGATTGCCTTCACTGTCGAGGCTGACTGCGACACGCTGTTCCTGAGCAGCGATCTGACGGTGCGCCACGCTCTCATCAACTTGATTGAGAATGCGATCAGGGCTGCCGGCAGCGAGGTGCAGGTTCACTACCAGCGTGATCCGCAAACGCCAGGTGTTCTGCTGATCAGTGTCGAGGACGACGGGCCGGGAATCCCCGCGCATGTTATGGAAAACATGGGAGAGCCGTTCATCTCGACGCGGGAAGGCAATATGGGTCTGGGTATCTTTTTGGCCAATGCTTCCATTCAGCGACTGGGTGGTCAGATCGAAATGTTTAATCTGAAGGACGCCGGTGCCAGAACGGTTGTCCGCTTGCCAACCGTTACTGGGATATCCGGCGATGTCGAACAATTCACTACTGCTGATTGAAGATGACGAGGTTTTTGCCTCGGTTCTGGTCCGCGCCTTTCAACGCCGCGGATTTGAAACAGCACATGCTACCGATATCCCGACAGCACGCCAGCTAATCGCCAGCACGACTTTCACACATGCAGTTGTTGACCTGAATCTGGACGGACAATCGTCGCTGGAACTGATCCCACTGCTTCGCAACTGCGCACCGGCCAGCCGCATCCTGATGCTGACCGGCTATGCAAGCATAGCCACCGCAGTGGAGGCTATCAAACTGGGTGCCGACAATTACCTGGCCAAACCCGCCGACACCAATGAAATTCTGGCGGCACTTCAGGAAGATTCCATCGATTCAACACTCGAGCCTGAATTTCAGGAACCGATGTCTGTTCGACGCCTTGAGTGGGAACATATTCAGAAGGTGCTGAAAGAGAACAACGGCAATATTTCCGAAACTGCGCGTCAGCTGAAGATGCACAGGCGAACTTTGCAACGCAAACTTCA
This sequence comes from Gammaproteobacteria bacterium, assembly GCA_002706685.1. GTDB lineage: Bacteria > Pseudomonadota > Gammaproteobacteria > Pseudomonadales > Pseudohongiellaceae > Pseudohongiella. The sequence goes on along the minus strand of PALV01000002.1, from coordinate 62,133 downwards.
GAAGAAGCCTGTGTCAGGCTAGGCATGGGCATCGAAGCGCCTGCCTTTGTGACTTTTGGCACTCAGGCATTTTGCGGCGCTGTGGTATAAAGCGTCGCGCAATGTTCTCATCCGGCGCTTATCTTTCTCAAGATCTGTCCGCAAACCGCTGGCGTAACTAACTCATACAAAAACAATAATACATAAGGCGCACCCGGACCGGGTGTCGGCATTGCGATTGTTCGAGCATGGTTGCCTGTTCTGGCTAGTCTTACTAGCTGACTGTCATAGCTTAATGGCCTGGTAACACCCCACATTTTTGTCAGCAAGTGGAGTCTGGCGTGAAAAAACAGTATCTGGTAGCAGTGGGCCTGGTAGCCCTTATAGTGATATGGATGGTCATGCCACGAGGTGAGCGCGCAGACGATGATCGTTACGCCATAAGTGATGATCAGCCCCAAATCAATGTAATTCCTGAATCTGCATCCATGTCTGGCAGCGGCGAAGACTTCACCGTCCGGGCCCGACGTGTCAGTGCCGACATGTTCACGCAATCTGTCAGCGTCCGCGGCCGTACCCAGGCAGACCGGCTCGTTGAGGTCCGAGCTGAAACCGCAGGCCGTATCGTCGGCACGCCGGTGGCCGAAGGCGAGCGGGTCAGACAGGGCGACACTCTTTGTGAACTGGCCATGGACACCCGACAGTCTGACCTTCAGGAGGCTCTGAGCCGCGTCGAGCAGACTCGCCGGGAATATGAAGGTGCGCAGGATCTGCAGCGCCGCGATCTCGAATCATCGGTCTCCGTTTCCCAGCGCAAGGCCGCCTATGATTCCGCAGTCGCCGCTGCTGCGCGCGCTGAACTGGCAGTGGAGCGCACCAAAATCAAGGCACCATTTGACGGCATCATGGAATCGCGCCGCGTCGAAGTGGGCGGCTACATGGACATGGGTGGTGTCTGCGCCACCCTGATGGACGATCGCCCGATGCTGCTGGTGGCTCAGGTGCCCGAGCTTGATGTGGGTAAACTGGAGTTGGGCAGCCAGGTGACCGGGCGACTGGTTACCGGAGAGAGGGTGCAGGGCACGCTGACCTACATCGCGCGGGCAGCTGACAATATGTCGCGCAGCTACCGCATCGAAGTGGCGCTAAACCTGCAGGACGATCAACTGATCCGTCAGGGCGTCAGCACAGAAATACAGATCGCAGCCAACGAGAGCAGAGCCCACCTGGTGCCACCGTCATCACTGACCATGGATGACCAGGGTATGGTCGGCGTCAAGACACTGAACAGCGACAATGTCGTCGAATTTCATCATGTCGAGATCGTTGGTGAAAGCACAGACATGGCCAACCCGGGCTTCTGGGTAGCAGGACTGCCGGACCAGATCACTCTGATCACGCTGGGCCAGGAGCTGGTGTTTGCTGGCCAGCAGGTCAATGCCAATTTTGACTGGGCACAACAATGAGATACATCAAATCTGCCGTATCGAGATCGCGCACCACACTCAGTATCTTTGTGGTGATCCTGCTGGCTGGACTGGCGTCCTACCGGTCCATCCCCGTGGAACTGAACCCGGATGTCACGGTGCCGGTCATCATTACAACCATTATCTTTCCTGGCATTTCACCTGAAGACTCTGAGCGTCTGCTGGTCAGACCGACCGAAATTGAGCTGAAAAACGTCGAAGGCATTACCGAGATTCGCTCGTTTGCCAATGAAGGCACGGCAACCATCATTACCGAATTTGATGTCAGCTTTAATCCGGACCTGGCTGTTCAGGACATCCGCACAGCTGTAGATCGGGCCAAAGCGCGCTTCCCGGCAGAGACTGAGGAGCCGATCATTCAGGAAGTATCGGCGGCAACAGTACCCGTGGTGCAGATCGCCATTGGCGGAACTGGCGTTTCGGAGCGGGTTCTGCTGCAGATCGCCCAGGATCTGCAACGCGATATCGAAAACCTGCCGGAGATCCTCTCCGCTGACATGATTGGTGCCCGCGAAGAACTGCTGGAAGTCATCGTCGACCCTGCCAAGCTGGAAACCTATGGCATCACGAATCAACAGCTGGTGCAGGCGGTAAGCAGCAATAACCGTCTGATTCCGGCAGGCACCCTGAATACTGGTTCGGGCAGCTTCTCCATCAAGGTTCCAGGGCTGATCGAAACCGCCAACGACCTGTTCGAGCTGCCGGTAGCGGCGAATGAAGACGGCGTCGTTGTACTCAGCGACCTGGCCGAAGTGCGCCGCACCTTTAAAGATGCCGAGCGCTTTGCCTACGCCAATGGTGAGCAGAGCATCTCTCTGGACGTGCAGAAGCGCAAAGGTGCCAACCTGATTCAGGCGATGGACAATATCGATGCATTGGTTCGCGATTTGCGCGCCCAGATTCCACCTGCGGTCGAAATTACCTATCTCAACAACACTATTCCACTGGTTATAGAACAGAATTCAGGCCTGCAGGGCAATATGGCCACGGCGATGGTGCTGGTACTGGTCGTGGTGATTGCGGCAGTGGGTGTACGCTCCGGCATCCTGGTGGCGCTGGCCGTGCCCTTCTCGTTCTTCTTCGCCTTCATCGTTATCTCGATGCTGGGTTTCACCTACAATTTCATGGTGATCTTTGGCCTGCTGCTGGGTCTGGGTATGCTGATCGATGGCGCCATCGTGATGGTGGAATACGCCGACCGCAAGATGGCCGAGGGGTATGCACGCTCTGACGCCTTCCAGGAAGCGGTCAGCCGGATGTTCTGGCCCATCATGGCATCCACCGGCACAACCCTGGCCGCCTTTCTGCCACTGATGTTCTGGCCCGGCGTCGCCGGTGAGTTCATGGGGTATCTGCCCGTTACGGTGTTTGCTGTGCTGGTCGGCTCCCTGCTCTACGCACTGATATTTGCGCCTACCATTGGCTCGCTGATTGGCAGCCAGACGGTAAAGATGCAGGGTGCAAACCAACTGAGCCAGCTGGAAGACGTCAAACCCGAAAAGCTTGGTGGCGTAGTGGGCGTCTATGCAGCCGTATTGCGAACCGCCGTCAAATTCCCCGGGCTCGTCACACTGGGCAGTGTCTTTACACTGGTCGCCATCATTGTTTCCTACGGCATGTTTGGCAGAGGCGTCGAATTCTTCACCAGTGTAGAACCAGCGCAGACCCAGGTGCAGATATTCGCGCGCGGCAACTACTCGCCGGAAGAGATCCGTGACATCGTGCTGGATGTAGAAGATCGCATCAAGAATGTGGGTTATTACAAGAGCATTGTTACCCAGTCCGGCGCTGGCCGCAGTATGGGCGGCGGAATGGGAGCCGCGCCAGACCTGATTGGTACCATTTTCCTGGAGTTCACCGACCGTCGTGACCGGGACGTTAATGGCTTTGAAGTCGAAGATCTTTACCGTCAGGCCATTCAGGGCATTCCTGGTGTACGCGCCGAAATCAATACCCCGGAACAGGGTCCACCGGTCGGCAAGGAACTGCAGATCGAGTTCTACGGTGAGGACCTGCGTACCATCATTGCTGAGGCCCGTCGCGTACGGGACTTCATCGAAAATGAAGTCACTGGCCTGATTGATATCGATGATACGACACCGGTTCCCGGTATCGAGTGGGAAATCACCGTTGACCGCGCACGTGCTGCCATGTCCGGAGCCAGCATGACCGAGATTGGCACTGCTATCCAGCTGTTGACCAATGGTGTGATGATGGGTGACTACCGCCCGGACGACAGCGAAGAAGAAGTTGAGATTCGCGTGCGATACCCGCGTGAATATCGTGGCATTGAGCAGATAGACAATATCCGGATCAACACCATGGACGGCCTGGTGCCGATCAGCAGCTTTATCCAGCGTGAAGCCTTGCCCGGTGTAAGCTCCATCCAGCGTGTCGATGGCAATCGCGTGATTTACGTGCGTGCCAACCCGGCGCCCGGCGTGGTCACCGACAACAAGTTGCAGGAAATCCGGCAGTGGCTGCAGGAAAACCCGCTGGCACCTGGCGTCAACTACGTGTTCCGTGGTGCCAACGAAGAACAGGAAGAGTCTTTCGCATTCCTGATGGTGGCCTTCAGCCTGGCACTGGCTTTGATGGCTGTGTTGCTGGTTACGCAGTTCAACAGCTTCTATCAGGCTGTGCTGATCCTGTCCTCGGTGCTGCTGTCTACAGCTGGCGTGTTGCTGGGTCTGCTGACCACGGGCCAGACATTCAGTGTAATTCTGACCGGGGTGGGTATTGTGTCGCTGGCAGGTATCATCGTGAACAACAACATCGTTCTTATCGATACGTTCAACTATCTGCGTGAGCGACACAAGGACTGGCATATCCGTGAGGTAATTGTGCAGACCGGGGTGCAGCGTCTGCGACCGGTGTTCCTGACAACCTTCACGACCGGCTGTGGTCTGCTCCCGCTGGCGGCGCATGTGTCGTTCGACCTGATTGGTGCCGAAATTGAAATCGGCGGCCCGATTACTTCGCAGTGGGTGAAACTGGCCAATGCGATTGTGTTCGGTCTGTCCTTTGCGACCATTCTGACATTGATCGTGACACCTGCCATGCTGGCATTGCCTGATTCCCTGCGCAGCAAGATCGCATGGGTACGTGATCGCTTCAGTCGTGGCTCTCAGGCTCAGCCTGCAGCCTGAAACGGCCAGGACTGAGTTACATTTGCGGGCGTTTGTAATGCTTCGTTACAGCAATACAAACGCTTTGCAACAATTTGTCACCCCGGGGTACGGCCTGAAAGGCCTGTGATAGGATTCGAGCATCCAGAGCAAGGTTGTGGGGTCATCATTCTCTGTTCCCCCCTAACTGACTTGGAATCTGCTCCTGCAGCCTTGTTCTGGTGATTGTGTAGAGTCGTTCAGCGATACGTGCGATTGGCGATCCAGGCCTCCAGTATCAGCATCAATGCCGCAACCAGAAGTATCCACCACCAGAGCCTCTGTGGCTGTTCCAGATCAGCAATCAGCTGGGCCGAGCGAACCTGCTCACTGGCACGCGGCGTGGTTTCCGGATTCAGGATTCGATCATTCACGGTAGCCACCGCTACCCTGTTCAACTGCGCAGCGGCAGGCTCAATATTGACCGCTAGCGTGCGATCATCAGGCCCTTCGACAAAACCGGGCATGGACGCCGTGTAGTACGGGGATTGCGAATCTATCCGTACCTGTTGTCCGTCACTTTGTGTCAGCACCAGCTCTTCACCGGAGACCCGCTGTGCATCAAGCATGGACTCGTCCAGAACAATGCGGTCACCAATCTGCCAGGCGCCCTGCTGTTGTGGTGGCTGGATAAGATAACGAAGCATTTCGTGAACAAACGGTACATAGAGCCCCTGCAAGGGAAAATTGCTCCATCCCAGATCAAGCGAGGTTGTCAGCAAAACCGTATGACCGTCCCCAAGCGAGCGCTCCATGACCATGGGTGCCCCGGAATCAAAGCGCATCAACACGTCAGCCTCGTCTGATGGTGTCACCTGCCAGAACCCCTGGAAACGTGCTGTCCAGTCAACGTTCAGACCACTTAGCGCGGGATGACGACGGTCCATATCAGCAATCAACTGATACTCCGCCTCGCCCAGCACATTGGGTGCCTGCAACGTGGCAGGACTCAGCTCAGCGAAGCTGCGACTGAACGCGTCAGCTCGCACCCGGTCACCAGGCGCAAACCAGACCGCACCACCCTGCCTTACGAAATCTGACATATCATCGACAAAAGCCGCAGGCAGGGTATCCAGGTTCAGGACAACCACGGCATCGCTGCTGGCGAGCATATCTGCAGACAAATCAGAGGGCGTGGTTGTTGTCACGGCAAACGGAGAGTTCTCCATACCTTCCAGCGCCAGTACAAACCAGTGAGCCTCATCGTCAAACCAGTCTGAAGAAGGCGCCCCGTTGATAACCAGTACACGCATCGGTGGCAGGACACTCATGGTGAAGTACCAGCGATTATCAAGGTCGAAATCGTCGTCAGACAGGCGCAACTCGCCGCGATAGGACCCGGAGTCTTCAAGCTCAAACGGGAAAGTGATCACCGCCTCTGAGCGATCCCCGAGATCGACCGCCTCCTGTCCTACCACTTCACCATTCATTCGCAGCGTCAAATTAGCGCGCGGCTGAAACACTGAGCCGGTGCTGCGCACCCGCGCCAGGACTTCATAATTGTCGGTCGTCTCCATCACCTGCATGGGTGCTCTGACATCAGTCAGCGTCAGGTTGCTGCTGCGCTCATCGCCCACATCAATACCCTGAAAGGCAACCCCCGGAGCCAGTCGCCACCCCTGAACGTCATCAGACAGACCGTCAGCCTGAAAATCAGAAATCAGCACAACGCGCCGCTGATCATGGATGGCCTGGCGAGCCAGCATATCGTCAGCCAGTTGCAGCGGCGGGTAGAATCGCACCCGCTCGTAGCCGGGACCTTCGAGTTCTTCGATGAATTGTCGCTGACTGTCCAGATCGCTGCTTAGTTCCCGCGTTTCCTGAGTGCCCGCGGCAAAGGTCACCACGGCCACTTCATCACCGCTGGAAAGTCCGTCCAGGACATCCTGAGCCCGCTCAACAGCGCGCTCGAAGCGATCACCAAACTGCATGCTCAATGAGGTGTCCAGCAGGATCACAACCGACTCAGGCTCTGCGTCCACCAGTTGCGCCAGCGAGCCCTGATAGAGCAGTGGTCTGGCAAAGGCCAGCACCACCAGACAGATCAACAGTGAGCGTAACAACAGCAGCAACCACTGCTGTACCTTCTGAAAAAGAATTAGTTTTTTGCTGGTTTGTTTTAGAAACCGCAATGAGCCAAACAGCAGCTTGGGCGGATCTTCACGCTTGATCAGGTGAATGGCTACAGGAATTGCAGCAGCCAACAGACCCAGCAGGAATAGAGGCGATAGGAAACCCATTTATGCGCTCCTCGCCCGGCGCGCCAGATAGGAGGCCAGCGCCTTGTCCAGCGGTTGCGAAGTATTCAGCAGACAGTAGTCAACGCCACTGCTCTGACAGCGTTTGCGGCACTCAGTCAGATAGTTGTTCAGATTCTCCAGATAGGCATTGCGCACGGCGGCCGGGGATGTCCGGTGAGTTTCTGCCGACTCCATATCGACAAATTCCGTGGACTCCTTGAAGTTGAAATTCAGCTCCTGATCATCAAGCACATGAAAAACGATGACTTCGTTGCCCATGGCGCGTAATTGCTGCAGAGCCTTGATGGTGCCCTCTTCATCTTCCAGCATATCGCTGATCAGTATCACCAGGCTTTTGCTGTTCAGCGACATGGCCAGCTCGGTCAGCGGTCGTACGATATTGGTAGTCTTGCCTGCCTGCAGCTCATTCAGTTTGCGCAGGATACGAATCAGATGCAGCTGTCTCGCACGGGCAGGAATGTAGTCTCGAATGTGATCATCAAAAGTAATCAGGCCCACAGCATCTTTCTGCCGCATGATGAAATAGGCCAGTGCTGAGGCAAGCGTGCGACCATACTCAAGCTTGCTCATCATGCCCGGCGAGGCATAACTCATGGATGCACTGCTATCCAGCAGCAGATAACAGCGCACGTTGGTTTCATCCTCGTACTGCTTGATATACAGCTTGTCGGTGCGGCCGTATAGCTTCCAGTCCACGTGGCGCATGTCATCACCACGGATATAGTGACGGTAGTCGGTGAACTCCACACTGAAACCACGTTTGGGACTTTTGTGCAGACCGGCAATAAACCCTTCGACAACGACGCGGGCCCGCATCTCCAGATTGTCCAGAGTTGCCAGCACAGCAGGGTCTATAAAGTTATTGCTTTGTGTCATATCTGCCAGCTTCCTGTCGCCACACCTGTTCCCGTTGTTATTGTTTCAACAGCCACCTGATTGATCAGGCCGGTTCCTTGACGTGAGCCAGCACGCGTCTGATGAGCTCGTCAGCATTGATGCGCTCCGCCTCGGCGTGAAAGTTCAATTGCAGACGATGACGCAGCACCGATGGCGCCAGTGCCCGGATGTCATTAAAGGACACGTTATAGCGGCCATGCAGCAGCGCTCGAACCTTGCCAGCCAACACCAGATTCTGGGATGCGCGAATACCAGCGCCCCAGGTTACCCAGTCGCGCACAAAATCCGGTGCCGATTCGCTCTGCGGACGGGTCGCGTGTACCAGTCGCACGGCATACTGGATGACAGCCTGAGCCGCTGGAACCTGCCGTGCGATACGCTGGAAGGCCAGGATGTCTTCGCCACTCAATGGATGTGACACCGTGTGGTCAACGGTGCGGGTTGTGTTGCTGACGACCTTTACCTCTTCGTCCTCACTCAGGTAACCCAGCTCAATCTTGAACATGAATCGGTCGAGCTGCGCCTCCGGCAAGGGATAGGTACCTTCCAGCTCAATCGGGTTCTGAGTTGCCAGCACAAAAAACGGCTTGGACATTTTGTGTGTGACACCTGCTGCTGTGACCTGACGCTCTTCCATCGCCTCCAGCAACGAAGACTGGGTCTTTGGCGGCGTCCGGTTGATCTCGTCGGCAAGCAGAATATTGGTGAAAATGGGGCCTTTGACAAACACCAGCTTGCGACGACCTTCCTGCTCTTCAACAATCTCCGCGCCTACCACATCAGAGGGCATCAAATCCGGTGTGAACTGGATGCGACTGAAATCCAGCTGTAGAATGTCAGCCACGGTTTTGATCAACAGTGTTTTAGCCAGACCCGGCACACCGGTGACCAGACAGTGACCGCCGGCAAACAGCGCGATCAGCAGTTCCTCAACGACCGCTTCCTGACCGACGATGATCTTGCGGATCTCCTGCACCATCTGATCCCGTCCCTGCTGCATCTTTTTGACCAGCGCCAGATCGTCTTGATCATCCAGCCCGGCAACTGGAGCGTCCTGTATGGTATCTGTGTCTGTCATCGTCATGTCCTTCTTGTGCCAATAGGTTGAAGCAGTCTCTCTGCCTTAATCAGTGTGTGTAAGCGTAAATCAGATAGTTAATGCCAAGTCGATATGCTGCGTTGCTCATTTCCGTGGGATACATCTCCAGAAAGGTATGTTCCCAGCCGTCACCCATGTCCGAATTGTAATTTGCCACCAACATGACCCGTCCGTCATCGTCGAGGATGGCGTGTACGGAGGGTGGATAGCGCGCATCGTCCAGCGTGACACCGCCGTAGTCCCAGGTCACAGCGCGACCAGGCACCTGAGGCACCCGGTCAATCTCATAAAACAGATTAAAAATCTCGTGATCAATGGGCAGCTGCACGACTTCGCGATCCGGGAAAACCTTCACCATCTCTATCAGAAAATCTTCAAAATGCGCTTCGGTCCAGAAATCATCCAGCATCACAAATCCGCCGCGCAGCATAAACTCGCGCAGCGCTTCAGCCTCTGCGGTCGAGAAGTTCGGGCCGCTGTACATCCGGCCGACGGGTACGCGTTTCATGGTCATGTAAAGAAACACATGTTCAAACAGCGTCGGATCTGTCAGGTCCAGCCAGCGAGTCGCCTGTGTCTCTGTGTCTACCAGGGTATAGCGCTGCACGCCGCGCAGAAAGTTCTGTTCGGCGTCGGGATAGTCGGTATCCCACCAGCCACCGCGTCGTCCCATTCCGCCAGGATAGTTTTCATAGCGTCCCCGGATAAAAGTGAATTCGGGCGCTACCCGAGGCTCGCGCGCCTGGTTGCTGCTCTGCCCGCCGATGGCGATCTGGGGTGGATCGCGGTCCTGCAGTGAACGTATGTCAAAGTCTGGTGGGAATGCGATACCGGACTGCGGCTGTGCCTGACTATTGACCGCCAGCAGTGCGCTCGCCACCAGCAGCCCGCAGGCAAGAGCCCGGCGACCAGCAATCTTGTGTCGCAGCCGGACCGGCATGCTACTCACCTCCCCGGCCAACAGCGCGCAGCAGTATCTGCTGCGCACGTACATAACCGGGCGCCGTTTCAAGTGCTCGCAACACACTCTGGCGAGCTTCCTCAGTCTGGTTGTTTTCCAAATAGGCCTGCGCCAGATTGGTTCTAGCGGCAACCGGATCAGTCTGATCAAGTTCCAGCAGAACTTCGTATTCCTGGACCGCAGTGGCAGTATCACCCAGTGCCGATGCCAGTTCGGCATTGACCTGATGAATCTCGGGGCGATATGGGTTTACTGACAGCGCACGCTCTATGTAATACCCGGCACGTTCCAGATTACCATTTTCAAGTGCGACATTGGCCAGTTTCAATGGCGATGCAAAATCATGCTGGCTGTTTTCAAGCATGACTTCCAGCCAGTACAGCTGCTGATTGGTATCACCTCTTGCTTCGTAAACCTGTGACAGCACAAGTGGGGGACTTGGGTAGCCCGAATAATCGGGCAGGATTTCATGGGCGATGACCAGATGCTCAATCGCCTCATCCCATGCCTCTTCGCGAAACTGTACGATTCCCAGTTGCAGATGGGCCTGAAAGTCGCGCGGCTGACGCTGCACCCGTCCTTCCATGTACTCCTTCAAAGATTGATTGTTGTACAGCTCGGCAAGCACCGCGCTGCTGTTTTCACGGCGCCCGTGACCATGTGCCGCGCCATCGTCAGGGCTGTCTTCACTGTGCACGTAAACGTTGATCGATTCCACTCTGGCCTGCAACCAGGCCTGGAAGCCCTCATCAAAGCTTGCCATGTCCATATTGAACACAGCCTCAAACATTTCAGCCTCGGGTTTGGCCTCGGCATACTGATGAATCAGAGCCAGCAGACTCTCGAAACCGAAGGCTTCGGCGATGTATTCCACCACCAGATAGGATTGATAGTAGGCGAAGTTCAGATCGGCATTGCTCCCTGCCGAGGTGAACGCATTGTTGAGCTCTGCGACTGGTGCAACGCGCTGCTGTTGTACCGCCCTGACCAGATCAAGCCCCTGGCGGCGGCCCCACTCTGGTCGGCCGAGTCGCTCTTCCCAGGTTGAGATACCTTCTGACAGCCAGCGCGGCATGCGATTGCTGGTCATCTGCAGCGTCCACACATGGACCAGTTCGTGCCAGACAATTTCCTGCCAGTTGGCACTCAGGGTATCCGGTGAAATCAGTGTAATCACTTTACCAAAACAGATGCCGACCAGCGGCCCGATATCGGGGAGCCCGACGGAGCGCACGGCAAAATCCTCGGTACGTTCGAAGACCTGGATGACAACCGGCACCTCAGGCTCGAACTGGTATTTGGCCACCAGGCGGTCCCAGCTTTCCTCAAGCAGCGGTGCCATATATGGCCACAGGATCTGCGCATCGCGCGAACTCATGTTGACGCGGAAATGCTCGGTCTCCAGCGTCTCGTACTCTTCCAGCACATCAAATACCTGCAGCATGTTTGATGTGAGCACGTTAAACGGGTCATTATCAAAGGCGCTTTCCAGATGGCCTTTACCCTCTGCTTCCTCGCCGAGTCGGACCAGATTGCCACCCAGCACGGTATGCGCAAACCAGTTCTGCGGATCGCTGTCTATTGCCAGCCTTGCATATTCAACCGCTTCCTCGAATCGATAGTTATTGCCCAGGAACTCTGCAGCCAGCGCATAGAACATGGAATTGTCCGGGCTGAAACTGTTGATTGCGGCGCGCTGGGCAGCCAGCGCAGGCTCGTCATCATTCATGACAGCCAGCGCCGCCAGTATCGCCCGTGCAGGAATGGACTCGGGATTGATGCCGATCGCCTGCTCCAGCATGCGAACGCCTTCTTCGCGCTGATTATTACGTATCAGTATCAGTCCGAATGTGTGCAGCGCCTCGCTGTCGCGAACATTGACATCCAGCGCTCGCGAGAGGTTCAGCTCCGGTGAAGTGATACGCCCCATGCCAACCAGCGCCGGTGTGTAGCGGGGATTGATATCCAGCACCTGCTGATAGTTGCGACGGGCATCCTCGTCATTAAATTTGTCCTGGAACAGATCACCCCACAGCGCCAGTGCTTCGAGGTTGTTGTCGTCCAGGCGCACGGCCTCGTTAAAAAGTGCATTGGCGTCATGGAATTCACCGAGTTGCCAGGCCGCCAGTGCCACCATCCCTACATCTGAGGATTCGAATACACTGCCACTGTCGTAACGCGCCAGCGCGGCATTAAACTGCTCCTGCGCCGCCTCGCGATCGCCACGCAGCGACAACACCATGCCGTGCTGCACCAGGGACCGCACCGGCGGTGTAGTCAGCTGCTGTGTTACTTGTGTCAGCAAGGTGTTTGCCTGTTCCGAACGTCCGGTACGCAGATAAATCTCAGCCAGCGCTGTGGCCACTTCCGGCGTGTCAGCCGCGTCGCGCATGACATCCTGCAGTACATCCACGGCGCGATCGTACTGTCCTGTTTCGACATGTGCACGGGCGAGTGCCAGGGCGGCCGACTCCTGATAAAAATCGTCGCGAACGGAGCCAAGAACCTCCATCGCAGCCAGGTAGGATCCGCGCAGCAGCAGCTGCTGCCCGCGTTCAAGATTCTCCAGGTCAGTCGGCTGGGTCTGCGCATACGCTGCTGGTGCCAGATAAACAACCACACCCGCCAGATTAAGTCTGTCCGTTACCAGCGGCGAGGCCAGCATTGCCAGCATCAGGCAGGCAGTGATCGGACGTCGCATGCTCATTGCAGCGACGCGTCTGGATTTTCTGATCTTTACGTGGCCAATCGATTCAGGGCAATGCATTGTAATCCCTCGTTTGTAACGCCAGGTCAATTAACAGGGCTTCCAGCCGGCTCCAGTAGTCTTCCTCCAGGTAGTTGCTCTTCTGATTGCGAAGAATGAAAATCTCCCGCTCCAGACGCTGAATATCTGCCAGTATTTCCCGCGCGCCAGGAGAGGTCTTGGCCTCATCAGGTCTGACGATATCGATATACGCGATTTCTGCCAGCAGGCCATCCGACTCATTTCGGCCAGGCTCACGACTGAACAGACCGTCGCCGGTATCATCCAGGACGGCATTTTCGGTGGGCAATCTGCCCTGCTCGCTGTACCACTCGGCAGTCTGACTGCTTGCGAAGTTGAATGCTTCCAGAATTGACAGTCGACCATTACGATCCAGATCCGCCTGTCGCCCCTGCATGGCCTCTATAAAAAAGCCGCCGAACACCGGGTCATAACGTTCTGCTGCAGACCGGGTCGCCGACACGATGACACGACCGTTGGCTGCCAGCTCGCGTGAAAACTCAAAGCTTGCACTTGTCGTATTGACCACAACGATATCCTGACCCTCAAAAGCTTCAAGCATCTGCGCCAGATCGCTGCCCGTCATGTCTGGACCGACGTTGTTGAATTTGGCCTCACCAAACCGGCTTGAACCGTGACCGATCAAAAACAGTGTCAGCTGATCACCCTGAGCCATCTGCTGGCCCAGCTGATCAAGGGCACTGCGGATATCTTCGAGTTCAGAGCTGCCATCAACCAAAGGTGCCAGCTCGCCTACGTTATTGCCATCATCCATCAACAGCGTAGTGTGGGAATCCGGATAACCGTAGTCGTCACGCAGAGACCGGTACAGGTCTGCAGTCCAGCTGCGAAACTGTTCCCGGCTCTCCGGCGTGGCAGCCGCTCCGGTAATGATCACCGCGAACTTTTCGGTATCTACTGCCTGACTGAACCATGGCGTCTCGCCGTCTGTTGCAACATCCTGTGCCATGACTAAAGCCGCAGATGAGAAAACACTCAGCGCAAAAACCAGTCTGCCAATTACGCTTCGAGCAATCATGACAACCCCCGGTAACGTCTGGCCATCCAGTCGGCACACATCAATGCGATCAGCAACAGAAGGAAGCCTGGCCGGTCCCACAGGTCTTCCTCAACCTGTTGAGAATACGCACCAGGGCTGCGCTCAATATCGCCTACCAGCTGGTTGATTTCACCCAGATCGTAATACCGACCGCCACTGCTTTCCGCGATGCGACCCAGCAGACCGTCGTCACGGGCTGCATTGTTGTATTCGCGCAGCGACGGAGTAACCACAAATGCTGCCGGTTTTTCGTCATCGATTCTTGCCGCCGCAGTGCTGCTGACATCCACCAGCGTGTTGTAAACGCCTTCGTCTTCCACCAGGAAACGGCTGCGGTAGACGCCGTCTTCATCGATGTCCCACTCCATCGCAATATCACTGACTTCGCCCTGCGGGTCGGTGCGCTGCAGCCACAGCGACGCGTTATTGTCCGGCTCAAAGCGTTCATCACGAACTTCAACCGAAACGGTAACTTCATCACCGACATTGTAAAATGGCTTATCAAAGTTCACGGTAACGCGTTCCATCGCTCCCTGCGCCAGCCAGCGCAGTATCTGTCGCCAGACACGCTCGTGCGATTCATCTTCTGCCGGCATCAGCATCTGCCAGCGCCAGGTGCTGGCTGTGGTAATCGCCATGCTGCGACCGCTGCCATAACGCTGCGTGGCCATGACCGGCAGCGCCTGATCCTGAAACTGCACCGATGGGTGTTCCATCAGGACGGTGGCGCCCGGTTTGGCGCGGCCGGTCACATAGATACCCTGCAATTGCGGCAAGGCCGACCAGGCATTGCGATTCTCACTGTCATCAGCGCCCAGACGCAGTAGCGGGGAGAATTCACCGGGCGTGGTCAGGCGAGGCGTAAACATTTCGCCGGTAGCATGGCTGCCTCGCCGTACACCACCCTGCAGGTAGCCGGGAAGAGCGGACAGCCGTACCGGCGTGACCGGAAGGATGTCAGCCAGCGCCGTATCAACAAAGGCATCATCCAGCATACCGCTCACCAACAGGCCGCCACCGCGCTCTGCCACAAAATCCTGCAGCAGCGTCAACTGCTCCGCACTGAGAAAGTCCGGATCAATGTCACCTATCACCACCGCCTGATACTGATAGAGGTCTTCTGCAGTGGCAGGGAACCCGTCGTTCAGCTCCAGCGGTGTATTGATACCCTGTCGGTAGAACCTGCCAGGCCCGGTCTGCAGATAGGAGGCCAGACGCAGGCTTTCGTCACCTTCGGCAGCCCGCCTGATGAACTTGAACTCATTACGTGGATGGCCCTCAACATAAAGAATATTCAGTGGCGGGCGCTCGCTGTTGTCGACCAGAAACTGATAGCGGTTATTCTGGGCAATCAGCTCTCCATCAAGAGTTTCAACTTCAAGTTCGTAGAGAATCGGCTCCCGGCGCTCCGGTTCCAGTTCCAGCTCGTAGCGGCTGCTGCCACCATTAGCGCCGAGTGTCACATTTCGAGTAAGCACTTCAGTCTCACCATCGAGAACCCGCAGCTGAACCTGACGCCCTTCATAACCCTGCTGCTGCAGCGTAACCTGAACATCAAAAATACTGTTGTCCAGTATCGTGCTGGCTGCTGCAACATCGGTAATGGCGACATCCTGCTGAATTTCAGGCTGACCCACACCGACGGTAAAAATTGGCACCTGACGTGCCGCGAATTCGCGCGCCTGCGCCAGCACATCGGCACCGGAATTGTCGGCACCATCGCTGATCAGCACAACGCCACTCAAAGGCAGCCCGCCCAGCTGGTTGCGCAGTTGCTGCAATGCCTGGCCGGGATCAGACAGATTGCCGCTTGCCTGCAGTTCTTCTGCCGTATCCAGCCGGTTCAAGGCATTGTTGAACGCGAATGTCCGCAGCTGATATCGCTCGGCCAGCGGCGGCAGTATGCCGTTGTCAGCAAACAGCGCCCTTTGCACGGCTTCGGCTCGTGACTGGCCATTCCCCACATCATTGATCTGCATGCTCTGGCTGTCATCAATCAGAACGGCCAGGTAAGTCTCCTGTGGATTGACTTCCCAGGTGGTTATTACCGGACGCAGCAGCATCAGCAGCAGGAGCAGCAGGACGGCCGATCGCAGGGTGATGAGCAGGGCCTTCCAGCGAGGGCTGACCGGCCGTGTAGTGCGCCGGTACAGCAGCCAGACGATTGCCGGCACAAGCAGTATCAGAATGGCTGTGACCAGCGGGTGCGGGCTGTTAGCGAAGGAGAACTGCCCGTCTGCAATAGCCTCAAGTGCATATGGATCTACAAAGAAACTCATCGTTTAGGGCGTCGCGCTCCGATTCTCGGACAGCGCCCGGTAGTAGTCTTCCACCAGCTGTCGATATTCCTCAGGGATATCCTCTTCGGATACGGTATACAGGCGGCGCGTGATGCGGGCGAGTTCAGCGCGCGCACGCAGATCACTTTCCAGTTCAATCAGTGGTTGCAGAACACCCTGCAGAAGCTCGGGCTGATTCATGAATGCTTCCAGCGACTGACCGGTAATCTCGGTACTGATTGAGCGGGCGTTACCCCAGAGTGCCGCTTCACCTTCCGCTGGAATACGTCCGATACCCCGCTGATCGCCAGGATCGACCTGACTGGCGGCACCACCCGGTTGAGCCTGGTTGCCAGGGTTGCCCTGCTGGCCGCGCTGAGCAAGCTGACCACGTGAGGGCTGGCCTTCGCCGGCCTGCTGCTCGCCAGCCTGCGACAGCTGCTGATCGAGTTGCTGCGCCAGTTGCTGGGAGCGCGCCAGTCTCTCCCGCATCTGCCCGATTGACTCCTGCCGGCCATTACTGATCTGCTCCTGCAGCGCCTCGAGCTCGCGCCGCAGCGCGCTGGCGTCAGCGGCGGCCTGATTGATAGGATCAGCATCCGTCTGCTGGGCAAGCTGATTACCCGGCTCCAGACCCTGCAGGTCGCGGCTAAGATCAGCGAGCGCTTCCGCAATGTCCTGCTCAATATCAACCGCCAGATTGACCATGCCATTGCGCAGCACACGATTACTGGTGTCCATCTGCTCACGTAGAGGCCGCAGCGCACGTGTGGCTTCCTGTGCCTGCGCCAGCGTCTGCTGCTCGTCATTGCCCGCCCGCGCGATGACGGCACGCAACATGCGATCGATCTCTTCCAGCTCCTGACGCAGACGCTGCTGCTGTTCTGTCAGCTCCTGCAGGCCTTCATCATTGGCAGCCGACTGTCGCGACTGACCGAGGCCCTGCTCGCGACTCAGGTCTTCCAGCGACTGCTGCAACTGTCGCTGCTGCTGCTGAAGCTGTTGTCCACGCTGCGCCAGATCCTGTACCAGCTGATTCGGTGACTGCTGAGACTGCTGTGCCAGCTGCCTTTGCTGTTCACGAAGACTGTCCAGGGCACGTTGACTGCGGGCGGCTGCCTGCGCTGGCGTTTCGGCCTGCGCTGCTTCCTGCATCTGTTCAATCGTGCGCTGCATCTGCTCAAGCTGCTGACTGCTGCCGCCAGCCTGAGCCTGACTGTTCTGCTGTCCCTGACTCATCTGTTGCCGGCGTGACATCTGCTGCTGCAGCTGCGCCAGCTCATTACTGATCTGCTCCTGATCTCGACGCAGCCGCTCAAGTTCACGCCGACGCTGCTCTTCATCCATCTCTTCCAGACGTCGGGCCAGGTTTCGCTGGGCCCGAGTCAGTCCTTCCTGGCGTCTGGCAAGCTCTTCCAGCCGGCTGGCCTCTTCGGTGTTCTGACCACCCTGACTGGCCTGACGTGGGGTTTCGTAACGATTTTCGTTCTGCCCCATTTCCATATCAAACAGTTCACGCAGGTCCTGACGTTCCTGCTGGCTGCCACCGCCTCCGCCACCACCGGCCTGCTGCTGAAAGCTGACATCGGTCTGATTGATTTCTGCCTCGGCACGCAGCACATACTGCAGCGCCTGTTGTTCAGGTGTCATGGCCTGAGTTAGCGCCAGCTGGTCGAGATCTGCGGCAGCGGCTTCCATCTGCTCGATGGCACGCTGCAGGTAGGTCACTGCATTGCCGTAGCTGTCATCGGCAAAGTTGACACGCTCTGACAGGCGGTCAATGGACATCTGAGCCCGTTCCGAAGCATCTCGCTGGGACTCGGCAATCACAGCGACATCGTCGCTGAACTGTTGCTGATCCATATTAAGCTGCTGCTGCCGAAGGCGCCAGGTCGCCGCAATAATGTCTTTCTGTAATGTCACCAGCGCACTGCCGGTGTCACCACCGCCGCCACCACCGCCGCCGCCCTGCTGTCCACCACTGGCACGACGGAACTCCTGATCAGTTGGAACCACCTGCAGGAAGTAGATGTCAGACACAACTTCCTGCGGCCCTCTGAGGCCGTTATTGTCAGCCACGGTGAGGTAATAACTGACAAAGTCGCCCGGGCTGACAACCAGGTCTTCCATGTAGATCATCTGGTTACCGGTCACATTGCGGGTGCGCTCTTCTGGCAGGAAATCGATGGCCACCTCATCAGAACCGATCACGCTGTAATGCAGCGTAAAATCACTCAGTCCGTAGTCATCAGTAGCCTCTACCTGAAGAATCACTTCCTCCAGTGGCATCACATCCTGGTCGCGGCCCGGACTGTGTAAAGCCAGTTCCGGAGGCTCATCAGGTATGGTACGCAAGTAGTAGATGTCGGCGTCTTCGGTCTGCAGCTGCTCAAAATCGGTTGCCAGGACACGGTAGGAACGATCCTGCTCGGCAATCAGGGTGACCTGGCCACGATCGCCATCAACAGTGACCGGTATGCGCGTGTCATCCTCAAATACCAGGTCAGCCTGTGTGACTGCCTTATTAAACATGATGTCGAGCGTCAAGGAAGTGCCTTCTGGCACAACAAAGTCACCACTGTCGTTTTCCTGGAAGTCGTCTATGCCTGTGTATTCCGGAAAGTCGTAAGCCACATCAATCTGTTCGGCCTGTGGGAGGTCATAAAGCGTAATGCGGTACTCGCGGCTCCGTTCATCATCACCCTCGCCCACGCTGACGTAATAAACGAGATCCTCTTCCACAGCCGGCAGGTAGTAGCTGAATGCCGCGCCGTTGCTACCGCTACCGTCACGCTGCATATTGGCGTCGTACCAGTTGACCTGGTCGGAGCGCATACGCAACCGCACATCATCGGGTATGGCGTTTTCGATACGGACTTCGATGGTCGCGGCCCGGCCGCGTTGCATGCTGATGTCACCCGGTTCCACCGAGATGACCATGTCGGCTGGCTCGACCACAGGTTCGGGCACTGGCGCCAGCGCGAGCTCCGGACCGGCACGGAATGGCCACAGGAGTGACGAACCGGCACGCCACAGTGCGTCTGAGGCGGTAAGCAGAACTACAAGTGTCAGAATGGCGCCGCCAGCCACCGATAATGGCAACCACGGCATGCGATTGTCAGCATCCTCAAGCAGTCGTTGCTGCTGGGCGCCCAACTGGGTATCCGCATCATCCCAAAGCTGCTGGACGAACTGCTGCGAAACACCCCGCTGCTCCACGCTGTCGGGATCGGATGAAAATTCAAGTGAGGTGAGAAGTCGCTGTTCAAGATCGGGCAAGCGCGATTCAACATAGCCCGCGAGCTGACGATCGTCCTGCCGCAGTTGTGCAAGCGTGCGCAGGTAACGCCAGACCAGCACCCCAGCAATTGCAATGAATGCCAGAAACAGCAAGGCATCGAGGCCACGCCCGCCAGGCAGCGACACACTGAGTGTGGACAAACCCAAAAATGCAGCAATCAGGGCGATGGCGACCAGGCTGGTCTGCTTGAGTATCAGCAGCCGCTGGCGGCGTTTACGAACACCGGCCAGCGCGGCTCTGAGTTTGATGACACTGGCTGAATCCGGTTTGACAGTCTCGGGACGGCTCATATGCGACTCGGTTAATTCTTCTTTCGGATCTGCTTCAACTATCCCATTAACGGACCGGGCAAAGCAAGGGAATCTGACAAGCAGCAAGGTTCACTTAGCGGGTACGCTCAAGCGGCGTCAACGGATGCTGCAGATACCCTCAACCGGGCGATAATGCGCGGAGTCTTCCGGAAAAACGTGAATGTCAGCGGTGGACATGGCATGACACAGTGACTTCAGCGACTGAAAGCCTGCGATACTCTGAAGTGTATGTGCGGTGGGTGGAGGCAGGCGAATTTCGCCACTTGCGTGACGGGCCAGCGCCAGGTCTGGTCGTATCCACTGATAGTCGTGTATTTCCTGCTGGTCAACAACGATGTCGACCGGCTCGTTCAATGGGCACAGGAAAAACCAGGTTGCGAATCGCCGCGACATACCCTGCGGCGTGGTCCAGTGAGCGATATGGATAAGCTCACCGGGCGAGATACAGATACCGGCTTCCTCCTCGGTTTCCCGGACCGCAGCCTTGATGGCCGCCAGATACTCAACGTGGGAATCCGGAAGATCTGCGCGATCGGGAGGATAATCGCACTCATCGACTCTGCCACCCGGAAAAACCCAGGCTCCGCCCTCAAATACAAGCTTTGAGTTACGAAGCAGCAGCAGCGTCTCCAGCCCTGGAGGGCCGGATGTCTGGGCCTGCTCCCGAACCAGCACTACGGTGCTGGCCAGGCTCGGGGACATCATGTGTGTTGCACCATTATTGTGCGCATGACACATTTTTAACGGAAAGCCAAGCCGCTGGCAAGCTCCGATTTGTGGCACTATTTGAGTTTGTGTTTCAACACTTTGCCGGACGGTGCAGTCGGTAACGACTCAACAAAATGAATGATGCCCGGACGCTTGTACGCCGTCAGTCTGGGTTTGATGAAAACCCGCAGGTCCTCCTCGCTCAACTCGCTGTCGGCAATCCGCTGGACATAGGCAACCACTTCCTCATTGCCATCGTGCATCTGACCGATCACGGCGCACAGCAGTACATCCGGATGTTTGGAAATTACTGCCTCGACTTCCGGAGGAAAAACATTAAACCCGGAGTGAATGATCAGCTCCTTGCTGCGTCCGGCGATGTGGACATTCCCGGCCTCGTCCAACCGCACCAGATCGCCGGTATTGAGAAAGCCATCCGCATCGATCGCGGCCCTGGTGGCCTGTGGATTGCGGTAGTAGCCGCGCATCACATTCGGACCACGCACGTGCAGCTCACCAACTTCGCCGTCAGCGACTGGCTGGCCGTCAGCACCGATCAAGCGTATCTCCAGCCCGGGCAGCGGCTTGCCGACACTGCAGCTGTCCAGGGGTTCATTGAACCTTACCTGGCAGATGGTGGGTCCGCTTTCTGTCATGCCATACCCATTGAGCAGGGGCAGCCCAAAAAGCTTTTCGGTTTTTTGCTTGATGGCCGGGTCCAGTGGTGCACCGCCACTGTACATAAAACGCAGGGCCGGGATATCGTCACCGGTGAGGCCCTGCTGACGAACATGATCCACCAGTCGGGCAAACATCGCGGGCACACCAAAAATACCGGTCACCGACTGTTCGCGCATGACCCGCAAAGCCTGACTGGCATCAAAACGGTCTGCGACGATCAGCTCGGCACCGGCATAGATCGCGGCCAGAAAGACAGCCGACAGACCGAATACATGGGAAACTGGCAACACCAGGTAAACCTTGTCGCTGTTGTTCAGACCACGCAGTGCGCCACTCACTGCAGATACAAAAAGTATGTTGCGATGCGTCAACATGACCCCCTTGGGGTCGCCAGTAGTGCCTGTTGTGTAAATGAGGGTAAACACATCGGCCGTATCAGCTGCGGCGTCTGGCGCATCCGGCTGATGCTGCAGAACACCGACAGAGCCCCCTGCCAGTTCGCGCTGAGTCTGGGCTTCATCGCTGTTCGCAAGTGCCTGCCAATGCTGCCGGGCTGCGGCAGAATCGAGCAGGTAAAGTGACAGACGCGGCTGACAGTGAGCCCTAATCTTTTCAATCTCGTCGGCGGCCATCCGAGCGTTGATGACAACCGGCCAGGCACCTACTTCACTCAACGCCAGAATGACGACCAGCAAGGGGACACAATTCTCGTTGACCAGCACCACTCGATCGCCAGCCACAACACCCAGCGATGCCAGTTCTACCGCGGTCTGCTCAACCGCAGCCGCCAACTCCCGATACGTCAATTGTCGACCCAGGTGGTCGGTCACGGCTGGCGCATCGGGCCGATTGCCGGCCTGAGTGAAAAGCGGTGTACTTACTTTGGCTGGCAAGCCTGTCAGCAGCGCTTCCGGCGATTGACCCAGAAGTTGTTCATCATTAGATTGCATGTTCCGTTCCTGTTACGAATCCCTGGATACAACTTATCAGCACTAATCTCACATCTGACTCACGACTGGCGACCATGCTCAGCTCGCTGGCTGGCAAACGCATACTGTTGCTGAGCGCCTATGACGCCTACAGCCACGGGTTGTGGCGCACAACTCTGGTCGACATGTTTCCGCAGATCGATTGGACGGTGCTGAGCCTGCCACCGCGCTATTTTGCCTGGCGCGTTCGGGGCAATAGTCTAAGCTGGGCATTTAACCATCGTGACCAGTTAACTGACAACTATGACATGGTTCTGGCGACATCGCTGACTGACCTGACTGCGTTGCGGGGATTTGTGCCGGAACTGGCACAGCTTCCGGCAATGGTTTACTTCCACGAAAATCAGTTTGCCTATCCAGAAAACCGCGGACCTCAAAACCGTGGATCTGAAAGCCAGCGGCCTGAGGGTGACGGAGTAGCCCGAGTGCAGGCGCAGCTAACCAGCCTATACACAGCGCTATGTGCCGACCAGGTGCTGTTCAACAGCGACTGGAACCGGCGCAGCTTCTTTACCGGCGCCGGGCAGCTATTGGCCAAATTGCCTGATCATGTACCTGGCAATCTGCTTGCCGAACTTCAGAATAAATCGCATGTGCTGGCGGTGCCGCTTGCGGATCAACTGTTCAGGGCGACCCAACGCACAGCGCAGCGGGCTCGGGCTGCCGAAGAACCAGTGAACATCGTCTGGAACCACCGGCATGAATACGACAAAGGTCCAGCCTTACTGCTGAGCATCGTCAACAGGCTGTGCGACCGGGGTGTCGCCTTCCGGCTGCACCTGCTGGGACAACGCTTTCGCAGCAGCCCGACTGAATTTGACAGCATCAGACGTCGCCTGCAGCAGCACTATCAGGACCACGACATCAGCCCCGGTGTTGACGAATGGCTCAGTGACCGCCAGACCTACCAGGCATTGCTGGCGCAATCAGACATTGTGCTATCGACTGCGGAACACGACTTTCAGGGGCTTTCAGTGCTGGAAGCGAGTATCCTGGGCTGCCTGCCTGCAGTGCCCGATGCGCTGGCCTATCCGGAATATTTTGCCAGCCACTTTCGTTATGAAGTTGGTGAGCTCGACCATGACGGCATCGCACTGTCGGCGGTGAAGGTGATCGAGCGTCTGGCCGCGGAACGGGCGTCTGATTTGCCTGTCCCGCCCCCGGACCTGCAAGACCTGTCAGCCTCTGCGCTCCGACCAGCCTGGGCCAGTGCATTGCTCGATACCATAAAGCGCCACAAACACAACAACAGTAAATAACTTGTCCACCCTAATCAGCTCAGGATAAAGTTAGGGGCTGTTTCGGTTTTCCCTCAGGAGTCTGCATGTTCGTCAAACCCTCACTTAAAGCTATTTCCCTTGCCGTTTGCGTGGCGACCTCCAGCCTGTTGGCCCCTCACGGACTCGCCCAGGAAGTTGCCGAGGCTGACAACGAGGCAGCATTTCAGAGCTGGCTGCTTGAGTTTCGCAGTGAGGCCCTGGAACGAGGCATCAGTGAACAGACGCTGGATGAGGTGCTGCCACAGATTTCGCAGCAGCGTCAGGTCATCCACCAGGATCGCAACCAGGCTGAATTTGACAACACCTATTCTCGTTACCTGCAGCGCGTCAACAACAACCGGATTGAAGCCGGTAAAGAGCTGATGGCTGAGCACGGCGACATGATCCGTGAGGTCAGCGCGCACTACGGCGTGCAGTGGCGCTTTGTGGTGGCCATCCTGGGACTGGAAAGCAATTACGGTTCTTTCCCAATCACCGAGCCTCTGTTCAGCGTCATCGCTACTCTGGCCTTTGATGGTCGGCGTGGCGACATGTTTCGCAATGAATTGATCGCCGCTCTGCAGATTATCGAAAACGGTTATGCGACGGTTGATATGATGAAAAGCTCATGGGCTGGAGCGCTGGGCATCGTTCAGTTCACACCCAGCAGTTTTTTGCGCCTGGCCGTTGATCACGATGGCGATGGTCAAATTGACCTCTGGTCCATGGGTCCGGACGTGATTGCCTCGGTCGCCAATTACCTGGCGTCTTTTGGGTGGCGTGAAGATCAGACCTGGGGACGTGAAGTCAGTCTGCCGCCCGGTGGTGAACAGTCTCTGGCGGCGCCTCAGAGTGCCGGCATGACACCCGATGCGACCTGTCGCTCGTTCCGCACAATGGGGGCATGGCGCCCTCTGGAAGACTGGCAACAGCTGGGAGTGCGCCGCAGTGACGGCAGTGACCTGCCAACCCGCAATCTGCCGGCAGCGCTGCTGATGGGAGATGAAGGCGATGACAAGGGTTATCTGGTTTATCGCAACTTCTGCTCAATCATGCGCTACAACCCGGCATTTCGATATGCTTTGTCGGTCAGCCTGCTGGCCGATGAAATTGCCGATATCTCCAACTGATCACACGTCGTTAACCGGTTCGACAACCGGGAACACGATTGTCTGACCAACCCGGACGCGACTGAAGTCCAGCTCCGGGTTGTACTGGCGCAGCAGCCACAAGGGTACTGAGTAACGCTGACGGGCCAGGGTATCAATGTTCTCGTTGGCGGCCAGTTGATGCTGCTCCAGATCCTGAATACGGTGGTTGCGGAAAAAGTTCTGCTGCTGATCAATATGGAACTGGCGGCGACGAAGTTCAAACTCGTCGCGGCTGACCTCTGACAGATCTACTACCAGACGCTGACCGACGATCAGTGGCTGATCAAAACGCATGTTGTTGGCATTGCGAAGATCCTGCGTGCGTACGCCCAGCCACTCTGCGTAATGACCCAGTGTCTCCGAGGCGTGTACTTCGATGGTACGGTTCTCCGCAACTGAATAATCGTTGGGGTCAGCCGCCAGCGCCTGTGCTGCCAGCTCATTACGTTCGGCAGGGCTTTCAATAATCTCCACTGCCAGCTGGCTGGCGTTTACTGCCGACATCGGCTGTTCAAAAATGGCCACCTCTGCAGGCGCCGGTGGTCCAAAAAACTCACCGGTGGGTGGCTGGCGTTCCGGAGTTTGCGCGGATTCAGCTGATGCCAGTGATTCGCTTATATCTGCATCTGCCGGCGTCTGTTCTGGCACCGTGTAAGATGCGGCAATCAGCTCCGGCTCATCGCCCAGTGGCATTTGCAGAGACTGCCCCGCGTAGATGCGGTCCACGCTGTCGAGGCCGTTCAGTCGCATGATGTCGATAGCGGAGACGCCATGCTGATCAGCAATTCGGGACAGTGTGTCACCGGATCGGACGACATAGCGACCATCTGCAGCGATCGGCAAAGGTTCGTCTTCCGATGCCAGCGTCTGAGTGACCATCTGGGTGTCATGCGGCAATAGCAGGGTTTCACCTACCCGGATCTGATGCTGGTTCTGCAACTGATTCAGCCTGACCAGTTCACCCACCGACGTATCAAAACGTGAGGCGATGACTGACAGGCTGTCGCCACGCTGCACCACATAGTTGACGTCGGGAGTCTGGTAGGCATAGAGCTGCGTATCGGGTATCGCCGCAATCAGGGCATCCAGATTGCCGCGGATGGAGTCGCTCTGGATCTTGACCGTGTAACCTTTGGGTATGCGCTTGCCACCCTGCCAGACGACCGGGCGCAGTGCCGGATTATCGAATTTCAGCTGGTCAATCGTTACACCGAGCGACTGCGCCAGAGTGTCGGCCTCGATGTAGGCCTGCAGCTCAAACTCCTGATAGTCGGGCGCTGGATCCAGGTGGAGAACGCCGAACAGTGCCTGCGCCTGTCGCTCGACATCAAGCACGGCAAGAAACTGAGGGTAGAAGTTGCGAGAGGCAAATCCAAACGCCCGCCCCTGGTAGTTGGCAATGATGGTCGCGATGTCATTGGTACCGGTTTCGCGGACTGCCCGGGCCAGACCACCGGCACCATGGTTATAGGCTGTCAGCGCCAGAGGCCAGCTGCCGAGTAGATTGTAGTTGTACTCCAGCAGGCTCATTGCCGCATAGGTGGCGGTGTAAGGGTCCATCCGCTCATCGACTACATTGTCGATACGCATGAATCGCTGCCCGGTAGCACGAATGAACTGCCACATACCGGCGGCATTGGCGTGAGAGTAGGCACCCGGATGGAATGAAGACTCAACATGCGGAAGCGCCGCCAGCTCGACCGGCAAGCCCTTCTCGCGAGCTACCTGTTCAATGTGCTCGCGATAGGCGCCAGAGCGGATCAGACCTTCGATGAACCGGTCGGACTGTCCAAGCTGAAAGCGTACATTGTTGGCTGCCTCGGCCAGTGTGGCGTTGTCGACACCGGCCGGCCAGGCATCAAGCACTTCCTGCTGGGTCAGGGTCAGGCCGGTGCGCTTTCCCGAAGCAAGGACTTTCAGATCCTCAACTATCCGGCTGCGGAAACTTTCGATCTCGCGCCGATCGTAATCCACTTTACGGTAGACCACTGACAGATTGCGCGCGTCATGCAGAAATCCGCTCTCCGTGTCCGCCTCGGTGTAAACGCGGGTCCAGAAACGAATGGCTGGCTCGAGGCCAGCCGGACGCGGCAGCGCATCAGTGCCAGTCTGGGCAGAGACTCGAGAGCTGATCAGCAGTGTCATCAGCAGAACCAATAGCAGCCCGCTGGCCAAACACCGATTTAGAAAGCTTGAGGTTGCACTTGTCACTGACATCGTGTGAAGACTCTTGTTCTGTCTCTCGTTTGATTGGGATTATCGTTGCGCAGGTCTTCAGCAGACCCGGATTAATTTGCCTGATCTTGCCCGCAGCCATGCAAGCTGTCAACCTCGGCCCGGGTGCCGGGCGGCGTTTCACTTACCGGACATTTGCTCTATACTGCGCACCCCGTTTGCCAATGAGCGTCTACGATGAGCGATAGCAACGAGCTGGCCCAGGCCGGCAGCCGTAAACTGGCCAGGGCAAGTCTGGATTCCCTGTACCGTATCTTTACCGTCCCTGAGGCGCCGGATTCGACGCTTGGACGCATAGATCAGTCTATTTCCCAGAACCTGGCGGGCTTTCTGCAAGAGCATATCGTTGCATCAGAGCGCGACCTTGCCGACATAGAAAAAGACTTCTCAGATCCGCAGATTCCGGAACAACCGACCTTTGTCTCCGACCAGATCCAGTTTGTTCTGGACAAACTCGTCGCGCAATCTGTCCATATTTCAGCCCCAAGCTTCGTAGGCCATATGGCCTCGGCGCTGCCCTATTTCATGCTGCCTCTGTCGCGCATCATGATGGCGCTGAACCAGAACCTGGTTAAAGTCGAGACATCCAAGGCGTTTACCCCCATGGAACGGCAGGTCATCGGCATGATCCATCATCTGGTTTACGGCCGGGATGAGGATTTCTACAGTCAGTGGATGCACGACCGGGCTCATGCCCTCGGCAGTTTCTGTTCAGGAGGCACGATTGCCAATCTGACCGCGCTATGGGCGGCACGCAATAACGTACTGGCCCCACGGGAAGGTTTCGCCGGACTCGGCCAGGAAGGCCTGATGGCCGGTATGCAGCATTACGGATACCAGGGTCTGGCCATCCTGGTTTCCGAACGTGGGCACTATTCGCTTGGTAAAGCGGCCGACATCCTGGGTATCGGTCGCCGTTCTCTGATTGCCATCGAAACCGATGCCAATAACCGCATTCGCACTGACCTGCTGGCGAAGAAATGCGACGAGCTGGCGGCAAAAAATATTAAAGTCATGGCGCTGGTTGGTATCGCCGGGGCCTCCGAGACTGGCAGTATCGATCCGCTGGATGCCATGGCGGACGTTGCCGAGGAGCGCGGCATTCACTTTCATGTCGACTCCGCATGGGGAGGCCCTACCCTGTTCTCGAGCACTCATCGCCCACTGCTGAAAGGCATCGAACGGGCCGATTCGGTGACACTTGATGCGCACAAGCAGCTTTACGTACCGATGGGTGCCGGCATCTGTGTGTTCAAGGGGCCAAATACGCTCAGCAGCGTCGAGCATCATGCCGAGTACATCATCCGCAAAGGCTCCAAGGACCTTGGCAGCCACACGGTAGAAGGCTCACGACCGGGCATGGCCATTCTGGTGCATTCGGGATTGCATATCATTGGGCGCCAGGGCTACGAGCTGCTGATTGATCAGGGCATCAACCGTGCGCGTCAATTTGCAGACATGATCCGGCGGGAAGCCGACTTTGAACTGATCAGCGAACCTGAGTTGAACATCCTGACCTATCGCTATGTACCGGCAGACATACAGAAGGCCCTGCAGGACGCGCCAGCAAGCCTGCGCCAGGAGGTCAATGACAGCCTCAATCTGGTGACCAAGCGTATTCAGAAGATTCAGCGTGGACTGGGTCGCTCGTTTGTCTCTCGCACACGCCTGAATCCACATCAGCACGGCCGCGACCCCATTATTGTATTCCGCGCTGTACTGGCAAATCCGCTGACAACCGACCAGATTCTCGCGGACATGCTGGAGGAACAAAAGGAAATTGCCCAGATGCCTGAAGTGCAAACGCTGCTCAAGCAGACCCGGGCGATGTTCTGTGGCTGCTAACTGCTCCCTGCGTTAGCAGCACTTCCACCATCCCTGGTGGTCGGCTATTAACTGCTCCCTGCGTTAGCAGCACTTCCACCATCCCTGGTGGTCGGCTATTAATTGCTCCTTGCATTAGCAGCACTTCCACCTTTATCCTCGAAGAGGGATTCCTGGCAGCCGGCTGTTGACGACTGAGCCTGCAGCCAGCCGTCAACACGCCAGACAAAGGCAAACTGACTAGCCCTCGGTAATTTCTATCAGCACTTCGCCGGGTGTCACACGATCTCCTTTGGCGACATGCACTTCTTTCACCGTGCCTGAAATCGTCGCGTGAATCTCTGTTTCCATTTTCATGGCCTCAGTGATCAGCACTGCCCGGCCGGCCTCAACCTTATCCCCGACCTGAACCAGCACTTCGACAATATTACCCGGCATGGTGGTCGTCACATGTCCGGGCCGGCTGGCACGCTGACGAGCATCGCCGCCCTCTGAAACGTAGGCGTTGGTAGGCTGGAACACCACCTCTTCTGGCATGCCATCCAGCGTCAGGTAGATACGGCGCTTGCCATCTTCCTGTTTGCCAACACCGGTGACGGCCACCTGATAGGTTTCACCGTGCACATCAATGATGAACTCGGTGGCAACGCCCTCTTCAACCGTACGACCACTTTTGGGTTCTGGCAGCAGTTGCTCGGGCTCAAGGGTGCCGGCCTCACGCTGCTCCAGAAACTGTCGACCCAGGTCCGGGAACATGGCGTAGGTCAGTACATCTTCTTCAGTTTTGGCGAGTTCACCGACGTCCTTGCGCAGCTTGTCCATCTCAGGCTTGAGCAGATCTGCCGGCCGACCATCGATGATGTCTTCCTTACCGATCGCCCGTGTCTGCAGCTTCTGGTCCACCTCTGCTGGCGGCTGACCATAACCACCCTGAAGGTAACGTTTCACTTCATTGGTGATTGACTTGTAGCGCTCGCCCGTCAGCACATTGAGCACCGCCTGCGTGCCTACAATCTGAGACGTGGGTGTTACCAGCGGCGGATAACCGAGATCCTTGCGCACTCGCGGAATTTCCGCAAAAACGTCACGAATACGACTCAGCGCGTTCTGTTCTTTTAACTGGTTGGCCAGGTTGGACATCATGCCGCCCGGCACCTGATTGATCTGAACAGAAATATCCTCGCGCGCAAACTCGCTTTCAAACTGATGATACTTCTTGCGTACTTCACGGAAGTAATCCGCGATTTCAGTCAGCAGCTCGAGGTCCAGCCCGGTGTCCCACTTTGTGCCTTTTAGTGCCGCGACCATCGATTCAGTCGCCGGATGGCTGGTACCCCAGGCAAACGAGGAGATCGCTGTATCAATATGCTCGGCGCCCGCTTCGATCGCTTTCAGCTGACACTGATCTGCCATGCCTGCAGTGGCGTGGCTGTGAATAAACAGTGGCAGGTCAACAGCCCCTTTGATGGCCTTGACCAGGTCATAGGTCGCATATGGCGTCAGGAGTCCCGCCATGTCCTTGATGGCGATTGAGTCAGCACCCATATCGCGCAGCGCCAATGCCTGCTTAACAAACAGCTCTGCTGTATGGACCGGGCTGGTGGTGTAGCAAATGGTGCCCTGGGCGTGCTTGCCTGATTTTTTGACCGCGCGTATTGCCACTTCAAGATTGCGCAGGTCGTTCAGCGCATCGAAGACCCGGAACACATCTATGCCATTGGCCGCCGCTTTTGCGACGAAGGCTTCAACCACGTCGTCGGCGTAGTGCCTATAGCCCAGCAGGTTCTGACCTCGCAGCAACATCTGCAGGCGCGTGTTGGGCAGAGCCTCACGCAGCTGTCGCAGACGCTCCCAGGGATCTTCCTTGAGGAACCGTACGCAGGCGTCAAAGGTTGCACCTCCCCAGACTTCCAGCGACCAGTAGCCGACCTTGTCCAGTTTCTCGCAGATGGGCAGCATGTCTTCGGTGCGCATACGGGTAGCGATCAGTGACTGGTGCGCGTCGCGCAGTATCACATCGCTCACATGAATTTTACTCATAGGTCTGTCTCCTTGTTCCTGGCGCCTTACACGCCGGCATGTGCAGCAAGTGCTGCCGCAATGGCCAAAGCCACTTCATTGGGGTTACGTTTCTCGGAGTAACTCAGAAGCTGCGGATGCTCCGGCACAAAACTGGTAGTGAATTCTGCACTTCTAAAATCAGGGTCCTGCAATATTTCCTGGTAATAACGCGCGGTGGTCTTGACCCCCTGCACACGCATATCCGATAGCGCACGTGCACCTCTGTTCAAGGCTTCTTCCCAGGTCAGTGCCCAGACAATCAGCTTGAGGCACATGGAATCATAGTACGGAGGAATCGTGTATCCGGTGTAAATTGCAGTGTCCGTACGCACACCAGGACCGCCCGGCGCGTAGTAACGCGTGATGCGACCAAAGCTTGGCAGGAAGTTGTTTTTGGGATCCTCGGCATTGATCCTGAACTGCAGGGCAAAACCACGATAGCTGATATCCTCCTGGCGATAACGCAGCGGCAGGCCTGAGGCAATCCGTATCTGCTCCTGCACGATATCGACACCGGTAATCTGTTCAGAAATGGTGTGCTCAACCTGCACGCGAGTGTTCATTTCCATGAAGTAGATTTCGTGACCAGTGACCAGAAACTCAACCGTGCCGGCATTTTCATAACCGACGGCTTTGCTGGCCCGCACCGCCAGCTCACCCACGTACTGGCGCTGTTCGGGTGTCAGTTGCGGACTGGGTGCAATCTCGATCAGCTTCTGGTTGCGGCGCTGAATGGAGCAGTCACGTTCATAGAGGTGAATGACATTACCCTGGCTGTCCGCCAGTACCTGAACCTCAATGTGTTTGGGATCGACGATACACTTTTCCAGGAAAACATCCGCCGACCCGAAAGCCTTCGTCGCTTCTGAAATGACGCGTGAGAACTGCTTTTTCAGATCATCAGGGGAATCACAGCGGCGAATGCCGCGACCACCACCACCAGATGTCGCTTTCAGCATGACCGGGTAACCGATTTTTTCAGCGACCTGAAGGGCCTCATCAACATCCGCCAGGTTACCGTCAGAACCCGGCGTAACGGGAACGTCTGCCTCAATCATGCTGGCTCGTGCGGCAGTTTTGTCACCCATTCTGGCAATCACGTCCGCTGACGGGCCGATAAAGCGTACACCGCGTGATTCACAGATTCTGGCAAACTCCGAGTTCTCCGACAGAAAGCCATAACCCGGGTGGATGGCGTCGCAACCGGTCTGGACGGCCAGGTTCACCAGCTGACGCGGATCCAGATATCCCGCCAGCGGGTCCTCGCCCACACAGTAGGCTTCGTCGGCACGTTTGACATGAAGGGCGTGCCGGTCAGGTTCGGTATATACCGCCACGGACCGGATGTTCATCTCGGCACAGGCCCGGACAATCCGGACCGCGATCTCCCCGCGATTGGCGATCAGTATCTTCTTTAGCATGCGCAGTCTCCGCTGGGTGCGTTCATTGCAGGCTGACTAACATAATGCACCTGAAGCAAAAGAAAAAATTGAATTTACTTTTATTTAACATAAGGTATACCTTATACATGAACCACAAGCTACGGCAAACAACGCATGCTTTACACTCTTAACCAGCTCATACAGCGACTCACATTCAGACAACTGCAGGTATTCGATGCGGTTTACACGAAACAAAGCTACAGCCATGCGGCTGTGGAGCTCGGTCTGACCCAGCCGGCTGTAAGCGCCCAGATTCGTCAACTGGAACATGTCATTGGACAGCCGGTTTTTGAGTATGTTGGTAAAAAGCTGTATGTGACGGCGGCTGGTGAACAGCTAATGAAACATGTCACCTTGCTGTTTGAGAATCTGGGGCGTCTGCAGATGGAGCTGGCTGTACTTCAGGGGCAGATCAGGGGCGACCTGCGGATTTCTGCCGTCAGCACCGCACAGTACGTCGTGCCCTACCTGCTGCAGGGGTTTCTTGAGCTCTATCCCCAGGTCGATGTCCAGCTTCAGGTGATCAATCGGGCACAGGCAGTGGAGCGTCTGTCACAGAACCGTGAAGACCTGTTCATCATGGGCATGGTGCCAGAATCCCGAGTCGTGAACCTGCTGCCATTTCTGGACAACCTGCTGGTGCCAGTGGTGCGGGCCGATGACCCGATACTGAAACAACGCAGCCTGCAGACCAAACAGTTCCTCGATGCGGGATTGCTGGTACGTGAGCGCGGCTCGGGCACCCGCCATGCGCTGGAACAGTGGTGCAGCCAGCAACAGCTGCAGTTTCAGCCAAGACTGGAGATGGGGTCTAACGATGCCATCAAGCATGGAGTGCTGGCCGGACTTGGCGTTGCCGTATTGCCGCGTCTGAGCATCAGCGCAGAACTGCGACTGGGCGAGCTGGCGATTCCGGCATTGCCGGGGTTTCCCTTGCGCCGCTCATGGAGCGTCGTGTACCCGCGCGGCAAACACCCCACACCGGTCATGCATGCCTTCATGGAATACGTAAAAGCATCCATGCCCGACCTCGCCAAAACAATTTATGGCTAGACCGGGCAGCAATGTCTGTTACGGCAGTGAATCGACTTCTTCCCCTTCTTTAATGGGGACTGCCAGATCTTCTTTGTCGATTTTGAGGTACATCAGGAAGTTGCAGCTGATATGCAGTGAGGTATAAGTACCCACGCTGACACCAACGATCAATGACACCGCAAATCCTCGGATCGATTCACCACCCATCACCAGCATGGCGAACAGTGCCAGCAAGGTGGTCAGCGAGGTTACAAAGGTACGCGAAATCACCTGATTCAGTGTCGTGTTCAAAATGAACTCTGAATCCGTCGAGCGCATTGTCCGGAAGTTCTCCCGGGCTCGGTCGAATACCACGATGGTGTCATTCAATGAGTAACCAATTACGGCCAGCAAAGCCGCCAGTACAGTCAGATCGAAGGTCAGGTGGAACAGAGAGATGATGCCCAGCACGACAATTACATCGTGCGCCAGCGCAGCCACCGAGGCCACTGCAAACTTGTACTGAAAGCGGACTGCCACGTACAGCATGACGATGCCCAGAGCAACCAGCAGCGCCAATGCGCCCTGTTCGGCAAGTTCCTCACCCACTTTTGGCCCGACGTATTCAGAGCGGCGCATTTCGACCGGTACGTCACTGGCCTCCTGCAACGCAGCCAGCACTTCATTGCCTAGCGATGAGGCCGCACTGGCCGCGGCCAGGTCGTCAGCACTTTCTTCCACGGGCAGCCTGACCAGCAGATCACGGTCGGATCCGAAGGCGACTACTACCGCGTCCTCAAAACCAGCAGAAATCAGCTGTTGGCGCACATCCTCCGGATTGATGGATTGCGGGTAACCGACCTCGATGAGCGTGCCGCTGGTGAAATCGAGACCGAATTCAAATCGGTTGATAGCCAGCGACAGGATGGCAACCACGAGCATAACCGCAGAGATGATCCCCGTGATGCGGCGCTTGCGCGCACTCATGAAGTCGATATCGGATTTTAACAGTGCCATAATGATTACCCCTGCGCCTCAGCTGCCTTAATGAATGGGCCGATGGACAGTTTGTCGACCTTGCGGCCGCCATACATCAGGTTGACGATGAAACGTGTCACCATGATTGCCGAGAACATCGAGGTCATGATGCCGACCATCAGGGTCACGGCAAAGCCCTTGACAGGACCAGTACCCACCGAGAACAGCACCATGGCCACCAGGAATGTGGTCAGGTTGGCGTCCACAATGGTGGAGAATGCCCGGTCGAAACCGGCAGAAATGGCGTTCTGTGGCGACAGACCTGAGACAATCTCTTCCCGT
Organism: Gammaproteobacteria bacterium; assembly: GCA_002706685.1. GTDB lineage: Bacteria > Pseudomonadota > Gammaproteobacteria > Pseudomonadales > Pseudohongiellaceae > Pseudohongiella. The sequence goes on along the minus strand of PALV01000002.1, from coordinate 27,880 downwards.
ATCCTGGTAAAAATCAGTACGTTGGCATCAACCGCCATACCGATCGTCAATACAATACCGAAGATACCCGGCAAGGTGAGCGTGGCTGAAATAATCGACATGATCGATACCAGCAGCACCACGTTGATGACCAGGGCAATATTCGCCGCCAGGCCGAACAGACGGTAATAATAGAGCATGAACGACAGCACCAGCAGGTAGCCAAGCATGACAGCGCGACTGCCCTGTTCGATATTTTCTGCACCAAGGCTTGGCCCAACGGTACGCTCTTCGATGAAGTACATCGGCGCCGCCAACGCCCCTGATCGAATCAGCAGCGACAGATCATTTGCCTCCTGCTGGCTGAGACCGGTAATGACAAACTCGCGTCCAAGCGCGGCACGAATGACTGCATGACTGATCAGACGGCGCTCTTCATAGGTTTCCTGACGCTCAACCACATTGCCGTCGGCGTCTTCTTCAAAAACCGTCCGTGTCCGAGTCTCAATCAACAGGATATCCATCAGGTTGCCGATGTTCTCCCGGGTGACGCGGTTAAACTGTTGCCCACCCTGGGCATCCAGATTGATGACAACCTGCGGCTGGCCATACTGGTCAAGTGCGGAACGCACATTGCTGATGCGGTCACCCTGCAGAATGACGGTATTGTCCACATTGACCCGCTGTCCCTGATATTCGTAGGTCTCGTAACTGGTAGTGGGCGCACCCGGCTCCGCCTCCAGGTGGAACTGCAACGTGGCGATGCGCTGCAGAATACGTTTGGCCTGCGCGGTATCCTGAACACCGGGCAACTCCACAACAATCCGGTTAGGCCCCTGTTGCTGCACCACGGGTTCGGCGACACCAAGCGAGTCAACACGATTGCGGATACTGGTCTGGTTGGCGGTCACGGTGTCCTGACGCATCTGGTCCAGATCTTCAGCTGTCAGCGACATCTCCAGCAGATAGTCACCGCCCTGCTCTCTGGCGATGACCTGCAGATCGGCAAAGTTCTCGCGGATCAGGGTTCGTGCCTGGCTGCGTGACTCTTCATCTTCAAAGCGAGCTTCGATCAGATTGATATTTTCCAGGGACAGATTGCGTGAACGGATACGTTCATTACGCAACTCCTGGCGAATGGAGTTCATGGTATTTTCCATGCGCCTTCTTTGCGCAGTCTCCATGTCGACTTCCATCAGGAAGTGCACACCGCCCTGCAGGTCAAGACCGAGGTTCATCTTGCCAGCACCCACCGCCTGCAGGAATCCAGGAGTCGTAGGTGCCAGGTTCAACGCGACAATGTAATCACCTTCGAGGTTCTGCTCGATGGTCGACTTGGCACGCAATTGATCATCCAGACTGTAAAAGCGGATCAGGCCACCCAGATCAGTCAGCTCGTCGCCGAAATATTCAATACCCGCCGCACGCAGGGCATCAGTGGCCATGCCCAGGTCGATATCGGTAACTTCGCGGTTCTCGTGAGATATCTGCAGCGCCGGATCGTCCGGGAACAGATTGGGGGAGGCGTAAATCAGACCCAGCGCCACAACCGTGGCCACCAGGATGTTCTTCCAGAGTGGAAATTTGTTAAGCATGCTTAGAACCTGTTACAGCGCGGCGGGCCGAAGCCAGCCGCTTATGTTCGCTGACTCATCCGATCGACTTGATCGTGCCTTTGGGAAGAGCTGCCGCTACTGCTGACTTCTGCAGATTCAGCTCGACGCCATCAGCCACTTCTACAGCAATATAATCGTCTGTCACTTTAGTGACTTTGCCCAGGATGCCACCACTGGTCAGCACTTCGTCACCTTTGCCAAGGTTGCCGACCAGCTCGCGATGCTCTTTGGCCCGTTTGGCCTGTGGACGCCACAGAATCAGGTAAAACAGCACAAACATGCCGCCAATAAACAGCAGGTTGAACATGGCACCACCCTGCGGGGCTGCTGCTTGCTGGGCATGTGCGGTACTGATAAAAAAGTCCATAGTGCGTCTCTCTCAAATAATGTCTGTGTTGTATCAATAGTATATAACGATTAAATGGCGTGGCCTGTTTAGATCCCACCATTGACATCTGTATGACCGATGCAGCGGGGCGCAGTTACAAGCCATGCAAAATCAGGCCTCAGGTTCGTCCTGCAACCTGGCCTGATTCTGGTAGAACTCTTCAGCAAAGGCGGTAAATCTACCCTGTTCCAATGCCTGACGCAAACCCTGCATCAAGTGTTGGTAGTAGTGCAGATTATGGATGGTATTGAGCTGGGCACCCAGCATTTCCTTGCACTTGTCGAGATGATGCAGGTAGGCCCGACTGAAATTCTGACAGGTATAGCAGTCACAATTGGGATCCAATGGCCGGACATCATCTTTAAAGCGGGCATTGCGCAGCTTCAGCAGGCCCTGACTGGTGAACAGATGGGCGTTGCGGGCGTTACGGGTCGGCATCACACAGTCAAACATGTCGATACCGCGCCGCACACCCTCAACCAGATCTGCCGGCGTACCGACCCCCATCAGATAACGGGGCTTGTGCTCTGGCAGGCGATGACCGACGTAATCCAGCACCTTGATCATCTCATCCTTCGGTTCCCCCACGGAGAGACCACCGATGGCATAACCATCAAAATCCATGGCCACCAGCGCATCCAGCGACTGCTGCCGCAGATGTTCGTACATCCCCCCCTGCACAATACCAAACAGCGCCGACGGGTGGTCGCCATGCGCCACCTTACAGCGCTGGGCCCAGCGCAGGCTCAGCTGCATCGATGCCTCGGCCTCTTGCTCAGTAGCCGGATAGGGTGTGCATTCGTCAAAAATCATGATGATGTCTGAACCCAACTCATGCTGCACCTGGATGGCGGACTCGGGGCCGAGAAACACTTTGGCGCCGTCCACGGGCGAGCGGAAGGTCACGCCCTCTTCGGTAATCTTGCGCATCTCGCCCAGGCTGAACACCTGAAATCCGCCGGAGTCGGTCAGAATGGGTTTCTGCCAGCCGCCAAAATCGTGCAGATCGCCATGCTTGCGGATAATCCCGGTCCCGGGACGCAGCATCAGATGGAAGGTGTTGCCGAGGATTATTTCAGCGCCGGTATCAAGGATCTGCTGGGGAGTCATGCCTTTGACGGTGCCGTAGGTGCCAACGGGCATAAAGGCCGGTGTCTGCACATCACCGCGCGGGAAGCTGAGTGTACCGCGTCGGGCGTGGCCGTCTGTATGGTGTACCTTGAATTCCATCGTTCTCTCAGTGCCGGCATCCGGCTTGTCTATTGATTTGTACGTTATATAACTCCGTAGACCGCGTCGCGCGCTGTCCGGAGCTGCCGTTCGGAGACGCCCGTGAATACGTCCCTGTAGGGCTCGCCTCGCGCCGTCCCTGGCGCTCGACGCTCCTCACGTCGTCCCCGGACATCCCGCGCCGCTGACCTAGTGCCATTTCAATAACTCAATGGCTCCCAGTCGCTGATCGCACGCCTTGGGAAGGCCGAAAATCATCGCTGCCCACGGTCGGCGATTCCACTAACGGCAAGCTGGCGGCTGTGGTGTCAAACAGTACGTAACCGGCGCCATCGTTGGCGCTTGACGCTCTTCGCGTCGTTTCTGGACACCGTGCGTCGCTGACGATGTCATATCGGCCCGCGCGGCACTCGGTCAGCGGCGGGATGGCGGATGCTGACAGCCTGGACCGCCGGCGGACAGGATGTCCGACGACGAGCCCCCCAGGGAAGGGTTCACGGGCGCGTCCAGGATGCAGCAACCGTCAGCGCGACGCGGGCTACGAAGCTCCGAAGCCTTTCCGAAAGCTACGACGATGGTCCGGCAGCGTGCTCACGGGTGGCGCGGAAGCGGACGTCGGGCCAGCGTTCTTCCATCAGGCTCAGGTTCACCCGCGTCGGCGGCAGATAGGTCAGGTGATCGCCACCATCTACTGCCAGGTTTTCGTAGGCCTTCTTCTTGAACTCCTCAAACTTCTTCGGATCGTCGCATTCCACCCAGCGCGCGCTGTAAATGTTCACCGGCTCGTAGATGCAGTCCACCTTGTATTCATCCTTCAGACGATAGGCAACCACTTCGAACTGCAGCACACCAACCGCGCCAACGATCAGGTCATTGTTACGCTCAGGCATGAATACCTGGACCGAGCCTTCTTCTGACAACTGCCGCAGCCCTTTCTGCAACTGCTTGGTCTTCAATGGGTCTTTCAGTCGGATGCGGCGAAACAGTTCCGGGGCGAAGTGCGGGATACCGGTGAACTGCAGCAGCTCGCCTTCGGTAAAGGTGTCACCAATCTGAATGGTGCCGTGATTGTGAAACCCTATGATGTCACCAGACACGGCGTGATCCGCCTGTTCGCGCTCACCGGCCTTGAAAGTCACGGCGTCGCTGATTCGGACATCTTTGCCGAGCCGGCAGTGCTGCAGCTTCATGCCCTTGCTGTATTTGCCGGAGCAGATGCGCAGAAAGGCAACACGGTCACGGTGGTTCGGGTCCATGTTCGCCTGGATCTTGAATACAAAGGCACTGAACTGGGGTTCAACCGGCGACACCTCGCGGCTGTCTGTACCACGGGCCCTGGGCGATGGCGCCCATTTCACAAAATCGTCTAGCAGCTCGCGAACGCCGAAGTTGCCCAGTGCCGTACCAAAAAACACCGGCGTCATGCGACCGGCCAGGTATTCCTCGAGATCAAATTCATGACTGGCGCCGCGCACCAGTTCAATCTCGTCAGCGAAATCGTCGGCGTAGGCACCCAGCAGGGCCTTGGCCTCGGCACTGCGCAGCCCTTCGATTCTCACATCATCAGGAATGCGATCGCCCTGCCCGTGATGATAAACATGAAGGGTGTCAGTATAGAGGTTGTAAACACCCTTAAAGCCCTTACCATTGCCCAGCGGCCAATAGATCGGTGCACACTGGATATTAAGCACTGTCTCAATCTCATCCAGCACTTCAATCGGATCGCGCGTGTCTCGGTCCAGTTTGTTCACGAAGGTAAAGATGGGCGTGTCCCGCAGACGACAGACTTCCATCAGCTTGATGGTCCTTTCCTCGACGCCTTTTGCGCCATCCACCACCATCAGCGCAGAGTCTACAGCAGTCAATACGCGGTAAGTGTCCTCCGAGAAATCTTCGTGGCCGGGCGTGTCGAGCAGGTTTACAACAGCGTCGTTATAGGGAAACTGCATTACCGACGAGGTCACCGAGATGCCCCGCTGCTGCTCCATGGCCATCCAGTCAGAGGTCGCATGTTTTTCATTGCGCTTGCCCTTCACCGACCCGGCTGTCTGAATCAGACGTCCGAACAGCAGCAACTTTTCGGTAATCGTGGTTTTACCGGCGTCCGGGTGCGAAATGATCGCGAAGGTGCGACGGGTAGCGATTTCCCGCGCTAACTGGTCTTGTGCCATAACGTGTATCTGCGACTTTGAAAAGGCGCGTATTTTCGCCTATTCGCCGCCATTAAACAAACCTGCAACCCGCTTATGTGCTACGCTTTGCCACTTTTTCGCATCTGATGAATCTGATATGGGCTTATTGTTATTTGTCACCGTCTTCTGGGCGTTCTCATTCAGCCTGATTGGCGAGTTTCTTAGCGGCAACGTCGACAACGATTTTGCGGTCCTGACGCGCGTGACTCTGGCTGCGCTGATGTTCCTGCCGCTGACGGTCTGGCGCGGGGTTCCCGGCCGGCTGATCGCTGGACTCATGTTGTGTGGCGCCCTGCAGTTTGGCATCACTTACCTGTTGCTGTATCGATCATTCAGCTTCCTGACAGTGCCGGAAGTGCTGCTGTTTACGATCTTCACGCCCCTGTACGTGACGCTGATCGATGATGCCCTGAATCGCCGCTTTTCACCTGTTGCGCTGTTGGCCGCAGCGGTTGCAACACTGGGCGCCGGCGTGATTCGGTATGACGGTCTGAGTGAAGACTATCTGACTGGTTTCCTGCTGTTGCAGGTGTCGAACCTCACTTTTGCTGCTGGCCAGGTGGGTTACAAGCATTTGATGCAGGCGTTCCCATTGGTACTGAAGCCCTGGCGCACTTTTGGTCACTTTTTTATCGGTGCACTGATCATTGCTCTGCCCTCTTTCCTGGTTTTCGGCAATACCGAGATGCTGCCGTCTACATCGTTGCACTGGGGCATTCTTGCCTGGCTGGGCGTGGGTGCGTCCGGCATCGGCATGTATCTGTGGAACCGGGGTGGCTGTCAGGTCGACGCCGGCACGCTGGGCATCATGAACAATGCACTGGTGCCAGCCGGCTTGTTGGTCAATCTTGCCATCTGGGGCCGGGATGAACCTTTGCTGCCGCTGTTCCTGGGCGGCTCCATTATTGCCTTTTCCTTATGGATCAATGCGCGGCGCCCGGCCAGCAAGCTTGCCTGAGACAGCTCACCGGACACCAGGCGAATCGGCAATCAGACTTTTGCGACGGGCCGCGACGGATCTGTAATCCACTCGCTCCATGAACCAGCGTAGAGCCGCGGCAATTCCAGCCCGGCTATCGCTGCCGCCAGAATATTGTGGCAGGCCGTCACGCCTGAACCGCAATACGCCACCAGTTCGCCATTTGACTCCAGCGCAGCAAAACGCTTCGCCAATTCCGCAGCCGGCAGAAACCGGCCCTGTTCATCGACGTTGCCGGAGCACGGCAGACAGATTGCGCCGGGAATATGCCCGGCTACCGGATCAATCGGCTCGTGCTCTCCCCGAAACCTCGGTTCAGCGCGCGCATCAATCAGTTGCCACTGCGGCGTGTCCAGATGCTTCAGCACTTCACCGGACGATACCCACATGTCCGCCACAGGCTGGGCAACAAAATTGCCCGGCCAGGCTTTGACGGTCATGGAATCTGTGGTCTTGCCGCCGCGGTTTCGCCAGGCTGCCAAACCACCGTCAAGCACCTGGACCTTTGAATGTCCGAGCCACATGAGCAGCCACCAGGCTCGCGCGGCATGCAGGGAAGAGCTGTCGTCGTAGACCACGACATGATCGCTGTTGCGCATGCCCAGCTCTCGAAGCCTGGCTTCCAGCACAGCCGGATCTGGCAGCGGATGGCGGCCTGTCTCGCCAGGCACGATTGCCGACGACAGGTCCTCATCGAGGTCCAGAAATACTGCTCCCGGAATGTGACCTTCCTGGTAGGCCCTCCGGCCATAGCTGACATCCTCCAGCTTGAACCGACAGTCAATGACAAAAACCCCTTCGCTGGACAGCAGTGATTCCAGCTGCCCTGCACTGATCAATGGATTAACGACTTTTTTTTCATCACTGTGTGTCTTCATTAACGCCTCATTTTCCATGATGGGGGTAATTAAATGTGTCGGGTCAGCCGCCGTTAGCAAAACCATTGATTGTCAACGAAATGTCATGCGCAGGACATGCAGCTGTCGTAAAGCGCTGCCAAACTGCCCGCGTGCAGACAAACGGGGTAGCCGTTATGAACAACCGAACCGTCAATGCTTTGCAACGTCTGGCTGACATGGATGCCCGCCTTTTCCTCGCACTAAACAGTGTACACCGTCACGCCCGGGTGGAACGACTGATTCGCGCCATCTCATTCAGCGGTGACGGGTATCTGTATCTGGCGCTTGGCATATGTTTGCCCTGGCTGTTTCCAGAAGCAGGCACTGGGTTCCTGATTGCTGGTCTGATTGGCTTCCTGATTGAATTGCCCATTTACTGGGTGCTCAAGAACGCGTTCAAACGCCGTCGGCCGTTCCGGGTTGTTGAGGCCATGGCACCAGCACTTAATCCGTCCGATGAGTTCAGTTTCCCTTCCGGGCATACCACAGCGGCCTTCATGATGGCGGCACTGGTCAGTTTCTTCTTTCCCCTGCCAGGCCTGTTCATGTATGGCTGGGCTGCTCTGGTAGGACTGTCCCGGGTCATGCTGAAGGTGCATTTCATTTCTGACGTAATCGCCGGTGCAGCGCTGGGCTCACTGATCGCCTGGCTGGCAATCACTGCACTGTTACCGCTGGCAATTCTGGGGTAATCTCTTTTGCTCGGTATTCACACTCTGCGGAGCATTACGCAATGAAAACAGTAATTAGAAAAACGCTCGCCTGCTCAGCTTTGATGCTGGCCGGCGTTCTGGCCATCGGACAGGCCGCCGCCCAGCACAACGGCCCACTGCTGGCTGCCATTCACGGCGACCACAGATCTGACCTGAACAAGGCACGCGATGTCTATCGCAGCCCTTACGACACACTGACATTTTTTGGTATCGAGCCACACCACACTGTCATCGAAGCCTGGCCAGGCGGCGGCTGGTATACCGAAATACTCGCGCCCTATCTGAAAGAGAATGGCAAGCTGATTGCCGCCACCTATGATCGCAGTGACAATCCTGAACAAGGCTGGATGACGGGCTCCAACGCCGCATTTGCGCGTCTGATCGACAGCAACACGGAGCTGTACGGTGATATCGAGATATCCCAACAGCTCACCCAGTCACAGTCTGCAATCGCGCCAGCTGGCACAGTTGATGCGATCGTGGATTTCAGAAATGCCCACAACTGGCTTGGCATGGGCGCAGACAATGTTGTCATGGCGTGGCATGCTGCACTGAAACCGGGCGGTGTCGTTGGCATCGTCGATCACCGCTGGCCAGCTGACCAGGCTGCCATTCCGGGCAACGGCTATATTCACGAACAGCAATTGATCGACCTGATGACCGCACATGGATTCACCCTGGCTGGCCGCTCGGAGATTAATGCCAATCCAAACGATCCCAAGGATCATCCCAACGGTGTGTGGATGCTGCCTCCGAACCTGCGCGGACTGGACGATGAAACACGTGCGCGTAACATCCGTATCGGTGAAAGTGACCGCATGACCCTCAAGTTCATCAAGAACTGATCAGGGCTGCAGAAAATCAAGCATGGTCTGGCGGACGTTCTGCCAGGCCTCCTGCCCCAGTGAGTGCGGCCCGATGATCAGATGATTCAGCACACTGGCCGCATCTTCGCTTTTTTCAACATCGACATACTGCCACTGACTCAACTGATGCGTATTGATGAATTCACGTATGCCATTGTCTGACACCAGCTCATCGCGTGAGTGCATGAATAGCAGCACAGGCATGTTCAATGTATCGGTTATTGATGCGTTAAATGCTTCAATGCCGCGATAAAGGGCAAGATAGGCCGACACCGGTGCAAAATCATTGGCACGATACTCATCTGGTGAAGTGCTGGGCAGCACCACGTCGGGAAAAGGCTGCAAAGGGTAAAGCAGATAGGAAGACCAGCGCAGACTGATAGCTGGCGCAAACAGCACCATTTTTTGAGGACCTGCGCCGTCCTGTTCAGCGAAGTGCGCCTGATAATCAGCTGCCAGCAATCCACCCAGCGAAAACCCGACCACATAGAGCGGCAGTGACTGATCTACAGCAGCCTGATTCGCCTCACGGACCGCCCTGCGAACCTCGCCCTGCCAGACAGAAAAATCGGCCTCGCGAAACTGCACCAGACGGCCCTGCGCATCCAGCTCATCAGCATGACCGCTCAGAGAAACGCTGAGCACATTGATATTGGCGTCCAGTAGCGCAGCGGCAATATCGTCCATCGCATCAGGCTGCAGATTCAGACCATGCACCAGCACCGCCACGGCATGGGGTTCGTCTACCAATAGCCATTCATAGGTATAGGTATCCGAGTCAAGCAGCGCCTGTTGTTGCGCATCCAGCGTGTCACGGTCAAGCGACGCTGGATAGCCGGCACAGCCACTGGTAAGCAGTAGCGCCGCCGCCAGCCAGCGAATCACGCGATGGCTGCCTGATGGCCGCCGCCGGATTGCTGCCCTGTTGCGTGTCGGTAATCCATCCATAACAGAAACTGCAGGCCAAAAATAAGTGAGGCACTGAGCAGGTGCAGGGGTTGAACCAGGGCCGGCATTCCAAGGTGGCCAAGGGTCGCACCAGAGATGACCGCAAGCCCGATCACCGCCAGCACGCCGCCGGCCAGTCTTGTAATGAAGTGATGATGGCCCAGCGAACGGTAAGCCAGCCACACCAGCCAGACATTGGAGAACAGGACTACCGCCGAGAAGGAACGGTGCACATAAAACACCCACTGCTGTGCGGATATCCATGTCGAGCGGTCAGCACCCTGAACATGGTTCAGATAGTCCATTAATTCTCGAATCTGAATGCCCATCGTGATCTGCACAACGGTCATGGCCATGACCGCATAGAGCCATGGCTTGAAGCGTCGGTCCAGCCCCTCAATTGAGCGCGCAGCCACAATGCCGCGCCTTGAGCGCGCCAGTGCAAACAGCAACACACCAACGATTGCCAGCGCCATTAACATATGCACGGTAATCATGCCTGGCTGCAGGTTGGACGCCACTACCCGCGAACCCAGCCAGCCCTGATAGATCACCATCAACAGCGCGGCTACCGACGCGATTGTGATCCAGCGATCGTGTCGCCGAAGCCCGATTGACTTCACAGCGGTGATCAGGATGAACAGACCAATACTGACGCCTACCAGGCGGTTGACATACTCAGTCCAGGTTTTGACTGGATTGAAGCGGGTTTCAGCGTAACCGCGATCGGCATAGATTTCCTGGTAGTTGGCTGGCAGCTGCGACTCGCTGACTGGAGGAATCCAGCTTCCGAAACAGGTTGGCCAGTCGGGGCAGCCCATTCCGGCACCGGATGCGCGGACTGTCGCTCCGACAAGAATCAGAAAATAGACAGCACAAATGGTTATCAGTGCAATTCGGCGCCAGGATCTTAGCGCAGGCGTATCATCAATAAGGCTTGAATCGGTCATGTTCAGCGTATGTTCCAGCAATCGGGAGAATCAGGACACGGTGATCAGGGAGCCCGACTGATTCAGGTCTCAACACACCGTATGAGGCAAGTCTTGTTGTACAGGGATTTTACTCCCCTTGCCCGCCACTGGCAAAGTGCTGTGCGTCGGTTTGTATGCGCCAAACCGACGGCGTCACACCATGAGTCTCTTTGAACGCCTTATTGAACGAAGACAATGAGACATAACCCACATCAAGCGCGATGCTGGATATGGGAATATGTTCTTCCTCAGGGTCTCGAAGCCGGCGGGCGGCCTCTTCAATGCGGTACTGGTTCAGGAACTGATTGAAATTTCTGAAGTGCATTGCCTGATTGATCAGCCGACGAAGACGGTATTCCTGCAGGGATACCTTGGCCGCCAGGTCACCAATGGTCAGTCCTGGCTCGGCGTACAGACGCTCCTGGCGCATCGCCGTCAGAACGCGATCGATCAGCTGCTGATCATGTCGTGATACGGTGCCAGTGGGGAGAGTGGACGCTGCAATCCGCGGCTGTTCAACGGCAGTCTGAATCAGCTGTGGCGCATCATTCTGCAGTCTGAACATGGCCAGGTTCACAAACAGGATCAGTCCAAAGATCACCATGAAATACAGGGTATCCAGCTGCGGCCCGCCGAACTGGAAAAAGCCGGAGCCAATGATTACCCCGACGATGGTACCCATGCCGATGGCAAAGGGCACCCGCACCTGACGACGCGACTCCACCAGATCACCTTCGCGGCCGCGACAGGCCATATAGACAACGTGGCAGGCCAGGAACAGCATGATCCATTGTGGTATGTAAAAGTACAGTAAATACAGGAAGGTACTGTCTCGGGGCACACTGCCACCGTAGGACAGCAGTCCAATCGTACGGATGACCATACAAAAGATGATCATGGCCGCCACACCCGGATGGACTCGCCTCTGGTCTTCAAACAGATAACGGGCAATCACCCACAGCACCGCTGGCGCCAGGGTTGCCAGAATGGTCAGCAGCAGGCGTACCGCCTGCGGCCAATCAACGTCGGACCGCACCAGAATGTAGGCCGTGATGCAGATACTGAAGAGTACGATAAGGCGGGAGATCAGCCTGCGTGGAAAATAGACCGAATACAGACAGGCGAGAAACACCAGTTGCGAAATGGCCAGAAAACTACTGGCTGTGTGTAACCATGACATCGTGGGATTAGCCTGCCGTGCCGTGCCTGAAAGTACCCATCAACCGGGCTTGAAGAGGTTATGACAATAAATGAGCTCATTCATTTATGCAAGCCCGCTCCTGCGATGCCGCCGCAGCAATAAAAAAGCCAGGCTCCCGTCGGGAGGCCTGGCTTCGACCCAGCGGACGTCAGACCTCAGGGATTGACGTTCACCGTGATGTACTGGTCATGGTAGAGACCACCATCATCAGCACGCGCCCAGAGAATATACTGACCGGGCTTGTCAAAGGTCACTGAGGTTTCATAAATACCGTCTTCCGGATATGGTGGCGGCGTCCAGTAGGCTCCCCAGGGTGAATTGGCACTGGCTCGTGTGTCTTCCCAGGGTTTAACCTGCGGCGGGTAGAACTCGACGTTGCCGTCGCCAGATTCTTCATCACCCCGATACACGTTCCATGACAGGTAAAGACCGTTCACTTTACCCACGGTGATGCGCGAAGGTGCGCGCATGAAGCGGCGAATCTCGCTGGTTGCGGTACGAGTGCTGAGGTCATAAAAACTCGCGCCGGCAATGCCCTGTTTAGGCAGACCATCGTCCTTCACCTCGGTACGCAGCAACAGTGGTTCGCCGACACGCACATTGCGCACAGTATCACCGATCACACTGACCACAGGTGGCGTATTGGCACGCGACTCCGGGGTACTGGTACCCGCACCGAGAGAACCGGTTTCGGAGGCTATCACTACGCTGTCGATCACGTAGTCTTTAGCCAGCGTGGCATAAGCTGTGCGGGTTTCGCCATTGGCAGTAATGGTCCACGTCAGCTCCTTGTCACCCCAGTCAGCCGGTACGTGCACCTTGAAGGTAAAGCGGTTGCGACGCGGCAGAAAGTGCGTGGGCTGACCACGGTCGGCTTCACCGGGCGAGAAGAAATTGTTTTCTCCGACCTGGATATCCAGTTCTTCTTCCCAGTTTTCATTGTGATAACCGAAGATGAAGTTATAGCTGCCATCGGGGTTTTGCTCCCAGCCTTCAAAGGCCGGCTCGATATGCTGGCCTCTGAAGTAAGTCTGAGCCTGGGCTGGCAGCGTGGCCAGCACCATCACCACACCGAGCACTGCCACGGCACCCGCCGTCACTCGTTTTGTTAAAGCACGTGCGAACATCAGTTTTCCTCCGTCTGACTGACCATCATGGCATCGCCAGTCAGGCCAATTCGTTGTTTTTCTTCTTCTGTCAGCGTCAGATAGTTGATCATCGCTTCTGACATCTCTGCTTTTTCTTCTTCAGTTGGCTCAATCGGTGCTACCAGTGGTGCCAGACACAGCGGGCAACCAATCTGGTGGTCATTTGGCCCAAGCTGCAGCTCGCGGCGACGGTTGGTCATTTCTTCGTAGAATTGATCCTCAGTCAGCGCAACCCGCATACCCAGATCGATGAACATATTGGTCACCGAGCGGTTGCCGGAACCCTGCCAGTTACGTGAATCCGGCACGTTAGGGTTGGTATCAGTGTTGTTCATGTAACCAACAATGTGCAGCACTGTGCCTTCCGGCAGCAGAGGTGCAGCGTCAGACTCGAAGGTGTAACCACGCACCCAGTTGTGGTCGTAACCCACGCATGACAGTGTTTCCACCGTGTAGCCCCAGATTGCTTCCAGGCACATACGTTCGCCCGGCGCATGCAGGTGCGGCTCGAAGGTCACGATCTTGGTAGGCTGATTCAGCACCGCATAGGCATGCAGTTCCTGCTGATCCTGGTTACCGGTGATTGAAATATCTACACCGTTACCCAGACCCAGAATTGCGGGCGGATACTTGGGCTCATAACCCTCAGGGTGGAAGCGGAAGCCGATTTCCAGATGGCCAGTGGTATCAACACCCGTGGAGTGCAGGTGCACCGAGTTGGAAACCAGGTGTGAATTGGCACGCAGCAGGCGGCCTGAATCTTCGTCGAAGATGTCGGGGTTACGGGCAATTTCATGCACCGGCCAGGACACCTGACGGCCATCAGAACTGCCGTCTTCGTTGAATACCTGCGTACTCCAGATCATGTGGTGCACAATGTTACGTGCGCCCACTGTACCGCCTGCAGCTGCGGTATCAACGTTATTGATTTCGCGAATTTCAACGGATTTGACATAACGGTCTTCAGTCAGGCCAGTCGGTACGGACGGGATATCACCCCACCAGTCCGGTGCCCCACCTTCTACAAAAATGTCTTCGGTGCGAATGATCAGATCAGGCTCGCCGGCCGTCCAGGTTGCACCGCTGCCGAAATCGATGGGCTCCGGGGCATCCGCCGGATTACCTTCCGGTACACCACCGCGCGCCCAGGCAGAAATCTTAGCCAGTTCTTCGTCACTCAGTGACGGATCCTGTTTGTAGTGCTGAATACCGACATCTTTCTCGGCATACCACGGCGGCATGGCACCAGCGCGGTCCCGCAGCTGGGTGCGGTATTCAATCAGGCCTGCCCATGGCACCACTTCTTCGTAGCTCACCAGTGACATGGGGGCAACACCCGCCGGACGGTGACAGTTTTGACAGCTGCGCTGCAAAATAGGGGCGATGTCCTTGTGGAATGTGACTTGCTCATCATTGGACTGAGCATGGCTGAGGGAGATCGGTAAGGTGGCAAAACAGGCAGCGGCCAGCAGACGCAGCGACTGACGGGTGGTGAAACCCTTGCCGGGGGAACGCAGTATCCTCACGGGACACCTCCTTGGTTGTTTATTGTTGTTGCTATTGTGACCAGCTTATTGGAGCACGAATTTACCGGGCCGTCTTGCTGATTCAGAAAAATAGCTGACGGATTTTTGAAATCTGCTGTATTTACTGCAAAATCCGCCAGTGCCGACCTGCACCAAAAAATGCTGACATGGTATAAAGCGAGAGTCGATTTACGTCAGTGACAGGATAATAACAACAGTGACCATGCCTCCACGATTCACCCTTCCAGCGCTGCTTCTCGGCGTTTTGCTTATGGCTACAGCCGGCGCCGCCTCGGCCCAGCATTTTTCGCATACCTATCGTTATACTGGCGATGTGGAAATCGATCACATTCCCGATCACGACGCTGTGCTCGCGAGCGCCCCCAGTGATCTGATACTGCGTTTCAGCGACTTTGTCACACTGGTCAAACTGACGGTAAAAACGCCCGATTACAAGAATATAGACATCAAATTCCGTTATGACCCGGTAGCCAATCGTGTTTTCATTTGGCCGCTGCCGACCTTGCCAGAAGCAGCCTACTATATTGTGGACTGGGGCGTGATTGATCCGGACCGGCAACTGATGCAAGGCCAGTTCCTGTTTTCTGCAGGTCCCGATGCTCAGCTGCCCTCATCCCTGGTTACCGAGGATGAAGCGGAGCACGTAATGCTGCCCGATTATCGACTGATCGACCCCTCGCTGTTTCAGCAACAGACAGAAAGCGGACCAGTACCCTGATCTGACTGGCCGGCAACGGACATCATTCAGCCAGGAAAATGACAGGCAACGAAATGATCACCGATACCTGATGGTGATGCCTGCATGGCAGGCTCCTGCTGCGCGCAGATTGCCTGAGCTTTGGGGCAGCGTGTTCTGAACCGGCAGCCGGAGGGCGGATTCATCGGCGACGGGATGTCGCCCTGCAACAGCGGAATGGCATCTTCCTGCGATGTCTCCAGCTCAGGAATGGAGGCCAGCAGGGCCTGCGTGTAAGGGTGCGAGGGATGCTGATACACCGCATCAACACTGCCAATTTCGCACAACTTGCCCAGATACATGACGGCGACCCGGTCGCTGATGTGCTTCACCACTGCCAGGTTGTGGGCGACAAACACCATGGTCAGCTGGTAGCGGGCCTTCATGTCTTCGAGCAGGTTGAGTATCTGGGCCTGGACACTGACATCCAGCGCCGACACCGGCTCGTCGCAGATCAGTACATCCGGATCAAGCGCCAGTGAGCGGGCGATACAGATGCGTTGACACTGGCCTCCAGAAAACTGATGGGGGCGTCGATCCGCGGCCGTCTCGGGATCCAGCCCGACAGCCTCCATGACCTCTTCCACTCTGGCGCGCTGGTTCGGGCGCTCCCAGATCTGCAGCCCCTCGGCAATGATGTCTTTCACACGCCGACGCGGGTTCAGAGACGATATAGGGTCCTGAAAAATCATTTGCAGGGCGGTGCGCGTCTTACGCAACGCCTCGCCCTCAAGCTGGGTGATATCCTGGCCCTTGAAAATTACTTTACCGCCTTTCGGTGGCGGCAGTTGCATGATTGCGCGTCCTACTGTCGACTTGCCGCAGCCTGACTCCCCCACCAGCCCAAGGGTCTCACCACGGGCGATATCGAAACTGACATCGGAAACTGCCTGGACGAGTTCGCGACCCACATCGAAGGTGACCACAAGATGCTCAACTTTCAGGACGATATCGTCTCGTGCTCTAAGCTGGGGGTTGGACGTTTCGCTCATGCACCGACCTCCTTGATGCCGATCGGGTAAAAGCAGGCATGCAGATGTTCATCGCCGGCCTGCGTCAGTGCCGGTGTCTCGCGGCGACAGCGTTGCTGTGCATTGGGGCAACGCGGCGCGAAAGCGCAACCTGGCGCCGGATCGATCAATTGCGGCGGTCGTCCCGGAATGGCGTGCAGGCGCGTATGCGAGGGGTCACTGAGTCTGGGCACCGATTTGAACAGCGCTTCCGTATAGGGGTGACGCATGGCCGAGAAAAGCCGTGAGGTCGGTGCGTATTCAACAATACGCCCGGCATACATAACGGCAATATGATCGGCGCGATTGGCAACCACGCCCAGATCGTGGGTAATCAGTACCATGCCCATCTGCCGCTCTCGCTGCAGAGCCAGCAGCAGATCCAGCACCTGCCGTTGCACTGTGACATCCAGCGCCGTGGTTGGCTCATCAGCCAGCAAGACCTGCGGATCGCAGGCCAGAGCAATGGCGATCACCACGCGCTGGCGCATGCCACCCGACAATTGATGTGGATATTGTCGCAAGCGACCTTCAGGATCAGGGATGCCTACCTGCGCCAGCAATTCCAGCGCCCTGGCCATGGCCTGAGCCTTGTTCAGCCCCAGATGCAGCTGCAGTGGTTCTGCAATCTGCACGCCCAGCGTCAATACCGGGTTCAGGGCCGTCATCGGATCCTGAAAAACCATGGCCAGCCGTGGACCACGCAGAGTGCGAAACTCGCGCTCCGACAATTTTAGCAACTCCAGGACCTTGCCATCGACGGCCAGGCTTACCTGACCATCCAGCTGCTGCGTGGCGCGGCGCGGCAGCAACCCCATCAGGGCACGTGCCATGACACTCTTGCCAGAGCCGGATTCACCAACAATACCCAGCGTCTGACCCCGCTGCAGCTGGAAGGACACATCGGAAACCGCGTGCACAATTCCAGCTTCGCCGCGCAATCGAACCGTCAGATCCTCAACTCTGAGCAAGGGCAGCTGCTGTGTTTGCTGTTGTGAATCCGTCACAGGTTCGACTCCTTGACCTCAAAGCGACTGCGCAGCCTGTCACCAACATAGTTTAATGACAGCACCGTCAGAAACATGGTTATCGACGGCACCAGCGCCACGTGTGGTGCAACTGCCAGATGGCGCTTGCCTTCCGCAATCATGCCGCCCCAGGTCGGATGCGGAGCCTCTACACTCAAGCCCAGAAACGCAAGCGCACTTTCAACAATGACCACCAGGCCCATGGCAACCAGGCCATAGGCCAGTACTGGCAGAATGACATTTGGCAGCACTTCGCGCAGCAGAATGCGCAGGGTACTGGCCCCCATGGCTCTTGCCGCCAGCACATACTCACGCTGCACAACAGACAGGGTGGAGGTGAATGTCAGACATACGTCTGAGTCTATCGACAATGTGCTGGCGTAAGGTCTGAATGGCATCCATGTCGCCGGAAATCAGACTGGCGACACGGGCATCTTCATCCGGCAGCGGCCTGAAGGTGATCCCATCGAGATACGGCAGCCCTTCCCGCCAATACTGCTCATTGCGCTCCAGTACCAGACGGTCATCCCGCCGCCAGCTGACCAGTTTGAAGGGACCAGTACCAACCGGATAAAGTCCAGCCTCCTCGCCGTACTGCTGAACAGCGGTTGGCGAGACTGGCCAGCCAACGGCGCGCGTCAACATATCAGGGAACGGGACCACAGTCTGCGTTAAATGGTAGACGACTGTCAGTTCATCAATAACCTCCACCCGGTCGATGTCCCGGATGGAACCGAAGGTTACTGAGCCCTGACGTTTGTGGAGGTTATCAAAATTCCACTTGATCGCGTCGGCGTCAAGCGGTGTGCCATCATGAAAGACAACTCCCGGACGCAGTCGTACGGTCCACTGATCGTAGCTTTCGTTGGGTGTGACTGACTCAGCCAGGTAGGGCCGGAACTGGCCTTCATGGTCCAGGCGGACCAGAGGGTCAAAAAGTGCCATGGCAACGGTTAACGCGGCAGGTGCCACATGATTGCCGCGCCCAGGCAGCCAGTTATTGGTCTCGCCCTCCAGGGCAACCCGCAACTGCCCACCATAAACTGGCGGACCCGGGTCAGCGGGCGGCGCATTATCTACATAGCCGCCATTTTCAGGCGTACACGCCACAAATAGCAGCGACACTGACAACAGCGCCGAACGATATATCAGGCCAATCTGTTTCATCCGTCCCCCCCGGGCATGCCACCTTACCTGTGTGATGATTTCTAATTATTCAGGCAAAACGGCAGCTTGGGACGTTATCAGCAAATCAAGGGAATTGACAAGTGCCGAAACTGGTTCGGCACTGTCAAAAAAATTGAATGGTAACTGGGACGGGTTCAATAACCGCAATCAGTGCAACGTTGCGCTCGGTGGGCGTACCAGATCACTGGCGAAGTCGGGGTGTAGCAAGTCAGTGGTTTTGACCATTAGCAGATCATGGCGACTCAGGCGGTCGTATTCTCCAATGGACACCACATCGACTTCTTCCAGCAGGACACAGACAACGTCTTCCCCATCCATATCCACAACCACACAGCGCTTGAATCCGTCCAGCGTATTGAGCGCAGCGAAGCTGCCGATGTCACAGGCGTGCGGCGGATAGCGGCCGATAGAGTTGTTCAGCATGCCATGTGACGAGTAAGCCGTTCCAAAACCGGCGGCAGCAACCACATGTATGATCTCAATGATCTCTGGGTCGGTCAGATCCACGCGCACCGACTCAGCAACCGGCACATGCTCACCTTGCTGCTGGCAGGTAACCAGTTTGAGGAACAGGTTCATGTCGTCCTGATTCCATTCAAGCGTCTCTTCATTTTCCGCACGGGTACTGTCAGACGAAAAGCTGACCACGCTGGTTTCGATGGTCAGGTCACGCCGCTCTTCAGCCTCGTCGTCTGGTTCAAAAGGGACCACCATTGAAACCATACAGAATCCGTCGCTGGATTCAGGACTCAATCGCCAGAGGAATGGAATGTTGCCGGAGAGTTCAACCATGATGAGTAAGACCTGCAATAATCATGTTGCTTTACGATAGCATTAGAAATGAGTCAGCACCAGCGTAAACCGCCGATGTCGCACACTGTGACACAGTTAATATGTGGGCACTTAGGTAACATTTCAATGCACGACTTTGATGCAGTTCACACATCACTCCCCGAAGCTCGGCAGCTTGTCCACAGAATCTGTGGATAAGTCAGTTGATAACTTACGGATAAGCGCCTGAAACGCTTGAATCATGGCGACTTAGCTTAAATTGGTTATTTTTTAACCAATAAAGATATCTTTATTTATCAATTACTTATGCATTTTTTATAGGATAAAAGCGGTTTTTTGAGAAAAACTGTGTCGAAGATTGACATCGCTGACATCTATGTGCATAAAACCGCGTTTTTTCATGAGCAACTGCAATTCAATCGCATTTCTATATGTTTTTCTTCGATTTTTTTGCCCTATAATGAAGTCACGTGCAGACCCGCCCAAGAGACACCCGTATGAAACGAATCGCGCTCATCCTTTCAAGTGCCGTGCTCGTCGTCGTTTTAACCCTCACGCTGTGGCAAAATTATGACCGCGGGCAGGCTATTGAGCAGGCTTCTCAGTTAATGCAGGAAGTCACGCAGGCCGCACTGTCTGACTGGGACCCGGCGCCCGTGCTTGCCAATGCGGCAGTGCCCACCCCGGAACCGATGCAGGAGGCATCTATGGCCAATGTCTTCAATGCCTTGCGGCGCCTGGGTGAACTTCGCCAGATGGGTGAGGTGCAGATGGAGGTTGATATACCCCCGATCTGGCAGACCAGTCGTGCCGCGACAGCGGGTTTTGTCACTCACGCTGAGTTTGAGTACGGCAATGCAGAAATCCGTATCACCATGGAGCGCGAGTCTGGTCGCTGGTACTTTACCAGCTTTCGCGTGCTGACTTCCCTGCTGGCTGCCTGACGGACAACAGCAGAAGTCTCGCTTCAGTCATCGGCCTTCCGTTCGCCGATTTTCCGTATCAGTCTGGCCATCAATTTGATGGCAGCGACGACCAGAACGGCCAGCAGCATTGTGCCTATCACAACCGCGAGACTGCCTATCAGGAAGCTCGCCAGTTCCGACAGCGGTATATCGTACGATACCGTCAGCGCATAGAGCGCGGCTACCGCGATTGCGAGCCCGCCCAGCGTGGCACGGGTCTTTACGGAAACTCTACGTTTGCCCATAAGGCTCCAACAACGTTCATTATGACTTCAAAAGCTGTTTGAGTGCGGACAGCAGGGTGTCGTTTTCCTCGACCGTGCCCACCGTTATTCGCAGCTTGTCGCTCAGACGGGGCTGATCGAAGTACCGGATCAGAATGCCTTGATCCTTGAGCCCCAGGTACAGCGTCCTGGCCAGCTCATCGCCTGGCTGCGAGGCGCCATGTGGCACTGTCGCCAGCAAAAAGTTGCTCTGACTGGGCAACACATCAAAACCCAGCTCACGCAGCCTCTCAGCCAATCTCAGGCGCTCGCTGCGCACCTTTGCCCAACCGACCGCCGCTTCGTCCTTCGCCGCCAGCGCCGCAGCAGCCAGCACTTGCGAGAATGCATCGGTGTTATAACTGTCGCGTGTTTTATACAACATTGGTGCCAGCAATTCCGCCGAGCCGATACCGTAGGCAAATCGGAGACCTGCCAGGGAATAGCCCTTGCTCATCGTACGCAGCAGCAGGACATTGTCAAACTCTTTGACCAGAGGCACCGCATCATAGGCCTGATCAGGCTCGATAAAATCAACATAGGCCTCATCAATCACCAGCACGCCGCGAAAGGTACGGGCTATCTCCCGCAGACGCGACACAGGCAACAACGTGCCGGTTGGCGCGTGAGGGTTCACTACAAACGCCAGCCTGACGTCGGCGCGATTTAACTGATCGGCGAAATCGTCCGGCAGTGCCCAGTCATCCAGCAGTGGGATACGACACACCTGGCACCCCTGTATTGCAGCCAGGACGGGGTAGAGTGAGTAACTGGGTTCGGCCATGCCTAATGTCTGTCCAACATCAACAAAAGTGGTGATGGCGAGCCTCAATAGCTCGTCACCACCGTTGGTCGCAATGATGTTGTCGCGACTGAGACCATGACTGGCAGCGGCCACATCCCTGAAACCATTGGCGAATGGCTGCGGATAGCGGCGCAGCTGATCCACCGAAAGTCCGGCCAGCGCACTGGCAACTGCTGCAGTGGCCGGATAAGGGTTTTCGTTGGTATTCAATTTGATTACGCGCTGCTGAGCAGGTTGTTCGCCAAAGGCATAACCTTGCATGTCGCGGATATTGGATCGTTCATAACTCATACAGCATCGTCCTCAGGGCACGTAGGTAAACGTGCGATTGTTCCAGCCATCGCGCCATCTTGATTCATTGCGTTCTGCCGGGGCGTTTGCGATTCGGCGCGCCAGCACCGCGCGTGCCGCCGCCGCGAACTGCTCAAGCAGCGCGCTTTCGTCGTCCAGGATCGGCGGATTGTCCAACATAAACTCGAGGACCTGCAACAGGCCCCAGCCCTCACCCTGGTAGCGTTCGGACTGTGCCGTGCCCTCACCCTTGAAGTTGACATAGTCGATGAGCGCATACATTCCGTATGGCGACGAAGTATTGGCGATGCGATAAAAAAGATCCTGAATCGCGTCCGGGCGATCACTGGCCTGCATCAGTTTGGGCAGGCTTGCCTCCATGCGCTGCATGATGAAAGCCGTCTGTGTCGCCCGGGTTTCATAGAGAAATGCTCGCAATTCAGTTAACTGAGCATCCTGCCTCGCACCCAGGAAGCTCTGGCGGTCAGGCCACGGCGATTCCCATCCTGGCAATCCAGCCAGCCAGGCCGGCAACTGTTCACCGCGACTGACATAATAGGCCAGCAACTGCGGGAAACTCTCCACAAACCGCTCCTGCTGACCCTCGCGGTACCAGATAAAGTGGCCAATTCCAAGTGACGGGAAATCCTCCCCTGAATTCCAGCTGGTCAGGCAATCCATACGTCGGGCACATTCATTGTTAAATATCTGGTCAGCCACCCATTCTGCCTCACTTTCACTCAGTTGCGGCAGGCTTTCGGGCCCATTCTGCGCGTACAGATCCGAGGCAGCACAGCCGTAAAAAAATACGACCAACGCGGCATTGAGCACTGACCGCGCCCATCGACAGGACTTGGCTTTATTCATCATTGTTCACTCTGTTTTTGCAGGCGTGAATCCAGCCGACACGACAGAATCAGGGCATTTTCCCGTTCAACACTGCCTGGCTCGGACGGATAATAGTGGCGTCTCTCTCCGACCTGAACAAAACCCATCGAATAATAAAGAGAGCGTGCAGCCTGATTGGATGGCCTGACTTCCAGAAAACAGGTATCTGCCCCCAGACGGTCTGCTTCGGCCAGCAAATGCGTCAGCATCTTCCGGCCGTACGCGCGTCGACGAGCCTGAGGATGGACACATAGCGTCAGTAAGTGGCTCTCATCCATGGCTACGCTCATAACGCCATGCGCGAGAATTTTGTCGCGTGTCGCGTATACCCAACACTGGTAACCGGCACGCAGGCAATCAAGAAAAATACGCTTGCTCCAGGGGTTGGGATAGGAAATGTTTTCATTGTGCACGACCTGATCCAGGTCGCTTGCCCTCATGCGGCGCAGAACAGGCTGGCTGGGATCTCTGGCTAAATCAAACATGGGTTTCAGAATTTACTCGTTTGCCTCTGCGGCCAGTCTCGGCATCAGTGCCTGCATGGCCTTCCACGCAGAGCGCTTAAGTGCTGGCTCTGTCTGCATAGACTGTAAAGAATGGGTTTGTAGCACGGTCAGGCCAAACTGCGCCTCGCGACGCAGTTCCGATTGCATGCCCGATGCATCAGCCGGATGAGACCTGGATTTAAGGAAGAACAGTTCATCATCACCCAGCACCAACAGGTTTTGCGCAGGACGATCACGCAGACGGCGCGCGATAAATCCGAGCACGGCCTGCTCTGCCGCCTGTTCATCATCCGCAGGTCCAATTCCAAGGTCGGCTGGCAGGGGCCAGTGAAAAGCCTGACCAGAGAGCTGTATCTGCCTGTATCTTGGATTGAGCGCAGCAATAATTCTCTGCAGCATCTCCCGTGAGGCAGCCGACAGCTGTTGCTGCTGCGACGGCTGCACAGCCAGAACCGCCAGCTGTGTGTCGAGCCCAAACCAGGTAAAAGCAAAAGGCTGCACGGATAATTCGCTGCCCTGTGGCTGATCATCCTGATTCGATTCAGGCTCTGGAACAGCGGGTGCCTGCGGCATGACTTGCCTGGATAAATCTTCTGAAACGTTCCTGCCAGGCTCCGGCTGCGGTGCAGTCACAGATGCCTGCAAGGCCTGCCTTGCGGCTTCCAGCTCGGCTTGCGGGTTACCTTTTGGTGTTTTCTGTTCCAACCGTGCAGGCACTGCTTCAGCAGCTTGCACAGCACGACTCTCGCCTGCCACGATTGAGGCGCGAGCCTGAACCGAATCAGCGGCACCTGCCTGTATTGCCGAAAAGTCGAAAACCGGGGATGGCCCGGCACCAGGCAGCGTGCGTGTCTGGTAAAGGGCGACGACACCCATTTCGGCCAGCAGCTCGCGCCGCCACATTTCGCGGCTGGCTGAGCCTGGCGTACCTGCATATACGTTTGATTCTCCCATCCCACTATTATAGGGACTGCAGCGCTTTTGCGCCAAAGCAATATTGTGCCGTGCGGGCAAACATGGTTGAATCTGTGCCTTTGTCAGAAGATGCTTCCAAAGGGGGAACGACATGAAAGCACTACTCTGCAAATCCTACGGGCCGCCGGAGAATCTGGTGATCGAGGATGTACCGGACCTGGAGCCGGAGGCCGGAGAAGCCATCGTTGATGTATATGCAGCGTCACTGAACTTTCCGGACACCCTGCAGATTCAGGGCAAGTACCAGTTTCAGCCACCTATGCCATTTTCACCCGGTTCCGAAGTAGGTGGCATCATCAGCAAGCTCGGTCCAAACATGGACGGCTTCAAGGTCGGCGATCGCGTGATGGCCACACCTTCCATCGGTGGCATGGCAGAGCAGGTACGCTGCGCAGCCGCCGGCCTGCGCAAGATTCCTGACAATATGGACTTCAAGACCGCCGCGGGTTTCGCCATGGTCTATACCACGTCCTACCACGCCCTGAAACAGCGTGCCCAGATCAAACCCGGCGAGACACTGCTGGTACTCGGCGCCAGTGGCGGCGTTGGCATGGCAGCGGTGGAACTTGGCAAAATCATGGGCGCGCGAGTCATTGCTGCGGCCAGTAGCGACGAAAAGCTTGAGTTTGTTAAACAGGCTGACCCTGACGAGCTGCTCAACTATGGCGACGGAGAGCTCAAGGAAAAGGTCAAAGCCATGACCGACGGCAAGGGCGCGGATGTGATCTATGACCCGGTCGGCGGCGATCTTTTTGATCAGTCCACCCGCTGCATCAACTGGAACGGACGTCTGCTGGTGGTCGGATTTACCAGTGGCCGCATCCCCTCTTATCCGGCCAACCTGGCATTGCTGAAGGGCAGTTCCATGGTGGGTGTATTCCTGGGACGTTTCCGCAAAGAGGAACCAGAAGAATACGAACGGAATTTCCAGGAACTGCTGGACATGTACAGGTCCGGCAAAATCAAACCCATAGTGACCGAATCATTTGCCTTCGAAGACTACGTTGCTGCCTTTAATGTGTTCAGAGACCGGCGCGTCATGGGCAAGGTTACCTTTGAAATTCGCAAGGAATAAAGCCGCAGCAGACACCCATCCGCGCTGCGGCAACATTTGACTACAGAATAAGACAACGCATCATGTTAACAGCACAACAAGTTCAGCAGGACCTGGAAAAACTCAGGGACATCGTTATTGCTTTAAAATCGCCAGAGTCAGATCTGGCAACTACCACCAAAGTCATCAACGGCATCGAATTAAACGTATTCGCAAAGGTCCCGGACAATCTTCGGGGCGTCTACAAGCTTGGCCTGGAAGCTGCCGACAAAGACTTTCTGGTTTACGAAGACGAGCGCTTCACCTTTGCGCAGTCACTGCACACCGCGGAGGCCATGAGCCAGGTGTTGCTCAGGAGATATGGCATCAAAAAGGGTGACCGGGTGGCTGTCTGCTCGCGCAATTACCCGGAATGGTGTCTTGCCTACATGGCCATCACCATGATCGGTGCCATCGTTGTGCCAATGAACTCCTGGTGGCAGAGCAATGAGCTGGTTTATGGCATCAAGGACAGTGGCACACGTGTATTGTTTGCAGACCAGGAGCGCATAGACCAGCTGCTGCCTGTGATCGACCAGGTTGATGTTGAAGTGATCGCCATCAAGCCCAGCAAGCCGGATCCACGATTCCCGGAGTTTCATGATCTTGTCGCCGAAGGTCTTACCGGAGAGCAGGTCGATCTGGACGCCATTGAGGTGCTGCCAGAGGACGACGCCTCCATCATGTACACCTCTGGTTCTACCGGCAATCCCAAAGGCGTTCTGTCTACCCACCGCAATATCGTCAACGCCCTCTATAGCTGGATATTTGGCAAAGAGGCCAATGACACGCTGCGCCCTGAGCTGGTAGAAGAGGATCCGGAGTTTGATCCCGGCATACTGTCAAATGTGCCGCTGTTTCACGTCACCGGCAGTCACGCGCAGTTTCTGGTCAGCTTCATCATGCTTCGTAAATTCGTCATGATGTATAAGTGGAACGCCGAAAAGGCCCTGGAGCTTATCGAACAAGAACGTCTGTCCGTATTGCACGGCGTGCCCACCATGACATGGGAAGTGATGAACTCCCCAATGTTCGACAAAACCGATCTGCGCAGCCTGCGAATCGTGCAAAGTGGCGGAGCAGCGCGCCCACCAGGGCACCTGACGCTGATGAAACAGAAATTCGACGAAGTGGTACAGCCAGGGCTGGGTTACGGTCTGACCGAAACCAATGCCATCGGCGCCACAATCACCGGGGCATTCTATCTGGCCAAGCCAGAAAGTACTGGCCGCCCTACTCAGCCTGTTACAGAAATCCGCATTGAGGATGAACGAGGCAATGTGTTGCCAAACGGACAGATTGGCGAAATCTGTATCAAGGGCGCCACGATCATGAAAGCCTACTGGAATCGTCCAGAGGAGACGGCCAAAGCCATCAAAAATGGCTGGTTCCACACTGGCGATATCGGTCTGTTGGATGAACATGGCTTCCTGGTCATCAAGGATCGCGCCAAGGACATCGTCATCCGCGGCGGCGAAAACGTGGCATGCGCCGAGGTCGAGTACGCGCTGTGTGACCACCCCGATGTCTGCGAAGCGGCGGTCTATGGCCTGCCTGACGAAAGACTGGGTGAAATCGTTGGCGCCAGCGTCATGGTCCAGCCCGGATCTGGCCTGGACGAGGCCACATTGCAGGTTTTCCTGCGCGAAAACATAGCCCACTACAAAGTCCCGAGTCACATCGCTGTGCAAACCGAACAGCTGGAAAGAATAGCCACTGGCAAGATCGCCAAAAAGCTTCTGAGGGAGCAGGCAATCAAGCGACTTGGCCTCGCGTAAAAAAAGTTTTCCAACCTATTGCATATTTCACTTTTATACCCATAATTCGCATCGTGAGCGCCGGCCAAACCGGCCCTCACGCATGCTGAAGCGTCCAAAGCCTTCAGAGTGCTGGTGGTTGGCATAATCTGCTTAACAGAGCATGCCATGATTCTCGTGTTGATTCCGTTAGGACGGAGTTTTAGAGAGAGTATTCTTATGAAGAGCCATCCCTGGGACGAATTAAACGATAGTTCAAAAGACTACTTCGATTCTGGCAGCTTTGTACCTGAAGCCGAGTTCGAAGAAGAACCTATGGACAAGCACATGCAGCGTCGCCGTCTGACAGAGCTGCGCCGCCGTACTGAAGAGCGCCTCGACTGGAAGCGCATGTACGGTGATATGCAGTTTGATGACATCGAGGACGAAGACGACGAGCGCCTGATGAAGGACGACTTCAGTCGCGCTGCTGACGATTATTACGACGCGGACGAGCTCGACGACTAAGACGAGCTACCGCCATCGCACCCCACTCCGGGAGGCTGATCTCCACGCCTCCCGTCGCTATATGTTTCTCTCCCCGTTCCGCATCAACAGACTGACTTGTCTCCTTAAACCGCAGCGCATCCGGCACCGCTTCTTTTACGAACCGGTCCGGGTAGCGGGTAGCAGATCACGCCCGGATCGCATCCTTTCACCGCTCACCCGGCGGGGCGGAACTTGTATGTTCTGCTCTGACGGGTCATAAATGGCTTGTCGGGGTGGAGGGACCAACGGAACTTCTGGCAGATTGCACTGCACAGACTGGTCGAGAACTCGTCCCACCCCTCACTTTAAATGCCAATAAGGAATCTATCGGCTCGCGACCGACGATAAATAGCAAGTAAGCATTTCAGTGAGGCCCCG
>PALV01000001.1 GCA_002706685.1 Gammaproteobacteria bacterium | reverse complement strand
GCCTTGACCGGTGGTGTCAGCGATGTGGATGCAAACAGCAGCAAAGGCATTGCCATCACGGCGATCAACAGCAAGCAGGGTACGCTGTATTTCTCCACCAATGACGGCACCAGCTGGACAGCAGTGGCCACCGATGTCAGTGACAGCAAGGCGCTGCATTTGGACAGTGATGATCTGCTGTACTGGCAACCGAACAGCAACGTGAACGGCGAGGTGGTCGATGCACTGACCTTCCGCGCCTGGGATCTGACAAACGGTGAAGGCAGTGGTGACTATGAGGACCTGGGCACTATTAACGCGACCAGCGCCTACTCCAGCAACACCGACATGGCGGCGGTGACCGTCAATGCCGTCAACGATGCACCCACCATCAACGCCGGTCCGCTGGCACTAACGGGCATCAATGAAGACACGACCAGCACGGGCAAGACCGTCAGCGAGCTGCTGAGCGATCTGGGCTACGCTGATGTGGAAGGTGCAACTGGTGGCGTGGCCATCAACAGCACGGCTGGCAATGGCACCTGGCAGTACTCCACTGACAATGGTGCCAACTGGCACGCAATGGGTACGGTCAGCAACGCAGCGTCTCTGCTGCTGAACGCCGACTCACAGATCCGTTATGTGCCCGACAGCCAGAACGGCGAAACCGGTGCCCAGCTGAGTCTGTATGCCTGGGATGGGACCTCCGGCACAGCCACAAATGGCGCCACCAAAGGCACTGCTGACACCAGTACTCATGGCGGCAGCAGTGCATTCTCGGCCAACACGGTTACGACGACCATTGCGGTGAGCTCGGTCAATGACGCGCCAGTGCTGGATGCGGGCCACGCACCGGCGCCGACGCTTGCCACGGTAGACGAAGATCTGGCTGCGCCCACAAATGGCAGCACAGCAGGCAGCACCCTGGTGTCTGCTCTGACTGGTGGCTCTTCAGATGTGGATACCGGCGCGGTTAAAGGTATTGCCATCACCAGTGCCGCTACAAGCAGCGGCACCTTGTGGTTCTCGACCAACAACGGCACAAGCTGGACTCAGGCCCCGAGCCTCAGCGACGCCAATGCACTGTTGCTTGATGCCAATGCCCGCGTGTTCTGGCAGCCCGCCGCCAATGTGAACGGTACGGTGAATGATGCAATTACCTTCCGCAGCTGGGATCAGAGCAGTGGCAGTAATGGCGCAACCGCCAGCACCGACACCAACGGTGGTACGAGCGCATTTTCAGCTGCTACAGACACAGCCGCTGTTAGCGTTAATGCCGTAAATGATGCGCCAACCATCAACAGCACCAGTGTGTCTTTGGCGGCGGTTGATGAAAATACCGCAAGTGCCGCACAAACGATCAGTGATTTGCTGACGACACTGGGATACGCGGATGTTGAACGTAGCGCTGGTGGCGTCGCAATTGATGGGGCTGAAGGCAATGGTGACTGGCAGTATTCCACCGACAGTGGTGCCAACTGGCACAACCTGGGAGCAGTCAGTTCCTCGGCTGCCGTGCTGCTCGATAATTCTGCCCAGATCCGTTATGTGCCTGACAGCAAAAACGGCGAAACGAACAATCCCCTGCTGAATCTTCACGGCTGGGACGGCGATTCTGGCACAGCCAGCAGTGGTGCCACCAAGGGCACAATTTCCACTCAGACCAATGGTGGTAGCACGTCGATATCCACCGCTACATCACAGCTGGACATCACAGTCAGTTCGGTCAACGATGCTCCAACTCTGAGTGCGGGCACGACCTACACGATGGCTGGTATCAATGAAGATGCCAGTGGCAGCGCTACGGTGACAGTAGCGACCCTGTTGACCAACGCAGGTTATGCCGATGTTGATACCGGTGCCGTCAGTGGTCTGGTGATTACCGATGTTGCGGGTCGAGGTAGTTGGCAATACTCGACAACAGGGAAGACCTGGACAGCGATCAGTGATGCTGGCACAAGCGCAGCGCTGGCACTGGACAGCACCACGCAGCTTCGTTACGTACCTGATGCCGAGCGCGGGGAAACGGCGACCCTGACCTATCATGCATGGGACAAGACTTCAGGCAGTGCCGGCTCCACGCTGGATGCTGGCACCACAGGTGCAGCGACCTCAGTGTCGACCAACAGCGCGACCGCGAGCATTGTTGTCACGCCGGTCAATGATGCTCCCACCGGCACTGCGACCATCACCGGCCAGGCAATGGTGGGCGAAACCCTGCGCATCACGCAGGATATTGCTGATGTCGACGGGCTGGGCACATTTAACTATCAGTGGAAAGCCGATGGTGCCAATATTGCCAATGCAACTGGTTCAACTTTCATCCTGTCTGCCGATCAGCTGGACAAGAAGATATCTGTTTCGATCAGCTATACCGATCTGGGAGGTACTCTCGAAACTGTCGCCAGTGGACCGACGGATGGCGTAATTTTCCCGCCGGTGCAAGGTGATACCGTTGATGGTGCCAACGTCAAGCAGGATCAGGGTACAGCACCAGACGGCACGCCGGTGACGGTGACCGAGATCGACATAGTGGGTGACAACCGCGATGAGGAAGTCGGGGACCAGAACCTGGCGAACGTGCCGGTTGTCGTCAACAACGGCCAGAACCTTCTGTCTGTGGGCATACCAACGGGGGTGGGAATGCGCATCGAAGGCCCGTCCGGCACGGGTGGCAACAGCAATGGCGGGCCCGATGGACTTATTCAGGCAATTCGCGCGCGCACCAGCACTCCTGAGCAACAGAGTGATCAGCAGGAACTGACTGGCTCTGGCAGTGGCTTCCTGAGCGACCTGCCGGACCCGGAATCACTGATCGTGCGAACCATTGTGCCGACTGTACCGCAAGGCACCACGGCTGCGCCCGGTAACGCGATAACGGTCAGTGCACCAGCGCCTGCAGCCGGTACACCGCCGATTGCCCTGGTTATTGATACGCGAAACCTGCCATCTGGCACGGTTATAAATCTGGACAACGTTCAGTTCGCAGCGGTCATCGGTAATGTGCGTATGACCGGCGGCAGTGGCAGCCAGGTGGTCAGTGGCGACAGTGGCAGCCAGATCATTGTACTGGGCGAAGATGATGACGTGCTGCGTGGCGGCGCAGGTGATGACCTGGTTGGCTCACGCGATGGTGATGACCGCCTGTACGGTGAGAGCGGCAATGACTGGATCGTCGGTGGTGTGGGCAATGACACGCTGGAAGGTGGGACGGGTAACGATGTATTGCAGGGCGGGTCAAGTGATGCTGGTACATGGCGCTACAGCCTGAAAGATGGACAGCTCTACAGCCGCTTCACAGCCACCGAGGCAATCGCGTCTGACAACGCCGAACTGGTTCGCGTAGGTCCCTGGTGGACTCATGGCGACAGCGGTATCGACAGTGATAACCGGCTGGCCTTTAGCTACGCTGATCCAGAGCGACTGGAGCTGGTCGCGACGCTGTACCGGGCGGCGACCGGTGAGATGGCCCCATTGATGGACTTCAATCACTTTGTAGGCATCGAAATCACCGAGATGGGACTGGCCCAGGCCGCAGTTGATCACTTCTTCGCCACAAAAGGGCCGCTGCCGCAGGTGCTGGAGTTGCAGGTGGAAATGCTGATCGAAGCTGTGTGGGGCGAAGGCAATGCCAGCGCCGCGCTGATAGGGGAAGGGGTAAGCTTCCTCAACGCTGGCGGTAGCTGGGGCGAGGCCATGCTGTTCCTGGCCAGGTCACAGGAAGCTAAGCAGCTACTGGCCAATGATGAGGGTGACCTGGTACTTATTGCTGATTATCAAAGCAGTGAGGCTGGCTGGTCAGCCAATAGCGGCAATGACATTCTGCGTGGTGGCCTTGGCAACGACCGTCTTGTCGGCGGCGATGGCAATGATCTTCTTGATGGTGGTGAAGGCACTGATGTTGCAGTGTTTACCGGTGGCCTGCAGGACTTCTGGTTGAGCGTGCAGCTGGGCGAGAACGACCAGCAGCAACTGGTGCTGACTCGAAAGCTCAGTGGCGAAACCGACACACTGATCGATATTGAGCTGCTGAAAGTGGGTGGTAACTACTATGACCTGAGCGATACGATTGCAGATCTGCAAGCAGGTATTGATTACGAACTCGGGGATCACACCGTGCAACTGACGGCTCAGCAGGTGCAGGCGCTGGATCTGGCGGGTATGTACTGAGTCGGGTCGGCAGTCCCGGCATATCTATGCTAATCAAAAGGGGCCTTGTGGCCCCTTTTGTTTTGATGCCGAGTATGCTTCAGTTTTCCACAAATGCTCGCAGTCTTTCAATCGCCTGATCCCACTGCATTGAGGCCGTTTCCAGATAGGATCTGGCTGCATTCAGTCCGGTCGCATCGAACACGTAACGAGTCTCGCGACCTTCGCGCTGACTGATTACCAGTCTGGCGCGTTCGAGTACTCGCAGGTGTTTCGTAACTGCCTGTCGTGTCAGGCCGCTGCCCTGAGTTAATTCAACAATTGCATGGGCTTGACCATCCTGCAACCGGCTAAGCAGGCTCAGCCTGGTCGAGTCCCCGAGGGCAGCAAACAGTGGCACGGCGTCGCCAGGCAAAAGCGGTGCAGTCGGGTCAGCTGACATAAGCTTTGATGTGCTCCGCCTGGATATCCCAGCCCTGCGTGTTGTTGCGTATGATTGAGTCACGGCTGTCATCTGGTAGTGCCGCGAACCCGGATTCTGTTATCGTCAGACGTGTTCCGCCATCGATCGGTTCCAGTCGAAACTCGACGCGTGTGGTGGGTCGCTGCGCCAGTGGCAGGTGTGCATCAACGTTATCGTGGTGCCAGTGAAAGGAGAACAGTGACTCTGGTTCCATGGTTTCTATAGTCGCCAGCCATTCGTAGCCCTCGTAACCGGGATAGGTTGTCAGGCCCGTGGAGCGGCTGCCGGGTGCAAAGGGTTCATTCAGATCAACGCGAAACCATTCGCCGAACTGTCGATAGTCTGTCAGTGCCTGCCAGACTCGTGATTGTGGAGCCTGCAGCTCAACAACTTTGATTAGGGTGTCCTGTCTGCTCATTACTCGTATCCTGATTTGTAATTATGGATGAGGATAATATGCAACCCTAAGGTTGCATATAAGCGGGTTAAATTGCAAGTCTGATTGTTCATTGCACCCCGGGTGTCGCTCAGCCCGGCCTGCGGTTACAATCGCAGAGTGTGATTTTTAATTGGGTGTGTCGATGCTGGGCTGGCTATTGGCCTATCTGGCGCTGGGTGCAGTGACCGGTTTGCTTGCAGGGCTTTTCGGAATTGGTGGTGGCGCCGTCATGGTGCCGGTGCTGACCGTGCTTTTTGCGCAACAGGGATTTGTGTCTGACTATGTTGTGCATCTGGCCCTGGGCACCTCCATGGCGACCATCATACCGACATCAATTGCCAGTCTGCGTGCCCATCACAGCCGCGGGGCCGTGCTCTGGCCTGCAGTTCGGGGGCTGGCACCGGGTATCATTGTCGGAACGTTTGCTGCAACATTTTTGGCTGCCTATCTTTCGCCGCGACCCCTGGCGATTTTCTTCTTCTGCTTCATGTGCTACGTGGCGGTTCAGATGACCCTGAATCGCAAGCCACCGCCTTCCCGGCAATTACCGGGGACGACGGCACTGGCCGGTGTCGGCAGTGTGATCGGTGGTATTTCTGCGCTGGTGGCGATTGGTGGGGGTACCATGACGGTACCATTTCTGACCTGGTGCAATACTCGAATCCAGACGGCAATTGGCACCTCGGCAGCCGTTGGTTTGCCGATTGCGCTGGCAGGCACCTTGGGTTATTTGATCAACGGCTGGTCGGTGACGGGCCTGCCGGAACTGAGCTGGGGATTCATTTACTGGCCGGCAGTCCTGGTCATGGCCCTGGCCAGTCAGCTGACAGCGCCCTTAGGCGTACGACTTGCGCACAGCCTGCCGGTGGCGACGCTTAAAAAACTGTTTGCAGCGCTGGTTATTTTACTGGCATTGCAGATGCTAAGAACCGTGCTGGTCTAGATCAGGAGGTTAAACAATGAAAAGCTATTGGCTGGTCAAGACCGAGCCTGATGAGTGCAGTATTGATGATTTTGCCTCACAGGCTGACAAGCCGATTGTCTGGGAGGGCGTGCGTAATTATCAGGCGCGCAATTTTCTGCGGCAGATGTCCGAAGGTGATGAGGTGTTTATCTATCACTCCAGCTGCAAGCATATCGGTGTCGCTGGCATAGCGCGCGTTGCTAAAGCGGCGTATCCAGATCCGGCGCAGTTTGATCCGCAGTCCAGCTACCACGACCCAAAAAGCAGTGCTGACAAGCCGCGCTGGGACGCGGTGGATCTTGTGTTTGTTCGCCGGTTTGAGCGCTTAATTCCACTGGATGAGATAAAGGCCAATCCGGACCTGCTTGAGTTGCCGCTGGTCAAAAAAGGTAACAGGCTTTCTGTGATGCCGGTTACCCAGTCTGAATGGCAGACCATGCTGAGGTCAGCCAGCTGAGGGTGATCAGTCAGTAATCAGCCTCAGCAGGCCTTGCTAAATGTTTGACAGCAGGCTCAGCCGGGCGCGGTGGCCGGCCTGCCACTGCGGCTGCGATCAACCGGGCGCTGGTAACGGCTGATATCCAGGCCATCGCTGCGGATTGCAGGTCTATGACCGTTGATGATGTCACTCAACACTTGCGCCGAGCCACATGACATGGTCCAGCCCAGCGTGCCGTGACCGGTATTGAGGTACAGGTTGCGCAGCTGGGTCGCGCCAACAACTGGTGTGCCGTCCGGCGTCATGGGTCGCAGCCCGGTCCAGTATTCAGCCTTGCTGACATCGCCACCTTCCGGGAACAGATCCCTGATCACCATTTGCAGTGTCTGCAGCGGGCGCTTGCGCAAGTTCAGGTCGTGCCCGGCGAGCTCTGCCATGCCACCGACGCGAATACGCTGGTCGAATCGGGTGATGGCAACTTTGTAGGTTTCGTCCATCAAGGTTGAGAGCGGAGCGCGAGCATCGTCTGTCACCGGAATGGTCAGAGAGTAGCCCTTGACCGGATAAACAGGCAGTCTGATGCCAAGCGGGGCCAGCAGCTCTGGAGAGTAGCTGCCCAGCGCGAGTACATAGTTATCAGCAACCAGCTCTTGCGGCTCGGCACCGTTATTTCGCTCACAGACCGTCACCGATTTGATGCGGGTATCGTCGCTGTTCAACTTTGTGATTTCTGTGCCATAACGGAATTCCACACCAAGCGCGCGGCAGCGTTTCTCCAGTTCAACCGTAAACATGTGACAGTCGCCGGTTTCATCCAATGGCAGGCGCAAACCACCGACCAGTTTGTCGCGGCTCTGTGCCAGGCCAGGCTCCGCCCTTACACAGGCTTCAGCATCCAGCAATTCGTAGGGCACGCCCATTTCTTTGAGCACGGCGATATCGCGTGTCGCTGCTTCCATCTGGGCATTGGTGCGGAATAGCTGCAGTGTGCCACGGCGGCGTTGCTCGTAGTCGATGCCGGTCTCATTACGCAGCGCAATCAGGCAGTGGCGGCTGTGGTCAGCCAGCCGCATCATGCGCTCCTTGTTGATCTGATAGCGCGCAGATGTGCAATTCCTCAGCATTTGCCACATCCAGCGATACTGTTCCAGGTCCGCGGTGGGACGGATCGCCAGTGGTGCGTGCCGTGACACGAGCCATTTGATTGCTTTCAGGGGCACGCCAGGCGCGGCCCATGGCGCTGAATAGCCGGGGGAAACCATACCGGCATTGGCAAAGCTGGTTTCCTTCGCCGGTCCATACTGGCGATCAATCACAGTCACCTGATGTCCGGCTTTAGCCAGATACCAGGCGCTGGTCATACCGATAACGCCGCTTCCCATCACAATGCTGTGCATAGTATTTCCTGTCGCCTGTTTCATGCTGACTCACCTCGATTATTCTGGGTGTCAGTTTCAGGACCATATTGTAAGTGTTCAGTACTGCGTGTATTTTTTGTATTAACTGATTAAGGCATCAAATATTCCTGCAATTTGCGAAAAAATCAGAGGTAATTAATGAAAACGCGCAGAGCTTCGAGTCGTGAACTGGACAAAATCGATCGCCAGATTTTACGCATACTGCAAAAAGAGGCGCGGATCTCCTTCGTCGAGCTCGGCGAGCGGGTGGGTCTGTCGACCTCACCCTGTATGGAGCGTGTGAAACGTCTGGAGCGGGAAAAGTTTATCCTGTCCTACGGCGCGCGCCTCAATCCACACAAGCTGCACGCCAGTCTGCTGGTGTTTGTGGAAATCAGCCTTACGTCCAAATCCGCCAGTATTTTTGATGATTTTCGCAAGGCAGCGACCAAGCTGCCGCATGTGATGGAATGCCATCTGGTATCAGGCGATTTCGACTATCTGGTCAAGGCCCGCATATCCGAGATGGCCTCCTACCGCCAGTTGCTGGGCGATATCCTGCTAAAACTGCCCGGTGTGCGGGAATCTAAGAGCTACATCGTCATGGAGGAACTCAAGGAGACGCTGGATATACCCGTGCCGGAAGAGGTGATGGTGTAGGACTCGGTCACCTGCATGGAGCCACCCGGAAAATTCACTACCTGCTCACGGCCCAGCAGGGTTTGCGGGTCGCTGAACAGCAGGGTTGCTTCCCCACTGGGCTGACCTGCAACGATGATGTGGAAACCAAGGCTGTCGCCTCCGCCGGTCAGACTGTCTGCCTGAACCCAGTTCTGAACTCCGCCATCAGCGTGATCCGGCGGCTGCACGGAGGTGAGCCTTGCCAGATTGTGCAGGATCCCCATGCGCGTCAGACCGATGACCAGCGCTTCTCGAAGTGCAGCAGGCTGCTCAACAACAAACTGATTGTCACCATTGCCACCGACCAGGCCGGTATCCGTGCTGCCAAGATGAAGTGAGACTGGTTCGCCACCGAAGCTGCCGTCAGCGCGCAGTGAGGTCTGATTGTCGCCCATGAAGGCTAAGGTGCCACGCAATTCGGCCGGGAAGGCGCCGGTGGCGATGACTTCAAATGCGACCGTTAGCGTGGGACTGTTGAGAAGCTCTGCCTCCAGCGCCGCCAGCTGCTGCTCGGGCGTGGGCCTGCTTGAGCAGGCAGAGCCGATGATGATCAGTAATAAACCGCAGCAGAATTGATGGAGTCCTGTCAGAGATGTTTTGCTCATCAGTGCTGTTCCCGCAATGGTTGATCCAGTCCCGGGCTGCGCGGTAGTCAAAAAGGCTGGAAACCAGCGCCTGCTCGGTTCACAATTCCTGACATGATTATAGGCAATTCTGGAGCAATGTCATGAGCGCAAATCCACAGACCCTGTTTGATAAACGCCCGTCCCATATCCCCGCTGAGGAATGGCAGGTGCGCGTGGATCTGGCAGCAGCCTACCGTCTGGTCGCCCACTTTGGATGGGATGATCTGATATTCACGCATCTTTCGGCGCGGGTGCCAGGCAATCACCATCACTTTCTGATTAACCCCTACGGCATGATGTTTCATGAGATCACTGCCTCATCCCTGGTTAAAGTTGACCATGAGGGTGCAGTGGTGGCGGATAATGGCTATGGCGTCAATCCGGCCGGCTTTACGATTCACAGCGCCGTGCATATGGCCCGACCTGAAGCTGGCAGCGTCATGCACCTGCACAACCACGCGGGGACTGCCGTCTCGGCCCAGAAGGAAGGCCTGCTGCCCATCACACAGACGGCCATGCTGGTGCACCCTCGCGTGACCTATCATGACTATGAAGGCGTGGCCCTGAATCTTGACGAGCGTGAACGCATCGTCCGCGATCTGGGTGACAAGGACATCATGATACTGCGCAATCATGGCACCCTGACGTTGGGCAAAGGTGTGCCCGAGGCCTTCACCTTGATGTACTTTCTTGAAAACGCCTGTGAGAAACAGATTCGCGCGCAGGCCGGCGGCGAGCTGCACTTCCCATCTGCCGAGGCGATAGAGACGACCCGCAAGCAGTCCGAAACCCTCCCCAAAGTGGCCAAACTGCTCTGGCCAGGCCTGCTGCGTACCCTGGACGCCAAGGATCCCGGTTACCGACAGTGAGGCCGACATGCAATACACCAGGCTGGATATAACTGAGACCGAAGCCTACCAACCATTGCTGGACGCGTATCGTGTTGACGAGGCCAGCCATGTAAAACGACTTTGCAGTCAGCTGCAATGGTCGCAGGCGACGCTGGATGAAGTGCAGCAACGAGCTCGCGATCTGGTTACCACGGTTCGTGCCAATCGGCGCAATGGCTCGGGTGTTGATGCATTGATGCAGGAATACCAGCTGTCCAGCGATGAAGGCGTGGTGCTGATGTGTCTGGCCGAGGCCTTGCTGCGTATTCCCGACGTCGATACGGCCGATCGGCTGATTGAGGACAAACTGGCAAGCGGTAACTGGGGCAGTCACCTGGGTAGAAGTGACTCTTTGTTTGTTAATGCCTCGACCTGGGGCCTGATGCTGTCCGGACGGATCATGGCCCCGTTGAATACCGAGCAGGGCCAGCAGGTATTCAGGCAATTTGCGCAGCGCTGCGGCGAACCCATGGTCCGGCAGGCAGTTCGCCAGGCAATGCGCATCATGGCAAGACATTTTGTCATGGGTCGCACGATTGATGAGGCGCTAAAACGCCGCGATACCGACTACCGTTACTCTTTCGATATGCTGGGTGAAGCTGCCAGAACGCAGCCAGACAGCCAGCGCTATTTCAAAGCTTACGCAGCATCCATCCACGCCATAGGGAAAACTTTGGCTGAGCGCACAGGCCCCATCAAGGCGCCAGGTATCTCGATAAAGCTGTCGGCCTTGCATCCACGATTCGAGTTGTCACAGGCCGATCGTGTGATGGCTGAGCTGATCCCCAGGGCGCGAGAGCTGGCACTGCTTGCCAGACGCTACGACATCGGACTGACGGTCGATGCCGAAGAAGCCGATCGACTGGATCTGACGCTCGCTGTGTTTGCTGCGCTGGCTCATGATCCGGCACTGAGTGGATGGGACGGCCTGGGTCTGGCCGTCCAGGCGTATCAGAAGCGCTGTTTTGACCTGCTGGACTGGCTTGCTGAACTGGCGCGCAGCTCACAACGCAGACTGATGGTGCGGCTGGTCAAGGGGGCTTACTGGGACAGTGAAATCAAACGCGCACAGGAGCGGGGGCTGTCGGGCTATCCGGTGTTCACACGCAAGGTGTGCACCGACGTTTCCTATCTGGCCTGCGCACAGAAGCTGCTGAACTACCATGAGCTGCTGTACCCGCAGTTCGCCACGCACAATGCCTACACCGTCGCAGCAATTCTTACGCTGGCGGGTGACTATCGCGACTTTGAATTTCAGCGTCTGCACGGCATGGGTGGCCCGTTATATGACCAGTTGCTGGCGACTTCGCGCGATCTGGTATGTCGCGTTTACGCGCCGGTTGGCAGTCATGAGGACCTGTTGCCGTATCTGGTCAGACGACTGCTGGAGAATGGGGCTAATACCTCTTTCGTGAATCGTATTCTGGATGACCAGGCACCTCTGGAGTCACTGATCCAGCACCCGCATTTGCAGATTGCGGGCCTGGAACAAATATCGCACCCGAGAATCCCTCTACCCGTTGATCTTTATCCTGATCGCGTCAATTCCGCAGGCGTCGACCTGCACGACACCGAAACATTGGCCGCACTGCAGCGTGACTGGAAGCGTGAGCTGCAAAGGATTAGCTCCGCCCAGCATTCACCCAGCAGCGACGCAGATATCGAAAGAGCGCTGGCGACCGCTCATGCCAGTTTCGCGCACTGGGATGCCACGGAGGTCGAGCAACGCGCGCGGTGCCTGGAAAATCTTGCTCAGTTGCTGGAGGTAGAAACGCCAAGATTGATGGCGCTGTGCACAACTGAGGGTGGAAAAACAATCACGGATGGCGTCGCTGAGGTCCGTGAGGCAGTTGATTTTTGCCGATACTATGCGCTGCAGGCGCGCCGTGAGTTTGCCGTGCGTACGCTGCCAGGGCCGACTGGCGAGCTTAATCAGTGGCGGCTGCGTGGCAAGGGTGTGTTTGTCTGTATCAGTCCCTGGAATTTTCCATTGGCGATTTTCCTGGGGCAGGTCACTGCCGCACTGGTGGCTGGCAACAGCGTCATTGCCAAGCCAGCCGAACAGACGCCAGCAGTGGCCATCGCGGCGGCTGAGCTGATTCATCAGGCCGGGATTCCCAAAGAGGTTTTCCAGCTGGTGCCGGGAGGGGAGAAGACGGGGCGGAGACTGGTCAGCGACAGTCGGGTGGCCGGTGTTGCCTTTACCGGTTCCACATCGGCAGCGCGCTCCATCAATCAGTCACTTGCCGCACGTGATGCACCCATCGCGACATTGATAGCGGAAACGGGTGGTCTTAACGCCATGATCGTGGACTCGTCGGCGCTGCTGGAGCAGGTGGTTGTTGACGTGCTTCAATCGGGCTTTCAAAGTGCCGGTCAGCGTTGCTCGGCATTGCGCATTTTGCTGGTTCAGGAAGACATCGCAGATGAGCTGATCCGCTTGCTGGCAGGGGCCATGGACGAGCTGTGTATCGGCGATCCCGCCAGGCTGGCAACTGATGTGGGCCCAGTAATTGATGCGGAAGCCTATGATCGCCTGTCACAGCACATTGATTACCTCGATAGCAATGCCCGCTGCCGTAAACGCTGTGCCTTGCCAGACGAGCTTCCGTCGACGCTCTATTTCCCACCGCATTTGTATGAAATTACCAGTATTGACCAGATACAGGAGGAGGTTTTTGGGCCAATCGTTCACCTGTTGCGGTATCACTCCGCCGATCTGGACAAGCGCATCGATCAGATAAATGCGACCGGTTATGGCCTGACCTTCGGAATTCACAGCCGTATTGACAGCCGTGCGCGGCAGATTGCATCGCGCATCAGGGCCGGCAATGTGTACGTCAATCGCAATATGATCGGTGCCGTTGTTGGGGTACAGCCCTTCGGCGGCACGGGTCTGTCGGGTACGGGTCCCAAGGCCGGTGGGCCGTATTACCTCAGCCGATTTGCCACGGAACAGTCGATCAGTACCAACACCACGGCAGCTGGCGGCAATGCCTCACTGATGGCCATGTCGGACGACGATTCGTGAGCCCAGACTGACGTGTTTGCCTATCTGAGTCTGTTTGTGGTCGCGTTTGTTGCAGCTACTCTGTTGCCTGCCTCATCCGAAGCACTTTTGCTCACATTGCGTCAGCAGGGGTATCTGCTGTGGGCATTGTGGCTGGCTGCAACGGCCGGTAACACCCTGGGTTCCTGCGTCAACTGGTGGCTGGGGCGGGAGATTCTGAGGTTTCAGCACCGTCGCTGGTTTCCCGTCGATGAGAAAACGCTGGAGCGCGCCAGCGGCCAGTTCGCGCGATTTGGCAGCTGGAGTCTGTTGTTCGCCTGGCTTCCCGTAATCGGTGATCCACTTACCTTTGTTGCCGGTATATTACGGATACGCTTCGATCTGTTTCTGTTGCTGGTAGCAACTGGCAAGGCTGCACGTTACGCCCTGGTGTTGATGATCGGACATTCTTTACTCGGTATTTCCGCCTGATTTTCGTTAACTGCTTAAAAGTCCTGACAAAATGTAACAAACAGGCCGGTCAGCTATTAGGTAGGATGGGAATCTCTTCGGCGAAGTGGGAGAACCAATGCTCAAAGTAAAAACCGGTCCAGTACTCATGCTTGCCAGCGCCAGCCTGTTGTGGGGTATGAGTTATGCACAAGCGCAGGAAAATAGCGCTGAACTTACCACTGAGTCCCTCGCACCAGAAGGTGTTACTGACGATACTGTCATTTACCCAGCGTCCTTCTTTTCGCCCTATAACCCGGTTTCCGTCAGTGACATGCTGGACCGGATACCTGGTGTGTCGGTTGGGAGAGGTGGAGGCGGAGGCCGCGGACTGGGTACTGGGGGAGACGTGCTGATTAACGGTCAGCGTATGGCAGGTAAGGAGAATTCACCCCGCGACCAGCTTGACCGGATTGCTGCCCAGGAGGTGGAACGTATCGAAATCATCAGGGGTACGTCTGCCGAGCTGGATGTGCGCGGATCCGGCCAGGTCGTCAACGTCGTGCTTGCAGATGCCAACAACCGGTCCAGCACGACCGTTGAGCTTGTTGGTCGGTGGAATCATGATCAGACAGCAGAGGCTGGGGCTTCAGTATCGCACAGCAGGCAAATCGGCAATCTGCAGGGGCTGATCAACATTGAAGCGCGCCCCAATTACGAAAACCGCGAGAGCACAGAGGTTCAGTATGACCCGGCCGGACAGCCGATTGGATCTCTGTTTGAGAGCAATGTCCGCGATCAGGACGTACTCGAGATTGCAGGGAATATAGGATATCAATGGGCTAACCAGCGCGCGCAACTGAATGTACTGTACGGAGATTCAGGATATCCGCGCCGGGTAAGTCGCGATTTCAGAGATTATCTGGAATATGAGCAGACTGACAATGATCACAGCAACTGGGAAGTTGGCGGTGACTACGATATCAGCTTCGCCAACGGGCACCGCGCGCAGTTGCTGTTCGTCGCCACGGACCAGACGCGGGATGAGCAGCGCGAGCGGTATCGTGCTGATCCCGACACTGCTCAGGTGGCTGACGACAGTAACAAGACACTGTTCATCGACTCTGATCAGCGCACCCGCGAGCGCATCGTGCAAGGCAACTACAGCTTTCCGTTAACGTCTGATCAGAATCTGCGTGTCGGACTTGAAAGAGCCGTTACCCGTCTGGATTCCAGTCTGCTGGTCGGTTCGCGACATTCGGGCAGTGGATCTTTGCCGCCATCCGAGCGCTACGGAGGCCTGAACCCTCAGCCGGCTCTTTCAAATGCTGGCACGACCGTCGAGGAAGTCCGTTACGAAGGTTTTGCGTTTCACAACTGGGTTCTGAGCCCAAGAAGTACCCTTGAAACCAGTCTGGTGTACGAGTCATCCGAGATTTCCCAGTCCGGTGTTGTCGACAACAGTCGCCGCTTCAACTATTTGCGGCCCTCCATTGACTATCGTTTCAACTTCACCGAGTCACTGCAGTTACGTGCAACGGCGGCCAAAGAGGTCTCACAGCTCAGCTTTTCTTCATTTGCAGCCACCGTCAATGACGATGACCGTGAGCAGAACACGGATGCCGGGAACCCCGAACTGGCGCCACAGGAGGAGCTGCGCTACGAACTGGGGCTGGAATACCGGCTGCCAAATGATAGCGGGGTCGTCAATTCGCGCATCTTCTATCGTGATATTGAAAACTACATTGGCAACATCAACGCAACAGTCGACCCTAATGAGCCACTGTCAGCTGAAGGTAACGTAGGGCCCGCGACGCGGTGGGGAATTTTCAACGATGCCAGCCTTCGCCTGGGCTTCCTGGGCGTACCCGACGCAATCGTGTCGGCTGAACTCAACATTTTTGACTCCCAGATCACCAACCCCTTCCTTGGTTCCAAAGAGCGTATCAACCGGCGGGGCGAAGCGGAGCTGGGATTTCGGCACGATGTGACGGCCTGGGCATTAAGTTATGGCTTTGACTACCGATACCCTTTTCATGGGGGTGAGTACGATATTGACGTCACCACGATAACGCGCAATGATGGTCAAGCATCTCTGGATATGTTCGTGTCCAGAGTTTTTTTTGATGGCGTCACTGTTCGACTGGAATCGGACAATAC
Source organism: Gammaproteobacteria bacterium (assembly GCA_002706685.1). Lineage (GTDB taxonomy): Bacteria > Pseudomonadota > Gammaproteobacteria > Pseudomonadales > Pseudohongiellaceae > Pseudohongiella. The sequence goes on along the minus strand of PALV01000001.1, from coordinate 90,460 downwards.
CCTGGGGCAGTCCAGATGTCGCTCCCGTTACCGATACGCCCCGTCAACGATTGACGGTGAATTGAGCAGAATAGAAGACTCCTGCAGCAGCAGATATCGCCGCCTGATTTTGAGTGTCAGTTCTACATTCTAGGAGCCTGGTTTGAGATGATTCCCGCAGCTCACGGATTGCGGCTGTTTGTTCTGGACGATGATGAAAGCGTCAACTTTACGATATGTGCCATTGCCAGAACGGCCGGCTTCGAAACGCTATCCGCGACTGATGCCCGATCATTTTTCGCCAGGCTCGACGACTTTCAGCCAACCCACCTCGTTATAGACTTGCAGATACCTGAAGTAGACGGTATCGAAACACTGAAGCTGCTTGCGGAACTTTCCTGCGAGTGCAATCTTATAATCAGCAGTGGTCTGGAAGGCCGGGTGCTGGATGCCGCCGCGCGCATCGCCCGAGAGAAAGGCCTGCGACTGTCCGGCATATTGCCAAAGCCTTTTTCTGCCAATGAACTCAAAAAGATGCTGCTTCAGTCGCGCGTCGAAACCCGACCCGGTGCCCACCAGAGCGGACAGCAACTGCACTCGACGGCCTACACTGAATTAAGTCGGGCGATCAGTCAGAATGAAATCATCCCGCATTTTCAGCCCAAAATTGCCTGTTGTAGTGGCGCCCTGGTTGGTTTCGAATGTCTGGCCCGCTGGCAACACCCCCGTCAGGGAATGATCTATCCGGATGCCTTTATTCCTCTGGCAGAGCGCTCAGGCCTGATCGGGCCGATGAGCCGCGGTGTATTCAGCCAGGCAATGTGCTGGCTGAGCGAGAATTTTGCTGACTCTGATGTCAAACTGGCCCTAAATATGTCGGCACGTCTGCTGGCGGATGCAGATACGCCTTTGTGGCTGGTCAGCCAGTGCCATCATTACAGTATTGATCCACGCCAGATTATCCTGGAGGTTACCGAGACCAGCAGTCTGGAGAATCCAGAGCAGGTTCTTGAGTATCTGACCCAGTTGCGAATCAAGGGCTTCAGTCTGTCGATTGATGACTTCGGAGTGGGCTACTCCTCTCTGACACAACTGGCGCGCCTGCCGTTTTCGGAAATGAAAGTGGACAAGTCGTTTGTGATGACAGCGCCGCAGTCGCAGGAGTCACGCAAAATTGTTGAGGCTATCGTGGGGCTGGCGCATACACTGGGTTTGTCAGTGACTGCCGAAGGTGTGGAGGATGCCTGGACACTGGGCATGCTGGGCGACATTGGCTGCGATGCTGCCCAGGGCTTTTTTATCACCCGGCCCATGGCGGGAAGTGCGGCCCTGCAGTGGGCGCAGTCGCGCCCACAGCGTGACCGACAATTGGGTCAGTCCTCCGGCAGCGCGTAGACCACCAGCGCGGCGCCCTGACTCTGCAATTGCCCCATGGGACCATCAGGTCCACCTGTCATTGCCATTACGGCGCCCATGAATGTACCCGCGTGAATGGTAGGCTGGCCAATAACCACGGCTATATGCTGGCGCCCATCAGCCATGTAAGTGACCGGGAATGAAGCAGGGATGTCTCCGGTATTGGTTTCCCACAGCACGCTACCGTCCTGCTGACTCAGAGCCTTGAAGCGGTGATCAAGTGTGCCGCTAAATATAACTCCGCCGGCGGTCGCAACTATCGCAGTGGTGGGTGGTGCCAGCTCCCTAAAGTCCCACAGCAGTTCACGTGTTTTCACATTCATGGCCTGCAGGCGTCCAAACTGACCCTCCTGGCCAGGAACTGGCGTCGGGTTCAGCGCGGCACCCGTCGACAGAATACTCTGTCCGCCAACCGGACCGCCGTTCATACACATTTGTGTGATTGGCAAAAACAGAATGTCGGTGTCTGGATTGATCGAGCTGACCTGCCAGTTGCGTCCGCCAGCAGCGAACGGGCATACCAGTTGTGTTGTTTCTGCATTGGGTCTGGCATTGATGCCCATGGTTTTGGCACCCGTTTCCGGGTCGATTGCCGTGATCAGATTCTGGAGGCCCAGATCTACGGAATACAGATATTCTCCGGTCGCTGCGTCCAGCGCATCATACAGAGCCATTTTGCCGGCGGTAATCACGGCCTTGCGCACCTGACCGTCGACTGGCACGTTGACCACCTGTCGTTCATAAACCCAGTCGAGATCCCACTGGTCATTGGCGTTATGCTGGTAATGCCAGGCCAACTCACCAGTTGTAACATTGATGGCCAGCGTGGAGTTTGTATAAAGCGCATCTGCTGTCACTTCGCCGTCGTTTTTGGGATGCAGAAGCGGCCCTGTGTCATAGGTTGGCGCGGTACCGAAGTAGACCAGGTCAAGTTCCGGATCATAAGTTGGCGGCATCCAGACAGAGCCGCCACTGCGGGCGCTCAGCTCCAGTCCGTTCCAGGTGTTGTCGCCGTGTTCACCGGGTCGCGGTATGGTATAAAAACGCCATGACTCTTCGCCGGTTTCCAGGTCAAGGGCAACGATGAACCCACCCTCCGGAACCATGGTGGCATTGACGCCCTGGATAATTTTGCCATTGGCTATGATCGGTGTCGCGCGCAGCGTGTGTCCGCGTCGGCCTACCAGAGAGTCAGCGATGCTGTGTTGCCAGATTATCTCGCCACTGCGCATATCCAGCGCGACCAGCTGCATGTCGTTGGTCGGCATGATGACCTTGTTGCCGTGAAGTGCTACGCCGAATTTGGAACTGGGGACTGCTCCCTCACGAGTCGGGTGCTGATACTGCCATAGTGTTTCGCCTGTCGCTGCATCGAGCGCGTACAGGCGATCATCGCCGTTGGCCAGGAACATCACTCCATCGTGAACGATGGGCGTCGGCGTATTGGAGCTGGCTGGCAGTGGCACCCGATAGGCTTCCTGCAACTGGCCAACATTGCTGGTGTTGATCTGATCGAGTGGGCTGAATCCGTATGCATCCCAGGTCCGGCGCCACATCAGCCAGTCACCGGCTGGCGGGTCTGCCAGCATGGCGTCACTCACCGGGCTGAGCTGATCAAGTAGTGGCTTAGACTCTGCGGCCATAACGGCAGGCAGGTACCAGCCTAATGTGGCAAGCGTCACGCAGGCGAGTGGTTTGGCAAATCTGTGGATCATTCCGGGCACCTTCTTATCAAGAGCATTATTGTTATTTTGGAACCGTTGACTGCCTGACTGGTCCAGACTCCGGTTATAACGAATAATTGCGTCCTAGAATAGTGCCATTGAGGTAAATATTAGTTACCGACCTGATCTTCCAGAGGTTTAGTGCGAAACCAGCCAGTCACTGCGAGACGAGGCGTTTTGGCGTAGGGCGCAACGAATGTGACGGAGTGCACGTGGGCAACATCGAACAGGACCAGCGAGTTAAACTGCGGCGTCCAGGCGTCGCGAGGCGTGCCGTCATCCTGAAAGAACTGCAGCATGCCGCCCCAGTCGGGGTGCCACTGTGGCGAAAGGTTCATGACATAGGCGACCCGTCGGCCTTCGCTGGGGTGAAAGTCATTGTGGCGCGTCAGGAAATTACCCGGCAGGTAACGCGTTGCCTGGGCTGAGGCGGCCTGTATATCAGTATGACCACTAATCTGTCGGATCTGTTCCAGAAATGGCTCAGCGTTGATGAGCTTTGCAAACTGTCTGAGTGCAGCAGGTGTGTCAGCTGCGCCCCGACCAGTAATGTCGTGGCGGCCGTACAGGAAGCCTGAGCCCTGGCTGGCGTTATCATGGATTTTCTGTTGCAGGCTCTGAATCTGGTCATTGGACAGCTGGCGCATCTCCGCGTCGCTCAATACACCGTTGTCGCCATCGATATTGAATGCACTGCTGAACGGTGTTTCCCGAGCCAGTGTCTGCAACAGCTGGCTTGCATCATCCGTCTTCAGGAAATTCGCGACGCGAACGCGTTTGTCGATCAGGTATTGCTGTTTTACGAGCTCGGGGCTGAACGCGGTATTGATGTCGATGCTCACTTAACGAACGACCTCGGTTGTACAGTAGGTGCTCTCATCGAGGCGCCGTGTGTAATTATTAAGTATGCGCGAGCCTTCGGCCGCTTTGATGATGCCTGCGTTAATCTGCTTGCGGATAAGCTCGGTCATGCGACGGTCAAGGTCATTCGGGAAGTACTGCACCTGACTCAGCATGTCCTTGATGCTGATACCCTTCAGCGTTTCCTCTATCCAGAAATTGCCTGACTCATCATCGCGGGCGTAGACATGCACTTCATCGACGCGACCGAGCAGGTTGTGGGCGTCGCCCAGAATTTCCTGGTATGCGCCGACCAGGAAGATGCCCAGGTGGTATGGTTCGCCATGTTTGTGCGTGTGCAAAGGCAGCCAGCTGGTGTTGGTGTTGCCACAGACATACTGGTCAATTTTGCCGTCAGAGTCGCAGGTCAGGTCGACAACCTGGGCGCGCCGCTCCGGTCGCTCGTTGAGTCGGTGCAGCGGCATCACCGGAAACACCTGCTGTATCGCCCAGTGATCGATAATGGAATGAAAGACTGAAAAATCGCACAGATACAGGTCGGTCAGCTGCTCTTCCAGTTCAAGCTGCTCAGTTGGTGGTGTGGCAAGCTCTGCTTCTGCCAGCTTGCGCAACACCTCACGGCAGGTGCTCCAGTAGAGGCTGTCAGTGTGTGCCAGCTGGTCCAGTGTCAGGTACCCAAGGCGCATCAATTGATCGGCCTCCTCGCGAATCTCGCGAGCATCGTGATAGCACTCCAGCAGAATGCCGGTGACATCTGTCTCGCTGGCCTCCTGGAACGCGGTCTCCATTCGGGTGACAACTGCCGGGGAATCTGCAGGCGGTTCATCGTTCATCGGCGGACTGTCCGGGCGGTGGACGCCCAGTACCGGGATGATCAGCATTGAATGATGTGCCGTCAGCGCCCGGCCGCTCTCTGAAAGCAGTGTCGGAACCGGGACCTCACGCTCGTCACAGATTTCTTTGACGGCATAGACAATGACATTGGCATATTCCCTGAGTCCATAGTTGATTGATGACTCCGGATTATCATAGTCGCCACCGTAGTTGACGCCCAGGCCACCACCAACATCCAGGAACTGGACTTTAACGCCGCGCAGTACCAGGTCGGCATAGATCTGAGTAATTTCCTTGACGGCGCTGCGCAGTACCTGAATGTCTGATATCTGGCTGCCAAGGTGAAAATGCAGCAGTTCCAGGCAATGACCCTGGTTGCGCTTTTCAAGAGTCTTGACCAGGCGCAGCAGTTCAGGCACCGTCAGGCCGAATTTGGATCGTGCGCCACCGGACTCATACCAGCGTCCCGCACCCCTGGTATTCAGTTTGACCCGGACACCCAGCCTTGGCGACATCTGTCGCTGGTCGGCCAGGATCATCAACTGTTCGAATTCAGAGTACTTCTCAATGATTGGAACCACCTGCTGCCCGAGCTGTTGAGCATTCAGCATTAATGTCAGCATCACGTGGTCCTTGACGCCGTTGCACAGCAGCAGCGTTTCCGAGCCGATCAGCGGCAGTGCGGCCATCAATTCGGCCTTGGAACCACATTCAATACCATTATTGAACTCGCGTCCGGCATCCATGACCTCGGCGACAACCTCCTGCAGCTGGTTTACCTTGATCGGGAATATGCTGCGATAGCTGCCTTCGTATCCGGCTGCTGCGATGGCGTCGCGAAACTTGCGGTTCAGGCGCCGGACGCGGGAGCTGATGATGTCCTGAAAGCGCACCAGCAAGGGCAATGTCGAGCCGCTTTCCAATGCCTCGGCAACCACGTCATTTATATCAATGCGCAAGTCAGGGTTGTCCTCGATTGGGCGCACACTGACATTGCCATGCTCATTGATACTGAAAAAGCCGTCGCCCCAGACATCGACTGAGTACAGCTCGCGGGCATCGTCCAGCGTCCACGGCGATGAAGAGGTTTCTGTCATGAATTGAGTCCTTGTCGTTATTTGTTATCTGCGGCTTTGCAGTCAGCATAAAGTGCCAGCAGTTCGATGGCGATCTGTGCACCTGCCAGCGCAGTCATCTCCGCATGATCGTAGGCTGGGGCAACTTCAACAACATCCATCCCCACCAGGTTGATGCCCTGCAGCTGACGAATGATGCTCAGTGCCTGCAGCGACGACAGTCCACCGGGGACGGGCGTGCCGGTGCCGGGAGCAAAAGCCGGGTCAAGGCAGTCGATATCGAAGGTAATGTACGCCGGGTGATTGCCCACGCGCTCCTTGATGCGCTGCGCTATTGCAGCGGCTGTCATGTCCTGAACCTGAGGCGCGTAAACGATGTCGTAGCCCAGCGTGTCATCGTTGGTAGTCCGGATGCCTATCTGAATGGAATGTTCCGGCAGCACGATGCCTTCTTTGGCAGCTTTGTAGAACATGGTGCCATGATTGACACCCTCGCCAGATGAGGGCCAGGTATCGGTGTGTGCGTCGAAGTGGATCAGCGCGATCGGGCCGTGTTTTTTGTGGTGCGCAACAAGACTTGGATAGGAAATAAAGTGATCGCCACCCAGCAGCAGCGTGGCTGTGTCCTGGTCCAGAATCTCACTGATACACGACTCCATGTGCTTGACACTGGCCAGGCCGCCGCCCTGACGATTTTCACAATCACCATAATCGACAACACGAAGTGCTGCCAGGGGATCTGTTTTCCATGGCCAGGGGCGTTCCCAGGCCAGCGACAGAGAGGCATTGCGGATGGCTCGCGGGCCGAGTCTGGCTCCGGAACGATTGGTGGTTGCCACATCAAAAGGCACGCCCATGACGGCCACATCAATGCCGGTTAGATCGCGGCCAAATGGCGTGCGGAAGAAGCTGACGGCGCCACCAAAGCTGTGCGAATTGACGGCCCCGGTGCCCGGCTGACCCGTGATTGCGTTGTCCCAACTATTACCCATACTGATGTTTGTCCTCAGGAATCGTTTGATGTCTGTTATCAAACGTCGAGCGAGTGCGTGTTAAAGGTAAACCACCTACCTGCCAAATCCAAGTGGGCGATATGGGCAGTGAGTGATCTGCGAACCTGGAAGATGGGTATTTTGCGGGTTTTAGTTCAAAAAGAAATATGCAATCGATCCTGGCAGCAAATAGGGCAAAAAACTGACTTAAAGCGCTAGAGTGTCAAGAGTTGTAACACTTTTTCCACGAATTCTCCCTTTATCACGACAGATGGCATGGGATACTTCTGTTAAATCTTTAAGATTGATCTATAACCGATCATCGAAGCGTATTCAGGACTATTATGACGCATCAAAGCGCGATTAACAGGCTAACCCGAACATGGCTGCTGGTTTTCGGCCTGAGTCTGCTTGTGGCCTGTGGCTCGGAACAGGAACAGGCGGCAGACAACCGGCCCGGCCGACCGGGCGGATTCGGTCCGGGTGGCGCCCAGGTCATCCCGGCGGTTGAGGTTGTTGAAGCGCGTCGCGGTGCACTGCCGCTGGAAGAGCGGCTGACGGGCCGGGTGAGTGCCCGCAGCCAGACCGAGATCTATCCCGAAGTTGCAGGCCCGATCACCGAAATCTACATCGATAACGGCGACTTTGTAAACGAAGGCGACCCGCTGGTCCAACTGCGTGACGACGAGTATGTCGAACGTTATCAGCAGGCGCAGGCAGGCCTGGAGATTGCGCGGGCACAAACCCGTCAGGCAGAAGCCAGTCTGCAAGTGCTGGAAAGCCAGATGCGTCGCGTGCAGGAATTGACCACACGGCAGCTGGAGACTGCTTCAGCGCTGGAGAGCATCCAGGTTGAGGTAGAAGTCGCCCGGGCCAACGTCGATCTGAGGGAAGCCCAGGAAAGCCAGGCACAATCCATTCTGGAAGAGCGCAGACTGCAACTTCTGAATACCACGGTCAGAGCACCCATCAGTGGTACCGTGGGCCAGCGGAATGCCGAGCGCGGCCAGATCGTCAACACTGGCTCTCGCCTGTTTCTGATCGGTGATATGGATGAGGTTCGAATTGAGGTTTTGATCACTGAGAGGCAGCTTAATTTCATTCGCGAAGGCATGACGGTCAATCTGTATTCCGAGAACTGGCCTGATGTCGTCCTCGAATCGGAAATCTCCAGAATCTCCCCCTTTCTTGATACCAACACATTGCGTACACAGGCCTATATTGACATGGCCAATCCGGATGGTCTGATGAGACCTGGCATGTTCCTCAACGTGGACGTGCTCTATGGGGAGTCTGCCGAAGCTGTCCTGATTCCGAACAGTGCTCTGTACCGAAACCCGCGTACCGGCGAAGAGGGCGTCTATGTCATGTCGCCGCCGGGTGAAGAGTTCCGTCCTGTGGTCGAAGTTGACGGCGCCCCAGCGGTTTCACCTCCCGCTGCGGTGCGATTCGTGCCTGTCACTGTCATTGCCAGTGGTCGCATGGCATCCGGCGTGCGTGGCGTGCAGGAAGGTGAGTGGGTTGTGACAGTTGGTCAGAACATGCTGACGGGTAATGTGCCCGAGGCGCGCGCCCGGGTCATGGATTGGAACCATATGATGACGTTGCAGCGTATGCAAAGTCGGGACATTTTCGACATAATTGATGCGGCCCGGGACGATCGCAACAACGCTGCCGAAAGCTGAGCAAGGGTAAACATCCATGGCACTTACGGCAAATTCCATCAAACGTCCCATCGCCACCACGATGGTTTTCCTGATCATTATCACCCTGGGCACTCTGGGGTTTAGATACCTTCCCGTTGATCTGTTACCGCCCATCGAGTTGCCGGAACTGTCAGTTCAGGTCAGCTACCCGAATGTCGGACCCGAAGACATAGAGTTGCTGGTCACCGAACCACTGGAAAATGCGCTGGCGGTCGTGCCAGACATCGAACAGATGACCTCAACGTCGCGTGAGGGTCAGGGCTCGGTTACCCTGCGTTTCGCGCAGGGAACCGACATCAATGTGATCACCAATGACGTGCGCGAAGCACTGGATCGGGCGCGGCGCAGTCTGCCTGAAGATGCCGATCCGCCACGTATCAATCGCTTCAACCCTGACGATTCGCCCATCATGATTCTGGGTGTGCAGTCAGACATGGATCTGATGGACCTTACCACCATCATGGAGCGTGATCTGAGTCGCCGCTTCGAGCAGATTGGTGGTGTGGGTGCCGTGGATGTCTGGGGTGGAATCGACCGTGAGATCCGGGTGGAAGTGCGGCGTGACCGGCTGCTTGCCAGCGGCCTGACCATGAACGACATATCGTCGGCGATCTCTGCCGAAGGCAACAATTCCCCAGGCGGCAATGTGCAGCGCGGTCTGTCCGACCTGTACGTCCGATCGATGGGAGAGTTCACCGACATCGAGCAGATTCGCGATGTGGTGATCCGCAACGTGGAAGGTGTACCGGTCCGTGTCGAAGATGTTGCCGATGTTCAGTACGCACGTGCCGACATTGGCCGCTACATCGAGATCGACGACATTCCGATGATCCGTATGGGTATCCGCAAACAAAGCGGTGCCAACACGGTGGCCATTGCCGAAGATATCCGTCGCGAAGCCGAGCGCGTCAATCTGGAACGCAATGATCTGAGCATGATCGTGGTGACCGATCAGAGTGAGTTTATCCAGGAGTCAATCGACAGCGTTCGCAACTCTGCAGTCTGGGGTGGCATTCTGGCGGTCATTGTGCTGATGGCGTTCTTCCGGAATGGTTCGATTACGGGCATCATTTCCGTCTCTATTCCAATCGCCATCATTGCAACCTTTGCGTTGCTGTACTTCGGCGGGCTGACACTGAATCAAATGAGTTTTGGCGGGCTGGCGCTGGGCGTGGGCCTGATCGTCGACAACGCCATTGTTGTTATCGAAAACATTGTTCGGCATCGCCAGAATGGGTCGCAGCTCAAACGCGCGGCGCAGCGTGGTACTCGTCAGGTCACCGGCGCAGTCATCGCTTCTACTGTGACGACGTCAGTCATATTCCTGCCAGTTGTGTTCATGCAGACGCTGACGGGCACCATGTTTCAGGAAATGGCCCTGGTTGTGGTATTTGCGCTGGTCTGCTCGTTGCTGGTGGCGTTGACACTGGTACCCATGCTTGCAAGCCGCTTTTTAACCATCAAGCCGGATAGCGAAAGAACCCACATTGGCGCCAACGAGCGTTTCCTGCAGGCGCTTGAAAATCGCTATGAGGGAGTCATTTCCTGGGCGCTGCGCCACAAGCTGATCGTCGTTGGTTTGACCGGCGTGCTGCTGGTCAGTTCTGTCTTCAGCCTGCGCTTCATCTCCTATGAGCTGACGCCGCAGACTGAAGCCGACACCATCAGCATTGGCATGCGCATGGATGAGGGGACCAATATCGCGATCCTCCATTCTTACATGATGGAGATGGACACCATCATCCGCAACATCGTCCCGTGGGACAATGTCGTCAACTACACCCGAGATGTCCGCAATAGTAATGCTGAACTTGAATTGACCCTGGTTGATCTGGGTGAGCGCACGATGGATTCGGGTGAGCTTGCGGACTACATTCGCGCCCGCATCGAGTCAGCGATTCCGGGTATGCGAGTATGGGTCAGGGCGCAGTCAGGCATGTGGATCATGCGCAGAATCTTTGGTTCTGGCGGAGAAGATGCCATTCAGATTCAGCTGCGCGGATATGATCTGGATCAGGCTGAACAGATCGCCCAGGGCATACAGCGCCGCGTCGAGGTTATCCCGGGTATCTCCGACGTCAATTTGAGCCGACTTGAAGGCCGGCCGGAGCAAAGCGTCATCTTTGATCGCGAGCGGATGGCATCGCTAGGCATCGGCGCCGCAGACATCAGTCGCGCCATTCAGGCGAGTATCGGGGGGTCCCGTGCGGGTGTATTCCGTGATCGTGGTGATGAGATTGATATCAATGTCCGTCTGCGGCCAGAAGACCGCCTTAACGTTCAGGACATCGACAATATTTCAGTACGGGCCGCAGATGGTACGGTGGTGCCGGTATCGTCGCTGGTAACAACCAGCTACGGCCGTGGTCCAACCGATGTCCGGCGCATCAATGGCCAGCGGGTTACCTATATTAACGCCAACCTGGAAAGCGGTGTGGCGCTGGGCGACGCCGTGGAACTGATCCGCTCCGACCTGGCGCAGATGGCGCTGCCGGAAGGATTTTCGATTGTCTACGGTGGTGAGTATGAGGAGCAGATCAAGGCTCAGGCCGACTTCGTGATGGCCATCGCCATGGCGCTGATCCTCATCTACATGGTTATGGCGGCCCAGTTCGAGAGGTTCATCGACCCTCTGATTGTGATGGCCTCCGTACCACTCGCCATCGTGGGTGTGGTGCCAACACTGATTCTGACAGGTACCACACTCAACATGCAGAGTTTTATGGGCATGGTCATGCTGATTGGTATTGTTGTGAACAATGCCATTCTGCTGGTGGACTACATTAATATCATGCGCCGTGAAGAGAAGATGGATCTGGTACCGGCAGTGGTCAAGGCTGGCCATCTGCGTCTGCGTCCCATCCTGATGACAACCGCGACAACGGTGCTGGGGCTGATGCCGCTGGCGCTGGGTGTCGGGGCGGGAGCAGAAATGCAGGCCTCACTGGCGCGCGTTGTGGTCGGCGGTCTGCTGGCTTCGACCTTGATTACGCTGGTATTGATTCCGGTTGTTTATGTGGCAGTGCACTCGGCCAAAGAGCGTTTGGCCAGGCGTCTGCCACGTCGTGGCGCATCTTCCGGGCAGGGCTACAGCAGCGCTGGCTGAATATCCTCGGAAGCCTCAATGATGGTGCTGATAGTGTCCTGGTCATGCACTTTTTTCAGCGCACCGGAGTAAATGTCGTAGTGCCAGCCGGTCAGACGCAGCTTGCCTTCCTTGACGCGGCTGGCTATCCACGGAAATGTCATCAGGTTGCACAGTGAATACCCCACCGCCGCCTGCTCACATCGTGCGTAGGTTGCGGGGTCTTCCAACTTCTCACGATCAGCCAGTTTCGAGACAGGCCCGATGATCGACATCCAGCGCCCGATGAATGATGACTGATCCAGCTTGTCGCCCTGCTGGACCAGCGTGCGAATACCACCGCAACGAGAGTGCCCCAGCACAATGATTTCCGGTACTTCCAGTACCGTGATGGCGAACTGCAGCGCCGCACTGGTTCCGTGATAGGAGCCCTGTTCTTCATAGGGCGGAACCAGATTGGCGACGTTGCGGATTACAAACAGATCACCTGGTTCGGTGTCAAAAATACGTGACGGCTCCAGTCGGGCATCACAGCAGGTGATCAGAACGTAAGAGGGCGTCTGCGTTTGCGCTGCCTCCCTGATTTTGTCTTTATTTTCAGCGTAGTAACCGGCCTTAAAGCGCTTGTACCCGTCCAGTAGTTTGTCTGTCATAATCGTGCTCGCTTGTTATTTTCCCTGTTTGCAGATCGCAGTATTGTATCCGACTGGGACGTTTGATTCAGTAATCGACTGCGACAAAATGCCACAGCGCAAGCGCTGTAATCCAGAAGACGTTCAGGTAGAATTCAGCAACCGGCCCGTAAGATCAGAGGCCAGACCTAATGATTGATGAGGATGTATCATGAAACTGATGATGATTCGTGCTGTAGCTGTTGTAATGATGCTGTCGGGACTGATTGGCCAGGCTTTGGCGCACAGCACTCTGACGGCTTCCATGCCAGGTGCGGACAGTGAGGTCAGCAGCCCGGAAGCACTGACTCTGACATTCAATGAGCCGGTTCGACTGCTGCGTCTGACGCTGGTACATGGCGCTGCTCACGAGATGGATATTGGTTTTGAGGCGGTCACTACAGCCTCGACCGAGTTCAGTTTTGATCTGCCTGAGTTGATGATCGGGGAACACACCGTAAACTGGACAATTATCGGCTCAGACGGTCATACCGTCAGCAACAGCTTTGGATTCACCGTGAACCCGGGTGCCGGCGAAGCGCAGATGCAACAGCATTCGCACGGCGAAGGACACCATCACCACTGATCTAATCAACTATGTCTGTGTGGCTGCTGGCCAGCCTGGTGACCAAGTCACTGGTCTATCTGGCCATGCTGGCCACCGGTGGTGGCCTGTTCGTTTCTCTTCTCTATCCTCTCAAGGCGATCACCGTTCGATACCTGCTGCCTGCTACTATCATGGGCCTGCTGGCAGTGTGTCTGTTTTTTCTCGTTCATATCGGGCAGGTCAATCAGCAGGGCGTTTCCGGCATGTTCGACATGCAGCTGGGCGCCATCCTGGCGGAGACTACGCTTGGTGAAGGGCTGCGATGGCGCCTGGCAGGGTTTGCTCTGGTTCTGATCGCAGCGGCCACAATCTGGCTTGCCGACACCCATTCGCGATTTCATGGCTGGATAGCAGCAGCTTTTATTGTGGGGCTGCTTGGCTGTATCGCTCTAGCGGTGTCAGTTGCTGTACTTGGCCATGTCAATATTCTGGATATGGCAACGCGTGTTACAGCGGCGCTGCATCTGCTGGCAGTGTCTGTCTGGATTGGCGCATTGCTGCCGCTACTGTGGGTGTGCCAGCAGGCATTTCAGGGTGATCGTTATCCTGGCCGATTGATATTGCTGCTGCGCCAGTTCGGGCAGTTTGGCTGGCTGTTTCTGGGCCTGATGGTCATCAGCGGCATCTGGATGGCCTGGCAACTGCTGGGTAGTTTCAGCGCCCTGCTGACTACAACGCATGGCCGGTTTCTGCTGGCCAAGCTGGCGCTGGTAGCACTCCTGATGGCGCTGGGAGCCAGCAACAAGTTCTTCTGGGTCAGTCGTCTGGCTGAATCGCAAAACCGGCATGGTGCCGTCAAGGGGCTGCGTCTCACTATCCTGATGGAGATTGTGCTTGCCGTCGCGGTTGTCGTGGCGACAGCACTGATGACAACCGTGGAAGGTCCTGTGCGCTAATCTATTGTTTTTACCGCTATTGTTAAAAAATTGTCACAAAACAAATTGTATTATCGGGCGGCTTTTACTAGACTGCGCCCCAAATGAACTACTTCGATATTACATATACTGCCCTGGGCGGTCTGGCCATCTTCTTCCTCGGGTTGAAGTACCTGTCAGAGTCTCTGCAATCCAGTGGCCAGGAAGCCATCAAGCGCATCCTGGCGTCGCTGACTCGCAATCGCGTCATGGCTGTGCTTGCCGGCGTTGGTATCACTGTCTTCGTTCAGTCCAGCTCGATCTCGACGGTGATGACTGTCAGTCTGGTTAACGCCGGCCTGATGGAGCTTAAACAGGCCATCGGTGTCATCCTCGGCGCCAACATCGGTACCACCGTCACGGGCTGGATCATCTCCATCAAAGTAGGCAAGTACGGTCTGTTTCTGATCGCGCTGGGCATGTATCCCATGTTTGCAGCGCAGCGGCAGTGGCTGGCGACACTGGGGAAAACGTCTGTTGCACTGGGTCTGGTCTTCACTGGCCTGGAATTCATGAGTGGCGCCTTTGTCCCACTGCGTGAAGACGAAGGCTTCATTTCCTATCTTTACCTGTTTGATGCTGACTCGCTGTTGAGCCTGCTGGCCTGTGTGGTGCTGGCCTGTCTGCTCACGGTCATCGTGCAGAGCAGCTCGGCGATGCTCGGTATTACCATCACACTGGCAACGACTGGTGTGATCGATTTTAATACCGCTGTTGCCCTGATTATCGGTGAGAACATTGGTACCACGATCACTGCACAGCTTGCCGCGATTGGTGCCAATACCTCCGCCATCCGCGCCGCGCGCGCCCATGCCATCTTCAATATCCTTGGCGCGATAGTGCTGGTTGCCGTGTTCCCGTGGTATGTCCAGTTTGTCGACTTAATTGTTGGCGGCGCGGCGGATGAGCTGGATGCAGAAGGTATGCGCCCCTACATCGGCTTCCACATTGCGGTGGCGCACACCATGTTTAATGTGATCAACGTACTGATCTGGGTGCCTTTCATCGGTTTCCTGACCAGAACCGTTATCTGGCTGGTGCCACAGAAAACCGAAAAGGAAAAGCACAAGCTCAAGTATCTGGGCAACCGCACTACCATGGCGCCTGAGGTTGCATTGCAGCAGGCAGACCTGGAAATGGACAACATGGTCGAGATAACGCGCGAGATGTTCACCACGACCCGTGAATACGTGCTCGGCAATGGTCACGACAAGAAACTGTTTGAACGCATCAATCATCTGGAAGACATCACCGACAACATCGAAGAAGAGATGATCAAGTTCATCACCATCGTGATGACCGGTAATCTCAGCCAGGAGCAGTCGGCGCGTTCCTACGGCTTGATGCGTATGGCCGATGAGATCGAAAGTATTGCTGATGCTCTGCAGGCCTTCAGTATCTATCGCAGCCGACTGTTCAAACGCAATGAAGACATCGGCGAAGAGGCCTGGCAGGACATCATGGTTTTCTTCAACGATGTTGAGGCCTACTTCAAGGCGATTCTCAAAGCCCGTCACGAAGACGCTGATGTTGACTCAGTCAGGGCTCTGATAAAGGATTCACGTCCTATCAAGAAGCTGGGCAAGCAGATGCGTGACCGCCACCTGGATCGGTTGCGTGCAGGTCAGTATCCGGCTGTAACGGCTCAGACTTTCAGCGACATGTTCATGTCTCTGCAGCACATCAAGAATCACTCGGTAAACTACATCGAAGCCTACGCCGGCCTCTGACGCCGCTGCAGATTCAGCGCGCCCGGCGCCGGAACCAGGGTGGCAGTCCTCGTCAGGTTTTCCTCGCTCCTTGCCACCCTGTCCCCGACGCCTCGATTGAGCGTTGGTCCCGAATCGCTGCTGCTTAGGCTCAATGTTCTCCAGCGGTCCGGGTCGCGGGTGGCAGATCATGCCCGGATCGCATCCTTGCACCGGACACCCGGCGGGGGGGAACTCGACTTCGCGACTGCGTCGCTCAGGACTCGGACAGTCCCGCCCGCTGATCGGGTGTCCGGCACAAGGATAGACGCGCCCTGATTGGGCATGATTCTGCCACCCGCGACCCTGCCCTTGTGCCAACGTCGGCTTTATCTATCACTGCGTAAGCCGCGGCATGGTGTCTTTGCGGTCAGGAGGGTAGAGTTGCGTTGATGTCAGCCGCTGGCGAGTCGGCTCTGGGGTATCTCGCGCCTTGATTGAAACTTGTGCGGCGGCGCGTTGGCCATGGCCTGGCACTGAAGCCGCAGATGGCACAAGGGGAGGGAGGTGGGTGTCACTTCTCGCCCAATCAGGGCGCGCTTTATCCTTTTGCATGGCGCCCGATCAGCGGGTAGGACTGTCTGAGTCCCGAGCCCGCGCAGCGTGCGAGGTCGAGACCCGCACCGCCGGGCGCCAGGAGAAAGGATCCGATCCGGGCGAGAAGTGACACCCACCTCCCGGACCGTTGTCTATTAGTACGTAGACTACGCGCTGGAGTCAGTATGCCGTTGAGCGATGTAGAAGCTGACCAGCGACAGGGTTGCTGCGGTGAGCATCAGCAGCAGCATCGGGTAGACCGTGCCGTTGAACATCAAGGCAACCAGCTGCGCCGCCACCGCCGAGAAACCCATCTGCAGAAAACCCGTCAGCCCCGACGCACTGCCAGCCATATCCGGGAACTCATTGATCGCCGCGGCCTGCGCATTGGGTAGCGATATCCCATTCCCGAACGTGGTCAGCGCAATCGGCATGAACAGTGCGAGCGGGTGCAGCAGGCCGCTGAGATGCAGGATCAGTGCGATTGATATGCCTGTGATACTGAGCCAGGATCCGCTGGTGATCATGCGTTTGACACCAAATCTGGTTGAGAGCCAGCGGGCGACGTAGTTGCCAGCCATAAAGGCTGAAGGGATCAGCACGAAGTAGTAGCCGTATTCGTTGGGTGGCCGGTTCAGCACCGATACCATGACCTCAGGTGCGGCGGCGATGAAACTGAAGAACATCACAGAGACGAATGCGACATTCATGGCGTAGGCGCTGAAGATGCGCGAGCTTAGCAAAGTCACGAAACCCTTCAGCATGCTGCCGACACCCGTAAATGGTGTCTGTTTTTTGAGTGTTTCCGGCAAGGCCCGCTGCATGGCAAACAGCATCGTAAGGCTGATGGCGGCAACCAGATAAAAAATGCTGTGCCAGTCAAACCGGATCATCAGTTCACCACCCACCAGAGGGGACAGCATCGGCATGACCACCATCACCATGACGAGGGTCGCAATGACACTTGCCGCGCGATCGGCGGGGTAGGTGTCGCGCACAATGGCGCGAGCCAGAACCAGCCCCACGGCGCCGCCGGCTGCCTGCACAATGCGGCCAAAAATCAGCCAGGCGATGCTGTCAGCTGCCATACAGAGAATGGAGCCGATGACGGTGATTGATATGCCAGCCAGCATCACTGGCCGGCGACCGTAGCGATCCGACAATGGACCATAGATCAGCGTTGCTATGGCGATGGATAGCATCGACAGGCTAAGGGTGAGCTGCGCGGTGCCCGTTGATACTTCAAATGTCTCGCGCACGATCGGAATGGCAGGCAGCATGATCTGCATGGCAACAGGGCCAAGGGCTGATGCTGCCGCCAAAAGCACGATCATGCCGCGTGAGAATTCTCGCGGGGAGTCAGACATGTAAGATGATTTCCGTAAGGTCAGGGCCCCAGCACTGCTTCGCGTTGTTGTTGCAGGTTGGAGTTATCCCGGGAACTGATGATGACGCTGGTCCCAAGCAGGGCCAGACGTTGAGAGCGGCTGATATTATAACCCAGCGCGAAGGTCTGGTGTTGGAACTGGCGCATCAGCAGTGCGATCTCATCCAGCTCCTCATCGTCTTCCTGAAGGGCTGGTCTGTCTTCAGGCCAGTCTCCGGCCTGGACACAGGATAATGAATCGCCTTGCCGGTCGCGCAGGCACAGCGTTGGCTCCGCGTCACCGTCCTGCTGAATCGCCACTGCCAATCCCTGATCGTGCAGCATGAAACGTGGTGAGCGCCGCAGATAGTCACTGAGGTCTGAGCTGAAAGTCGTGTTACCTGTTGTCAGAGTGACGGGCAGGGCAATATCCAGGCGCCGGAAAAGACTGGGATCGTGACGCAGCGCATAGGCAAAGTGACCAATGGCCTCTTCAAGGCGGTCGTCGCGCCAGAGCGCATCGGCCAGGCGTGCACTGACGCGGGCGCGCAACATGACTTCCTGTGCTGGCAGCAAGCGCAGCGCCTGCTCGGCGGATGTCAGCAGACTTTGACGTCGACCCTGACGGGCATGAATTTCACTCTGGTAGGCGAAGTAGTAACCTTCATTCAATGTAAAGGCGCCCTCAGCGGCTGCGGCATCCAGCAGCTCTGCCATAACGCCGGCACCGATCAGGTCAATTAACTCATGTTCCATCCACTCCGGGATATGTACATCCAGCGGGGCGTAAGGTCGCAGTCGACTGACCAGTGTCTGCTCATCGGCGAACAGTGAGGCGGCAAGCTGCCCCGTGCGCCAGGCCTGGAAACGGGCTGCCTGCGCTTCAATCCACAGACGCGCGTTACTGAGCCATGGCCGGGTTGCCATGCGCTCCCTTATCTGTTGGTAGCGCATCTGGTGAGCCATGCTGTTAACCAGCGCTGAGTAGGAATCCTTCTGTGCCTCATCCGCTGTGTAAGACCCGGTGCGATCCGGCTGATTCAATGCTGCCTGTGTCAATCGAGCTGCATCATCGGCGTAGCCTGACAGCAGCAAAAATGCGGCACTGACCATAAAGTGATCGGCGCGATTCATCACACCAACCAGCGGCGTCTGGTTCTCGCGCCAGACCAGCATGCGATCCAGCGCCTGTCGCGCCTCGTCAAATCGGGACTGGTTCATGTACAGGTAAAGCTTGTAGACCCAGGGGTTGCCAACGCTGTCCGGGTCCATACGGCGGGATGCACGATCGAGAAAGTCCTCGGCCTCAGCAAACTGCAGCAGATTCAGTGAGACTTCCGCTGAGTTGAGCAAATGCACAGTATCCAGGTCTTCGAAGCCCTGCGCTGCGGCAATACCGGTGTCTTCGTTCATGGCGTTCTGACAGGCGGCCAGTGATTCATTCGGACGCAGGTCTGCCAGCTCCACAGCGCACAGGGTATTCCAGGCGCGACTTCGCTCGCCGGGGCTGTTGCTGGTACTGAGAACTTTCTCAGCGCTTTCGCGAGCCTCGTCATAGCGTTTCATCTTGATCAGCGGCCAGCCACGAAATGATTCGGTGTCCTGCCCGTAAATCTGGCTGATCTTGTCCAGATAAACCAGCGACTCCTCCTGATTGCCGATCAGCTGATGAGCGTAGGAAAGCTGGCTGAGCGTCAGGTAGTGCCAGACCAGGTTGCCAGACTCCAGCGCACGTCCCAGTGATGTGTAATTGGTCAGCGATTCGGCGATATTAAGGTGGTAAAGCGCTCTGGGTAGATTGCCTTCAACCCGGAACAGAACTTCAGCAAGAGCGTACTGTGCACCTGGCGAATCGGGCGCATCGGCCACCCATTGCTGTGCCAGTTCCCGGGCGCGAACATTCTGGTCGAGTGCCAGCGCATCACATACAGCCAGAGCCTGAGGCTCGGTGATATCGGTCATGCCAAAACACAGACGTGAGGCGCTGCGGATTGGGACATTACTCAGGTCCTGACCCTGTTCACTGTCCTGTGCAGAAACAAAGGATGGCATGACAAATACTGCGCTTGTCGCAACAGCGAAAAAAAGCTGTCTGCCTGCTTTGCCAAAGCCTTTTAGGGTCAAGTGTCTCATGCAGTGGTCGCGGTTGCCTTCTTTAATGTGCTGCGTGCCAGTTGCTCCATCGGCTCGCGCATACAGTCCCGGAGCACTTTGTTGAAATCGGCAATGCCGGGCGCCAGTTCGACCCGATGGGCCAGTACATGCGGCAGCAGTGTCTCAAGATCCTCGGCACTGACGTAAGCGCGCCCGCGTAGTGTGGCCAGTACCTGCAGCGCGGGCAGGATCAGCACCAGGCTGCGAGTGGAGTTGCCCTGCAGCACACGCTCGTCATCGCGAAGTCTGCGCGAGATATCGACCAGGGCAGTTTTTATGGCCTGGGCAATATGTACCTGTTCATCGATGCTGCGCCGCGCAGCAAGAATGTCGCTGCGGCTGACTTTCACAGCTTCCTGACTGTGATCTCTGCGTTGCTGCCAGGTGTCCAGAACCTGCAGTTCGGCATCGCGATCGATATGGGCCATGGTGATCTTGAACAGAAAACGGTCAAGCTGTGGCGTCGGCAGAGGGTAAGTGCCCACCAGATCCAGCGGGTTCTGGGTGGCGATGACAAAGAACAGCGAATCGAGTTTATAGGTGACGTTGTCAACGGTTACCTGCTTTTCACCCATGGCCTCAAGCATCGCCGATTGTACTTTGGGCGAAGTGCGATTGATTTCATCTGCCAGCACAACATGCGCAAACAGCGGGCCATAACGAAAGTGGAACGTATTGGCGTTAGCATCAAACACGGAGCTGCCGGTGACATCGGAAGGCAGCAGGTCTGGAGTAAACTGGATTCGTCTGAAGGGCACTATTGGTGGTTGTTCCGCAATTGCCGCCGGCCCTTTGTTATCATCAATGATGGCTTCACCAAGTGCCTTGGCCAGCGTTGTTTTGCCAGATCCGGGGAAATCTTCCAACAGCACATGACCATCTGCCATAAGGGCAATCAGCGTCAGGTCTATTACCTCGTCACGGCCAATCACCTGAGCTTTGACAGCCTGCTTCAATTGCTGAAGAACTGTCTGTGCGGCTGATAGCGGCGCAGAAGTTTCCAGTTCAGATCCCTGTGTGTCCATGCCCATCCTCGCTATATGCAAATTACCATTTACTGTATTTGTAGTTGACCCGACGCGGTCAGGCTTTAGTGTGTGTAGTACCAGGGTGCCGGGTGAATAGTTCCCAGCAGCCGACGCCAGCGTGGTACTGCCTGCGAAATTTCAGCAGCGAGCTGTCTGCGCAGCCCGTTCCAGTCAGCATTTGACATGGCATGTCCCGAAACAGATTTCCCTGCCAACGCCAGCGAACCCTGCGGCGACCAGGCGTAGCCTGGTACCTGCTGAAGATGCCATTGTGTGAGCTGATGCAGTGCCGGGAACTGGGCAGCGTAGCGTCGCGCAAATGCTTCGCGGCTCTCACCTCGACGCCGTCTGACACCGACACTCGCCAGTGTATCCAGAGCAGCGCGGAACTGGACTCGATAGTGGTCGGAGGCCGGGGTCCAGGCAGGACATTGAGCACGCCATAGACGCACCAGCCACGCCAGGATGATCAGTGTTGCGGCGGCAATGAGAAGGGCTGTCAGCAGTTGTCTGAATGATGGCAGCTCGCTGGTCTGGGACTGTTGCTCCAGGAATCCCTGGAAGCTGGCGTCATCACGCAGCATGTCAGCGAGCATCTGCTGCAGCGAATCCTGCGGCTCTGAGGACATATCTACCAATGTTCGCGACGGTGTTGGGTCGACAATCACCCAGCCCAGGCCATCCAGGTAAATCTCCGGCCAGGCGTGGCCGTGAATAGCCTGGATAAGCAATGCAGAGCCGCCGGCACGGTTGTCTGCCGGGACTGAGTAGCCTATGCCCACCCGCGCAGGAATACCCAGGCTGCGATACATGTAGGTGGCTGCGTAGGCAAAGTGGACGCAGTAACCGGTTACATCGCCAAACAGGAAGGATGCCGCCGGGTCGGTCGCGTAGGCGTGCTGGTTTTCCAGACTGTAGATACCGTTGTCATCCAGCCAGGCCTTGACGGCGAGCGCCTTGGCATAGGGGTCGTCCTCAAAACCCTCGCGCATATTGCTGACCAGATGCTCAGCAAACTCACCGTAGCGAGGGTCGTCCGGCATAGCCAGATACTGTTCCCACTGGGCGACTGTCCAATCGGGCGACCCGGCACGTCTGCCAATAAGGTCCGGGAACTCAAACTGCGGCACCAGTGACTCAACGGTATAGGTCTGGGTAAAGCGCAGACTGTTGGGGTTGGGCGCTGGTTCAAAGCGCACGGGTGCTTCCAGCCCAAACGGGCTGCGGTGTGGTGTCAGCAGGCCGATAGTTGTTGTGACACTGCGGCGCATGTCCTGCGCGGGAATGTGTTCGGAGACTGATACTTCACTGGCGGGAAACTGTTCAACCAGGTCCACGTCCAGGTCGTCCCGCTCTGCTGTCCACAGCAGTGTGCCATTAAACTCGGAGTAGGCAGACTCACGGAAATAGTAGGCACCGTTTTCCGGCTCATAATCATCGCGGAACAGCACGATGGCGACGGGCGCTTCCCGGTCATTGGCGTCGTTGTCGCCATCCCGGAACGGGTTTTCGGACTGAGAGCCACCGCCTGCGCCCTGACCCGTCAGCCCGAGGTCATCTGTCATCTGTGGAGTGGGCATGCCGAATGTCTGTACATACAGCAGCAGAGAAAGGCAGACCAGGGCGAGCACCGAGAAATGGTAGGGCAGCCTGCGCTGGTTGCCTTCCAGCATCAACAGGACTGTCAGTGTCAGCACGGCCGCGACACCAACTCCCATCAGAATGTTGGATGGGTCCATGCCGCGAATCAGTGCAAAGTCACCGATGAAGTAAGGGCGGTCGATCATGCCTCGCTGATGCGCAGCAAGTGAGATGACAAATGCACAGGTCACAAACAGCAATTCTGGCACACTGCCCCAGCTATGGCGTCGTGCATATAGCCGCAGCAGCAGGCCGACACTTGCGGCAAGCACCAGCCAGAAAAGCAGCTGGCCCAGCTGAAAGGCTGGCATGGCACCCAGCCATTGTGCGAGAAATGGCTGTCGGGTCAGCAGGTTGGCGACGCTGCTAACGAGCGCAGTGAGAATTACAAGTCCGGCCAATAGCGCCAGTGACCTGAGCTTGAATACGGCTGTGCCTGTACGGCTGTCAATCCACAGGCAAGCCAGCAGGCAGCCCAGAAAAGCCGCTGTGGAACCGGCCACCGTCGTCAGAGGTGTGCTTAACACCCAGCAGGCGCCTGCCAGCACAAAAGCACGCAGCAGCCGGTGAGCGTTGGATACGCGCCTGGCTGAATTATTGCCTGTCGGGGATGCAGCGGAGTGAGACATCATAAGTCCTCGACATTAAACCCTTTTCAGACCCTGGTCAAAAGTCTGACCAGATTGACGATCCACTATCAGCACACGGGCACCAGCGCCGGTCAACTTCGCCGCCAGAGACTGCAGTTCAGTGAGGCCGCTGCCATATTGCTGATAATCGGGCTCAAACAACAGGCGTTGCCACCAGGGCGCTGAGGTCTGTTGGCTGAGGTCGTCTGTTGCCAGCACAACCGTGAAAGGGCCGGTGAATTTTCGCATCGTTGTTGATAAGGCCTGCACCCAGGCGCCGGTCAATGCGGGCGCGAAGACGATACAGGCCGCCTGATTACCCGCCTGGCTGTGTAGAAAGTGGTCGAGTGACCCATTGTTTCCTGGCTTGTCGCTGCGCCCTGCGGCCTGCCATGAGCCGCATATAAGCGGCAGCGCTGCATTGGCGGTCCTGGCGACCTCGGGACTGCCGTCAGCTCCGAAAATCCAGGTGTCACCCAGTGCGCCATTGGTCACAGCAAAACGCGCCACGCCAGCAGCCGCTTCATCGCTTTCACCAGACAACAGGTAGGCCAGCGTTCGGTCGGCCTGAAACATGCTTTTTTCCGGAAGGCGAACATTCAGGTGCCTGTTGCGTGCGTAGACGCGCCACATGATGTCGCGGACAGAGTCGCCTGGCGCGTAACGTCGAATGTCCATACGGTCACCCTCAGGCTTACCGCGCATGTCCGGTATGCCGTCTTCAGAATCCATAGAGCGCAGCAGTGGCAAGTGACGCAGATTGCCGGTGCGGGGCAGCACCATCAGCGACATCGGCTGTGTCATCCGCCACGAAAAGCGGCACAGACCAAGGACATCGCGTATCGTAAACAGGCGTGTGACCTGCGTGCCCAGACAGCGATGCCCCGGCACGATGATCTCTTCCAGTTGTCCAGAATCGGGGTCGAGCTCGACGCGTGTTGTCATGCGACTGGGAGCAACAACCTGCCATTCAAGCGACATCATGGGCAACCAGCTGTGACCGGATAGCTGCAAAGCGGTTTCGTTTGCATAACCGGCCTCCGCCTGCAGCGCCGGCAATGGCGTATTCATGGTGGCTGCCAGCCGCCTGCGCAGCAACAGGCCAGTAACGGTCACCATCACGGCGCTGACCAGCACAATGCTGAGGGCGCATACGGTCAGTGCAAACACCACCAGGTCCATGCGCTGATAGCCAAAGCCGCGCAACGCGGCCAGTGATGCGATCAGAATCAGAACACCGGTGGTGGTAATCGGTATGTGCGGCTGCAGGCGTCGGGTTCGCTGCTGCAACCGGCGCCAGTTGCTGAAAATGCCAGGATAGCGCGATGCGAGGTCGATATGGCTCATGGCGCAGGCTCCTGTTGAGGTGCCTGGTGTGCGCGCTGCACCTGCTCGAGACATTGCGCCATGATGCGATTATTGCAGCTGTGCACGAGATGTCTGGCGTTAAGTAACTGCGGTATTTCAATGACGACCACTACCATCAGCACCATCAGGCCAAAGGCTGATGTCTGCGAGGCATAGACCAGATACAGCCCCCCCAGCGTCAGGCTCAGTGTGATAAGCCCCCGCAGCCAGCGGCGCAGGTAGAAATGATGGATGCCAGTGGGAAATACCCAGTTCAGTGCCCGGTAGGTAGAGGGACGCTTGAGGTGCCGCTGTTCCAGCAACTGGTATTGGTGTTTTAGAGGCGGTGGGAGGGCGCGCGCGGTCTCACGCAGCTCATGCTCTTCCAGGTTCAATGCTTTTTCCGAAAACATGCATCGCCTCTTGCCTTGGCATGGCTACTACGTCTGCAGCGGGATCACTGCTGCGCGACAGAACTGAGTTTATCCTGATTTCGCTGCCAGATTACCACGGCTGCCAGAAGTGCCGCTCCAACAATATGATGATAAACGGTAAGTGGAGCCCACAACAGCAGCACCGCCGCCACAGCCAGCATCAGAGCCGTTACCGCATTCAGAGGTCGGTCCAGACGCCACTGAAGTAAACCGGCGGCAGCATACAGCCCTAAACACGACCAGAAGAAGGTATAAAAACGTTCAGGCCAGGTGCCGGAAATCAACGGCGAGTAGGCAAACAGCAGCGGCACCAGGTAGAGCCCCTTAGCGACTTTCCAGGAGGTAATGCCGGTGGCCATGGGTTTGGTGCCGGCAATACCCGCTGCGGCAAACGCTGCCAGACAGACAGGCGGTGTGACGTTACTGTCCTGGGACAGCCAGAAAATGATCAGGTGGGCGCTGAGCAGCATACCGGTCAGCAGCTCGGGGCTGAGCAGTTCCGCGCGCAGCAACTGACGCATCTCCAGTGGCATTTCGCGCAGAGCGACCATGGCGTCGCCACCAAACAGGTTGAGTGTCGCAACCACATTGGAGGGCAGGTCGGGGGCACTGAGTGCTTCCATCATCGCATCGCGGGCAATCAGGTCAAACAGGATAGGGGCCGACAGCGTAGCCAAAACGATATACGAGGCGGTCACCGGCAGGCCCATGCCCAGTACCAGTGAGGCTATGGCGACCAGCACCAGGCTGATCAGCAGGCTGCCATCTGCCCATTCCACGATCATCAAAGAAAATGCATTGCCGACACCTGTGGTGGTAACCACATTGATGATCAGCCCAACAGCCACCAGCAGCAGGGCGGTGGAGACCATGGTACGAACACCATCAACGGTCGCATCGAAAATGCCCTGCCATTTCATTGGGGTTGGTGACAGCCAGGATGCCGCGATCACGGCCAGGATGGCCACGGCAGCTGCCCTGATCGGTGTGTAACCAGCAATCAGCAGTCCCACCAGGACGCCAAGCGGAATGATGAAGTGCCAGCCGGTACGCAGGACCGTCCATACGCTGTCGTGGTCACCGATCTTGTCGGCAAACAGACCCAGGCGCTTGGCCTCAATACGCACAAAAAACATGACTGTCAGGTAGTACAGCATGGCTGGCAGCACTGACATGGCGATGATGTGCAGGTAGGGGATCTGTGTGTAACTGGCCATCACAAATGCGCCTGCGCCCATGATGGGGGGCATCAGGGCGCCACCTGTGGAAGAGGCTGCCACCACGCCTGCCGAGAATTGTGGATCGAAACCCGATCGCTTCATCATCGGGATGGTAATGACCCCTGTGGACACAGTATTGGCGACTGCAGACCCGGAAACCGAACCCATCAGGCCCGAGCCGATGACCGCGACAAATCCGGCGCCACCGGTAAAGCGGCCGGCCAGACAGCGCGCGAAGCTGACAATAAAGTCACCGGCGCCGGATTTGAGCAGGAAAGAGCCAAACAGAATGAACATGAAGACATAGGTCGCCGAGATGTTGGCTGTTGTGCCAAACATGCCTTCTTCGCTGAAATAACTGCGGTACAGGACGGTTTCCAGGCTGAGTCCCGGAAAGGCGAATACGCCAGTAATATAGCGGCCCATGAACAGGATGTAGCTCAACGAGATCATGATCAGTAATGGCATGAACCAGCCGGTGGTGCGCCGCGTGAACTCGATGGCCAGCAGCACGGCTGTGGCGGTCACCAGGTAGTCGCTCAGTATGAACTCGGCTTCGCGGGCATACAGCGCATCTTCAAAGAAAATCATGTAGCAGGTGACAAGCACTGCCAGAGCAGCCAACACGACATTGACGGTTCTCAGCCAGAGTGGCGGGGCAGCGTGATCGACTGTTGCTTCATTGCCAGACAGGGCGCAAAGAGCGACGAATCCACCAAAGTGAATGGCCGAGAACCACAGTTCCGGGATGGTGGCAAAAACGTTGACGTAGACATGGAACAGGGCAAACAGGAAAGCCGCCCATTGCAGCAAAGGTGATTTCATAGGTCATCGATGCCCGCGGGGCGATCTTCTCCTGGCATGATCAGGCGTTCTGGAATTTCCAGCCCCCGCTCACGATAGTAGCGAATGGCACCGGGATGCAGCGGAGCACCCAGTCCGCGAACGGCGCGCTGCAACTGCATATCCCTGGTGGCGGCGTGTATCTCCTGCAGGGCGCTGAGGTTCTCCCAGATGGTCTTGGTTATCTGGTAAACCACCTCTTCAGGCACATCGGAACGCGCGGCAAGCACATTGGGGCTGGCGATGGAACGAACCGGCTCGCTCTGATTCGGATAGGTGTCCGCGGGAAACTCGTACCAGTCCCAAAGGTCATAACGCCGATTGATATCGATAAGGTCCTGCTCAGTGAAATTGAGAAGTGTCAGCTCATCGCCCATCTGTGCGAACGCCTGGGTGATCGCGCTGACAGGCGCACCCGCCGGGACATTCATGCCGACCACATTGCCATCCTGGATGGCATTGGCTGCACCGCCGTACCCCATCCAGGCCAGCGACATCTTTTCTTCGTAATTGATGCCCAGCGACTCAAGAATGTAACGACCTGTCTGCTCGGCACCGGAATTGCGCGCACCCAGCACAAAGCGTTCACCTGACAGGTTGTCCAGGTCGCGGATGGTGCCGGTTTCGACCAGATCGTTGGTGATGACAAAATGTTCGACGTTCAACCAGACGGCAGCCACTGATCGCAGGCCAGTCTGGGGGCGGCTGATGGGGCCTTCGCCATTCCAGCCCCAGGCTGCAAAAGGACCCTGCAACAGGGCAAACTGGGCCTGGTTGTCACGCAGCAGTTTGATATTTTCCAGCGACCCTGCTGAGCTGATCGCGGACAGGGCAATACCTTCCGGTCCCAGCTGGGATTTGGTGATGGTGGCGATGGCGACTCCAATGGGGTAGTAGGCCCCGCCGGTGGTTGCCGTCGTCAGGATGTATGGACGATTGCCCGCCAGTTCGTCAGAACACGAAGCCAGCGTGAGCAGCCCTGTCAGTATGATTATCAGCCGCATCTTCATGGGCGCTGATATAAGCATATTTCCTGAAAAAGCTCAATCAGCGCCGCATGGCGAGGAGAAGATTAGCGTCTGGGGCGCAGCAGATTGCGCATGTCACGGGTATAGGGGACGGCGTAATCGTAGGAGGCGACGATGACATTGTCAGTTGTACGAATCAGCTTGGCGGTGACAAATACGTTTTCATCGGCCGGTGCATAAGTGCCAACCAGCACAATTGGTGCGTTGTGCTGATCGCTGATGTCGTTGACTGTCCGTGATAACAGAAACTCGCCTTCATTGCTGTCGATGTAAATATTGTCACGCATCAGGATTTCAACGAAGGAAAAGCCCTCAATAACAAACTGGGAAACCAGTTGCTGTGAGGCCATCCTGCCGAAAGTCGATGAGGTGCTCAACTCATTCACATCGGCAAAGCTGGCGGCAATCATGCGACCGTTGGCAGGGAGCTGATCACCCGCCATCATGATCAGATAACGCGCTGCATCATGGTGAGACGAAATAACACGGTTGTTTGAAGTCTTGATGCCACTGCAGGCAGTCAGTGCCAGCAGCGCGCCAAGCAGAATCAGGCTTGAGAAGCGACGAGTCATTGCTTATTCACCTCCCTGACTGCTGACAACCTGGAACTGACGTCCC
Organism: Gammaproteobacteria bacterium; assembly: GCA_002706685.1. Taxonomy (GTDB): domain Bacteria; phylum Pseudomonadota; class Gammaproteobacteria; order Pseudomonadales; family Pseudohongiellaceae; genus Pseudohongiella. The sequence goes on along the minus strand of PALV01000001.1, from coordinate 62,002 downwards.
TGACCCTGGTAGTTGTGCTGGTCCTGCGCGCTGAAGTAGTAGATACGGGAATCAGCGGCTACTATCCGATTGCCGTCATGCAGGCGTGAGTTAACGATGACCTCAGTGATGGCGTCGTCAGTGTCGCGCCACAAAGCATTGATGATGTCCAGGCCCAGACCAACGGGGATCAGTGCCAGCTCCTGCTCGGTCCAGTTGCGTATATTGGCAGCGAACACACCAATAGCGAACGTGGCGGACGCCGTGCCGGGTCGAGGACGCAGCGAGCGTCGATCTTCATGCGTGACGACCTGGATATCGTAATCAATATGGTGTGAAGCTGACCCGCTGTTCAGTGCAACCTGGACATCATTGGATACCAGCTGGGATATCAGCAAATTGCGATAGGCCTGTTCAAATGGGCTGCTGGCCGGGCCAGTGTCCCGAATGGCGACCAGGTGGTTGCTGTCCAGTGCCTGACCAATCATTGTAGCCTCATTGGCCGCCAGCATGTCCCAGTGCGCCGCCGAACGCATGTAGTTCTGGTCGGTTGCCGGGAAAAATGTTGCGCGTGGCTGTGGCGTATAGCCACTTTGGCAGGCTGTCAGCGCTACCAGCAGTGTGGCCAGTGCTATCAGTCGAGATGATCCCATGACAGTATCCTTGATGTTAGAAATGGCGTCTATGCAGTCAACTGCTGCAGATTATAGCGATATCACCGCCAACCGCGAGCATTCTGTGACAATTTGTACCCTGTATGTTCCCTTGTCCATTATCGGCCACGGCCGGAAATCCCTGAGCATCGGCATGTATGAATATGCCCCGGCGCCGACATTCTGCGATTCTGCTATGATGGTTGCCTGAATCTAAGGCCTGTCAATTGAGCCACCGAGGGTACTGGTTTGACGCTGGACATTGCGCTCGTCCTGGGAATACTGCTGGTTGCAGTGCTGTTGTTTGCGACAGAAAAGCTGCGCATGGATGTTGTGGCGCTGGCAGTTCTATGCGCGCTTGCGGTGCTGGGGCTGGTGTCACCCGAGCAGGCAATAGCTGGTTTCAGCCATCCCGCCGTGGTAACCATCTGGGCGATGTTTATCCTGAGTGATGGTCTGACCCGCACCGGTATCGCCGATGCCCTGGGGCAGCGTGTTATTCGCGTTGCGGGTGACAGCGAAATGAAGCTGGTCGCTACCTTTATGTTGCTGGCCGGCTTGTTGTCCGGCTTCATGAATAACATTGGCGTGACCGCGCTATTGCTGCCGGTTGTAGTAAGTGTTGCCAGACAGGTTGGCGCTACCCCCTCACGTCTGTTGATGCCGATGGCATTCGGCTGCCTGCTGGGCGGTGCGTTGACACTGATTGGTACGCCCCCGAATCTGCTGGTAAGTACCGCGCTGGAAGATGCCGGTTTTGAAGGTTTCCACTTTTTCGATTTCACCCCCATCGCCGTCCCCATGCTGCTGATCGCAACTGCCTTCGTCGCCCTGGTGGGTCGTCACTGGTTGCCATCAAGAGATCCGGTTGCAGAAACAGGCAGCAGTCGCGACCTGCGCGAGCTGTACAGTCTGCAGGAACGTATTTTTGCCGTGCAGGTTGCCGAAGACTCACTGCTGGTGGGCAAACGTCTTGGTGAGACCGGTATGACAGCTGCGGCAGGCTTGATGGTGATTGCACTCAGTCGTGGCGGTCAGACACAGGCCTTACCGTCGTCAGTCACGCGCCTGCAGGCCGGGGATATTCTGCTTGCGCAGGGCCGTCTGGACCGCTTCAAGCGGCTGCGCCAGTGGAGTGAGCTGTCCATCGAGCGAGAAGCCCCGGTGCTGCACGACCGGCTTCTGGAAGATGCTGCCCTGTATGAGACGACGATTGCCGACGAGCACGGACTGGTAGGCAAATCAATCAGACCCTCTGAGTTTCACGAGCAGACTGGCGGCTGGTTACTGGCCGTGCTGCGGGGCGAAACAGTCCGGCGCACGCATTTGGGTGATTATCAGTTAAAAGCTGGTGACAAAGTGCTGTTTCAGGCACCGGAAAAAGCCCGTAAGTCGATTGAGTCGCGTTATGAGTTTGCTGAGTTGAAGGCTGTCGACAAGGAGCAGGTGCAGCATCACTACCAGCTGGACGAGCGCCTTTTGGTGTTGCGCGTACCTCGTGACGGTGCCCTGACGGGTAAGAGCATTGAGGAGATGCGCCTGGGCAAGGCCTTCGACCTGCGCTTGATGGCATTGTTTCGCGCTGGTGACTTCATTCGTCCTATCCCCGCTGAAGCTGAACTGATGGGCGGTGATTTGCTGTTGGTGCAGGGTCGTATTGAAGATTTTGATCTGCTGCGAGGGCTACAGCAGCTAAAGGTTCTGGATGACGCCACACCCTACCTTAAAGTTTTTGAGCAGGGCAAACTTGCGATGGTGGAGGCCATCATTCACCCTCACAAGTGGCTCAACAACAAAAAAGTCGCCGACCTGAAGCTGCGAGAGGCCTGGCAGGTCGAAGTCGCAGCGCTGTGGCGCGGCGGGCGACCGTATCGTTCCGGCCTCAAGGATATGGAACTGCAACGCGGTGATGCCCTGTTGCTGGTGGCACCACTGAAGCAACTGGCGGCGCTGAACAATAACAAGGACCTGATAATTCTGGACCCGGTATCCGCGCCAGAAGTCGACAAGTCCCGCGCTCCGATAGCCCTGGGCAGCATGCTCGCTGTGGTCGCGATAGCATTGAGTGGGTGGTTGCCGATTTACATCGCGGCTTTGCTGGGTGCCACCGCAATGGTTCTGGGCCGCTGTCTGAGCATGGAGCAGGCCTACAAGGCCATCCACTGGCGGTCCATCGTGGTGCTGGTCGGCATGATGCCATTGGGAGCCGCCATGCAGGGCAGCGGTGCCGCCACCTTCCTGTCCGATCAGCTACTGGTGTGGACTGGCAGTCATAATCCCTGGTGGACCATAGCGGGACTGTATTTCTTTTCAGTGATCGGCACACTGATCATTCCGGTGGTGGTCCTGGTCGTGCTGATGGCACCGATAGCGCTGTCCGTCAGTGTCGGACTGGATATCCAGCCGCATGCTGCGATGATGGCCGTCGCACTGGCAGCGTCGGCAAGCGTGGCCAGCCCGGTATCCCATCCGACCAATGTGCTGGTGATGGGCCCGGGTGGTTATCGATTTGTTGATTTCCTGAAGCTCGGCCTGCCACTGACCCTGCTCGTATTCCTGGTAGGCGCGGTGCTGATGCCGATCGTATGGCCGCTGTAGGCCTTACTTCATCTGGGAGAAGTCCGTCGCGGTCATATATTCGCGCTGTACACTGTCAAGAATGGCACCATCGCGATTGGAGGCCTCGTTGACTGCTGCCCACTCCGGGTCTGAAGCAAAGGCACGCCAGGAGGCAGAAGCTGCTTCCATACTGTCATGCTTTAGCAGGTAAATAAGCGTATTGCCTGACCTGGCTTCGTCAACGGGAATCCAGTAGCCGATATTGGTCATGCCATGCTTTTCAAACAGGCCCATGGTGTGGTCGCGAAACCGGGCCAGGAGTTTGTCCAGATTGCCTGGCGTCGACGTGTAGGTTCGCAATTCGAACACCGGTCCTTCCTGGGCGGCAGCGCCGACAGCTGATAGCAGGCTGCCAACGAGCAGAGTTGCGGCGACAAGCGTTTTTATTGATATTTTCACAGTCACTTCCTCGCAGTTTAATGGTTCGCGAGAGCGTATCAGATCGACTGCGCTTTCTCTATGGCAATCCGATATCCTGAATCAGTATTGAGGCCATGTGTTGCCGCGACCCTAAGCTTCGTGTCACATTAGCGAGAACTAAAATACCGGAGCAGCGCACGACATGACACAGGATCAAATCGCTATCCTTGCCATACTGGTCCTGAGCATGGCCATGTTCATCTGGGGACGCTGGCGCCACGACATGGTTGCCGGTGCTGCGTTGCTGGCCTGTATTGTGGCCGGTCTGGTTTCTGCAGAGGATGCCTTTGTTGGATTTGGCCATCCGGCCGTTATCACGGTAGCCTGCGTGCTTGTGCTGAGTTACGGCCTGCAGGTTACTGGCGTGGTTGATGCGTTGACGCAGCGAGTGCTGCCGTCCCGTGCTGGCCCCACTATAAGCATCTTCGCGTTGACAGCGCTGGCGGCCGCATTGTCCGGGTTTATGAACAATGTGGGGGCCTTGGCGCTGTTGATGCCGGTGGCGATTCAGGTCGCGTCCCGACAGCAGATCCCCACCGGTCGCGTATTGATGCCACTCGCATTTGGTTCGATTCTCGGCGGCACCACGACGCTGATCGGGACGCCGCCCAACCTGATTGTGTCCGGCTATCGCGCGGAGGCGGGGCTCGGCTCCTATAGCATGTTCGACTTTTCACCAGTCGGTGTATCAATCACGCTGGTGGGCATTTTATTCGTAGGCCTGCTGGGATGGCGGATCGTGCCAGCCCGCAAACGTGCTGACACAGCCAGCTTTGAGACAGGCACGTATCTGACGGAAGTGCGGATTGTCGCCGACAGCAAAGCGATAGGCAAAACCATCCGTGAGGTGGAGGTCGCCCTTGAGAAGGAAGATGCCCAGATTGTCGGTATGGTGCGCGGGGATTTCAGAGTCATTGCGCCTTATTCGCGTCGTATTCTTCGTGAACACGATATCCTGGTGATTGAGGCTGAGCCTGAGTCACTCGGTGCGGCACTGGCCAGCCTCGGCCTTAAACTTGAAGAAGAAGTGATCAGCAGCAAGGACAGCGAGGAGGAAGACGCCGCCGAATCCGAAAAATCTGCCGGCAAAGGCGAGAACGTCAAAAAGGCTGACACTGGCAAGCCAGAAAAGCGCGATGCCAAGCGCAGTACGTCAGAATCTGATGAAAAGACTGAAGTAAAAGCCCCCAAGAAATCTGATGAGCTGATCATTCAGGAGCTGGTAGTCATGCCTGGCTCACCGATCTCTGGCCGTTCAGCCTCGGATATCGAACTTCGCACGCGTTACGGAATCAATTTGCTGGCCGTATCGCGCCAGGGGCGTCGATCGATAAAACGGCTGCGATCCACCAGTATTCGTGCCGGCGATGTGCTGTTGATGCAGGGTGTGCCAGAGTCTGTGTCCGGCTTCGCCGCCGACTTTAGCTGTGTGCCGCTGGCTGAAAGGGATATTCGCGTCCCAGTCAAAGGGCAGGGCTTGCTGGCTGGTGGTATTTTTGTTGCCGCCATTATTGTGACGGCCCTGGGCATATTGCCAGTGGCAATTGCATTCGCTGCTGCCGTGCTTGCGTATATGGCATTGCGTATCGTGCCGCCCCGAGCGGTATACAGTTCAATCGACTGGCCAGTGATAGTGCTGCTGGGCGCCTTGTTGCCAGTGGCAACAGCGATGGCCTCAACGGGAACTGCCGACTTGCTGGCGCAGGTGTTGCTGGACTCACTGGCGCAGGGGCATCCAGTTGTTGCTCTGGCGCTGGTGCTGATAGTGACAATGACACTGTCTGACTTTATGAACAATGCAGCGACAGCTGCCGTGATGTGTCCATTGGCCATCAGTATTGCTGATCAGCTTGGCGTTAATCCGGACTCGTTTTTGATGGCAGTGGCTGTCGGTGCATCCTGTGCATTTCTGACGCCCATCGGACATCAGAACAACACGCTGATTCTGGGCCCGGGTGGTTTCAAGTTTGGTGACTACTGGCGCCTTGGCCTGCCGGTTGAGATTGTTGTCCTGGCTGTCAGTCTGCCCGTGCTGCTTTGGGCCTGGCCTTTGTAAGCCGTCGGCGAGCTAGCGCTGTTTGTCGTCGCTGGATGGCCCTGGCTGCCCCGATTGCGTTGTTCCAGGGTGTGGCTGCTCCTGCTCTGCAGTGCGCATCAGCACCCAGGCGCCGCCGAAGATGGTGCCTATCAGCGTGATTGCCAGGATCATGACCAGTCGGTATGGTATGGCGATATAGACACCACCGAAATAGTCTGCCGCCACGGCCAGAAGATTGACGCTAACGATAGCGCTAAAGAAGGTTATCCAGATCAGTTTTTTCATCGGCTTGCGCCTCCGCCGGGCGTCACGATTATTGTCCAGCGGGTCTACCGGTAGCCCGCCAGCCTTCCTCAGTCTGACAGAAACAGGATGCCAGTGACAGCAGTCTCATCACGCTCCAGCAGCACAAAGATGTCATCAAGACCATCATTGTTCAGATCCTGCATGGCAATATCACTTCTGGGAGTTGCCATCGGCAGGGGCAGGGCGGCAGCAGGCTGTCGGTCGCTGACAGCGCGTACGTCGCTGTTGATGTCGACATCAAACTCATCAATCACCCGTCGGATATCGATCTCGTAGTTGTCTACCTGACGGCGGTAATTCAATGAGGCGAGGAAGCGATCTTCATCAGGAGCGGGCTCGGTAACGACTGCACGGTAGAAGAGTTGAAGCTGGCCGTCGATAAGTGCCAACAGATCCCTGACGCCCGCCTCTGCAGAACTGCCCTGCAGTGTTTCTGCGCTGACGATTGCCTGCGCACTGGGAATGACAGCTTCCGATGAGCGTGCCCGCTCTCGGACCTCATTGACGGAACCAATCATCCGGACAACAGAGGGGAAGCGCAGAGCCACCGTGATACGTCGGGATGGGCGGCGGGCAAAGTTATCGCCCTCATTGGGGTATATGTAGGCTTCCAGGTTAATGGTTCCGGAGATGGCCAGCCACAGGAAAACATCTCCCAGTGACACCTGGTCGACCCGCCATAACCACAGGTCAGGGCGATCATCTTCGTTTTCATCGTGCATGAATACGGACAGCACATTACCACTCGAGCGCAGAATCTGGTCAGCTTGCGAAAGGTCCATTCCCTGACGACTTCCCAGGTGCAGTGCGACACGTCCACCTTCACGCAGAATCAGATCGTCAATCCCGTCGCCATTCATGTCCTGGAGTATTTCTTCATGAGTCAGCGCCAGCACACCTGTCAGATTGGCAAAATCCAGTTGATCGATATCAAACTCGCCAAGCCGCTCGCGAATGGCCACGCGGTCGATTGATATGTCGGGCTCCTGAGGGAAATAAGCATTGGCCTGTGGCGCGGCAAAAAACACATCCAGCCGTTCGCTGGTGTCAGAGATCAGGTCGGGCTGATCATCACCGTTCACATCCCGCAGGCTCATCAGGGGAATGCTTAGTGCTTGACCCACATCACGGTCCAGCGTTGCGTCTGATTGCAGCACGGAACGCAGCTGGATGTCAGAGCTGACCTGAAGCGGGGGCTGAAAGCTGCCATCGCTCGACTGAATGAACAGGGCCAACTCGCCAGCTGCAGGAATAATCAGATCTTCCCTGCCATCGTTGTTAATGTCGCGGGCGAACGTCAGCCTGTGCATGCCTGGCGGCAGAAAACCACTGACGCCATCAAGCACGGTTTTGGCGTCCGTGAACTGACGGTCCTGAAGCTGCCAGCGCATCACACGGTTGCCATCTATCAGGGCAATCAATGAAAACTCGCCGCTGACATCCCAGCCAACCGACTGACCCGGCATTTCGAGGCTGGCCTGCGGCCCACTGAAGTCGAAGCGATTCTGCTCGCTGCCTGCAGACTGAAAATACAGGTGAACACTGTTTTCTGAGATTGCCAGAATGTCGCTCAGGCCATCGTTGTCGGCGTCCACCATGATCAGGCTGCTGGTGTCTCCAGGCAGCGAGAAATCCATGCGCTGATAACCATCAATGGTGTCAGCGTGCAGTGAGCTGCCCGCCCAGAGGAGAGCGGCTGCGCCAAGGCTCAGGCCGCGGACAGATTGACTGGAAATTTTCAGTTCAAATATGTTCATGGCGCTGACACCAGCATGGTGATGGTATTGGAGTGATATAACAGTATATCTGGTACCGAATCTCCATTCAGGTCGCGCAACTCAAAGTCGAGAATGGTGCGCGATGGTACATACTGCCAGAATGGCTGCTGTTCAAAGTTCAGCCGGGCATCAATACGTCTGGCGGTCAGTACACCGGCATCTGTCAGATAGAGCGCATCGAGGCGGCCGTCGCCATCCAGATCACTTTGCAGGTGGATGGGGCTGGTCAGACCCCGAATGGTCTGTGCAGAGAAGCTGTCATCCTGCCGGAAGTCGGGACGGCTGTTAAAGACCTGTGCCCCTGTCGCGCTGCCATAGAGAAGTTGACTGCGCACGATACTGGCATTGCGGATCGCATTGACGACCGGGATTGTGTAGTAGGTCACGCTGAGTTGTCGCTGACCATCCCCGGCCACATCAAGCGTTTCCAGTCTCAGATCATAACCACTGAAGCGCATGACCTGATCAGGCTGCATAAGATTAAAACGTCCGCCCTGGTTGCGGTATAGGTGCACGTTCCAGTCTTCGCCACTTTCCAGGACACGCGCCAGGTCTACCAGTTCATCATCATTCAGGTGCAATAAATGAAAATCGCCCTCCATCTCGACGGGCCCCTGCCATAGCGGTGTCGTGTTGCCGTTGGCAAGCTCTTCTCTCGAAAGGATATTGACCTGTCCATAAAGGTCGTTGCCAATGTTCAGGAAGACGACGTCAGCGGAACCGTCAGATCGCATATCAGCCAGCACTGCGGATGGCATCCACTGTTCAGTCTCCAGCAGCGTGTCTGCGGCGCCATCATTAAGGTCCATGACAAAGCCTTCAAAATCTGAAGCGCTGCGCGGAATGACTCTGACCACCAGACCATCCTGCTCGTTAAATGTGACCTCTGTCGAAAATCGACCCGCTGGAGGTGGCAGCAATGACCGATCCAGTTCGACGTTCTCGGTGGTGAACTGCTGTCGCAGTGTGAATGAGTCATGGCCCTGGCCTTCGAAATAGCCGTAACCGTCTGTTCCGGGCAACAACAGGTCAACATAGCCATTGCCGGTCAGATCAGTGGGTGCCTGCAGAAAGTAGGTGGTGCGCCGCTGAGGCACGGCTGTGAGCAGGGGCCAGTCAAACAGGTGGCGAATATTACCGGCATAGGTGGCTTGCGCCGTACTCAGACTGAACACGGAGCTGCCGGTAAACAGCAGTAATTCATCACCTGGTTCTTCTCGCACGTCAGCAAAGGCAACCGCGACAATTTCAGCACGAATATCAACAGTGCGGGTAGGTCGAGCCGGGAAACGGCGATCTGTCTGCTGCTGGTGAATCAGCAGCTGCCTGCCAATGCCTGGTGTCCATTGTGGAATGACAAGGTCTAGCAGTCCGTCGCCGTCCACATCGGCCAGCTGGATGTCATTAGGCCATTCGGCTGACGGAGTCTCTGAGGCAATGTAGTTGGTTTGCGCCCAGGACACTGATCCAGTCAGCACTAGCCCAAGAAGTATGATCTTCTGGCACAGAGTTCCCATCATTCCTCCACCAGTTCCCCATATCCACTGGCCGCGCGGAAAATGCCGAGCACGCTGTATTCGCGTTCAGGGCCGGTTCGCTGGTACTGAAACAGCGAAAACAGAATCAGGTCGCCCACTCGAAGGCGGGTCTGGTCGGGACTCAGGGATGACTCGTAACTGAACAGCGGCCAGATGCTGAGTTCGCTCAGGCGCGTGCCAGGATGCCAGAGCCGCAGTTCTTCATTCATCGGTTCACCGCTGCGCAGGAATTGCAGGTTTACGCGATCGCCTGCCTGGTAGTTGCTGCTGATCATCGTGACCAGCCCCTGTGCAGATCCTATGCCTTGTTCGTCAACGGCCACAACAATGTCGTCTTCCCGCAGGCCCGCCGCCAGCAGGGGGCTTTGATCAAACACGCGGACTATCCTTGCGCCCGTGACCGGCTCTCCGCTTCGGTCAGAGAAGTGTTCTGTTGTGAATCCGGCCCGCAGCAAAACCGGGTCTGTACGATACAGTTCCACTGGCGGCAATGTCTCATTGCGGATGGGCTGGACCGTAACCGTGGCCTGAAAAACAGTGGTATTGCGGCGGACTTCGAACTCGAAACTTCGATTGTCAGTGGTCTCAAGCGCCAACATATCCATAATGTCTGGCTGGTTGCTCGGTAGCCCGTCGATACTGAGGATGACATCGCCAGCCCGGATACCCGCCCGGTCTGCTGGACCGCCGTTGCTGACGCTGCGCACCCTGATGCCCGGCAGGACACTGATATTGGTCAGTGAGTCACTTTCGTTGACCGTTGCGGTCAGGCCGAAATCTACTTCGGGCTCGCTCGCGCCACCATCGCCCGCAAGCACTATCTGTTCAGGCGACTGGGAAATGGTTGGCACCAATTCGCGGGGCTCGGTGCTGACGCAGGCGCTTAAAAGCAGTAGCGACATCCAGCCTGACAGAAAAGCTGATTTGCCTCGGTTGAATCTCATACCGGTTTCCTGTTGATTGCGTACCAGGCCAGTAGCAACAGGAATATCGCCTGTGGCCAGGGTACCCATTGATTCATCTGCAAGGTAGTTGGATTAATCATTACATCAGAGAAGCCGCGAACCAGGCGGCTGACGTCACGCAGGTAAGAACTGTCCAGCAGCGATACCAGGTAGCTGGCGTAGATATAGTCAGAGGCTGCACCAATGATCCCTTTAAGAATATCCAGAGCCAGGGTGATGCCCAGCGCTGCAACCAGCGCCTGGGTGCTGTTGCCCGCCAGCACGGACACCAGCAGTCCCATCGTGATGGCTGCTGGTAATGGGATAATCGCCAGTAGCAAACCCAGGCGCAGCTCGGTCAGTATTTCCGACGTGCCGATCAGTTCGTAGCCATCTTCGACCACCGGACCAAAGTCCCAGATCAGCCATGCACATAGCGTGCAACTGACTAAAAGCACCGCAATGGACGCGATGCCGAGCAAATGAGCATGCGCCAGCTTGACCATCAGCATGGTACGACGGCTGGCGTGACGGATCAGCAGGTGACGGAGTACGCCGCTGTCTTTGTCGTTGGCAAGGCTCCATGCGGCATAACCTGCCAGCAGCAGTCCGATCAGTGTCAGTCCGGTTGCGTAGGCATCCACCAGGGTACCCCAGGCATCAGCACCTTCGATCTGCCCGGCGCCCATGCCACCAAACATCGTTTCACTGGCCTCGCGGCTTGCCGTCAGCATGCTGGTCAATACCAGTTGTGCACAGGCAATCAGTGCGGGGAGAATAACCACCAGACGTGAGGCATGACTGCGCAGACCTACATATATTTCCGCCCTTAACGCCACCCAGAACGAGCTGATCATGACGCCTCCGGCAGCGGGCTGTCAGCGGGTGCATTAACGATGTCCTGAAAAACCTGATGCAGGCCGCGCCGCAGCTCTTGCAACTCGGATACTGAGATGCCAGCCATTACCAGTCGTCGGTTAATCTCGGCAGCGTCAATACCAACAGTCTGAACGTTCAGCTGGTTCTGTTCATGCGATGAAATGCGTATGGCAGGGTCTGACTGCAGCAGCGCTACTGCAGCGTCAGCCTTGTCACAGACAATACGCAGTTGTGTGGATGCGGTGCCCGCGAGGTTCTGCAGAGTTTCGGTCAAGGCAATACGGCCATTATGCAGGATGGAAATGTGGGTACAGATACTTTCAAGATAGGCCAACTGGTGGCTTGATAACAGGAAGCTGGCCCCGGTCTGGCTGTTCAGGTCTTTGATCAGTGCCAGAACGTCGTCTACCCCACCGGCGTCCAGGCCGTTGAAAGGTTCGTCCATGACAATAAATTGTGGTTGCCCAAGCAGCGCGTGAGCGATAGACACACGCCGGCGATTGCCCAGCGACAGTTGTCGAATCCGGTAATGGCTGTAACGACTGAGGCCGAGCATGTCCTCGACCTCCGCCGGACTGCGAACCGGTTTTGGGCACAACATTCTGGCGTGTGTCAGCACCTGCCTCACGGTCAGTCCGCTGTGCAGGCCCGGCGTGTCGAATATACCAACGACTGCACCATGGCATTGCCAGATGTCGGCCGGTTGCCTGCCGAGAATCCGGACATCCCCTGACTGAAATGACTGCATGCCCAGCACACATTCCATTGTTGTCGTTTTTCCTGAGCCGTTTAGTCCCACCAGCCCATGGATGGCGCCGGGTGTCACTGTCAGATCGATACCCTTTAGAACTTCGACGGCAGCAAACCGCTTGCGCAGGCTTGTTACTGACAGGATTGCATCCGTTGCCTTCATGCCGGTTACTCCGAAACCTGTTTTATTCTACAAAAACGTCGTCGACACTCAGCGTCTGCACGGTCCCCAGGCGCGAAAGCGCTTCAAGGTCGATCCGATCAGTATCGCCTACAATGGAAATGAATTTGGGACGCCCTGCGACATGATTTTGCTGGAACTGCAGCATGTCTTCGAAGCCAGCGCTCTGCAATTGTGCGAACTGCTCCGGGCGCGGATCGCTGGTGTAACCGAGTCTCTGCCACGCACGAACCATTCCCGGCACTTGCCGGGCGCTGGTGGTTGCGGTGCGATAGTCGTTTATCTGCGAGCCGTATGCGTCAGCAAAGCGCTCAAATGACTGGGGCATGTTGTCGATCAGGTCCACAAACGCATCGAGCGCATCAATGGCTTTGTCGTTCTGGGTGCCAATGACACCAAGCATCAGGTTTTCTGCATCCTGGCGTCCGCCCTGCGCGTAGCGCGCGGCTGCCGAGTATGCCAGGGCCCGGGCTTCCCGCAACTCCTGAAACACGACACTCGACATTCCAGAACCGAAGTAGTTGTTGTACAGCGATGAGGGAACTGTCAGTGCCGGATCATAGGTCGTGTCCGGGAACTCGATCCGGATCTGGGCCTGGGCAGTGTCGCGATCAATGACGTAGATCTGATTGTCCTGAATCTCGCGCGCAAACATAAGCTTCTCGGCCGGCGGCGTCATCAGATCGCTGCCAGTCTGGTGGTGATTGGAGACAATCTCTGAGACGGTCTGCAATGGCATTGAACCGGTGTAGGAAATACTGTGTTCGTATTCCAGCAGTTGCGGAATCAAAGCCAGCAGGGTTGGTGCGTCGACGCTGCGAATCTGTTCGCTGGTCAGTGACTGCAGCATAGGCGACTCGTCTCCATAACGGTTATAGAGATAAAGAGCCTGACTGATGACCGCGGGGTTCTCTTTCTGGTCAGCACGCGCCTGCAACACGGTGCGTTTCAGATCTTCGAGTGTCTGTGCGTCGCTCTGCGGATCGCTGATCAGCGAGAGCATCAATGTCAGCGACTCTTCGAACTGTGGGTCCATGCCGGCAATCGAGATCTGGGTTTCGTTACTGCCAACGCTGAAGCTGAAATCGCTGCCCAGCCGATACCACTGCTTTTGCAATTCTTCTGCCGGGTAGTCGACAGTGCCAGCCTTGTCCAGCAGTGCAGAGGCCATACTGAGCAGTTCATTCTGCTCGGTGCCAACCTCAATATTGATCGAGAAAGTGAACAGGTCGTTTAGTTCATTGTGTGCATAATAAATGGGCACATTGGGCGCGAATTCAGCGACCTGATAGTCTACGCCGGCTTCCAGAAATCGTGGTTCGATTTCATCATAGGGCATGGCCAGGATGTTGGCTGCATACTCTGACTGGCGGGAGGGGTCGATATTGACCGGGTCGATTTGTGGTTTTTCTACCTCAGGAATATCCGCCGGGCCATCCAGACGGTGCACGGCCACATAGTTCTGTTCACTGAAGTAGCGATTGGCGACATCAATTACATCCTGTTTGGTGACACGTTCCAGTCTGCGGATTTCGCCGATATGTGTGTTCCAGTCAGCATGAGACAGGAAGGCTTCACGCATTTCAGTGACGCGGGCGACATTGGATTCCAGCGATCGTTTTTCCATCCGTTTAAAGTCATTGACGATGGCGGGCAGAATCCAGTCTTCGAATTCACCCTGTTTGATCATCTCGATCTGCTCCAGCAGCAGCTGCTCTACCTCTTCCAGCGTCTGGCCCTCGCGAGGCACGCCCCACAGAGTCTGGGCACCATAGTCATTATGAAATTCAGGCGAGCTGCCGGCCGCCTGAACGCGCTGGCGCTGATTCAGATTCAGGTTGATCAGACCGGCAGTGCGATTGTCGAGAATCATGTCGACAAGCATCAGGGCTTCTTTGTCAGGGTGGCCATTCGGGACGGTGCGAAACGCCATGGTGACCTGTTCCTGGCCCGGGTAATAAACGGTTGCCCGTTCGACCTCGGTAATGGGTTCTTCCTGCCAGCTCTGGGCCGGAGGCAAAGGCTTGGACTCCCACTTTGAAAAGTGTTGTGCAACTGTGTTGATGGTCTGCTCAATATCAATATCGCCACTGATAAATATGGCCATATTATTGGGAACATAATAAGTGTCGAAGTAATCCTGGATGTAGACCAGCGACGGATTCTTCAGATGCTCGGCATCACCAATGGTGCTTTGCTGACCATATGGGTGGTTCTTGTAAAGCAGGTCCGCCAGGGCGTAGTAAGAAATGCGGTCGCGGTTATCCAGCGTGCGATTCTTTTCTTCGTAAACAACTTCGAGCTCCGTGTGGAAAAGACGGAACACGGGATTGATGAAACGGTCCGATTCTATGGTCGCCCACTGCTCCAGGCGGTTGGCAGGCAGCCCTACTTTGTAGACTGTCTCTTCGTGCCAGGTGTGCGCATTCAGGCCGCTGGCTCCCATGATGCTGTAAAGTTTGTCAAATTCATTGGGGATGGCGTATTCGGCAGCCTGCTGTGATGCCTGATTGATCTGGCTGTAAATGGCTGCGCGTTCGACTGGATCGGCGGTATTGAAGTGTGTCTCGTAAAGCTCGCGGATCTGATCGAGATAAGGCTTTTCAGCCTCATAATCGAGTGTGCCCAGCTGCTGATTACCCTTAAATAGAAGGTGTTCCAGATAGTGAGCCAGGCCGGTTGCATCCTCAGGGTCATGCTTGCTGCCGGCACGAACTGCTATTTCTGCGTAGAATCGCGGCTCCTCCGTATTTCGGCTGAGGTAAACGCGCAATCCATTGTTCAATTCGTAAATATGGGCATTCAGCGGATCAGTGGCATTCGGTGGATAGATGCGGGTGTACTGGGCTGTTGCCGGCTGGCTCTGGGCGGCGCCAGTGTCAGCCGGCGTCGTGGATTGGTCGGGACTGCAGGCGGTTGCCAAAAGGGCCAATGCAAATGTCACTGCCATCGCGCTGTGACCCAGGATGCCACGATTGGAGTCTGCGCCGTGAGCTGTACCGTACATCTTCATGTTGTTCTCCGCGTTATACTTTACACTATTAACACCATCTGACTGTCTTGTGTTCTGTCCTCGACTGCGCGCCGTCAGCTTACTCTTCAATGTAGCGGAATTTCTGGATAAAGCTACTGTTACCAGTAGCTTTCATAGCTCAACTGGCCGCGTTTACCGGGCGTATTGACCGCAAATCCTCTTCCTTCAAGCACGCTGGCTGCGTCTTTAACCATACCGGGGTTGCCACACAACATGACGTGGCTGTTGTCAGGGTCAAGAACCAGGCCGATGTGCTGCTCCAGTTCACCACTGCGCAGGCTGTCTGGAATGTGACCGGGCAGCGCGCCCGAAACCTTCTCGCGGCTGATAAATGGAATCAGTGCAAAGCGTCCCGGGTATTCGGCTTTCAGGCGGTCAAACAGGGCCTGATACTGGAAATCGGCCTGCACACGAGCCGCATAGACAAGAATCACTGATTCGAAACGAGCCCATATCTCGTCGGTCTGCAACATTGAGATGAATGGCGCAACGCCAGTGCCGGTAGCCATCAGACAGAGTGTGGAGGTATCTGTGACGTTCGTCAGCGTCAGTGAGCCGGCGGGTTGACGGTCAACCCAGACGGTGTCGCCAGTCTGCAGCTGTGACAATCGTCGCGAAAGATCACCTTCGAGCTGCGTATAGAAGAAAAACTCCAGGGGCTGCTCACCCGGGGCACTCAGGATCGAATAGGGCTGGCCGTGGCGCTCGCCATCAATCTCCAGTGCCAGGTTGGTGTACTGGCCTGCTTCAAATGGTTCGATATCAGCGTTGATGGTGAGTGTAAACAAGTTATTGGTCCAGTGTGTGACGTTTGCCACTGTGCCGGGAACCCAGTCAGTCATTACGGTGAGCCTGCAAGAGTTGATTAGTCGAGTGATACGATGGAGATCGAACATTGTCTCATAGTTGGAAATATATTGGCACTTGACTGCAGAATTCTATAGTCTGTTGCGATCGGCGTGATGCTTGCGCCGGCGCGCTGGGGGCCGCGGTATCATTGGCACACAGACAGTGATCCGGACAGACTCAGCCCCGACAGAGCAGGCGCAGTCCCAAATAACAAGAGGTGAATAACTTGACTGGCACAACATCAAAACTGCAATTCTGGTTCGACATCCCCCTCTGGAAACGCATCATTCTGGCCTTGGTCCTGGGTGTGGTGGTTGGTGCCATCTGGGGCGAGGGTGCTCAGTCCATCCGCTGGATAGGCGATGTGTTCATTCGCCTGATTCAGATGGTTGTTGTGCCGCTGGTATTCATCACCATTGTCGCTGGCATCGTGTCGATGGGAGACCCGCAAAAGCTCGGGTCGCTCGGGGTCAAGACCCTGGCGGTATACATGTTGACCACACTGTTTGCTATCTCGATTGGTCTGGTATTGGCTGCCATTGTTCAGCCAGGGGTTGGTGTTGACCTTTCAGGTGCAGAGCCCGGGGCCCTGCAGGACCCCATTCCGCTGGGGGAGCGACTGATGACCATCATCCCCAGCAACCCGATTGCGGCGCTGGCCGAGGGCAACATCCTGGCGGTGATCTTTTTTGCACTGCTGTTTGGTATTGGTATCCTGACGGTCGGTAAACCCGCTGAGACGCTGGCGCATGTGATGGATGCCGGCTCTGCCGTGATGTTGAAACTGACGCACTGGGTCATGGAAGTTGCGCCTTTTGGTGTATTTGCATTGATTGCCTGGGTAGCGGGCACACAGGGTGTTGCGGCACTGCTTCAGGTTGTCGGACTTGCACTGACAGTGACAGCAGCCTGCGTCCTGCAACTGGTGGTTGTGCATGGCGGCCTGATGAAATTTGTGCTGAAGCTGAATCCGCTGGATTTCTTCCGCGGTGCAAAAAACGCCATGCTGGTTGCCTTTTCGACCTCGTCCAGCTCGGCAACGCTGCCGGTGACCATGTCGGTTGCTGAAACCAATCTGGGCATCAGGCCCGTGGTGGCATCTACTACATTGCCAATAGGCGCTACCATCAATATGGACGGCTCAGCGCTGTATGTCGGCATCGTGTCGGTATTTGCTGCGCAGGCGTTTGGCGTCAACCTGGATCTCATGGACTACTTGCTGATTGCTGCTACGACCACCCTGGTCTCAATTGGCACGGCCGCAGTGCCGGGTGCCTCCATATTCCTGATGGCGGCCGTGATGGAGACCATCGGGCTGTCACCTGCGCAGATCGCCCTTGTAGTAGGTTTTGTATTGCCCTTTGACAGGCCGCTGGACATGATGCGCACAGCGGTTAACGTGACTGGTGATCTGTCAGTGGCGACGGCCGTTGCGCGCTGGTCAAATGAATTCGATGAAGACATCTTCACGCGCAAGAACCCGGTCTCGCCTGAGAAGATAAAGAAATAGCAGGGCAGGTCTGAACAGTTCTGCTCAGAATGACCAACTAAGCGTAAGTCCGGCTCTGACATCCTCATCCAGGAAGGCCAGCTCGTTGCCTTCCCCGGCATGGGTCAGGATCAGCTGGGCGCGCAGCTCCCAGTCGTCATTCAGGCGATAATCCGCAGCAAGGTTGAGCAGTCCGGCATCGCCGTCAAGCTGGCTCTGCAGCGTAGCTGACAGCGTCAGCTCTTCATTCATCAGCCGATTGCTGTAGCGAACCAGCAGGTCACTGCGGGCCGAACGGCGTGAATCTGTCACCGACTGTCCTGCGCTTGTATCAACCTGGTTCAGTTGCTCGATCCTGAGCCCGGCACTTATCTGCTGGGTGGCACTGATACCATACTCAAGCCCGGTTGAGACGCCCCACAAATCGCCAGTGGACAATGCTGGTTGTCCGTCAGCTTCTGTAACGCTCGCCAGAACGCCTTGTGAGTAGGCGACATCAAGCGTCAGCAACAGCATGCCTATCGCCCGGTTGGCGCTGAGTCCGAGCAGATTGTAATCATTGATGTGGACCTGGGCCCGGCCATCAGCGCCAGTGGGCGGTGTATACTGCAAAGGGTTTTCATAAAGCCGGGCAGCCATGATGGCAACATCACTACCGGTGAATGACCGGTTCCAGCGAGTGCCTGCCTCGAACAGTGGCTTGTCTCGATGATAGTGGCCCAGTCGAAAAGGTGCCCCCGGAAACAGCGGACTGTCCTGAACGGGGACTGGATTGAATTCTGGGTACAGATTCAGAAAGCTGGACCAGTTGCCCGCTTCTGAAAAGTGATCCCAGATCGCCAGCCACTGATTGAGCCGGGCATCTTCGATATCAATGATGGTGAGATCGCGGTATTCAGTAGTGTTGATGATGTCCAGCACCGAGTTGCCGATGGTTTCGCCCCAGACAATGGTCTGCCTGCCAAAAGAGAAACTGTTACGTTCGCCACTGCGCTGCACAAAGAGTTCGTTCAGACGCCATTCCCAGTCGTCGCGGGTCGGGTTGTTGTATTCATAGTCGCCCGGCAGGTAGGCGCGGAGCTGCGCGCTGCCCTGCAGTAGCCAGCCGGCGCGAAATGGATTCTGGTATCGGATATTGAGCGCTGTGCGGTTGTTCTCCAGCCCACGCGCCCGTGTCTCGGTAGACCCGTCAGGCAATTGGCGTTGATGCCGGTTGATATGCGCCACCGCCTGATGACTGAGACGGAAGCGGAAATTATCGTTGACATCATCTACAGAGCTGAACAGGTCGTCGTTCTGAAACGCACTGTCGTCAAACACCAGTTCCCCGTCAAACTGTGCAAAGGCAGCTGAGGGCAGATACAGGCAGATAGCCATCGCTGAGCATAACAATTTGCCGGGCATTGTCAGTCTACTTGCTCACGCAGACGGCTCAGTTCAGCTTCGCGGAATGCCACGTCGGTCAGGGTACGTGGGGTAAGAAACTGCTCCGGGATATCGAGTCCGGTGTTGATTTCCAGGATCGCCATATTGGACAGGCGATTGGCCACCAGGTTCATCATGGTCAGAGAACGCGCCACCCAGGTACCGTTTATCTGTTCGACACGCGATGCCATCAGTCGCTTGATCTCCCGTCCCTGGTCGTCATACATGTCGGCACGCAGCACCACAAAGCGTTCTTTGTCGACGTACTGAACAGTGCGGGCATAACGTGTCTTGCGGGCTCGCTCGGCATTGGGAATGGTTTCAATCTTCCAGACATCGCGACCGGATTCGCTTGTCTCCTCGAGAATCGAAATCTCGTAGTCTTCCAGTTTGCCGGTATCCTGATCCTCTGTAGTAAATTCCGAACCGAAGATGGAGGCGGCCTCGGAATCATCGTCGGAATTGCCACTGGCAATACGTTTTACCTGCCCAAGCGCTGAAAGATACAGCCAGGTCTCATTGTCCTGCTCAGGGTCATCATAGGTATAACTGAGCATACCCACGCCACGCTCGGCAGGTGGCTCCAGCACGATAGAGATGGTCTGCGTGTCGCGGTTGTCTGATCCGGTATTGATGCCGACTGATTCGATGGCCTTGATGCGGGGGCGTTCCGCGCAGGTAATCTGGTTGTTCTGGAGCCCAAAACGACAGCTGGAAAGCTGGATCCGATTGAATGCGGCATCGGTTGTGGCGCGCTGGTTCTCCTCAACACGTTCCAGTATCTCTCGCCCTGTCAGTTGGGCCTGGGCGCTGCTCATGGTCACCAGTAATATGGAGACGATGGCGAACCAGTATCCCCTGTGAATCTGCCGTGTACCAATCATGCCGTGCTTTCCTCCTCGGGTCTCAATGGAGAATTGAATCCGGCGATGTCGCCCTTCAGGCCGAACCGGGGTTTAAATATCATCAATAGTGCCGGCAACAGCAGCAGGTCGCATAACAATGCCACCAGGATGGCCAGCGAACCAAACATGCCGATCTTTGCCATGCCAAGGTATTCCGAGAATGACAGAATGGCAAAACCCAGGCCCAGCACCATGGTGGTGAACAGGACTGCACGGCCGACATCATGCACCGTACTCGCCAGTGCCGCAGACATGTCGCGCGTCTTGATGAGCTCGACACGGTAATGTGTCATGAAGTGGATGGTATCGTCCACCGCAATACCAATGATGACGGGCGCGATCAGGAGGGTGTCGGTGTCCAGTGGTATGTCCAGCAGCCCCATCAGGCCGAAGGTCAGCAGGGCAGGGATCAGGTTGGGAATGATGGCAATCAGCCCTGCCTGAACCGAACCCAGTGTGACAATCATGATGACGCTGATGACCGCCAGTGCGAACAGAAAACTGCTGTACTGGGACTGTGCAATCTCATCCATGGCCCGCATCATCAGGGGCACAGAGCCAGTGACTGTGACCTGCAGTTCCGGATACTCAACCATCAAGGGCGCAAATACCTGGTCGATGTCGGCACTCAACTCTTCAAAAAATACCTGGTATTGATAGGAGCCTGCGTTGTAAGCATTCAGAGTGATGTGGCTGCGACTGTAGTCGTCTGAAACCAGGCTGCGACGCTCTTCTGGATTGGAGCTGTTAAACAGGTACAGCAACTGGGAAATGGTGGTCGCGGAATCCGGGATGGTATGGAAGGCAGGGTCGTCCTGGTTCATTACCTGATGAGTGTCTTTAACGATATTGGCCAGTGAGTAGGTCCTGGAAATCTGATCCTCGTATTCGGTTTCGACCTGACTCTGAAGCGTGTCGACTGCATCCAGTACGGCCGGTTCCAACATGCCGTCGCTGATGCCGGTATCAATCATGATGGAGATGGTCTGAGCGCCAGCCATGTGCTCGTCAACTATGTTGTAGGCGATGCGTGGTTCTGAGTCGGCACGGGTCAATTCGGCCACATTGCTGTCAATCTGGACCTGACTGGTGCCGTACATGGATGCCAGAAATACTGCAAGAAATGCGGACAGCACTGTCCTCGGGCGTTGTCTTACAAGCGCCGGGCAGGCGGTAAGCAGCTTGTCCTGCCAGCGAATGGCACAGTAGGTCAGCAGCACGATCAGCAGGATATAGAAAGCCATGGCGGGGCTGGCCAGCAGGGCCAGTGCAAGCGTGGCGACCGTCAGTATGCCAATTTGCAGGGGTGCTGGCAGATGCTGCCAACGGGTGCTCAGATGCGACATAAGGCTCGATTTTGCCTGACCCTGAGTCGGCTGGCCCGGGTGCCAGAGGCTTAACAGAATGGGCAACAGGACGATGGTAAAGAAAAACGCCATGAAAACACCAAGCGCAGACATGGCGCCAAACACCCGGATGGGCACCAGGTCGGAAGTCGTCAGTGCCAGGACACCAGCCATTGTGGTTAAGGTTGTTACCAGGATCGCCAGTCCGGTCTTGCCATAGGCGCGTGACAAGGCAGCCTCGTGATCCTGTCCAGACTGCCGGTTAGTGAAGTAGGCACTCATGACATGGACGCAGTCAGCAATGCCTACCGCGAAAACCAGCAATACAGTCAGCGTGAGCATGGTCGACAGGGTTATGTTGAACCAGACGGTGAAACCCCAGGTCCAGACAAGGCTAAGCGCGATAGTAATCAGCGACCAGGCCACTGCACTGAATGACCGGAACAGCGATCGCAACAGGAAAATGAATATGCCAATCATGCCTGCTGCCAGCCACAACATCTGCTGAAGGACCTGGTTTACCCAGGCCATCAATGGTGGATTGCCGGCCGGATAGAATTCGAGCTGCGAATCAAACTCCTCGTATACTTCACGTACTGCGGAGAAAAACTGGTCGTAAGCCAGCATGTCGACGGTTTGAAACGGAATTTCATCAACGCTGGCATTCTCGTCAAATTCCAGCTCGAAGCTGTCGGCTCCGGTATCAAAATCACTGAAGAAGTCGCCGAGTTCCACGTCTGCGGCGTTTACTGCAGGCACGTAGTCTTCGGTCGGTTCGGATCCCAATGTAGTCTGAATCAACAGCGCTCCAAAGCTTGCGTCAGCAGAGTAGAAAGCCAGACGGTAGTCTTCTTCCTGCAATGCGTTCTCGCGAATCGCAGCAAGCGCCTCCGGGTCCTGTGGTATCTGATCGGGCACCAGCCGGTCCGACCGCAGGGTATCGCCCTCCACGCTTTGCACACGCAAGGTGGTTATGGACTGGATGCGCCGGATGCGGCCGAGTTCATTGAGGTCACTGGAATAGTTGTCAGCGTCCAGGGATTGCCAGTTGCGCAGTTTATCGGTCAGCGCCTGAACGGCGCGCAGCGATTCATATGAAAAGACGTCGCCATCGCGCGCTTCATATACCAGGAAAACTGAATCATCACTGCCGAATTGTGTGCGAAACGAGTTGAGGGCCGAGATTGCCGGATCGGTCTGATCCAGAAAGCTGTCCACGCTCATATCGATGCTGGTCCGCGTCGCCATGCTGTAGGCGGCGAACCCCGTAGTCAGCAGCAGGATCACAAGAATGGCCGCACGATAGCGAACGGCGATTAGAGGTGCATTGGCAAAACTACGGCTGAGCACCAGAAGCTTACTTTCCATATTGGAAGCTCCAGTACGCGCTGCTACCGCAAAAAACAGACACGATTCAGTTTAATTTCAGATTCAGCAGCGGAACACACCGAATGTTTGGCGACCTTCCTCGATGGTCGATTCAGGTGTCACCCGGTTACCTCCCATGGCGCCTGCCTCATTGCGTGCCAATACGGTTAACTCTTCCTGGAGTGTATTGGCGCCGCGCTGTACGAAAGCGATATTGTCGGCTGCGTTGACATTGGCGGTACCCAATCGATTGCAATTGCGCACTTCAGATGCTGGCACGACGCTGACACTCTGACCGGCCGCACTGAGTTGGACCCAGTTGCTGCTGCAGGCTGTCATCGCAGCAATAATTGTGACAATTGTCATATGACGAGTGGTTCTGAGGGACATAAAAAGACTCCGCTGGCAAAGGCTGTATTATGACGGGAATTGATGCCTTATCAACTGCTACCCATCGCGAAAGCTGTGCGACAGATCACGTTCTGGCATGCTGCTTGTGATACTATCGCGATCAACCAGAAAGAGGGAGAGTTATTAATAATGTCAACTGATCAACAGCAACAGAATCTGACCGGCAAGCAAGTTGTGGTTATCGGCGGAACCTCGGGAATCGGCCTGGCTACGGTGATTGCCGCTGCCGCGCAGGGCGCGAAGGTATGGGCCTGTGGTCGCTCAGCTGAGCACCTGGACAAAGCCAGAGCCGTCGTTGGAGATCGCGTGGAACTGGTACAACTGGATACCCACGACGACGACGGGCTGCGGGCGCTGTTTGAAAAAGTAGGGCAGATAGACCATCTGGTATCAGCTGCCACTGGCGGTACCCGAACGCTTAAACCCTTTATCGAACAGACTGAAGAGCAGTTTCAGGCTGCATTCGGCAAACTCTGGGGTTATGCAAAAGTCGCCCGTATTGGTGCCTCGTATGTCGCCAAAGATGGCTCCATTACATTTGTCAGTGGTGCACCTGCGCGACGCTTCAAGCCCAATATGTCAGCGCTGAGCTGTGTCGGCGGTGCGGTAGAGAACATGGTTCGCTGTCTTGCCGTTGAGCTCAGCCCGGTGCGCGTCAATGTGGTCTCGCCTGGCATCATAGATACTGCGCTGTTTGACTGGATGGGTAACGAGAAAAACGAGCGTGTTGCCGCGATGACACAAGGTCAGTTGGTCAAACGCATTGGTCGACCAGAAGAAGTTGCCAGCGCACTGATTTACTTGATGAATAACCCCTATGCCACCGGCACGACGGTTGATGTCGACGGCGGGCAGTTGTTGAGTTAATTGATATGAGTGATAGCTCCTATAAGTCGGGCGGTCCTCATAAGCCGTCCGAAATGTCTCTGGCTGACGCCATTCGTTCGCGGCGCTCGGTGCGAGGCTATCTGCCGGATCTGGTGCCAGATGATGAACTGCAACAGATATTCGAGCTGGCACAGTGGGCACCCTCAAACTGCAATGTGCAGCCCTGGAAGGTATATGTGGCATCTGGCGCATTGCGTGACCGCTTGAGTGCAGAGATGCAGCGCCGTGTCCGTGAGGGCGTGGCGCCTGATCCGGATTACGAGTATCGCGGTGATTTTGAAGGTGAATATCGCACCCGACAGGTGGAGTGTGCCGTCGCCCTCTACAGCGAGATGGGCATAGCCCGCAATGACCGTGAAGGTCGTCAACGCGCCGTGATGAGAAATTTTGAGTTCTTTGATGCCCCGTATATGGCGTTTATTGGTATGGACAAGGCGTTTGGCACCACGGTAGCCATTGATGTAGGCATGTATGCCCAGAATCTGATGCTTGCGCTGGTGGCACATGGTCTGCACAGCTGCCCAATGGGCACGATGCGTAATTATCCTGATCTGGTCCGTGAGGCATTTGATCTGAGCGAGGACGATCGCATTCTGTTCGGACTGGCGTTTGGCTACGAGGACACTCAGGTTGCCGCCAATCGCACACGCACCACTCGCGACCCGGTTGCCAGCAGTGTCATAATGCGGTCAGAATAGACGTCGTCTACTGGCGATAAATATAAAAACAACAGAGATTCGCTTCGAGGAACCCATGCAAACCAAACCCGTCATCCTGGTCTATGACATCAACAACAAACTGGTTGATGAAGTGGCAGGCGAAATCGGCATCACCGGCAAATTCACCAGTATCAATACCTACAACGAAGCCAATGCCGTGGACGCCGTGCGGCAGTACAATCGCGGGTTTGGCCTGTTGACCAACAAACTGGCCTGCATCGTGACGGGCTGGAATCGCCACAAGAAGCCTCGTGACCAGTTTCTGTATCGCTTACGCGAACAGGAGCGTAAAAGTCCATTCAGGCAGCCAACCCCAGTGGTATTGATCACCGAAGACCATCGTGAGGATCTCAAGCGGCGGGCGCTCGATCCAGCCGATGGCAACGTGTGTGCCTATCTGCATGCCGACGACTTCAGGTCGACTTTGGCTGGCATCCTGCAGCAGATCATCAATGAAGAGAACACCAAAGAGTTGAACAGGCTATCGCGCGAGGCGTTTGAGGCAGAGCTGGCCGAGGAGTAATCCCGGGTGTCCAAGTTTGAATTCATCATGATGTTTGTGTCGGTCGTCGTTGCCTTTGCGATGGCCGAACTGCTGATGGGGTGGGGGAAGCTGATCAGAGCCCGCCGGCGGGTCACACGGCCTGGACTTCTGGCGGGGTGGTCGGTCTGGCTGTTATTCATCATGACCTACCACTACATGGGCTTTTGGGAGTATCAGGCCTACAACTTTACCAAAGTGACACCGATGCTGCTGTTTCTGACGGCTCCTATCATGATGGTGTTGCTGACCTTCGTGCTGACGCCGGAAATCCGCTTTAACCAGTCAATTGATCTGGAGAAACACTATTTCGAGACCAAGAACTGGTTTTTCGTCATGGTCATCATTTTTCTGATTCTCGCGCGGGCCTCAGACCCACTCCTTCCGGACTACGCCGATACCTGGCTGCGACGCATGACGGGTACCATTCTGGTCAGCGCCTCGGTCATCCTGCTGCTGTTCACCGACAATCGGCAGATTCACTACATTCTGATGTGGTTTAATCTGGTTTATCTGACACTGGTGTCGAGTATCATTCCAGTGAGTGGGCTGACTGCGTTTTAGGCTGCGGCGCGGAGCCTGGTGACCGACGAAAAAAAGCGGGTAGCGACTCAAAGTGCGCTACCCGCTTTTTTATTCAACCAGGTCGCCGACGTATTCAGTCAGCAGCCGGATAGGATCCGTCAGCATCATGCACTTCGCGACCAGTCACTGGAGGGTTGAACACACAGGCAAGTACCATGTCCTCTGTGCCGCCCGACAGAATGTGCTTGTCGTTCTGGTCCAGTATGTACAAGGTGCCAGGTTTGATCTGATGTACCTCGTTAGTGGCTAGATCCTTGATCGAGCCATTACCGGAAATGCAGTACACAGACTCCAGGTGGTTTTTGTAATGGATAGGTGTTGTGGTCCCTGCAAAGATCGTCGTGATGTGAAACGAAAAACCCATGTTGTCGTCGGCCAGCAACATCCGCACACTCTGCCAGGTCTCTGACTTGACCAGTCTTTCGCTTTGTTCACAATCTTTCAGTTGTCGTACGATCATCTATAGTTCCTCATGCAATACGTCGCTGTATCCGCCGCTGTGACATCAGATGCTACATGGCAGTGTCCGGAGCCCCTTTTCAGAGGCTCCAGACGATCAGTCGACTCCATTTCAGGTTTCGATTTTCGGCGGGTAGTTCGCGCTGCGAACTATTACGATGCAGCGCTGTGCTCTTTAGCGAGTGTGCTGTGCACTGCTTCTTCAACGATATCGAGACCTTTGTTCAGGTCATCCATAGATATGGTCAAAGGACACAGGCATTTCACAACCTGGCTGTCGGCGCCACTGGTCTCAATAACCAGACCTTTATCGAAGGCATATCGACAGATCTTGCCGGCCAGTTCGCCATCACGACACTCAAGACCCTGCATGAAGCCACGTCCCTTGGCTTTGATCAGCGACTTCTCATAACCATTGGCAATCTTGCGAAGACGCATGGTCATGTGCTCGATCTTGGTTTTCAGTTCCTTCTCGAACTTGTCGTCAGACCAGAAGCGTTCAAGCGCAGCGGCCGCTGTCACAAATGCGTGGTTGTTACCACGGAATGTGCCGTTGTGCTCGCCTGGCTTCCAGGTGTCGTACTCCGGTTTGATCAGGGTTACTGCGAATGGCAGACCATAACCGCTCAAGGACTTGGACATGGTCACCAGGTCGGGCTTGATGCCGGATTCCTCAAAGCTGAAGAATTTGCCCGAACGTCCACAGCCTGACTGAATGTCATCAACAATCAGGATGATGTCGTGCTTGCGACAGATTTTCTCAATCGCCTGCAACCACTCGCTGCTGGCAGTGTTCAGACCGCCCTCACCCTGAATGGTTTCCAGCATGATGGCTGCTGGTTTGTCCAGGCCGCTGGATGAGTCTTCCAGCATATTCTCCAGCAGTTTGATGGTGTCCAGGTCCTCACCCATGTAACCGGCGTAAGGCACGTGGGAAACTCCACCCAGCGGGATGCCGGCAGCGTCTCGGTGATGCGAATTACCAGTCGCCGCCATTGAGCCCAGCGACACACCATGGAAACCGTTTGTGAACGCCACAATGTTATGACGGCCAGTCACGTTACGGGCGATTTTCATCGCCGCCTCTACGGCGTTAGTACCGGTCGGTCCTGTGAACTGAACCATATACTCCAGACCGCGAGGCTTGAAGATATAGTTGTTCAGGTTCTCCAGAAACTGCTTTTTGGCGTTGGTGTGCATGTCCAGACCATGCGTAATGCCATCTTTCTCGATGTACTCCAGCAGCTTGGCCTTCAACGTATCGTTGTTGTGGCCGTAGTTAAGCGTGCCGGCACCGGCAAGAAAGTCCAGATAGGCCTTGCCGTCTGTATCGTAAAGATAAGAACCTTTCGCGCGCTCGAATATAACCGGGAAGGCGCGCGCGTAACTTTGAACTTCTGACTCAATGTCATTAAAAATGTTGGTCATGATGTTTCTCCCTGGTTGTTGGCCGCTGCGAAAGGGCCAATTCTGAGTTTGAATTCGGTGTCGTGAAGATTAAGAAAGTGCTCCTCACGGTCGAACATTACGGATTCATTGATTTCGCATTTACGCCGCCGCGCCAGTGACGCAAACATGGCGCGAGAAGCTGCGTTATCTTCAGTTACGGTAGTCTCCACATATTGGACCGCTTTACAGTTGTCGCGTTCCAGGATGTGATTAAGCATTTTGCTGGCCAGACCCCGTTTCTGGGCAACCGTATCGACAGCAACCTGCCACACAAACAGTGTGTCCGGCTGCTCTGGTGGAATGTAGGCAGTCACTACGCCTACGACGTCCTCGCCCATGGTGGCTACCACGCTGGTTTGAGCAAAGTGTGTGCAAATGGCCAGATAACAGTACAGCGAGTTATCGTCCAGGAACGCACTTTTGCGAATCAGATTGTGGACCGGCGCACCGTCGGTGGCCTTTGGAGGGCGAAGCTGAATATCTTGATTTGTGTCGGGTCTTTCTTGAAGCGCTGGCGCTTCTTGAAAAGTATTCATAACAAGTTTTGTGTCTCGTTTTTGAATCTCGGATTTAAGCTCGTGGCTTTGGTGAATGCTTCATAATTTTTTGTTATTGATTTTGAAAGCGTGATAATTATAACAAAACGATCGGGTGAGGCCAACCCGCAATCCAAAGTGCTGACCCGGCGAGGATTTTTATCGCTACAGTCATAGCGATACCGGTTGAATTCGCAGTCGAAAAAAAAAGCGACCCTCCAGCATGAAGGGTCGCTTTTTCTGTTGCGGGGTTTGAACAAGCGCCTCAATCAGCGCTTTGTAAACCTCAGGGCAGCGCCAGAGCCACCAGTTCGGCAGGACCGTTACCGCTGACCGCCATCACGATGTACTGCTTGCCGTTCTGTACATAGGTCATCGGCAATCCAGTCTGGGACGCCGGCAGGTCGATCTCCGCGAGGATTGCGCCGGTTGTTTTGTCATGCGCGCGGAATACCGGGTTGCCTCCCTGGCCTTCACCGGCGAACAGCAGGCTTTTGGTTACCAGCAGGCCAGCACGTGTCGGGATACCCGTACGATCCAGCTCAACGCCTTCCAGCAGCGGGTGATTCTTGATGCGCTCGGGCGTGTCGGCGTTGGCCATGGTCCATTCAATATCGCCCTCATTCAGGTCGATGGCCGTGATTCGGCCCCATGGTGGCTGCACAATGGGCAGGCCGTCCACGTTAGGTGAGCGGGCCGGACCCTGGATCCAGTCTGTGGTGGAGAACTCTGCACCAGGGACCAGAGACAACACGGCTACCGCTGTATGAGAAGCGACGTACAGCATGCCAGTTTCCGGATCGTAAACCCCACCTTCCCAGTTGGTGCCACCCAGCGTGCCTGGCAGGCTCAGGGTGCCAATGGTGCCGTCTTCTGCATTAGCCAGTGACGGTGGCTGGTACAGTGGCCCCATGCGATAAGGTTTGACCGCTTCTTTGGCGCGGGCAAAGATTTCCGGAGTGAAGTTAACCAGATCTTCTTCTGAAATGCCCTGACGATCGTAAGCCGGTGGCTTGGTCGGGAAGGGCTGGGTTGGCGATGTCCACTCACCCGGCACATCAGTCTGTGGCACTGGTCGCTCTTCCATCTCCCAGATCGGCTCGCCGGTTTCACGATTCAACACGTAGGCAAACGATTGTTTGGTCAGCTGCACCAGGGCCTTGGTCCCGTCGGGGAGATCGGCAAGGATGGGTGCCGTGGGTGTGTCATAGTCCCAGATGTCATGGCGCAGGTGCTGGAAGTACCACTTGCGCTCACCGGTGCGGTAATCAACCGCCACGACAGAACCGGTAAACAGGTTGGTACCCGGGCGGTCGCCACCAAAACGGTCACCGGTGCCTGATTCTACCGGCAGGTAGACCAGACCAAGATCGGTATCGGCCGACATGGAGGTCCAGACGCCACCATTACCAGTCATCAGGGCTGAATCGTTGAGCCAGGTTTCGTAACCTTCCTCACCGGGTTTGGGAATGTTGCGGTGTGTCCACAACAACTCGCCAGTGTGGATGTCAAAAGCGCGTACGTCACCCTTGACGTTGTCTGCGTGAGGCGGGCGCATGCTCACCTGGTGGGCTGCACCGACGACCAGTACATCGTCGATGACCAGCGGCGGGAAGGTCAGCGTAATGTCTCGATCCTCGCGCACATCACTGAAGCGCATGCCGTCCATCAGGTCCAGAATGCCACCATCGGCGAAGGACTCCAGCGGCAAGCCAGTGCTGGCGTCCAGTGCGGCCAGGTAATAGCCAGGCGTGACCACAAAAATGACTTCCTGATCACCATCTGTCCAGTAGGCAACACCTTTGCCTGAGTTCTTGCGAGGAGAGTCCTCAAAGCGCTGACCTTCCTGCGGACGCCACATCCACAGCGTCTGGCCGGATTCTGCGTCAATGGCTACCACATTACGGGTAGTGCCAGCGGTTGCATACAGAACGCCATTGGCCATGATCGGTGTGGTGACACTCAGACCCTCTGGACGGGGGCCAAAATTGTCGGCTTTCCAGCGCCAGGCAATTTCCAGCTCGTCGACGTTTTCGGCGTTGATCTGTTCAAGCGGCGCGTAGCGGTTTGCATTCAGGCCGCCAAACATGCTGGTCCAGGCGTAATAATCCGGGCCGGTATTCTCGCTGCCCTGCTCAATATTGACAGACGCCAGCTCAGTCACTGTTAATCCGGCGATCGGCGCGTTCACGCGGCCCATCTGCATGACGTGCGCAGTCAGGTCCAGGTACTGTTCCGGGCTCAGTGAGCCGGGTGTCTCGGCAGGCATGGTTGCCATTATTGCTGCGTACAGCTCACTGGCAGGGCGGTCCAGCCAGCGATTGGCAATACGCATCTCAATGTCAGCCTGCACATGGCAACGGGCGCATTCCGACTGGAAAAGTTCCGAGCCGCGCTCTACCGATGCGGTCTGTGCCTGCGCATTGATCGCAGCAATTAGTGGCAAAAACATGATTAGGAATACTCTAACCACAGGTATTCTCCTCTGTGAGTATGGGTCTGAACAGTTGGATTATTTTTATTAGAAGGGGATCTAGGGGAGCCGATAGTAACGCGTTTGCCAAACCCAAGGAAGCTCCGGCCTGCAACAGAACGTGACAGTGAACGGGTTCATGATTTGACGCGTATGTACGGCAATTTCCCAAAGTCAGGTGAAAACTGAATAGAACTCCGTCCGATTTCGTTGAGATTAGACATGACTTACACAACTTATATTCCAAGACCGTGGCAGGACTGATAATCTGACAGAAATAGAGTTTGCGCGTGGCAATTGCGATCGGCCAGATCATAAGTGCGTTTGGTCGACGAATAAGGAAGACGGATGATGGGAGGCACAACAATGAACATGAATCAGGGGCGATTATCCAAGACAGCGCTGGTTGCAGCTTTTCCAGTCGGATTCTCGGGCATGTTCAGTCGTCTGGCGATAATGGCGGTGTGTGTGGGCGTGCTGCAGGCCTGCGCCGTTAATCCAGTAACCGGTGATCGCGAGCTCACGCTGGTATCCGAGCGGGAAGAAGTTGCGATCGGGCAGGAGAATTATGGTCCTACCCAGCAAAGCCAGGGCGGAGAGTTCAAGATTGATCCAGAGCTGACCGCCTACGTCAGTGAGGTGGGCCAGCGCGTAGCCCGGCACAGTCCGCGCCAGCTGCCCTATGAATTTGTGGTACTCAACAACTCCGTGCCCAACGCCTGGGCGCTGCCCGGTGGCAAGATTGCCGTCAATCGTGGTCTGCTGTATGAAATGGACAGCGAGGCCGAACTGGCAGCAGTGCTGGGGCATGAGGTGGTTCACGCGGCAGCCAGGCATGGCGCGCAGTCCATGGAAAGAGGTGTTCTTTTGCAGGGCGCATTGGCTGTCACTGCCATTGCAGCCAGTGATAATGCCTACGCAGGAGCCATCGTTGGCGGCGCTTCTCTCGGGGCACAATTGATCAGCCAGAGTTATGGGCGCGAGGCAGAGCGCGAAGCAGACCTTTACGGCACACGCTACCTCGCTGAGGCCGGTTATGATCCGGCCGCGGCAGTACAACTGCAGGAAACCTTTGTTCGGCTTTCAGAAGGGCGAACGTCGCAGGGATGGCTTCAGGGCCTGTTTGCCAGCCACCCGCCGTCTGTTGAGCGAGTGCAGAATAATCGCGAGCTGGTGGCTCAGCTGCGCGCGGAAGGTTACACCGGCGGTGAGCAGGGCGAGCAGCGATACCAGCAGCAAATGGCCTTCCTGCGGGAAACAAAGCCCGCTTACGATGCCTTTGACGAAGCCATGACGCTGATTAGAGATGATCGTGTTGAAGACGCTCAGCAAAAACTGGATGAAGCCATCGCGATGCTACCGCAGGAGGCACGGTTTCATGGTTTGAATGGTGACATCGCCCTGATGCAGCGTCGCTACAGTGCAGCCATTGATCATTACAACAGCGCGCTGGCGCGGGATGATGCCTATTTCGATTACTACCTGGGCAGGGGGCTGGCTCATGCCCGACAGGGTAATCGCAGCCGTGCGCAGGCAGATTTGCAGGCCAGCGTTGATTTGCTGCCAACGGCGCTGGCCATGAATGAGCTGGGCACCATGGCGCTGGCTGATAACAACCGAAATGCGGCCAAGCAGTACTTTCAGCAGGCGGCCTCAGCACCCGGCAGCATCGGTGAATCGGCCCGTTCGGCCTTCCTGCGACTGGATGTGGCTGACAACCCGGCCAACTATCTGCAGACATCTGCCTACGTCAGCAATGACGGCCGTGTGATGGTGCGAGTGGGTAATGCGGCACCGATGACTATCACTCAGGCCTCCGTGGAGCTGCAGGCCAGTGTGGGGCGTGAGCGAGTGCGTCGAGTTGTGGACGTTCGCAACCTGTCCGCTGGCGATGCACGAGACTACGATTCCGGGCTGGTGTTGCCGGCCGACGTTCCGCCTCAGGCGGTGCAGGCTCAGGTGCTGGTGCGCAGCGCCTCCGTAAATTGAGAAAGAAGATGCTGAGTCGGACGAAAATGTTCTCTGAGTCGTGGTTCCGCTCCACACGAGTTATCTTGTTGACATTGGCTGTATTAATAGTCGGTGCATTGCTGACAACTCTGTCATGGCAAGGAGCCATACGTGCCGTTAATCTGGAAGACCAGGATCGCTTCGAAGAGGAAACCGGCGAGGGTCTGGAACTAATCCAGGAGCGCATGGAGACCTATGGTCAGGTGATCCGTGGGCTTAAAGGTCTATTCGTTGCTTCAAATCGTGTAGATCGCGAGGAGTTCCGCAATTACGCCAACGAGCTGGCTCTGAATGAAAACTACCCAGGCATTTTGGGTATCGCATTCGCGCAGGATTTAGACCCAGAGAGTCTGGATGCGCATATCGAGCGAATCTAGGAGAGCGGTTTCCCATTTTATTCGGTTCACCCGGCGGGTGATCGTGATCGATATACCTCGATAGTTTATATCGAGCCGTTTAGCGGCAACAACCTGAACGCCTTTGGCTATGACATGTACTCTGAACAGGTCAGGCGCGAGGCGATGGATCAGTCACAAGCCAGTGGTGAATTGACGCTCTCGGGTAAAGTCAGCCTGGTTCAGGACGCAGATCGTGGTCCCGTTGCTGGCGTGCTGTTGTATTTGCCCGTCTACGAACGGGAAGTGGGCCTGGCCGGAGCAGACTCCAGCGACATCTTTGGATGGGTATACGCACCGTTCAGCATGGATATCCTGATGGAAGGCATACAACTGGACGAATCCCCAATTGCTTTCAGTGTTTTTGATGGCCCTGAAATGAATGAACGGGCACTGCTCTATTCAACCATTGCCGAAAGCGATTCTTCGACAGAATGGGCTTTTTCGCGAACAGAGCAATTGAGAATCTCACAGCGGATCTGGACAGTGAGGTTTCTGGCAGACGACAGTTTTATCCAGGACCATCAAGGCGCTGAGCCCGATGTCGTATTGTTCATTGGTGGATTGTTTACGGCGCTGCTGACAATTCTGGTCTGGTCTCTGGCATCTGGCAGAGAAAGGGCTGAAGCCCGGGCGGCAGTCATCAACCGTGAACTTTCAGAGACAGAGTTTCGCTGGAAGTCTGCACTATCTGGTGCTGGTCATGGCGTCTGGGACTGGAACAATCTGACCAATGAGGTCAACTACAATAAAGAGTGGAAGTCCATGCTTGGCTACGCTGAGGATGAGGTAAAAAACGAGTTTTCAGAATGGCAGCGCCTGGTTCATCCGGAAGATCGGGAGAAGGCAGAGACTGCGATTTCAGATTTTCTTGCCGGCAAGACATCGACTTACAGTGTACAGCATCGGATGCTTGCACGAGATGGCAGTTGGCGCTGGATTCTGACCAGGGGTGCAATCGTTACCAGAGACAGTGAGGGTAGCGCAGCGCGGACTATTGGCACCCATACTGACATTGACCTGCAGAAAAAGCTTGAGCTGGCGCTCAGTGAGAGTGATCAGCGCTTCCGCGGTGCATTTGGGACAGCTGCGATCGGCATGGCGCTGGTGGGCCTGCAGGGTGAGTGGCTGGAAGTAAACCGGGCATTG
The DNA here is from genome assembly GCA_002706685.1 of Gammaproteobacteria bacterium. Taxonomy (GTDB): domain Bacteria; phylum Pseudomonadota; class Gammaproteobacteria; order Pseudomonadales; family Pseudohongiellaceae; genus Pseudohongiella. The sequence continues at coordinate 27,886 of PALV01000001.1, read as the reverse complement.
CTGGACATGCTGGGATACGAGGAAGATGAATTATTAAAACTGACGTTTCAGGACATCACTCATCCTGATGATCTCGATCGGGACATGGAGTTGCTAAATGCGCTGGTCGCGGGAAAGATACCCAGTTACCAGATGGAAAAACGCTATTTCTGCAAGGATGGCTCCCAGATATGGATCGTACTGAGTGTGTCACTGGTCAGGGACGCGAACGGCAATCCATTGCACTTCGTCTCCCAGATAGAAAATATTACCGATCGCAAAGAACTGGCAAAAAAAGTGGCCTATCAGGCAAGTCACGACGATCTCACCGACTTGCCTAACCGTAGACTTCTTCAGCAGAGACTGGCTCAAACTATCGCTCTATGCCGGCGCCACAAACGTAAGTTTGCGCTTATGTTTATCGATGTTGACCACTTTAAGCAGGTTAATGATCAGTACGGGCATGATGTAGGAGATGAGCTGCTAAAGTGGATCGCAAAACAATTAGGCGACAGCGTTCGTGCCAGTGACACATTGGCGAGACAGGGTGGCGACGAGTTTGTTCTGCTGCTGGCTGAAATCAGCTCTGCTGAGGATGCCGAGCTGGTCGCACGAAAGGTGTTTTATGCCATTCGAGAGCCCTTCGATACAGGGTTACAGCAATTCAAGGTCTCGTTAAGCGTTGGTGTCGTTATCTTCGATCCGAATGATCCAGACTCGGCCGAGGAATTACTGCGAAAAGCGGATATTGCGCTATACCAGGTAAAACGCGGCGGTCGCAACCATTACCGAGTGTATAAGCCCGAAGACGAACAATCTGCATAATGACAGGTGACCTTCGCATTTGATCACTATATAATGCCGCCCCACGTAACCACTGCAGGTGACAGTGATTAAAATAAAACACCAAAAGTTATGCACCCGTAGCTCAGCTGGATAGAGTAGGTGGCTTCGAACCACTTGGTCGGGAGTTCGAATCTCTCCGGGTGCGCCAATATTTCCTTTTATAACAATGGTTTGAAATCCTTTAGGTAGACTGTCCTCGGGTTTGAAACCGTTAGAATGCGGGAGTTTGCGGGAATTCCCATGACCACAATAACAGTCCTATGTTCACGATTAATTATGGCGTTCGGAAACACTCCGATGGTGAGGCAGCCCCCACCTGATGATGCTGAAGGGGCCTTGCCTTGCGTGCGGCTACTTCAGGAGTTCAGAGTGCAGTTGCCACCTTTGCCATAAAAAATACACTGCAGGCAACACCAGCAGGGTCAGCACCAGGGTGCTGACCATGCCGCCCACCATCGGTGTCGCTATGCGCTGCATGATTTCCCCGCCGGTGCCGTGCCCCTGCATGATCGGCAACAGGCCCACTGTGATGGCCGCCACGGTCATGACCACAGGGCGCAGCCGCTGCAGTGCGCCTTTGGCAATTGCATCCCGTAAGCCCTCCACAGTCGGGCCGCCTTGTTCACGTGCCTCAGCCAGGTAGCGTGCGCGGTACTGGTTCAGATAGATCAGCATGATGACACCGATTTCCACCGCCACACCTGCCAGGGCGATGAACCCAACGGCGACGGCGACCGACAGATCGAAGGCAAGCCACCACAGTAGCCAGCTGCTGCCGGCAATCGCCATGGGCAGCGTGGCCATGATGATCAAGACTTCCGCCAGCCCGCGGAACGCCATGTAGAGCAGAAATGCGATTATCAGCAGGGTCAGCGGTACCACCAGTGTCAGCCGCTCCTTGGCCCGCTCCATGTATTCGTACTGTCCGGACCAGGTCAGTGAATAGCCAGCGGGCAAGGCCAGATTGTCCGCCAGGTGTTGCTGTGCGGCCTGGACATAAGAGCCAATATCACGCTCGGCGATGTCCACATATACCCACCCGGTAGGGCGCGAATTCTCGCTCTTTATCATCGGTGGTCCGTCTTGTATTTCTATATGTGCCACGTCACCCAGACGAATGCGTGCCCCTTGCGATGTTAATACGGGCAGATCCCTGATGGCATCGACCGAGTTGCGGATTTCCTGCGGGTAGCGCACATTGATCGGGAAGCGCTCCAGGCCCTCAATGGTTTCGGAAACATTCATGCCGCCGATCGCCGACGAAACAACTGCCTGCACCTCGTCGATATTCAGGCCATGGCGGGCCGCTGCCGCCCGGTCAATATCCACGGTAACATAACGCCCGCCGGCGACCCGTTCGGCAAACACGCTGGCGGTTCCCTGCACCTGCGGTAGCAATGCCTCGATATCCGCACCAATGTTCTGTATGACCGGCAATTCGGGACCGCCGATCTTGATACCCACCGGTGTCTTGATACCGGTGGCCAACATATCGATACGGGTCTTGATCGGCATAACCCAGGCATTGGTGACGCCTGGCAGATCCACCGTGCGCCGGATCTCTTCGCGGATGCGCTCAATGGTCATGCCCTCGCGCCATTCGGACTCAGGTTTGAAGCGGATGATGGTCTCTATCATGCTTAGCGGCGCCGGATCGGTGGCGGTATCGGCGCGGCCGATCTTGCCGAACACCTGTGCTACTTCCGGCACAGACTTGATCAGCCGGTCGGTCTGCTGCAGCAACTGGGTGGCCTCACCGATGGACAGTCCAGGTCGGGTGGTGGGCATGTACATCCAGTCACCCTCATCCAGTGGTGGCATGAACTCCGAACCGAGTCGGGACAGCGGCCAGATCGCTGAAGTCATCACCAGGATACCGGCGGCGACCATCACCCAGGGCGCACGCATGACCATGCCGATCACGGGCCGGTAAATCCAGCCCAGCAGTCGATTTACCGGGTTTTTGTTTTCCGGTAGTATCTTGCCTCGAATCAGGTAACCCATCAGTACCGGCACCACAGTGATTGACAGAATAGCGGCGGCAGCCATCGCGTAAGTCTTGGTGAACGCCAGCGGCGCAAACAGACGCCCCTCCTGGGCCTCCAGGGTGAACACCGGCAGAAAGCTGAACGTGATGATCAGCAGTGAGAAAAACAGGGCAGGACCCACTTCGGCAGAGGCCCTGGCAATGACACCCCAGCGATCGGTTTTTGCCTTTTCGGGATCATGCTCCAGATGTTTGTGCACGTTCTCGATCATGACAATGGCGCCATCAACCATCGCGCCAATGGCAATGGCGATACCGCCCAGTGACATGATGTTGGCGTTAAGATCCTGGCCGCGCATGATCAGCAGTGCCGCCAATATCCCAAGCGGCAGTGTGGCAATGGCCACCAGCGAAGAGCGTAGATGGAATAAAAACAGCGCGCAGATAAAGGCGACCACTGCAAATTCTTCAAGTAGCTTGCTGTAAAGGTTGTCGACTGATCGACCAATCAACTCCGAGCGATCATAGGTGGGAACTATTTCTACCCCCTCTGGCAGGCTTGCCTGCAGTTCATCCAGGCGCTGTTTCACGGCAGCGATGGTGGCCTGGGCATTTTCACCGGAACGCATGACCACGATTCCTCCAGCCACTTCGCCTTCACCGTTCAGGTCGGCAACACCCCGGCGCAGCTGCGGACCAGTCTGCACCCTGGCAACATCGCCCAACAGTACCGCAGTGCCGTCTTGTGTCACTTTTAACGGAATGGCCCGCAGATCATCCAGCCCCTGAATGTAACCGGTGGCCCGCACCATAAACTCGGTTTCCGCCATCTCGATGACTGAGCCGCCCACTTCCTGGTTGCCGGCCCGAATCGCCTGGTTCACCGCAGACAGCGTCAGGCCATAGGCACTCAGCCGATCCGGCTCAACAATGACCTGGTACTGTTTGACCATGCCACCGACTGACGCAACTTCTGACACACCAGCCACGGTCTGCAGTTCGTATTTCAGAAACCAGTCCTGAATGGCGCGCAATTGCGACAGATCATGTTGATTGCTTCTGTCCACCAGGGCGTATTCGTAGACCCAGCCGACACCGGTGGCATCGGGCCCCAGCGCCGGTGCCACGCCGTCAGGCAGACGCGAGCTTACCTGACTCAGGTATTCCAACACCCGGCTGCGTGCCCAATAAGGGTCGGTATCGTCGCTGAAAATGATATAGACGTAGGAATCACCAAAGAACGAGTATCCGCGCACTGTCTCCGCGCCGGGCACCGACAGCATAGCGGTAGTCAGCGGATAGGTGACCTGGTCCTCGACCACCTGCGGGGCCTGGCCAGCGAAAGGCGTACGGATGATGACCTGAACATCGGACAGATCGGGCAGGGCATCGACCGGCATGGTGCGCAGGTTCAGCAACCCGGCCATGGTCAACAGCAGGGCGGCAACCAATACCAGCCCGCGATTGCGCAGGGAGGCGCGAATGACAGCTTCAATCATGGCGTGTCTCCCGGGCCTGACGTTGTCGCCGGGCGCAACGCCGTGATGCTGTAGCCGCCGGCAGGCATCGGCATAAAGTCGAATTCGATCTCATCGCCTTCGGCGACATCAGACAGATCAACGCTGGACATGATCTGGAATCCCATGACCATTGAAGGCCAATTCAGAGCAGGTATGGGACCGTGGTCCAGCGTCACGCGGTTGTCGCTTATACTTTGGATAGTCCCGGTGCCGGTCAGCGTGGCCGGGGCGGTGCCTGTGTCTTCTTGCTGGTCATTGACCTGTTCCGGGTCGAGGTCAGAATCAGAGCCAGCGGCGTTAAGTCTTGCCATTGCCTGCTCTCCATTAGCTTCGGAGTCCAGCAGAAACTGACCCGATGTAACGACCTGCATGCCATCGCTCAGCCCGTCCAGGACTTCAATCCGGTCACCGCGGGTCACACCGGTGCGAACCGGCTGTACCGTGAAACGACCATCGCCTGCGGCGAGCAACACCCGGGCACCCTGACCTGAGCGGATCACCGCTTCTGTTGGCACACTGACGACGTTGTGTCGAGTAGGGCCTTTCACCTGGACGCTGGCAAACATATTGGGTTTCAGCCTGTGGTCTGGATTGTCGATTTCCAGCCGCAACCGCAAACTTCGGGTGACAGGATCAAGTTCCGGATAGACAAGTGCGACTTGACCCTGCCATTGTTCGGCGGAGTATGCTGGGAATTCGGCAGTGACCGGCAAGCCCACCTCCATCCAGGACATGGCGGTGGACGGTACTTCGACATCCAGCCATATCCGGTCGAGTGAGGCCAGCGTCAGAATGGTATCTGCCGGTGTCACATAGCTGCCCTCGCGGGCGCCAATGGCCGATACCACCGCATCTGATTCGGCGCGATAGGCTAGTTGGGCACTGACTTCATTGCTGCTGGCAAGTTCCGTTACCTGCGCCGGTGTCACACCCAGCGCAAGCAGTCGATCTTCAGCCGCCTTGCGAAGAACGGCATTTCCGGCGGCGTTGAGGTATTCGCGCTGAGCACTGACCAGTCGCGGTGAAAAAAGCTGATACAGGATCTGGCCAGCGCTGACACGATCACCGACGCTGGCCACATTGAACTGTTCCAGCCAGCCCTCGGCGCGCGGGTGCAGCATCTGAATAGTTGACTGATCCCACGCGGTATAACCCACAGCATCAGCCTGCTGCCGGAACTCGCCCATGGTAACCATGCCCAGGCGTACACCCAGATTCTGCTGAACAGTGGCTGAGATGGTGACGCTTGCATCTTCATCATTGTCTTCATAAACCGGCACCAGTTCCATCCCCATAGGGGAGAGCCCCGGTTCGTCGCGTCGATAATCCGGGTCCATCGGGGCGACCCAATACAGGGGCTGCCTTGTTGTCGATGATGCATGCTCAGCAGAGATATTGGCTTGCTGGGGCATTAAAATGAAATAGGCAGCTACCAAAATCAGTGCAGCGACTACGATTCCGGCAAGTAACATGTTTCGTGTGTTCATGATTCTTCTCTCTTCAGCAGATGCCGCAATTTTAGTGACCAGAGAACTCAAAGGGCCAAAGCCGCCCGCCTACCAGTCGATCTATTTCTGCATGGGCCTGATACTGGTCGGCCATGGAGCGGGATAACAGTAGTCGGGCCTCAAGCAGGGCCTGCTCAGCCTGAATAACATTGGAGAAATCCGCGATGCCCTCCTGATAGTCAGACTGTGACGCTGTCAGTGATTGCTGTGCGATAGGTATCAACTGCTCACGGCACAACTCGATGGCGTGTTGGGCTTCCTCGGCGCGTGATAGTGCTTGTTCAAGCTCGGCAAGCAGCTGATTGTGAAGATACTGGATGTCGGTTCGGGCACTGTTAAGTTGGTAGTCTGACGCGGCTTTGCGTGCAGAGCGCTTGCCAAAATCCAGGGGTATGTTGACTGATACGCCCACCTGCAGGCGCAGGTCGCTGGCATTCCACAGTTCGTTGTAACCCACATTGACCTGTACGTCGGGGAAGTCGTTTTTATAGGTCAGGTCCCGGTCTGCGCGCGCAGCATCGGCCTCAGCCCGAGCCCCCCGCAGTGCGGGATTGGCTTCTTCCAGCCAGCTGTGCAGCACTGTGTCGGCTGGCAACGTTGGCGGTTGCGGTTGCTCCTCGGTGGCGGCGAGCTCAGCCGCTGCCGGGCGATTGCGCAAGGCATTGATGCGGGCCCGGATGCGCCTGGCCTGCTGTTCAAGGACTATGTCGCGATGATCCGCCTGAATCCTGGCCGTTTGCACCTGAAGCAGATCCTGTTGCAGGCCGCTGCCGCTGGCGTACTGGGTTTCGATCACTTTCTCCAGTTCGGTAAGCAACTGTTGCTGTTCACGGTTGATGGTTAATGCCTGGTGAACATCCCACCAGCTTGCCCAGTGACGCCGGCCGGCGGCGATCAGTTGCAATTGCAGATCCTGGGTCATCAGATGAGCGGCTGTGCTTTGCGCTTGCGCGACCTCCGTGCGCAATTGCCGTTTGCCCGCCCACGGGAAATTTTGACTGAGTTGAATAACCTGACGTACGCCCAGGGTATCTCCCAGCGCACTGGGGATGTTGTCGCCGATGCTCGCCGGGGCAATGGCATAGTTTACCCGGGGGTCGTCAAGTGCGCCGGCGCTGACAATTTGTTCCTCGCGGGCCAGTGTCTCAAGTCGCTGAGCAGCCAGACCGGGATTCAGTTGGAGAATCTCCCGAATCAGACCTTCGGGGGTAAACCCTTCGGTCTGCTGCGCACTTGCGGGCAGGGAAACGAGCGTGATTGCCAGCCCAAGTGGAATCAGGGCGGCTGTTAATCGGGAAACAAAATACGAACCGATTTGTGTGTTTGTATGGTGCATGGGCAGAACTCCGTCATCGAACAAAAACCAGGAACGGCAGGCGTGTGCTGCCGCTCTGAAGTAGTTGTAACTAAGGAGTTCTGTTAAATACGGTAGCGCTGGGTTGCCTGGTAGACTGGCAGGGGAGTGCTGTGATCTCGGTCGTTGGACGGCACAGCATAGCCGCCAGTTTGCGCTGTCTGCAGCAAAGTGAAGACCAGCAAGGCCATGACTGGCGCCAGATTTTGTGTTCCCGGTTTGTCCTTGAGCAGGGCGTGGTCGTTGCCGGGGTCCGCATCAGCCTCGGGCGAAGCTTTGAGCTGTAATGATACCTTCAGTGTAAAACAAGTATCACTGGACGAGGCGGGAGTATCCGGTTTTTCAGTTACCTTGTTTTTGTGCATAGCAAGGCAGCACTCGTGCGCAGGCTGCGGTAGATCAGGCATATCCGGCATCATCGTGCAGGCGAAAGTCGACTGAACATTCAGAAGCAGGCTGGCTACAAAAAACCATGTGAGTAACTGGCGATATTTTGTATTTCTATGCATGACCATAACGACAAAGGTACAGAAAGTGCCACATCTGGCTGAGTTTAGTGAAGCAACGATATCCACTCCAATTAATAGCTTACCAAGCTTTACCGGCGAAGTATATTCATTGCATTGATCTGGATAGTATCGGCGAGATGTTAAAAAATTGTGCTCGCCTAACGGCAGGAACAATTTTAGGATTTTACCGGTAAAAAGAATGTAAAAGACGTCTTATCCCGGACAGAAGAAGCCTCCACATGCCCACCATGTGCTTCAACGATGGATCTGACAATAGCTAGCCCCAGACCTGCGCCTTCACCCTGTCTTACACGAGAGGGTTCAACTCGATAAAAGCGGTCAAACAAATGGGACAAGTATTCGGCGGGAATCATGGGGCCAGGATTCTGTACACTAAGCGACATTTCGTGGTGAGAGGCGTTGTCGAGCAAAACCTTCACCTCTTTCCCCGGTGGAGTATACCGGATGGCATTCGACAACAAGTTGGAAATAGCTCGTCTCAGCATGGCGCGGTCACCCATGGTCATAGGTGCGCAACCCTCCAGCGTCAGGCGGATATTTCTCTCTTCTGCCAGTGCTTCGAAAAAATCAAAAAGTTCATTAACTTCATTGGTCAGGTTGAGGGGTACTTGCTCGGGTTTGAGCAGGCCATGATCACTTTTCGCAAGCCAAAGCATATCATTGACCATTTTGGCTAGCCGCTCCTGCTCTTCTAGATTGGAGTATAGTAGTTCGCGATATTTCTCGAGCGTCCTGGCCTTGCCTAGTCCAACCTGGGTCTGAGTAATAAGATTGGTAAGGGGGGTTCTTAGCTCGTGAGCAATGTCAGCGGAAAAATGCGATAGACGAGTAAAACTGTCCTCCAAACGACCGATCATATGGTTAAAAGATGTCACCAGATCTTTCAGCTCCGACGGAATTGCGGATGGATCGAGTCGCACGTGTAGTTTGTCTGCTTGAATGTCGCCCATTTTTGCAGACAGACCACGTAGTGGGGCATGGGCCTGATGTACACCATAGCCTGCAGCCAATAAAGTTATAACGCCAGCCAGACTCATGATGATCAATAAGCTTTGCCGAAAGTCTCGCAGAAACTGTAGGTGAAAGCTCATGTCAATGGCGCTAATGATGGTGTAGTTCTGTCCAGAGACTTCTAGCTGGCTGAGCACCCCTCTGTACGTCTTGGTGCCTTCGCGCCAGGTTTGTAAATTGCCAGGTTGTATCACATCGGTTGGTGTCAGGATACGTCCCGCTTGCGCCAAACCCGACCCTGCTCCGACAGTTTGGTACAGGATCTCTTCGTTGTTATTTCTTACTTGAAAATACACACCATGATGACCGGAGATGGCATTGGATAGGGCCGCGCGCAGGCGATCGGGCTGATTTCCTGCATTTTCCAGTGCATTCGTCACGGCGCTGGACATTACTACAAGTTGACTAGCATCTTGCTCGGAGAAATGATGCTCCACAGCATTCAGCACCAGAGTGCCAATCAGCATAAAACTCAGACCAATGGTCAGGCCAACGAACAGCATGACTCGCGCAGCAAGGGGGAGTGGGTATCGACTAATGGGTTTCATCGTTGGATTCCAGGTCCATTTTGTATCCCATCCCACGAACGGTATGAATCAATTTAGGCTGAAAATTGTCGTCGATCTTGGCGCGCAGGCGGCGAATCGCTACATCGATAACATTAGTGTCTGAATCAAAGTTCATGTCCCACACTTGGGAGGCTATGAGTGAGCGCGGTAGCACTTCACCTGGGCGACGCGCCAGGAGTTCCAATAGCGAAAATTCCTTCTGGGTCAGGAGTATTCTCTTGCCTGCGCGTGATACACGATGTTTGAGCGGATCAAGTGTCAGGTCCGCCACCTGAATCTGCTCTGCTGGTGAAGCCATGGATCGTCGGCGGAGTAAAGTTCGTATCCTGGCCAGTAACTCGGCAAATGCAAAGGGTTTTACAAGGTAGTCGTCGGCGCCCAATTCCAGGCCTTTGACGCGATCATCGACAGAGTCCCGAGCAGTAAGGAACAACACAGGGGTCTGATGCCCAGCATCTCGGTAAGATTGCATGATGCGCCACCCGTCTACATCCGGGAGCATTACATCGAGGATAATCAGGTCAAAAGACTCTGTCATGGCCAAGTGGTATCCGTCCAGGCCGTTGCGAACTAGCTCAACGACAAAGCCAGCCTCAGATAGGCCCTGGCGAATGTAGTTGCCAGTCTTTGTTTCGTCTTCCACTACGAGCAATCGCATAGCGTGCCTCTCCTGATTAGTGCCTTGCCACTATAGATTACTGCATCCGACAGTCAGATTACACGACGATTACAACAATGTAATGTAGACGTCATCCTCTTGACAGGTCGATTTCGCTACCATTGTCAACTCTCAACTGGATTGTATCGGCACTATAAACGTATTGACGATAAAGGCATCGGCGAAAGGAGCTGCTCCTATGAAAAAGTCTGAACAACCATTGTCATTCCCAATCAATGTAAACCGGCGAAGGTTCGTACAGGGCTTGGCTGCTGGTGGCGTGCTGGCGGCCTTTCCCGCAGTGTTGCAGGCTGCCAGCCGGGCAGGCGCGACGTTGACTCACACGGGTACGGCGCCCGTGCTCAGCGGCAATCAAATTGAGCTTGTGATAGCTGAGTCGCCGGTGAACTTTACCGGTGAAGTCCGTATGGCAACGACTATCAACGGCTCTATACCGGCGCCGACATTGCGTCTGCGCGAAGGTGAGGAAGTCACCATTCGTGTGACCAATCACCTGGCAGTAGCGACTTCCATTCATTGGCACGGCATCATCTTACCCTACCAGATGGATGGAGTGCCGGGCATAAGTTTTGACGGCATAGCGCCTGGAGAAACCTTTGAGTACCGGTTCACGCTTCAGCAAAGCGGAACATATTGGTATCACTCTCATAGCGGTTTTCAGGAAATTACGGGAATGTACGGTGCTTTGATTGTTGAGCCTCGTGACGGCGAAACTATACGAGCAGACCGAGACTATGTGGTGCAGTTGTCTGATTGGACCGACGAAGACCCGATGCGGGTGTTTAGCAAACTGAAAGCCCAAAGCGATGTCTACAACTTCAATCAGCCTACAGTGCCTGGTTTTATGCGCGACGTATCGACGCTAGGCTTGGCGGGTGCTCTCAACAAGCGTCGCATGTGGAATCAGATGCGCATGAATCCTACTGATCTGGGCGATCTATCTGCCTCAACCTTAACCTACCTGATGAATGGTCAAACACCAGCAGGCAACTGGACGGGTCTGTTCTCACCCGGCGAACGAGTTCGATTGCGATTTATCAATGCTGCTGGCAATAGCTTTTATGATATTCGAATTCCTGGCTTGAAAATGACCGTAGTCCAGGCCGACGGTCAAAATGTCGAACCAGTTTCTGTTGATGAGTTTCGGTTTGGGCCCGGGGAAACCTATGATGTGGTGGTAGAGCCCGAAAATGACGCCTATACGATCTTTTCGCAAAGCATGGAGCGTACCGGCTACGCCAGAGGCACACTCGCAGTTCGGCATGGACTTACGGCACCGACACCGGCGCTTGATGCCGTAGAATGGCTGGCAATGCGCGATATGATGGGTTCGATGGATCACGCCGGCATGAATCACAATGACATGGGTATGGACATGGACCACGGTGAAATGGCGATGGACCACAGTCAGCATGTCATGCATTCCAATCCTTTAGCCATACCCTCGTCCAGCGTCAACCACGCGCGTTCCGAATACGGGCCATCTGTAGATATGCTTGTCCATACGCCCCGTACCAATTTAGACGACCCGGGCGTTGGTCTTCGACAAAATGGTCGACGTGTGTTAACCCTTGCCGATTTGAAGACTATCGGCGGACCAGTTGATCAGAGACTGCCGACTCGGGAGATCGAGTTGCATTTGACGGGCAACATGGAACGGTATAGTTGGTCTTTTGATGGACTAGAGTTCGGCCAGAGTACCCCGATATCAATGAAACATGGAGAGAGGATTCGGGTGATTCTGCAAAACGACACCATGATGACCCATCCCATGCACCTGCATGGGATGTGGAGCGACCTGGAGAACGACCAGGGTGACTTCCTTGTGCGGCGTCATACGATTCCGGTGCAGCCGGCACAACGAATAAGCTTTCTCACCACCCCTCATGACCTTGGGCGTTGGGCCTGGCACTGCCATTTATTGTTTCACATGGACGCAGGCATGTTCCGGGAGGTGGTTGTATCGTGATGTATAAAATTAACATTTGCAGCTCTAGTAGAGTCTTGATGGTTTTTGGTTCGTTGATCATGCCAGTTGCGCTTTGGGCGCAGCCGAATGACCCACATGCCGGGCATAACCTGAACCCGATGGTAGACGCCCATGCAGGGCATGCGGACTCAGAGATGGCAACGGCTTCTTCGGAAAGTCCTGCGACTAATAATGGCGTTATGAACCACGGTCAGATGCAGATGCAAGGAGCGGAAGCACCTGCGGACGCGCGAGACCCCCATGCGTACTCCGATGGTTATTCGCTAACTGAGGGGCCCTACGCCCGACCAGGTCCACGGCAACTGAAACTGGCCGATGAGCATCAGTTCTGGTCAGTGTTGGGCGACCGGTTGGAATATGATCCAGACAACAAGACCGCTGTGTTTGATCTTCAAGGCTGGTATGGGTCCACCTACAACAAAGCTGTTGTCAAACTAGAAGGCGAAGTCGAGGAGGGCACATTAAAGGAAAGTGAGACAGACCTGCTTTGGGCGCGTGCCCTGAATGCCTATTTCGACACACAACTGGGTGTGCGTTTCGATAACAATGATGAGGGTGAGGATCGCCAATGGCTGGCAGTTGGTATCCAAGGACTCGCACCATACTGGTTCGAACTTGATGCAACGGCATATATTGCGGAAGGTGGGCGCTCAGCGCTGACCTTCGAGGCTGAATACGAACTATTGTTTACGCAGCGGTTAATTTTGCAGTCACGAGCCGAATTGACGTTTTATGGTAACGACGATTTATCGAATGGGGTGGGAAGCGGTCTTTCAACTTCTGCTTTAGGAATGCGGCTACGTTATGAGTTTTCACGTCAATTCGCGCCCTATTTCGGATTCGAGTGGACAGGGAGTTATGGTAAAACTGCTGACTACCAAAGAGCAGAGGGGGCGCCGGTGCGTGACACTCGCCTGGTGGCGGGTGTTCGGTTCTGGTTTTAACAATCAATACATTATCGGGAAATGAATATGAGAAAAGTAAACCGGTTGACAATTTTACTGTCGAGCTTGATTTTGTTGCAAACGGGTGCGTTGCGGGCCCATACAGAGCTCTCCGAAATCGTTCCAGCGGAGGGTGCCGTGATCAATATGCCGCTATCTGCATTGGAACTAAACTTTAATGCAGATGTTCGACTTTTGCGTCTGGCCCTTTTGCATGCAGGACAACACTCAATAGATATTGGATTTAATCCCACCGCCGACACGAAGCGTCAATTTGTTGTGCCACTGACAAACCTTCAACAAGGACAATACGAGGTGGAATGGACAATTATGGGGGCTGACGGCCACACGATGGACGGCAGCTCTGATTTCACCCTGACGTCGGACGCGATGTCTGCGCACGGCAATCATATGCAAAATATGCAGAGCGAGGACACATCCGATATGGGGCACTCCGAACACGGGCACGCTCACTGATATGAGCCCCTGGGATATCTGGTACTTGGTCAGTAAATTGCTTGTCCTGGTTGGCGCAAGCACTGTTTCTGGTGGTACATTCAGTCTTTATCTGAGCCGGGATTTCGGAGACGACATCAGCGGGCGAATGCGTCGCTATATCATCCTTGGGGCAATGCTTGGAGCTGTGGCGACAATGGTGACATTTCTAACGCAGCTCGGCGCAATCAATCAAAACGGGTTGCGTGGCATGTTTGATCCTCAAATGGCTTTGATCATCGGTCAGTCACCACTCGGCTATGCCACAGGGACAAGGTTCGCCGGTTTTACGATCGCGATTGCCGCGATGCTAATGTGGCAATATCGTGAACGATCTCGGCTCTACTACCTGTACGTTGTGTTTGGCCTTAGCGCTCTGGCATCACTGTTTTTTTCGTTTACTATGATGGGGCATATCGCCGAACTTGGCATTCTTCCCCGTCTGAGCATTGTGATTCATGTTGCAGCCGCTCTTCTGTGGATAGGGTCTTTGTATCCCTTGTGGCTTTTGTGCAACGCAGATGTTTCGAGTGCAAAGTTAAAGACTGTTATGGAAAAATTTGGTCGGTTTGCCATCTATTTAGTGGCTTTGTTGCTCACTGCGGGCGTGTATTTGCTGACTCAGCTACTGTCCTCAATCGACCAATTGTTCAGTACCCCGTATGGTCAAGCCATGCTTATTAAACTACTTGCTGTGGTTGCTCTGTTGACGCTGGGCGCTTTAAATAAATTTTTTCTTGTCTCTCGTCTGTACGTAGACACTGGCAGACAAAGTCTGGCTCGCTCTATTGGGTTGGAAATGGTAATGGCGCTGGGGATACTGGCCATGACGGTCCATTTGACTACGAATGTTGGACCTTAATGCCGTCCACCGTCCACCGTGCGCAACCGTCCACCGTGCGCAAGGGGAGGAGGCATAAATTAAATCTCGAATCCGGCCCGACAGGCTAATCCGCTAATACAGGAGAGCGTTGAGCATGGTATCCGACGACAAAAATGATCGCAAATCAAGCTACGCCAAAGACAGTTTAACGTTGGGCGGCATCGTGATGCTGGGCACTGGTGTCATGATAGGTGCAGGTATCTTCGCGTTGACAGGGCAGATGGCACAAATGACGGGCGTATTGTTTCCGTTGGCATTTCTGGCTGCCGCGGTAATCGTGAGCTTCAGTTCGTATTCTTACATCAAGATATCCAATGCCTATCCGTCTGCCGGTGGCATTGGTATGTACCTGCACAAGGCATACGGGAACCGACTACCTACCGCGTTCAATGCTTTGTTAATGTACTTTTCAATGGTAATTGCGCAAAGTTTCCTGGCACGTACATTTGGCGCGTATACCATACAACTCTTTGGCGGTGATGATACTGGTCTGATGATTCCTGTGTTGGGCGTGTCTCTAATAGTTGCAGCCTTTTTGGTCAACTTGTCCGGGAATCGATGGATTCAGGGTGTCGCCTCTTTTATCGGGATCCTGAAGATAGGCGGTATACTGATTTTCGGATTAGTGGGGGTATGGATAGCAGACAGCCTCGCTGTTGATTTCTCGAACTCAAGAGAAACAGGCACAGTCGGCAACTTTCTGGGCGCTACCGCTCTGGGTATTTTGGCTTTCAAAGGCTTCACCACGATTACCAATAGTGGCTCGGAGGTTAAGGACCCAACACGGAACGTCGGACGCGCCATAGTGATTTCCATTGCAGCCTGTGTGGTGATCTACACCCTGGTAGGCTTTGCGGTTGCGAGCAACCTCTCGCTTGCCGAAATCATCGAGACACGAGACTATTCGCTTGCCGCCGCCGCACGGCCAGCGCTGGGTGAGTATGGTGTGTGGTTCACGGTAGCCATTGCCATGATGGCCACTGCCGGCGGAATCCTTGCCAGCGTATTTGCAGTGTCACGTATGTTAGCCATGCTGACAGAAATGAAGCTTGTTCCGCATCGCCACTTTGGTATGCCCGGCAGTATACAGAAACACACACTGGTCTACACCGTAGTTTTGGGGCTGGTTTTAACTGCATTTTTCGATCTGTCCCGAATAGCTGCGCTGGGTATTGTGTTTTACCTGATCATGGACATTGCCATCCATTGGGGAGTGCTGCGTTATTTACGCGAGGATATAAATGCCAATGCTTGGGTGCCTGTTGTGGCGATTCTGCTTGATTTGCTCGCGCTTGGTGGTTTCGTCTGGGTTAAGCTGAACACGGACCCCTTCGTAATCGGGGTTGCAGTTGTTGCAATGATCGTGATTGCAGTTGCCGAGCAAATCTTTCTCAAGAGAACTTCGGAGGCACGAGATGCCGGGGGTGACGAATCTCATGAAGGTCATCACTAAAAACGAAAAATGAAATGGAGGATAGCACCATGATGGGGAATGAAATGGCGGGAAATACAATGTGGGCAGAACACTGGCTGTGGATGCTGGTAATCGCAATTGTGGCTGTGATCCCGGCGTGGCGTATATGTCAACGTACAGGGTATCCAGGTTTTTTAGGATTTTTGATACTGATACCCTTGGTGAATCTGGTTCTGTTGTACTTTCTTGCTTTTGCTCAATGGCCGGCGGAGAAAGCCCGGCGACATGATGAGTGAATAACCTGGTATCTAATCGCTGAATTAATAATGATCAGCGAACGTAACGTAATATTTATCAAGGAAACATCTGGCATGGAAATCAAAACGTTTTTCGATCTGATCGAATGGTCCCGCTCATTGCATGCGCAACTGGCGCAATGCCTGTCACACTGTGCGAAATTGCACCATGAAGAGCGCACGGCCATGCTGCTGGAGTATCTTGCGTCCTGTGAAACTGCCATGGAAAAAATGGTGGCTGGCTTTGAACATCAGGCTGATCCCAAGGCGGCAAAGACGTATGTCTACGATTACATTCCTCATAATCCGATTAAGACACATCTCGATTGTGATGATCACTACGCGAAAATGGATGCTGATGCGATCAGCGCTGAAGTCATCGATTTTCATGAGCAAGTCATTGAGTTGTACCGCACTCTGCTGCGCAAGGCAGAGATCCCAGAAGCTGCAGAGCTGATGCAACTGCTGCTCGACATGGAGGAGAATGAAACAAAGCTGCTGGTTCGGCAACTCGGACGGATGGATGATTTGTAAGCGTGATTACTGATTCTGGCAACACGACTCCCAATTAATCACGGTTTTCGGAACTTAGCAGAGCCAAGGCCTATTCAGCTGAATTTAACAGCAGCAGCGGGGCGAAACCACCCCCCGGTGTGCGGAAATTGGTTGTTTGCCCCTGATAGAGCCGCGCTGCAGCCAATAGAACGGCGCCCTTGTAGGTGTAAAGACGCACATCAACCTTGAGCATCTGCTGTTCTCCATCAACCAAAACCACTCGTTCCGAAGGAGGTACATAAGCCTGAGCGATATAATCGCTGTCAAGAATACGGGCAAATGTACCTTTGGTCAGCTTGCTGCCGCGGTAGACACCTTTGCTGCCATGACCTGCCACCGGTTTAAAAAACAATTGCTTTCGCTGCTGCCAAAGCTCATCGGCGTTGGTTGCATTCACTTGCACGGTGCGCGGTACGCCATGCTGTAGGAATTCAGAATGTTCGCGGCTTAGCCCCCAGTCGAGCAAGGTATCACGATCAGATAACAGTGCCAGGTTACGCTTGTCTGCGCGAAGCGCATGAACAAAAGGATTGGGCGTGATGACAGCGCTGCCCTCCAGCCATGCCGAGCGCAGGGCCGCCTGCTCAGGAGCTTGCAGTCCGAAATCCACCAGGCGGTTATATACCATATCGATCTGTTTGTCGCCGCTATACAGTGCGCCATCCTTATACCGGAGATCTGAGGGAGACAGTATTAATGCATCGAACCCATTGTTCCGCAACAACTGTTGTGCCAGTCTGAATTCGGGATACAGGTACTGTTCGGCTGGTTGCTCGTCCACTATGGCTATTGTTTTGGGTCGGCCGCTGCCGCGCTGTGCGCGCCATTCACTGTCGAATTGCGCAACCACGGCAGAGTCAAAGCTCTCCGCGCCTGATATGCGTGTTGATGCACCACAACATTGAATCTGGGCATGTCCCATTACGGCGTTGAGGAATGCGCCACCGGCATTGGTATTTACTTCAATAAGGCGAGGACCATCCGCTCCCAAGTGGAAATCGTAGCCCATAAATGCGCCTGATGGTCCCGAGTCGACCTGCGCGCTCTGTGGTGCCCACGATAATACACGACGACGATAGTCGGGGAGTGTGGCCACAGCTTCCAGAGCATGGACAGTGCCTTTCATTTGTTCCAGTATCTGCTCACGGATAAACACTGCGGTGCTCGAGAAAAATTGCTGCCAAGCAGCGCTGGAGAGGATTTCGTCGGCGTTGTCACCCAGTTGATCGGCAATATTGTGAACGATTGCTGACTGGTCAAGTGTGACGCAAATGCAGTGCTGGTTCAACCTTTCCGCTTCTGCTCGGTCTGAAGAATTATCGATAGAGTACAAAGCCTGCTTCTCCTGGAAACTGATGCAGAGAGGTATTGTACAGCTTTTGTCGTAATCACCCCATTGTTGCGCACAAAAGTCGGTGGCTCAACTCCCTCAGCATTCAGAGTTTCAGTTTATTGCATAGTCACAATTCCAGCGGTATGCACGAGAGTGAGTTCAGTAACACTTACTTATATGGAGACCGCAAAATAGAAATTTTACTGCAAGCACTGTTGGCTAATTCAATAATGCCCCTGACGCCGATGCTGGCCGAGACCTTGCCAGGCGGACAGCGGCAAACGGGGGAATCAGGGGCAATGCCAAGACCATCGCATGCATGATGACAGCGTAAAGGCGAGCGCATAGGTATGGAGAATGAGGAAAGACGGGATCATATTGAGTTAATGCAGGGCATGACGGAGCAGAAGATGGAAAACGCAGAGCAGGAGAGCTGCGAACACTGATCACCGCCTCTATCAGACCATGAAAGGAGCGCTAAAAAGACGAACTCGGTCATCTCATATCATAGCTGCGTTCGTTCTCCCCCTGTCTTGCGGTCAATAATCCCGCGCGATTAGCTTGGTTTGCACGGTAAGAGGGCGGTGTAACCAAGCATGTGTCGGCGCGCCAGCCACATTATCACCGGTGACAACAACAGCCACTGAAACACAGGGGTCAAACCCACGTCAAGCATCGGGATAATTGGCATAGAGTCGGCATACGTCCATCGTTCCAGTGGACCAATCGCTAGCCATTCTAGGACGACAGTGACGACGAGAGCCGTGATAATCAGGACGACCGCAGGTTTTCGATCGCCTCTGAGCAGCCATTGTCGGTTACTGCAGGTTACCGATGCCAGCCAGAAGCTGATTAAAAGAATCACGACATCACCGCCTGTGGCGCGTGTACATAACCAAACCACCGAAGCGTGGGATGCCTCTGCCATTCCGCTATACCAAGGCACCTGGAGCATTTCCCATAAGAAATGCGTCAGAAACCCGAACCCCGCTAGAGGAAGCTCTGGAAAACGGGGGATGTATCTGTGTTCCGGACCGTCGATTGCGTCCCCGAATACTCTTTTGATCATACCTTTCTCTGTTTGGTGATTCCCTTCCGGTTTACTCATTGAAGGCTTTTTTCGAAATGATCAAGTAGCTACACTTTTAACAGCAATGCGCCCGGTCTTGAAGCTCACGTGTTGCTGCCACGCGCCAGATTTAGTTGGCCAGAACAAATGCCGTTGGAACCACGACAAGGAAAAAGCATTATGGGCGTCAAAAAATTTCAATGTCTGTCTTTTGAGGACCAGAGGTACAAAGGGACAAACAAGACGGCAATATACCAACCGTACAGATAGACTTCTATCAATCCAATTAAAAATCCCGTCCACGTAAGCCATTCAAAACCAGGTAGCAACGGTGCCCACGCCTCATACATGCGCATCTGTCCCGGGGCGACTAGGCCAAAGCCAACGCACAGCAGGTAGCTGATTACCAGCAGAAGTGACAGGGTGTTGCCTAACGGGATGATACGCAAATGGATCCCAGGTGCGTTCGAACTGTTCATAGCTAGTTTCCTCTTTTCATTGTGGTGAAAAAGTGTACTCATTATTGGGTAAATGTTGTTTCAGTCATTGTTTCTTTGTCGATTCATTCACGAGCCTAGTGGTTTAATTGGCGAAGAAAGCCCTGCTTTATGGGTAGGATCTAGGACAGCGTCGCTAGTGTGCATTAAGGCAATACCAAAAATGATCACAATGATTCCCAAGATCTGGACGAGTTGCAGCCGTTCATCAAAGAACAAATAGCCAATAAGCAGGCCAAGCGCCGGGGTCAGGAAGCTGAAAACGTTCAGTTGATTCAAAGGCGCACGAGCCAGTAGCCCGAACCACAAGAATACCATGGCGGCTGTCGCCAAAGCAGATAGAATGAGCAAGGAACCGGTGAATCGAAATGTCCACCGAATATCCCATTGTTCACCGCTGATCGCAGATGCAAGCAAAAGTATTCCGCCGCCTATTAACAATTGGACAGCCATGGGTGCGGCAATTGATCCCCCGCCACGCTTTTTTAACAGGATGTTGCCAATGGCCACTCCAAAAGCGCCCATAAGAACCCAGATGATTCCCCACAAAAAACCGGCATTGTTATTGCCAAATCCGGACCAAGAAAGCAAGGCGACGCCCAAAAAACCGACGAACAGCCCGGCTATGCCCTTGGTCTTCAAAGTTTCCCCCAGCCAAGCGGCAGCGATTGCCGCAGCAATCAATGGCTGCGTACTTGCCAGAACAGTTGCCAGCCCTGGAGACAGATGACCGGCCCCTAAAAACATGCCGCCAAAGCCCATCGCCGTGTACGACAACCCGATGAGGCCCAACTGGCCAGTGTCCTGGAGGTTAAAAAGATATGGCTCGCGCACGCGCTTTACCATGTACACCGCAAAAAGTATTCCACTGGCCAGAAAAGCACGCAAAGCAGCAAACAGCAAGGGTGGGGCATCAGGTAGCCCGGTCACGATGAACGGAAAGCAGATGGCCCAAAGCAGAGTAACCACTAGCATCCAGGCAACATTGGTAAATTTTGGATAGGTATTCATAATGAGTCGACCGAATTTACGGATAGCCGGAAGCAGAACAAGTAATCGTCAATCTTGACTTGTGCCCACCAGACCCGCGTCAGTTGAATAACGTGATTGTCCAAACTTTCTTACACCCTTTGCACGTGCAGCTGAAATGTGTCGTATGTAGAATTAGACTTGGCATATTTTTGATCGAAATCGACCTCATCCAGACCATATAATTGGCCAGTCTCTGCAATCGCTGCGCTCAAATTTACGGCATTAGCCGGTTCAAAAAGGCCTAGGTGACTATTAATGAGTTTAACTGCCGAAACACTCAGTCGATACTCATTGTTGCTCATTGTCAGGCTCCTGGCAGCTAGCTTGATCGATATCCGGAACACAAAACGGTAACCCAGATAGGGAAGCCATGATTTTTCAGGTATCACGATCACAGTTTTAGATCCACTTGCCTGCGTTTTTCTTCCATGCGGCGGCAAGAAGCCTCTTCTTCATTTTGGTGATTATGCCCAACGTTGGCATGATCATGATCGTGCGCATCGCAGTGTGCCTTGTGCATGCAGATGTGCATCAGTGGGCAATGCGGCATAATCATCAAAGGCAGATACTGAAGGACTTGGCGCCATGTTCAGCGAAGATAAAGCATAGCACTGCACCTACGAGAATGCTCGTTGTAATGCCGTGTAGACTGTGATCATCACCCTATATTTGGTCTTTTTTTCATAGAATATTTTCTATATGGTCCATTAGACGGGGTTTTCACTTTGGTATCAAATCCGTCATATAGACTATATCCAGCCTCACCCGCTTTGGACGCAAAAATTACCGATCACCGACAGGGAGTTGGTGGTCATGGCAATCGTCCCCCCCCGATCATGGAATGTATCAGCCCTTGGTATGTTTCATTTTGTGAACTACAAAGCTTTGTCTAAGGCGTCAGTCAAGGTCCATTAAGCCTTAACTACAATTTAGAAATCGGACGCTGTAGAAAGGTCTGCCATACCTGCCCTTCGTGTAGGCTTAGAGACTGCGATTCCCCAATGTGCCGAAGATTTTGTTGTGTGAAGGAGGAAGTCGCCAATTCGGCATCTCGAAAGCACATTACGTTGAGAACCTGTTGGTCGCTTCTATCCTAGAGTGCTATGCTTGACAAGCATCCATACCCCCATGCCGAGCATCATGAGGTTTTCCGTGAGTGATATAAAACCCAATGGCACATTGCTTTCGCCTCCGACGCAAGCACATTTGAGTTCTCGTTTCTCAATATAGACGGCTTTAAAAACCGAGATGGCACCTACTGTGCCTATGACCAAGGCGATGGGGATCGAAACAAAGTTTAGCACCCCGGCAATCATAAGCACGCCGGCAATACCCTCTCCGTAGGGGTATACGTACCCGTACGGTACCCATTTTTGGGCTAGAAGATCATAGTTAAGGAACATGGTCGAAAAACTTTCCACATCCCGAATCTTTAGATACGCAAGAGCACACATTGAAAACGCGATGAACCATTCAAAAGTGCGTAGGGACAGCCATTGTCCTTCAGCGATCGAAGCTGCTCCCAATGCCATCAGGAAAGTAGTGGTAAAAAGGCTGATAACAGGCCAATAAGTTGTTTCGTCCTCATCTGTGGGTTCTTTACCAAAATAAGTCTGTAGTTCATCATAACCACCAATCCGGGCGCCATCGATAAATGTCTGTGGGGTGGTATCTACATCGTGTTCGGCCTTGAATGCCTCGATTTCTTCCCGGTCTTTTAAGTGGTGGTCTTCCACCTGAAGTCCTTGAGTTTTCAGTAGGTGTTTCGATTTTAAGCCGTAAGGACACACATGGTCCTCCGTTACCATTCGGTACAGTTCAGCTGTCTTGGAGTCTGACATTTGTGATTCCTCCTTGTTCGACTGACTTAGCAGAATAAATAGTGTTAAGACGGCTTAAACAGCCTGATTATAACGATTTTATTCTGTCTTAAACATGATCTGGAGATTACAAAAATGTAATTTTGAGGTAATTCTTTTTTCATAAATTAATATGGTATTTGAAAGTGGACCGGCAATTGGCCAAAGTAGGAGCGCTGAGAGGATGCATAAAATGCTTCTCGAAAGGGTGAGAAGGTCCATTCACCTTCGCGCATGGGCAAACGCGCTCAATCATGGCTCGTTCGTCTCGATAGCGGATCTGGATCATACGATTCCAGTTCCTGCAGTCACTTCCCACCCTATCAACCCGAATGGCCGTGGTGATTAGGCGGCCGGACTTAGCCTCACAGTTTCGACAATGCACTGTCACCAAAATGCCGACAGTAGTGATTTACTTCAAAGCCTGTGATAAGTGCCCAACTGGTCATTGCGACTAAGGCTCTTTTTCGACAAATCACTGTGCGTCGGCCTGTTCAATCTAGGGAATAGTTGGGGCCACCAGGTCATATTATATAAATACTATGAGTCACAACGCTTGCGATATGTTCTATACCGTGCCGGGACCACTGCTAGCGCGGCTCTCATATGCATTTTTCGGCGTCCCCGAAAAGGCCTGATAAGACTGGTAATTCCGCTGGTATAGCAACCCCTATACCTGTGTCGTGAGTGGTTTCGCCTTTGTGGATTCTGGTTTTTGAACCTTTGAAATTTTTGCTGACGGTTCTGCCGCTTTGCGCTGGGAGCAACGTGCGTTCCGACGAGTCAGAAAACAGGATTACACGTTCATTACAGCAATGTAATACACGGGTCATCCTAAGGTCAGAAACTTCGTTCTGCGATGACAATGTACAAGTCTAAGTGCCGCTTGGGAGTTGGGTATGGGTCGATTCAATGCGGAAGCGACGTGACAGGATATCTGGCCAATATTGACGGTTGACGGCGTAAAGGCTACAGATCGAGGGGCGTGTAGTGTTGAGTACAGAAACTTGATGCCTGTTAATGAAAATTTCTTGACCTGTGTCTTGGACACAGGTGTAAGGTTGCAAAAAGCCGGATAAAGTCTTTGGATTTTCTCTCGGGTTTGGAACTGATGATTGACTCATATCAAGGCAAGGAACAGAGCTTCGGGGTTAATCTGAATCTTGCGATAGTCAGACTGAGCTGCGAGGAGGGCTGTGTGAAAGTTATCGAAATGGCCAGGCGTTTAGGAGTTACGGCCGATACCGTGCGGTTTTATACCCGGATCAAGATTCTGAAACCGGGTAAGAACAAAACCAATGGATATCGGGAATACAGCGAAAGTGATTACAACCGCTTGCGATTCGCGCTAAGTGCACGGCAACTGGGCTTTTCCGTTGAGGATATTCAGGAAATCTTGAACCACGCGGATAAGAAAAAGTCTCCTTGCCCAACCGTGCGCCGCTTGATTGAACACCGCCTGAATGAAACTGAGCAACGGTTCGCGGAGACTCAGCAACTTCGGGAACGCATGCAACAGGCCGCGATCGAATGGAGCCAAAAGCCGGATAAGGTGCCGACCGGCGATATGATCTGTCACCTAATTGAAGAGTTTGCTCAGTAAATTAACATAAGGTTTTGTCATGAATACACAGAATTTCGAGAGTCCTACCCATCACCGGGACGGCTGTTGCTGCGCCAGCAAGTCATCCACTGTAGATACTACTGGTAGCAGTGTTGGCTCACATAGCGATATCCCCCTACAGCGATTACAGGTGCAAGGCGCCACATGCGGTGGTTGTGTAAAAAGCATTGAGCAAACGCTACGCACTGTTTCCGGCGTAAACGATGCGTGTATGGACCTGGCGACGGGTGTCGCTTCGGTCGTTGGCATGGTCGAGTCTAGCGCTCTGATAGAGGCGTTGGATCGAGCGGGTTTTCCTTCGACCCAAATCAATTAGTTTATGGCTGATGGTTGGAGTAACTAGCAGTTGGTAAGCCTATGCATGCTACAGGCGTGAAATCTGGTTTGTTAGCTGCTTAATAAATTGAAAAGAGATTGCCTCTTCCGTAAAAAATGGTCTGAAAATTGGAGAGATACATGGATCACCCCACAGCATTTCCCTCGTCGAAATCAGTCAACAGCCCGAAAAGTAAGTTCGTTCAACTGATAGTGCCAGGCATGGGGAGTAACCACTGCGCTGGTCTGATCACCACTTCGGTTGAGCGGCTGCCGGGTATCATCAGCCTCACCACCAATATTGCCAATCACCGTGTCCAGGTTGAATTCGACGCCAAGCTGACCAGCGACAACCAGATCCGCAGCGCCATTGAAAAAGCTGGCTACGACGTGGATAGTATAACATCCATACCCTCCAGAAAAATCGGCGAAGCCGTATTCATGGTACCAGGCATGGGTAGCGATCACTGTGCTGGGCTTGTTTCCAGCTCCGTCAAGCGCCTTGCTGGCATTACTGATACTTCCACCAATATTGCCAATCACAAGGTGACGGTTCGTTTTGATGTGGCAACGGTGGATGCGGAAAGGATCAAAGTTGCCATTGAGAAGGCGGGATACGAAGTGGCAGGCGTTAGTGAAAGCCGGGCCCAAGCGGACACAGCAGTGGACGAAGCTGTAGAGGAGCGCTACCTCGACCAGGCATGGAAGCGCCTGTGGTTCGCCGCCATACCCACCACCCTGATCATGGTGCTGATGATGGTACACATGCTCTGGGTGCCGGTGTCAGGCTATCTGGCCTGGGTGGCCCTGCTCGGCTTTCCCGTGGTGTTCCTCCGGGGTGGTTGGGCCACTCACCGCTCATCTTGGCGCTCCCTCACCAACCGCACCGCCAATATGGACGTGCTCATCTCCATGGGCAGCCTGCCACCCTATCTGATTGGACTGGTGGGATTTGTTTATCCCATGACCTCCTTTATTGAGATGGCCACCACCATCATGACATTCCACATGCTCGGCCGCTACCTTGAAACCCGGGCCAAGGGTAGAGCGTCGCAGGCGATCAAAAAGCTGCTGAAGCTCGGCGCCAAGACCGCCTCTGTGTTGCGGGACGGGCAGGAAGTTGAAGTCCCGGTGGCAGAATTACAAGTGGGAGACATCATGGTGGTCCGGCCCGGCGCCAAGGTACCGACCGACGGCGAAATCGTCGAGGGTAGCAGCCATTTGGATGAATCTATTGCCACCGGGGAGTCAGTGCCGGTGGAAAAAGGGCCCGGCGACGGGGTGATTGGTGCGACCATCAACAAGGAGGGCATGCTTCAGGTGCGGGCCACCCGGGTGGGTGCCGATACCTTCCTGTCACAGGTCGTCGGGTTGGTGGAGCAGGCACAGGGTTCAAAGGTGCCCATACAGGAATTTGCCGACAAACTGACCGCAAAATTTGTCCCGGGAGTTATTGTCATCAGTTTGACGAGCCTTGTGGTGTGGGTGCTGTTCGCTGAGCCGCTGCGACCAATTCTCTACTGGGGTGCCGAGTTCCTGCCTTGGGTCAACCCAGAGCTTTCGCCCCTAATGTTGGGGGTTTTGGCGGCAATTTCCGTCTTAGTAATCGCCTGTCCTTGTGCCCTGGGGCTGGCCACTCCCACAGCCATCATGGTCGGCTCGGGACTCGGCGCAGAATCCGGTGTTCTGATTCGCTCCGGCGAAGCCATCCAGTCGCTGAAAGATATAAAGGCCGTGGTCCTCGACAAAACAGGCACCATCACCAAAGGCGAACCGGCACTTACCGATGTCATCGCCACCGCCGATTTTAATGAGGCCGATGTACTTAGGTTCGCCGCATCAGTGGAAGCTGGCTCCGAACACCCTTTGGGACAATCGATCGTGGAGGGCGCCAGGGAAAAGAACCTGGAAGTTCCCACCGTGAGGGATTTTCGAGCCATCACTGCCCGTGGTGTGGAAGGCCGGGTCGACGACCAGCTCATTCGCGTCGGCAGCCGCCGGCTTCTCAATGAAGCGGATATCGAGCTGAGCGACCTGGAAGAGGCCCTGGTTCGGTTGGAAAAAGAGGGCAAGACCGCCATGCTGGTGGCCGTCGGACACCGCGCGGCCGGCATTGTCGCCGTGGCCGATACCATAAAGGAAGACTCGAAAGCTGCCATTGCCGCTCTTCACCAGTTGGGCATTCATACCGTCATGATCACCGGGGACAACGAACGCACCGCACGACACGTCGCCGATCAGGTGGGTATCGACGAGGTGCTGGCGGGTGTCTTGCCGGAAGGCAAGGTAGACGCCATCAAAAAGCTGCAGGACAAATATGGCCAGCTGGTGGCCATGGTGGGCGACGGCATCAACGACGCGCCGGCACTCAAACAGGCCAATGTGGGCATCGCCATCGGTGCCGGCGCCGACGTCGCCATCGAAGCGGCGGATGTCACCCTGGTGAAAGGCGAACTGTCCAAGGTGGTGGAAGCCATTCGCCTGTCACGGGCGACCTTCCGCAAGATAGTGGAAAACCTGTTCTGGGCCTGGTTCTACAACCTGGCGGCCATCCCCATTGCCGCCGTGGGCCTGCTCCATCCCATGATCGGGGTGATCGCTATGACCATCAGCTCCCTGTCGGTGATCGGCAATTCTTTGCGCCTCAAGCGGGTAAAACTGAATGTGGATAAATAATCTGACAACCGGTAAACAGTGCCGACCAATAGGCGGAACATTTCAATTTCATTAATGAGGTGTGACATGGCAACCCAAAAACCATCGTTCTGGTTGACCCCCAAAGGTCTGGCCGCCTTGGGTTTAATTGCAGCGGCAAGCTATTTCCTATTGATTGAGCACCGGCAGCACGTCTGGCAGTTTTTGCCTTTCTTGATTCTCTTAGCCTGTCCGTTTATGCATTTATTTATGCACGGAGGACATGGGGGGCATGGCGGTCATGGTGACCATGGCCAGCACGAGGATGAATCCGAGCACGATGCCTATCAACGTGGTTTGGAAGAAGGCCGCCGAGAAAACGAAAATCGTCACCACCATTAACCCAATACATTACAGGAGGAGAAGCATGCACGGTGAATCTGCTTACGGCCTTTGGACGCTGGTGATACTCAATTCGGCGATATTTATCTTCTTTGCCTTCAGCTTTACCAAGCCGCAAACCAAAACCGACTGGCGAAGCTTTGGCGCTTTCTCGGCGTTTGTTATTGCCCTATTTACTGAGATGTATGGCTTTCCATTAACCATTTATTTTCTCTCCGGCTGGTTGGCGGAAAAATATCCTGGCATTGATTTTCTGTCCCACGAAAACGGCCACCTGTTGCACACGTTGCTTGGTTTTGAAGGCAGCCCACATTGGGATCCGCTGCATATCGCCAGTAATGTTCTGATCATTTTGGGTTTCTTTTTGCTGGCCTCGGCGTGGGGTGTACTGCACAAGGCGCAGCAGACTCGGTCGCTAGCGACTACCGGCTGGTATGCCCGTTTCCGCCACCCGCAGTACACCGCATTTATCCTGATCATGTTTGGATTTCTGTTGCAGTGGCCGACGATCCTTACCGTGATTATGTTTCCGGTTCTGGTAGTGGTTTACGTGCGACTCGC